>NZ_JZKH01000013.1 GCF_000961885.1 Streptomyces rubellomurinus
CGACGGCCTGGTCGTCTCGGCCCGCGCCTGGCCCGACCACCCGGCCTGGCTGCGCGCCTTCCTCGACATCCTGCGCGACAAGGCCCCGCTGTCCTGACCGCCCGGCGGACCGTACCCCGAGAGGCCTCGGGGTACGGCCCCGGAGGCCGATCGGGGTCGTCCCCCTCCCCAGGGCGGAGACCGGCCCGCCCGCACGGTTGACGACCGCGCGAGGGCGGCCTGCCATGGTGTCAACGGCCATGGAAATCGCCGTAGTCGACACCTCCGGCGACCGCACCAGGGAGAACGGCATGACCGTCGCCGACTCGACCACCCGATTCCACCCACCGGGCCTGCGCGCCGCCGTCGCGGCCGTCCTGGGCGCCGTCCTGCTCGTCGCCCTCGCCCCGGCCGCCGCCGCCCGGCCCGCCGAACGTCCGGCCGCCGCCGGCTGCCATACCGTCCACTACTCCCTCAACGGCCTGCACATCGACGACAGTTACGAGACGGACCCGGACGACGACACCGCCGGGGACGACGCGGCCCCGACACACGGCGTCGACCGGCCGGCCGCCGACGCCGCCCTGGCCGGAATGACCGACACCGGCCACGCGACCTCCGCCCTCGCCGCCGTCCGCGACAACGGCCGCCTGGTCTGGCGCAACGCCGGCGGCGTCGCCGACCTCGACACCCTGGCCCCCGCCGACCCCGGGGGCCGCTTCCGGATCGGCGGCGCCACCGAGACCTTCGTCGCCACCGTCCTGCTCCAACTGGTCGGCGAAGGCCGGCTCGGCCTCGACGACCGGCTGGAGTGCCTGCTGCCCGGCGTCGTCCCGAACAGCACCCTGATCACGGTCCGGAACCTGCTCGACCACACCAGCGGCGTCGCCGACTACGCGAAGGACCCGGCCTTCGCGTTCCACGAGCCGGACTGGCTGACCACCCGCCGCTACACGTCCTACCGCCTGCGGGACCTCGTGGACATCGCGAACGGGTACCCGCCCGCGTTCGCCCCGGGGCAGGACTGGAAGCCCTCCGGCACCGACGACGTCCTGGTCGCGATGATCATCGAGAAGCTCACCGGCCACCCCTGGACCGACGAGGTCACCCGCCGGATCGTCCGCCCGCTGCGCCTCACCGGCACCTCCGCCCCCGGCGACTTCCCGCTCGTCCCCGGGCCGCACGCCCACGGCTACGTCGAACTGGCCACCGGCCCGGTCGACGTCACCGTCCTCAACCCCTCGATGGCCGGCCCCTCCGGCGGCCTCGTCTCCACCACCGCGGACCTCACCACCTTCCTCCGGGCCCTGCTCGGCGGCCGCCTGCTGCACCCCGCCGAACTCGCCGCGATGCGGCAGACCACCCCCCACGGCGAGGGCCGGACGTACGGCCTCGGCCTGCAACGCGTGGACACCCCGTGTGGACCCTTCTGGGGCCACACCGGGGACATCCCCGGCTACCGGACGACGATGCTGTCCTCCCCGGACGGGCAGCGCCAGGTCGCCGCCGCCACCTCCCCGTACGACGTGCCGGACGCGACGCCGGGCCCGACCCCGGACGCGACCGCGGCCCGGGCTGCCATGGACCGGGTGACCGTCACCGCCCTGTGCGGCGCCCAGCCCGCCGCGGCCGTACCCGACCTCGGCCGCACGGCGCCGTAGCCGGAGCCCTACGCTGACCGGCGGCAGGTACGGCACACCGTCACCAGGAGGACGAGACCATGGCAGAACCGCTGATCGCCGGCATCGGGGGCCTCACGCCCAGCGTCGACCCCACCGCCTTCCTGGCGCCGAACGCCGTGGTGGTCGGCGACGTGACCATCGGCGCCGGCGCGAGCGTCTGGTACGGCGCGGTACTGCGCGCCGACGCCGGGCCGATCACGGTCGGGGCGGGCAGCAACATCCAGGACAACTGCAGCCTGCACGCCGACCCGGGCTTCCCGCTGGTCGTCGGCGAGCGGATCACCGTCGGGCACAACGCCGTGCTGCACGGCTGCACGGTCGAGGATGACGTCCTGGTCGGGATGAGCGCCACGGTGCTCAACGGCGCCCGGATCGGCACCGGTTCGCTGATCGCGGCCGGCGCCGTCGTCCCGCAGGGCACCGTCGTGCCGCCCGGCTCGCTGGTCGCCGGCGTCCCGGCCAAGGTCCGCCGGGAGCTGACCGAGGAGGAGAAGGCCGGCATCAAGGCCAACGGCGAGGGCTACCTGCTGCTCGCCGAGGCCCACCGGGCCGCCTTTCATAACGACTAGAACGACGAGACGAGCTGGGCCGGCTGGCCCGGTTAGAGCGGCGCGCCCGCCAGGACGGCCGGCTCCGCCTCGCGCACCGCGGGCGCGGCGGGCCGGCGCCGGTCGGCCGCCCAGGCGAGCACCGCGATCAGCGCGCCCGAGGCGGCCAGGACCGCGCCCACCAGCGTCGGGGCCGTCCAGCCGAGGCCGGCGTCCAGCGCCAGCCCGCCGAGGTACGCCCCCTGCGCGTTCGCCAGGTTGAACGCGCCCTGCACCGTCGCCGAGGCCAGCGTCGGCGCGCTGCGGGCCTTCCGCATCACCAGGGTCTGCACCGCCGGGACGATCGCGAAGCCGAACAGCCCGATCAGCACCACCGTGACGGCCGCCGACCAGCGGGCGTGCGCGGTCACCGCGAACAGCGCGAGCGTGGCGGAGAGCAGCACGAAGGACGCGCAGACGGTCGGGCGCAGCGCCCGGTCGGCGGCGAATCCGCCGAGCACGTTGCCGATCGTCATGCCCACCCCGAACAGCGCCAGCACCACGGTCACCGAGCCGGTGGCGTAGCCGGAGACCTCGGTGAGCAGCGGCGCGATGTAGCTGTAGCAGGCGAACATGCCGCCGCAGCCGAACACCACGGTGGCCAGCGCCAGCCACAGCTGCCCGCTGCGGAAGGTCCGCAGCTCGTGCCGGAGCCCGGTGTGGCCGGGGGAGGGCAGCGTGGGCACCAGCCGGGCGATGGCGAGCGTCCCGGCGGCGGCGATCAGCACCACCACCAGCATGGTGGCCCGCCAGCCCAGGTGCTGGCCGAGCAGGGTGGCGGCCGGGACGCCGACGATGTTGGCGACGGTCAGCCCGGAGAACATCACGGCCACCGCCCGGGCCCGCCGGTCCGGCGCGACCAGTTCGGCCGCGGCCACCGCCCCGGCCCCGAAGAAGGCGCCGTGCGGCAGCCCGGTGACCAGCCGCGCGGCCGCCAGCGTCCAGAAGTCGGGGGCCAGCGCGCACAGCAGGTTCCCGGTGGCGAACAGGCCGGCCAGCGCCACCAGCACCGCCTTGCGGGCCGCCCGGCGGCCAGCGCGGTGAGCAGCGGCGCGCCCACCACCACTCCGAGCGCGTAGGCGGAGATCAGCCAGCCGGCTTGCGGGATGGAGACGTGCAGGCTGTCGGCGACCTGGGGGAGCAGCCCCATGGCGGCGAATTCGGTGGTGCCGATGGCGAACGCGGTGACGGCCAGCGCGACCAGCGCGAGAGGCAAGGCGGTGCTCCGGGGTGCTGCCCGCGCCGGGGGCGCGCGTCGGGGCGCGCGCGGGGCGGGTGGGGAATTGGTTCGACCGGCATCCTAATCCGCCCGGGTGATGCCCTCGTGAGACGGAGGTGACGGGAGGGGGTCGCCTGCGCGGCGTCCGCGCGCGAGACTGGGGTCATGTGCCGCAACATCAAGACGCTGCGACCGCCCGTCACGCCGGACGCGGGGGAGGAGGACTTCCACGCCGCCGCGCTGCAGTACGTCCGGAAGGTCTCCGGCTTCCGCGCCCCGGCGGCGCACAACCGGGAGGCCTTCGACCGGGCCGTGGCGGCGGTCACCGAGGCCACCGCCCGGCTGCTCGGCGAGCTGGAGGTGCGCGGCTCGCACGCCCGGGCCGCCGTCGAGCCGGTCGCCGTCGACGGCGTCATGGCCGAGCCCGTCGTGGTCGAGGCCGCCGCCCGCTAGGGCGCGGGAGCCAGGGAACCGGGGATCCGGGGAACCGAGAGAGCAGGAGACCAGTGATGGGACCAGTCGACCGCTACGCGCTCACCTTCCCCGGCACCCCCGGCACCCAGGCCCCGCAGGACGTGGTCGTGGTGGTGCGCACCAGCGCGACCGGCCCGGGCGGCCACCCCGTCTACGAGGACGAGAGCGGCATCGTCCGGGCCGAGATCAGCGATGCGGGCGAGGTCCGGATGCTGGCCAGCGGCGGCCACCAGAGCCCGCACCTGCCGGTCCACGCGCACCCGCTGCCCTGAGCGGACGGCCCCTGCTCAGCCGGCCGGCGGCGCCGGGGCCGTCGCGCCCCTGCCCGCCTTGACGCCGTTCACCATCGCCTGGTGGATCGCCCGCGCGGTCGTCTCGTCGGCGGCCGGCACCGGGCTGCCGGCGACCGTGTACCAGTCCAGCGCGCCGGTGTACTGGACGGTCAGCCGGGTCTCGCCGTCCACCCAGGTGGTGTGCACGGTGAGGTCGCCGGAGATGGGGCCGACCTCGCTGGTGGTCACCCCGCCCGGGCCGCTGATGATCGACTGGGTGGTCCAGGTCGCCCACGAGGTGCGCGGGTCCGCCGGGGGTCGGGCGTGCGGGCCGTTCTGGTCGTGTGGGGTCATGCGCCAGTCCTTCCTCGCCGGTGCGCCCCGCCAGGGCGGCGGCACCCGCGGTCGCGGCGACCGCCCGGTCGGGCCCGGGCGGTCGTGGTCTCGGCGAACCTCAGCCGTTGCGGCCGGGTTCCTCCAGCATGTCCTCGCCCTCGGCCTGGGAGGTTTCCTGGGCGTGCAGGTTCTGCATCGAGGTGATGCCCTCCTCCGGGTCGGCGGCGCGGACGTCCTCGTCGCGGTCGGTGCTCGGCTCGAACCGTCCGCTCATGTCGGTCATCGCGGGCTCCGTCTCCTCGGCCGGTCCCGGGCGCGCCCGAACGGAGGCACGGCGGGGCCGGATCCTTTGTGCCCCTCAAGCCTGCCTCCGCCCCGCCGCCCCGGCCAGCCGGGTGAGGTGCGCGCCGCCCGTCACCAGGCCACGGGCAGCGACGGCATGCCGTGGATCAGCGTGTCGGCGCGGAACTCCAGCTCCTCGGCGGGCACGGCCAGCCGCAGCCCGGGCAGTCGCCGGAACAGCGCGGCGAGCGCGATCTGCAGCTCGGCCCGGGCCAGCGGCTGGCCGAGGCACTGGTGCACGCCGAAGCCGAAGGCCAGGTGCCGGCGGGCGTCCCGGGAGAGGTCGACCTCGTCGAGCGGCCGCCGGTCGGGGCCGCCGAAGACCGCCGCGTCCCGGTTGGCCGTGGAGAGCAGCGCGAGCACGCCCTCGCCGGCCCGGATCAAGGTGCCGGCCAGCTCGACGTCCTCCAGCGCCACCCGGGGCAGCCCGCTGTGCACGATGGTGAGGTGGCGCAGCAGCTCCTCGACGGCCCCGGGCAGTGCGGCCGGGTCAGCGAGCCGGGCGATCTGCGCGGGCCGGCCGAGCAGCAGCGCGGTGGACAGGGCGAGCATGTTCGCGGTGGTCTCGTGCCCGGCGATCAGCAGCAGGAGGCCGGTCCGGGCGGCCTGGCGCGGGGTGAGGTCGTCCCGGGCGGCGAGCCGACTGAGGATGTCGTCCTCGGGCCGCTCCCGCTTGCGGTCGGCGAGGTCGCCCAGGTAGTCCAGCAGCTCCTGCTGGGCGGCGGCGACGTCCGCCACCGCGCTGTCGCTGCTGAGCAGCGTGCGGCTGAGCCGCTGGAAGTGCTCGCGATCCTCGTACGGGACGCCGAGCAGCAGGCAGATCACCAGCGAGGGGACGGGCAGCGCGAACTCGGCGACCAGGTCGGCCGAGCTGCGGCCCTCGGTCATCCGGTCCAGGGCCGTCTCCACGATCTGCTGGATGCCGGGGCGCAGCGCCTCGATCCGCTTGACCAGGAAGTCGCCGGTGACCATGCGGCGCAGCCGGGCGTGCTCGGGGTCGTCGAGGCGCAGGAAGGTGGGGTTGGAGGCGAGGATCTCGCGCCGCCCGGGCAGCAGGAGCGGGAGGGCCGGGTGGCGGATGTCCGCGCTGAAGCGGTGGTCGGACAGCACGGCGCGGACCTCGGCGTAGCCGGTGACCAGCCAGCAGGTGTCGCCGCCGGGCAGTTCGGCGCGGGTGACGGGGCCGTCCGCGGCGGCCTCCAGGTAGGCGGGCGGCGGGTCGAACGGGCAGCGGGCGGAGTGGGGGGACGGCATCGGCACGGCAGGGCGGGCGGGTGCGGGTGAAGTGGTCACGGTGGGGCCTCCTTGGTCGGCGGGGTCCTCGGAGTGGGTGGTCGGTGGAGCGGGGGACGGGTGGCTCGGGGCGCGGGACGGACGGCCGCTCAGCGGCGCGCGGCGTCGTCCTCGACGGCGTCCTCGACGACGCTGATCGCGCCACCCGGGCACAGGTCGGCCGCCAGCCTCAGCTCGGCGAACTGCTCGGGACGGAAGGTGGATTGACGCAGCATCACCAGACCGTCGCGGTCGTCCTGGTCGAAGATCTCGGGGGAGTTCGTGACGCACATGCCGGAGCTGCAGCACAGCTCCCGGTCGACCTTGACCTGCACGGGTGGAATCCTCTCGACAGCGCGGCGCCGACAGCCCGGCGGCCGCGTCTCGTTGTCATTGCCAACTTTGTAGCCAACCTGACCGCCGATATTCCGCCCCCGCACGGCGTGTTGGCCGGATCGTCGAGAATGGCCGATTCGTCCCGCTCCGAAGTGGACGGACGCGCGGGGGATTTGACTTCACGCTCCTCCACGGAGCAGCGGGCGGTTGGGTCGAGGACCGGCCAGCGGCCGTGATGAGGACGGGTCTGCAGCCGGGTGATCCGGTGTTCGTCTCGCCGGATTCCAGGGTGGATCCGGATCCTCACCCTCGGCATCCACACCGACGTCGCCGTCGCCTGGCAACGTCTCTCCGCCGGCGACTGGGCCAACTACGCCGCCGAAATCAGCCGACGCACGACCTCGTGAACTATGCGTTCTCCCAGCCCTGAACATGGTGACTGTCAGGGAAAGCTGCTGGTCAGCCCAAAGATCGCAGACGGATCGAAGACATGGCGCGACCTACGATGACGAGCATCGAACCAGTGCCCACCCTCGTCCACCTGGACAGCCCCTTCATCAACTTCCGAGACTTCGACTTCTGCGAGGGTTCCCATGGCTACCGCTGGGTCGATGCCAAGCAGTTCCAGCTGCCGTCCGAGGTGCTGGACGACCGAGAAGTACTGGCGGCCCTGATCTCACACCCTCGGTTTCGGGACACGTACGACGGAGCCGGCGTTCAAGACTGGCCGCGGCACGGCCAGTGGTGGCTTGACCGCATCACCCCTGACACCTACGAGGCCGTCGATGCCACGACAGCGGTCGACGTCATCCGCTCCTGGGCCAACCAGCACGGAAACGTCCCAGAGCCGCTCGCATCACGCCTGTACCAGGAGATTTACACGCCAATGTGCAAGGCAACCAGCACATATCTGCTGGGACAGCTTCCGGAGGACGCGCTCCACGACTACGGGCCCATCCACATCGACTACCACGAACTCGTCCTCATCGACCGCTCTGCGGGGACGCTCACTCTCCTCGTCGCAGCCGACGACTGACGCCACCGGCGCTCGAGGAAGGGGCATTCGGATGGTGCCAAGACCCGACGTCACCATGACGGCTTCGGTACTGGTGGGCTCTCGTATTCAACTGTCGCCAGTTCCCCGTGGAGTCCAACTGCCGGTGACCTCGTGTGATCGTCAGCGGCGTACGGCCCCAGGTCCCGCTGGTCTCCTTCGTCGGACGCGGCCGGGGGCCTTCGAGACGCTGATAGATTCCTGCGGTGAGCGAGCAACTGCCCAGCGGCGGCATCGAGCTGTCACCCGACGAGATCGAAGCCCTCCAAGCCAGGTGGTCGTCCTGCTGGACCCCGAGTGAGGTCGCGCAGCAGTTGGCCGGGATCAGCACGCCCTGGTACGTGGCCGCGGGCTGGGCCCTGGACCTGTTCCGCGGCAGGCAGACACGCGCTCACGGGGACATCGAGATCGCGATTCCGGCCGCGAGCTTTCCCGAGATCCGCTACCGCTTCCCGGGGCACGTCTTCGACGCGACAGGCAGCGGCCGGATCTGGGAGGACGTCACACCGGAGGTGCTGGCCGCCGTACACCAGACATGGCTTCGCGATCCGGACACCGGAAACTACCTGCTCGACGTGTTCCGCGAACCACACGACGGCGACACCTGGATCTGCCGACGCGACGAGAGGATCCGGCTTCCCTACAGCGACATCATCCTCCGCACGCAGGACGGCATCCCGTATCTGGCACCCGAACTGGTCCTACTGTTCAAGGCCAAGCATGTCCGCGGAAAGGATCAGTCAGACTTCGATGCGACCGTCCCGCACATGACCCTGGCCCAGCGCGAGACCCTGACCGAACTACTCGCCCGCGTGCATCCGGGGCATCCGTGGAGTGCGGGCCTGTAGCAGCCCCTCTACCGGTGGGTCGACCGCCTGGTTGAACAGCGCCACCGGCCCTTCGGCGTGCGTCCAGGCCCGCCCGTGCAGTAACGTGCGGAACTTCCGGCCCCACTCGTGGTCCTCGAACTGGTGGTAACCGTAGGCGTCCCGGATCTCTCAGGCGTGGTCGTACGCGGTCTGCCGACGCTCGGCGTACCGCTTCACCACCGAGGGATCCTCGATCCCCAGCTGCACGGCCAAGTGCTCGACCACCGACCACGGCACGTCCAACGGATCGGCCACCAGGAACCGGCCCACATACCGGACAGTGCACATCTGCACCGCGAAGCTTATCTTCAGTCGCAGGCCGGGAAAGGGCTGCGACCTGGTCCTTTGCCTGATGTCCGGTGTCGCTGACGGACTCGATCAGGAGGGGCTGATGGGCTTCGTCAGTCGGTGGCCGGTGCCGCTCCTTTCACTCGAAGAGGTGGCTTCACACGCGAGTCGTAGTGCTTGCTCAACTTCTGCGGGCTGCACACGCTGAGTGTTGGGTGACCGCCTCTCAGGCCATTCTGGAAACCGATTGGCTGGCCGCTGCCGAGCTGCGAGGATGCCTCTGTTTCCCAGACGGAGGGCACTTGTTCGTTTTTGTGTGCAAGGGGTGCGGTGCCGAGCTGACCACCTCGCTGTCTCAGGTCGCCCTTCCGGTCCATGCCCATCAGAAGTATGGAAACGGGATTCAGCTGCCCGTGCTGATGGAACCGGGGACGTTCGCCGTGGACCCGGAGCCCTGGGGGCCGCCGTGGCGAAGGTGGGATGAGATCCATCCGGACGAGGCGGCCGCTCGCGGTGTCTACGCGCCGGTCTATGGTCTGTCCGACGGCGCGCCGGGCGCGATCGTGATCGCGCCCGGCGACGTCCGCAGCACCCTGCTGATCCCGGAGAAACGTGGCGGCGCCTGTTGCGGCCTCGACGGGGGAGATGGCCCCAACATGGCCTGCGAGGCGTGCGGCCTGCCCGTGGCGAGCCGGATCGACGACTGCTCGCTCTGGCAGGCGGTGTGGCTCGCCCCGGACGCCGTGCGGCGTGTTCCCGTCAGCGGCGCCGAGAGCGCACCGCGGTCCTGGCCGGAGCTGATGGCAGATGGGAAGGGCGCGCCTCCATTCGAGCCGATCGCGACGTGGGGGTCGCGGCTGGGGTCCAACTACTTTTGGTCGTGGAGCCCGCAGTGGGAGGCTGCTGCCGGCCGGGCACTCGCCCATCTACTGGTGGCCTCGGAGGGCCAGCCGGTGACGGTCCCGGACGGGCTGATCGGGGAGGTGTTCCAACGTGCGCTCGACGCCCTCCTTCCCGCCGGCCCGCTGGCTCGGCATGCCGTCCTCGCCGGACCGGGACTGCCCGCCCCCGACACCGACATCCTCCTCGTGCCGACCCATCCGCAGACGGGGGAAGCCTGGGCTCCGACCGGCACTGCCGCCTCGGTACACCTGGTGCCGTTGCCGCTCGGGGTGTGGCTGTGGCTGGCCTTCCCCGAGCCGCACCTGCCCGTCCCCGCGTCGGGCGGCATGCCCGACGGCGTCCTCCGCGATGACCCACCCGCTCCGCGCGCCCACCACCTGTTCCGGGCCGACTCGGGAGCGTTCCAGCACACGCTCGTCCGGCTGCCGGCCGTCCGCAGCCGGTGGCTGAGAGAAATCCTCGAGAACCTCACGCAGCACATGCGCGCCGGCCTCTTTTAGCAAGCGCCCCGGTCACCTCGTCGGCCAGGCCGACGCCTCCGGGGCAGCCGAAGAAGTGATTGCGGCGGCCCGCTGCCGACCGAGCGCACGGGCGAGCTGGTCCCTCAGCTCGCGCACTTCTGCCTCAAGTTGGCGGTTGCGGGCCGTCGCGGCCTCCAGGCGCCGGAGCAAGGACGCGTCCGAGGCGCGCTGCCGGGCGGGGATCTGGGGTGTTGAGGCCGTCGGACCGTGCCGCTCGCGCAGGATGGCGATCTCGGCCCGAAGGTCGGGCTGGCTGTAGAGCCAGGACCGTGAGACGCCCGCCTCGCGGGCGACGGCGTCGAAGGTGACGGGTTGTCCGGCGGTGTCCATGCGCCGCAGGGCAGCAATGGCCCGCTCCCTGGTCGCTGCGGCCCGCTGCCGGGCGGCGGCGATGATGTGCGGGGAGTTGTCAGCTCGCACCAGCGGCCTCCTGCGGCCCGTCGGCTTCGAGTTCGGTGATCATCCGGTCGAGGTTGGTCAGGACCTGTTCGTTCATCTCGGCCACCCGCTGGTGGCCGCAGCATTTGGCGTTGTCGATGAGCGTCAGCGTCCGCCCCGGCTGGGCCTGGAGCTCGGGCAGGAACTCTGGTCCGGTGAGGAAGACAGGGCAGGTCAGGCAGGCGTTGGCGTGCGGGCAGGTCTTCTGAACGGGCAGTCCGCAGTAGCCGTTGGCGAGGGTCTGGGTGGCGAGGCTGTAGCGGGTTTTGGCCCACTCAGCCTGGGCCAGCGGTCCGTCTGGGGCGATGGTCACCCGCTCGCCCGTGATGTTGACCTTGGTGGCGGCCTCCCAGCGGCGCCGAACGGTCTGGTCGGTGATCCGCGCGTAATGGGCCGTCATCTGGTGCGAGTCGTGGTCGAGGAGGACCCGGACGACCTCCTGCGGGACGTCGCGGTTGATCAGCCGAGTGGCGAAGGTGTGCCGCCACTGGTGCGGAGTCAGGTGGACGGGCAGCCCGTTCTCGTCCCGGACATCGCACTCGGTGAGCCAGCGCTTAAGACATCGTTTCTTTTGGTGCCAGCGGTCGTTGAGCGGTCGTGGAGAACCTTGTTGAGCGCCTGGTTCCGGATGAGCTGTGGGAGTTGTTTCGACGGGTGGTGCCGCCGACGGTCGTTCACCGTCCGCAGGGCGGCGGTCGGCGGCGGGCCGGTGACCGTGAAGTGCTGGCCGCGATCGTCTTCGTGGCGACCTCAGGCTGCACCTGGCGCCAGCTCCCGCCGACCTTCGGTGCCTGCTGGCAGACGGTGTACCGGCGTTTCGCGAAGTGGAGCCACGAGCGGGTCTGGGCCCGGCTCTACCGGGTCATCCTGGATGAACTCGGCGCCCAGGGTGAGCTGGACTGGTCGCGGTGTGCCATCGACTCGGTGAGCATCCGCGCCCTCAAAGGGGGCCACTGACCGGACCGAATCCGACCGACCGCGGAAAGAACGGGTCGAAGATCCACCTGATCTGCGACCGCAACGGGCTGCCGATCTCGCTCGCCATCTCCGGAGCGAACCTGCACGACAGCCAGGCCCTGGAGCCCTTGGTGCTCGGCATCCCGCCCATCCGCTCCCGCCGAGGACCACGCCGGCGCCGACCGGCCAAGCTCCACGGGGACAAGGGCTACGACTACGACCACCTGCGGCGGTGGCTGCGGTCACGCGGAATTGTCCCGCGCATCGCTCGTCGTGGAGTCGAGTCCTCCCAACGTCTGGGCCGCCACCGCTGGGTCATCGAACGCACGATGTCCTGGCTCAGCGGGTGCCGTCGCCTGCACCGACGCTACGAGCGCAGAGCCGAGCATTTCCTTGCCTTCGCCGGCATCGCGGTTGCCCTGATCTGCTACCGCCGCCTGGGCCGCGCCAGCGGGCGGGACCGGTCAGCGTGAGACCGGTCCGACGCTGCAAACCCACACGGGAAAAGGTGCGGCCTCCGGCCCGGGCACGCTCTGCTCAGACTGATCGTGCACCTCCTCAAGATCCGACCAGGCGACCATGCCAGGCTCCTGGGCACTCAGGAAGCCCTCGATCACAGCACCGAGATCGCCGGAAGGCGCGTAGGCACCGCCAAAGGGCAGCTCGTCTGCAGCCACCGACCCGGTTGAGCACCGGAGCTGCCCAGCCTGCTCGTCGTGCCACACGTAGAACGTCGCCACGCCTGCGAAGCCCAGCTCGCGGATGCGGAGTCGGATGCCTTCGGCGGTGCGCTCAAAGGCTGCGGCCACCTCGGACACGGACAAGGCCCGCCGGTCCTCATCCTCCGCACCCAGCCACCAGGTGTTGGTCTCCCACTCCGCCCGCCGGTCGGTCGGCTCCAGCACCAGCGGTTCGTCCGCTACCTCGGCAATCCACGTCAACAACACCCCAGAAGTATCCGACACACCTCAGGTACCAGGAACCGCCAAAAGAAACGTGGTCTAAGCATCTGCCGGTAGCTGTCCGGAGGGAAGTGGTGCTTCCCGCTGGCGTTGCCCTTCGGCCGGGGGAAGAGGTGCGGGTTGCCGCCCGGCCAGCGCTGAAGGACGGCTGCTGCTGGTTGCGGATCTCAGCCTCGATCTCCTCGTTGATGGGGACGGCGGCCTCCCGGCTCATCTTGTTGTTGAAGTAGCGCAGGCAGGGGGCGCGTTGGCCGTCGTGGAGCAGGCAGTCAAACTGGATGGTGCAGGCGTCGGAGACCCGAAGGCCGCAGCGGATCAGGATGAGGGTGATCAGCCGGGCGGACGGATCGGACCACCGGTCGAGGTTCGCCGGCTGCTCGACCTGGGTCATGATGTGCTCGGCCAGGTGGCGGGCCAGCCGCGTGCGGCGCCGGGGGCCGTCGCCGGTGAAGAACGCGGCACTGGTCGGCAGCGAGGTGTCCCAGCCGTGCTGGCGGATGGCCTGGAAGAACAAGTGCAGGCCGTTGACGCGGCCCTCGTTCGCGCTGAGCCCGCCCTGGAGGTCGGTGAGCCAGGCCAGGTAGCGCTCCAGCA
The DNA here is from genome assembly GCF_000961885.1 of Streptomyces rubellomurinus. Lineage (GTDB taxonomy): Bacteria > Actinomycetota > Actinomycetes > Streptomycetales > Streptomycetaceae > Kitasatospora > Kitasatospora rubellomurina. The sequence continues at coordinate 13,086 of NZ_JZKH01000013.1, forward strand.
GGGGCCGCTCGACGTCGCCCAGGCCGCGAATCCGGACCGACTGCGCTGAGGAACTCGCTGAACCGGGTCAGGGCATGCATGTCGCCGGTGACCGTGTTGACGTTCCGGCCGGACGACAGCCGCAGCCGGATCCAGCGCTTCGCCAGAACACGCAGCCAGGGCTGGGCTATGCGGTCGAACCGCAGCTCGCTGCGGGGACAGGGCCGGCTGGCGCTGCGGTTGAGCCCGGCGAGCTTGCCCAGCCGCCATACGTCGCGGGCGTACTCGACCTCCCACCCCGCGCCGTCGCGCAGGGTCTCGACCGTGTCCCGGGCGTAGAGCAGGAACGCCACCAGGCGCTTGCCGTAGCCGCCGGAGGCGCCGCGGTGCTGGTAGGGGTCGGCGATCCGTTGCCACCGCTCGGTGGAGTAGTCCAGCAGAGAGGCGACCTTCTCGTGCTGGGCCCTGAGGATGGCGGCCTGGATCAGGCGGGCCGGGGCGGTGACGGTCTGCTCGTCACGGCGGGCTTGGACCGCGTACTGGAACTCCAGCTTGAGCTGCGGCGCGGGAGCGCGGAAGTCCACGCGGGGCCGGCCGAAGGAACGGCACTCGACGATGAAGTCCTCGATGGGCGGATCGCCGTGCTGCCGCCACCGGATGTAATGGCTCTTGCAGAATGCGTTCGCCAGGTTCTCCGACCACAAGGTGCACCAGGGCAGGGCGCATTCGGCGCGGTCGGTGCCCGGCAGGGGCGGGGCCAGGGCCGCCCAGGCGGCGGGGTCGGTGCTGCCGGAGCGGGACCACTTGTCGCGGTGCCGCGCGCACAGTCCTTTGCCGGACGCCCCGAAACGGCAGTCTGGGACGGTGCAGTGGGTGAGCTCGGCCAGCCCGCGCAGCGGCGGTCCCGGGTCGGCCAGGAACACGGCGATCTGCGGGCGTCCGATCCGGCGCCACCGCTGGGCGTGACCGGTGCACATACCCTGCTCGTGCGCGGCGCGGTCGCAGCCCGGCACCGGGCAGCGCTTCCAGCCGAGCACCAGGTCCTCCGGGGCGGGGACCAGCGCGTCGACGCGGACTCCGGACGGACTTCGGCCTGTAGCTTCCCCAACAGGCCGGGCCCACCGATCGGGCCTGTACGCAAGGGCGTGATGGTCACAGCCGCACCTCCCGCCCGGTGAACCAGCCCGGGGCCTCCAGCGTGCGGCGGGAGTCCTCGACGGTGAGGTGTAATGGTGACGTCGGGTATTGGAACTGTCCGAATGCCTCTGGATGTCACGTGTGCTGTGCGTCTGGTGCTGTGAGGAGGGGCGCCAGGGCTGTGCGGAGATCTTCGATCTGCTGGTAGTGCACGGCGGTCATGCCCACTTCGCTGGCTGCGATGACGTTGGCGGCAGTGTCGTCGATGAAAAGACAGCGGTGGAGCGGGGCGCTGGCGTGTTCGGCGGCCATGAGGTAGACGCGGGGATCCGGCTTCATGACGCCGACGCGGGAGGTGTTCACCACGATGTCGGCGAGGTCGTCGAGCCCTTGCTGGGCGAGATCCCACTCCAGCCGGGTGGTCGCGTTGGAGACCAAGGCGACGGTTGCGACGGTGCGGGCCTGGGCGAGGAGGGACACGACCTCGTGATCGACGCGGGGCACGAGGTTGGACCAGTCGGTGACCGCAGCGTGGGCGCGGTCGCTCGATCCGCAGATTTCAGTGAGGTCCGCAGCCACTGCAGCGCGCCACTGCGCGTCGGTGATCTCTCCGGTGATCGCGGGGTGCAGGCGTGACGGGGCGAAGGCCGCCTTCGCGAGTGTGCCTGCGGGAAGCCTGTGGCTGCGTTCGATGTCATCGGCGTCGGGCCAGTGCCGGAGCACGCCGTCGATGTCACAGAGCACGGCGTCGTAGGGGCGAGCGGTCATGGTGAGGACTCCTTGGTGGTGGTGTTTCGCGAGCTCACTTCGGCTGCGTAGCTGGTCCAGTCACCGGCGGAGAGCCGTTGCCAGGCGACGGCGACGTCGGTGTGGATGCCCAGGGTGCGGGCGAGGATCGCGGCGGGGATCTCGGTGGCGAGCTGGAAGAGCGCGGTGCTGCGGGCCTGGTTGGGCCGGATCCCGAGCTGGTTCAGGCGCTGTGTCAGCTGCGTGGTGCTTATCGGCCGTCCAGGCTGGCCGCCGGGGAAGAGCCACGGAGACGGGGCCAAGACCCCGATGGTCGCGTGGCCCTTGCGATTAGCAGCGACCGCGCGGGCCAGCTGGGCGACGGGCTCGGGCAGCTGGACGGGAGCATCGCCGAGGTGAAGACGTACTTCCTGGGCACTGACCTCGACGTCCTCGGTGGTCAACCGGGCGATCGCCGAAGGCCCTTGGGCATGGGAGTGGTTCCACTAACTGGGGAATGCGAATGATCACGGACTGTGCGCGTTAGTCGCAGTAGTGATTCAGAACGTACGGCAGGTGCCGAGCCCATCGGTCGTACGTCACGTCGTCGGGCGCGGTCAGCGTGCAGTCGTACGGAACGTCGTCGGTGCACTCGATGAACAGGGTGCACCGCAGGCTGGCTTTCTCGAGGGCGTGGCCGATGCTCGCGATCTCGCTCCAGGGGAAGTCGATGCTGATGCCGTTGGGTCCGAGCAGCCTGATCTCGGCCCCGTAGGCATCGATGACCATGGCACGTTCGTCGTCCTCGGCGTGGAAGAACTCGGCATCCTCGGAGGTGAGTTCCTGGGCCTCTCCAAGGCGGTCCTCGGTGGGCATTGCCACGAGGGTGGGTGGTGGCACCACGAGCGTGGGTGGGTGCGAGGCGTCCACGACCCCGGTGAACGCGTCGAGCAGTTGCTCCGTGGTGGGCCGCCGTGCAGGGTCCTTCTCCAGGCAGGCCCCGACGATCCCGTATATGCCCTCCGGAACCGGTGAGAGGTCCGCTTCCGCGTGCACCGAGCGGTACATCAGCATCATCGGTGTGCCCTCGCCGAAGGCGCTGCCGCCCGCAGCCGCCACGAGGACAGCGCCGAGGGCGAACACATCGGCGGCGCCCGTCACTTCCCGGCCCTCCGCCTGCTCGGGCGCGAGATAGCCAGGGGTGCCGAAGGCGTGTCCCGTGATCGTCAGCCGGGTGGACTCGACGGCCCGGGCGATGCCGAAGTCCACGACCCGGGGACCGTCCGGCGCCATGATGATGTTGCCCGGCTTCAGATCGCGGTGGACGAGCCCGCACCCGTGCACCGCCTGCAGCGCCTCCGCCAGCGCCGCGCCGAGTTGTCTCAACTCACCCTCGGCCATGGGCCCTTCGGCTGCTATCAAGTGGGCGAGCGTCGGGCCCGGTACATACGCCGTGGCCAGCCAGGGCGGCTCTCCGTCCGGATCGGCATCCACCACCTGCGCCGTGTGGAAGCCGCCGACCCTGCGCGCCGCTTCCACCTCGACACGGAACCGGGCCCGGAAGGCCGTGTCCGCGGCCAGCTCCGGCCTGGCCACCTTCACCGCCAGCAGACGCCCGCCGCGCGACCGGGCCAGATACACCGTGCCCATCCCGCCCGCACCGAGTTCCCGCACCACGGCGTACGATCCGATCCGATCCAACTGATTCTCCCCCGCTCGCACTTCACGTCTTCTTGTAACTACCGCGTCCCATCCGTACCAGCCTTCGGGGTCTCCCCGCAGGACTGGCCGTGCACAGGAATTATTTACCCGAGCCCACCGCGTCAATGAGGTGAAGACGATGCGAGCGGGCTACCGCCACCTAGGCGTTCCGCGCTGGCCGGGACCTCCCGGGACCGGCCTGCCTTCGCCCGGGCGCGGTTGGCGTTCGGGCGCGGCACGACGCTCACCTGCCGCTCGGCCAGAGCGATGTCCTTGTGCCGAAGCCCCAGGGCCTCGCCGATCCGCAGCCCGGTGTCCAGCAGCAGTGCGAACAGCAGCCGGTCCCGCAGGTGCTCGCACCCGTCCAGCACCGCCTGGGCCTCCGCGGCAGACAGCACCCTCGGCTGTCGCCGGGACTCTCGCAGCCGGATCGTGCGGGTCTTCTGCGGTCCGCTCTTGGCGATGTGCTCCAGGAACGGCTTGAACGAACCACCGCGGCCGCGGCGGCCGGCGGGCCGCATCGTCACCATCAGCCCGCCGAGCGGAACCCCGTGGCGGGCGCGGAACTCGCAGAACGACGACAGCGCGGCGAGCTTGCGGTTCACGCTGGACTCCGCGCAGTGGTGCTCCACTGTGGGCAGCACTGCGACCTTGCCGGTCCGGGCCTGTGGTGGCAGCCGCAGCCAGGCCACGAACCCGGCGACGTCCTCCAGCGCCACCGACCGCCAGTCCAGCCCCCTCCCGGCGAGGAAGACGAACCAGTCCTTCAGGTCGTGGGCGTACGCCTTGACCGTGTTCGGGGACTTCTCGACGGCGGCCAGGTAGGCCAGGTAGCGCTCGATCGGCGCGACCGGTACGTGGCCGTCCCCCAGCACCGTCCACGACTCGGTCGCCGAGTCCGGCATCAGCACGCGCTGCACCCGCATGGAACCTCCCGCTCATCCGTGGTGGATGACGGAAGGTAATCCCATCCAGAACGGGACGAAGGCGTCTTCACCCGTACGCCTCAGCCCGCTCATCAAGAACTCCACCGGCACGGGCGGAGGGTAGTCGGACTGACGCCCGATCGGTGAGCCGCGACCCGAACCCCTGCGCGAAGACTATTACCCGTGGTAAAGGCGCCCACCATGATCCATCTCACCGATAACCTCGGTTCCATTGATCCCCGAGGCCGCAGAGCCCCGCGAGTTCGCGGAAACTGAAGGTTCCTCAAGGCGAACCCACGGGCCGACCACCCCGATTTCTCGCGAAAGGACCCGCGAGTTCACTTCAAGACACGGGCCCACCCTCAGCTGACTCCACAACCGGCGCCGCCTCCGCACGGTGGATGGTGCGGACGCTGAGCACGGGATCGAGGGCAGGAACGAGCGCCTTGGTGGCGATGTCCACCAGGTGCGGTGGTGCGGTGCCAGCCTGCAGGGCGGTGACGTACTCGATGACCTGCGCGTGCGTGAGCGTCTGGACCCGTTGTCGCAACAAGTGCATGGCGACGATTCGTCCATCGGCCGCCGCTGTCCGGCGGATGTTCTCGTGCAGCTCATCCACTGCGGTGCGTGTGGTCATCTTCCTGATGCGGGTCCGGTAGTCCAGCTCCCACTCGCCGGTGACCGCGGCGACCGGTCCGATCTGGTGAAGACCCCCATCGAGGCGATCCACGAGGTAGGGGCCGTTGCCTCCCAAGACCTGACCTGGGTCTCCCGTGCGTAGGTATTCCGCGGTTTGGTAGTAGACGATCCAGACGAGTTCGTGCTCCTTAGCTCCAGCCACCACCAGCCGTCCCGAGTACTTGCGGTCCAGATCTTCCTGGGCCACCCGGATCGCGAAATCACGGTCGATCATGTCCGGCAGCATCTCGCATGCCGAGGGACATGAACAGGAGTTTTTTCGCCGGGTTCGCTTCGTCCCCAGGCAAGGGATTCAGGCATCTGCTATGCGGAGATGCACTTCAACCGGACCCAGGTGCTGGTCATGGGCCAGGACGATCTCGTCCGCGAGGTTCAGGACGCGGATGGTGCCACCGGGAAACTGGGCGGTGATGCCGATGGCGAAGTCGTAGTTGCCGTCCTGGTACCGGATCTCTCGGACGGAGAGGATCTGCTGGCCGATGAACCGGGTCATCGGGAACCCTGGCAGGTCGTCCTCGACCGTGGTGTGGCCGTATTCGTCCATGTCGTAGGGGCCGTGGGGCTGGTCGATCTCCAAGGACAACCCGTCGCCCGGCGTGTGGAATCGGACGGGGCCAAGGCCGTCCATGTGCAGCCACATGTGCAGTAGGGAGGGCTCAGTTTCCTGGTAGTGGTGCCAGGACGTCGTCACCTTCTGAAGGCGCCTGCCGACCAGGTCCTCACCGTTGATCATCCGTCGATGCTGCCATGACGCTCCACGATTCGGCACTGGTTTCCAGGAGACGCCGGGCCGAGTCCGCGTAACGCATGGCGGTCTTCTCGTCGAGCCCGAAGACCTCGGCGAGGTGGAGCGGGTCGGGGCCATGGACCATGGCCTCTTCGAGCTGCCGGTCGACGCGGAGCCGCTCCAGCGTTGCGGCCTGTCCCCGCATCGAGGCGCTGATCCAGTGGTTGCTGGCCCGGATGGTCCGATTCGCGGTCTGGTTGTTGATCAGTAGGTGGAGGTTCGTGGTGTTCGGCCAGCGGGTGCGCCGGTGCTCCAGCCAGTCCAGCAGCAGCTTCAAGGTCAGGTCGTCGAGGGGGCGAATGCGGCCGGCGATGGTCAGCCGCCGGTTGCCGATGTCGACGTCGTCGAGCATGAGCGTGCCGATCTGGGCAACTCGGGCGGCGTGGACCGCGGCGAAGGTGAGGATGAGTCGTGTCGCCGGGGTCGTGGCCGCCGCGACGGCCCGGTCGACCTGGTCGGGGACGAGTGGCTGCAGCACGGCGTACCGCGTTCGACCGGACCGCAGATCGGTCGAACGAGCTGAGAACGCTTCAGGAATCCCGAAGTTACGTCATCGCCCGGCGGAGCACTCGAAGGAGGAAGAAGCCCCTGGCCACGGCCTCGGGCACTCGGCAGGGCTCAAGAGAGCTCGCGGGATGTCGCACATTGGTGCCAGTCTCGCGCCTGCATCTGGAGTCGATCCTGGCGGCGGCAGCCGCGGACGGGCCGGCCTGTGGGGAGTAGCGGAACGAAAATTAGCGGTGGGCCCCGGGCTCCTATCTCCAACCCGCCCGCAAAGTAGCGGTCAGGGCTTTGTGACCGTGGCCTTCTTCGACTGCCGGGGCACGGTCTTGTCCCGGTCGAGGTGTCCGTAGACCGTGGAGCGGGGGACACCGAAAAGCTCGGCGATCTGTTGGACGGTCTTCTCGCGGGCGCCGTAGAGCTGCTGGGCGAGTGCGGCCTGCTCTGAGCTGAGCCGGGGGCGCCGGCCGCCGACGCGGCCGCGGGCCCGGGCGGAGGCGAGGCCGTCCATGGTGTTGGCCACGATCAGCTCGCACTGGAGCTCGGCGAGCACCGACAGCATGCCGAACATCGCGCGGGACGAGTTCGAGCTTCGGGCGGGACGCCTTCGCGCCGCTCGCGGTGTCGACGTGGATGTCGCTGCGGTCGACTCCGTGCCGCAACAGCCCGTCGATTTGGTGATCGGGGTTCTGGTCGGCGGTCCGAGACGCGCGCGTAGCCGATGAGCATGTGTCGGAATCTGGCGAACCGTTCTCCGACGTTGATAGTCGACGCGAGTTGCCGACACCGCCCGCCTGCGGGTTCGTGATCGCGGTGCCGAGTGTCGACAGACGGTCGTTTCTCGACACTGGTCATCGGCTTGTCGCGCGTGCATAGGCCCCGTGCGACAAGCCGATGATGCACGGGACACGCGCCGCCGTGAGGGCGTCTGTCAATCCGTGCAAGCCGATTGGGCGCGTCGCTCATAGCGTGCGCGTGCGAGGTGGTGGGCCGCACGCAGCAGCTCACGAGTTGCCGCTTCGGTGCGCCCCGCCGGGTTGACCACCGCCAGCCAGCCGGCGGTGCCGTAAACGGGGTGGACCATCAGGGTGTCCGTGGCGCTGGGGTCAACCTCGGCAGAGGCATCTTCGCGTGGTGCGTGGCCGGTCCATCGGATGAACGCTTCCTTGCCGGCGGCGACGTTCACGCGGAAGGTATCCGGCCGGTCCAGATGCGATGCCTCGTCGCCGGGATAGTCCTTGGTCACAACCGTCGCGAACGGTTGGGCCGTCGTCGCGATGGTGCCGTCAGGCGCGTAGTAGAAGAACGTATCGCCCCAGCTGATTTCCGGCGTGCCGTCGCCGGGTGCCGGCCTCATTGTCAGGACGCCGTCGAAGCCGCCTACGAAGCTGATGATCTCGTCCATGGTCATGTGCTCTAGCGTTACATTCAAGTGCTTGTGGAGACTTTGAGGCTGAGATAGAGGGATGTCACGGTGGTAAGTCTCAAATCGGGGGGTATGCGCATCGCGGATGTCGCGCGGTGCGCCGCGTACTCCGTTCAGCAGGTTCGCAATCTTGAGCGCGATGGTGTCCTCCCGCCCGTGGCACGCACGCCCAAGGGCTACCGGATCTATGAAGAGGTGCATCTGCAGTCCGCACTGGCCTACCGAGCCCTCGCCGCAGGCATAGGGCCGACCGAGGCCAAGAAGATCGTTCGGGCCTTCCACCAGCTCCCCGCCTCGCAGGCGCTAGCCCGTCTCGACGCGGCGCACGCCCGCCTGGACGCAGAGCGGGCGGAACTGCGGCAGGCCGAGGAGGCCGCCCAGGCGATCTCCAGCGAGCCAATCGAAGACGTACGAGTGTCGGACTCAATGAGCGTGTCGGAACTCGCCGCCGCCCTCGGTGTGCGCACCTCGACGTTGCGGCACTGGCATGCGGAGGCTCTCGTCGTCCCGGACCGCGACCCCGTGCGAGGAACGCGGCGGTACACGCCGGCGCAGGTGCGGGACGCGCGGATCGTTCACCAACTACGCAAGGCTGGATACCGCATCACGCCCCTTCGGGCCCTCATGCCGGTGCTGCGGCATGAGGGTCGATCGGATGAGGTCGCAGCGGCCCTGACCGCCCGGGATGCGAGCATCGCTGTCCGGTCCAAAGCCCTCCTCGACGGTGCCGCCGCACTCAGCGCCGTGCTGTCGTTGCACGGGTCAATGGCCTACGCGCACCACGTCAGGCAGTCGGTTCACCCGTCGTAGACGTCGTCTTCGCTCGTGTGGGGGTCGCCCAGCGGGCGCATGCCGGGGGCCGGGATCCGGGTGAAGGCGTAGCGGCCGAGGAAGTTGATGTGGTCAAACTGGATGGGTGAGAGGCGGGGGAGCAGGTCGTCGGTGACGGGAAAGCCGTCGGCGGCGAGCTGTTTGACGGCGGTGTCGATGTAGAGGGTGTTGAACAGCACCATGGCGTTGAGCGCGAGTCCGAGGGCGCCGAGCTGGTCTTCCATGCCTTCGCGGTAGTGCTGGCGCAATTCGCCACGCTGGCCGAAGAAGATGCGGCGGGCGAGGCGGTGGCGGGCTTCGGTGACGTTGAGCTGGGCGCCGATCATACGGCGGTAGCCCTGGTCGGAGACGAACTGCAGCAGGTGGAGGGTCTTGAAGATCCGCCCGTCATGGGCGAAGGCGTCGCCCAGGCCGGTCGGGTTGCCGTCGCGGGAGAGCATCCGGATCAGGTCGTAACCGCGGATCTCGCCGGTGGACAGGGAGCCGGCGACGCGGAGCATGTCGCCCCAGTGGGCGCGGATGCGGTCCAGGCGGATGGTGTGCTTGGAGACCTGCTGGAATGGGCCGTAGTCGGCGGAGGCGACCAGCCCGCCGCCCCACGCGCGGGCCACGTCGATCGTCGACTGGGCCTCGATGAACGACCCGTTGGCCATGGAGATGTTCTCGGAGCGGAAGTAGCCCTGGTCGACCTGGACCAGCCGGGCGCGCGTCAGCGCGGGCACGTCCGGCTTGACCACCGGGGTCAGGCCGACGTTGCACGCCTCGGACAGCCACACCGCGCACAAGCTGGTGGTGAAGTCGTCCATCGTCGGCATCGCGCCGGAGATGTGGGTGAAGGCGTCCGGCAGACCGGTCAGTTCGGCGACCTCCAGCAGCAGCTCGGGGAAGTCCACCTTGGGCAGCATGCCGTTGACCAACTGGCGGAAGGCGGGCATCAGGCCGGGCTCCTCCGCCCGGCCGAGCTTGGCCAGCTTCAGCCTCCCGCCGGCCACCTCCACCGCGGTGTTCCCCGGCTCACAACCCCTCGGCAGCCGCGATCTCCCGGACGGTCGCCACGGTGTCCGCCTCGCCCGCGCCCTTGTCCGGTCGGTAGCGCACCACCCGGGCGAAGCGCAGCGCCAGCCCGGCCGGGTAGCGCGGACTGCGCTGGACACCGTCGAAGGCGATCTCCACCACCAGTTCCGGACGCACCCGCACCGTCCAGTCGTCCCGCTCCGTCTCGCGCGCCAGCAGCTCCGCGGTCTGCCAGGCCAGCGTCTCGTCGGTCAGCCCCTTGAAGGTCTTGCCCAGCATCACCCACGGGCCGAGCCCCGGCTCGCCCGCCGCCCGCGCCCCCAGGTGCAGGTTGCTCAGGAACCCGCGCCGGCGCCCGCTGCCCCACTCGGCGGCCAGTACCACCAGGTCCAGCGTGTGCCGCGGCTTGACCTTGATCCAGCCCGCGCCCCGGCGCCCCGCCGCGTACCCGGCCGACCGGTCCTTCACCAGTACGCCCTCGTGGCCGAGCGCCAGCGACTCCCGCAGGAACGCGGACGCCCGCTCGCGGTCCCCCGTCTCGGTGCGCCCCACTCGCAGGCCCGGCGGGACAGCCTCGGCCAGCGCCGCCCAGCGCTCCAGGCCCGGACGGTCCACCAGGTCCGCGCCGTCCCGGTGCAGCAGGTCGAAGAAGAAGACGCTGAGCGGGACTTCGGCCCGCAGCCGATCCGGGTCCCGGCGGGACGCGGCGCGTGCCGCGGTCTCCTGGAACGGGCGCGGCCGCCCGTCCAGGCCGAGCGCGATCGCCTCGCCGTCCAGCACCGCCGACCGCAGCGGCAGGGCCAGCGCCGCCTCCGCCACCTCCGGGACCCGCCCGGTGACGTCCTCCAGACCGCGGGTGAACACCGCCACCTCACCGCCGTCCCGGTGCACCTGCACCCGGACGCCGTCCAGCTTCCACTCCAGCGCGGCCGGCCCCGTCCGTTCCAACGCCGAACCCACGTCCGGTGCGGAAGCCGCCAACATCGGCCGCACCGGCCGCCCCACCTCCAACCGGAACGCCGCCAGCGCCGGCTCGCCACCCGCCAACGCCGCCTCCGCCACCGCGCGCGCCGACCCCCGGAACATCAGCGCCCGCCGCACCGCCGCCACCGGCACCCCGGCCGCCTGCGCCACCGCCTCCCCGACCAGCGCGTCCAACGCCCCCTGCCGCAGGTCCCCCACCAGCACCGCCCGCAGGAACTCTTGCTCCACCGCCGTCGCCCGCGCGAACAGGTCCACCAGCAACCGCCGCCGCTCCGCCCGCGCCCCCGCGCCGTGCACCCCGGCGATCCGCTCCAGCTCCCGCTCCGCCTCCCGCACCCCCAGCGAGGCCTCCGCCGCCGGCCCCGGCAGGTCCCGCAACCCCGCCGGCCCCACCCCCGTGCGCAACCGCTGCGCCTCCCCGGACAGCAGCACCACCGCCGCCGGGCCCTCCTCCGGGCCCAACTCCCGCAGGCAGTCCGCCAACAGCGCCGTCTTCGCCCGCCGCCCCGACTCACCCGCGACGGCCCGCGAAACCAGCGCCACCCGCCGCAACCCCATCGGGCCGGTCATCTCCACGCCACCAGCATCGACGACCACCCCCGCCCCCGCGCGGCGAGCCCGGGCCGGACCGGGCGGACCCGGCCCGGCAGCCGGCAGGGCCCGGTTCTGGCCATGGGAGATCAACTGGGCCCGATCAAGGGGCTCCAGGGAGACGGTCGGCGCAGCGGTTGCGCACGGGGGTGGGCCCGGCGGTGTCCGGCAGCCTGCTGGAGGTTCGCCCGGAGTGCTCAGCGATGGTCGCGGGGCCGGCGGACCTGCTGCGTGAGGAAGAGGGCTGCCCGGTCCAGTGCCTGGTCGGCCTCGTCGAGAACGCCGGCGAAGGACTGGAACACGTGGGGCACGTCGGCGGTGATGTCGAGGACGACGTCCACTCCGGCGGCCCGGGCGCGGGCGGCCAGGCGGGTGGAGTCGTCCAGGAGCACTTCGTTGGTGCCCGCCTGGAGGAGCATCGGTGGGAAGCCGGTCAGGTCGGCGAGGACGGCGGGGCTGAGCACGGGCTGGTGCGGGTCGGCTCCCGCCAGGTACATGGCCCCGGTGTGTCCCAGGCTCTCGCGGGTGAAGAACGGGTCGATGCCCGCCTTGGTGTCCATGCTCTCGCCCGTCCGGGTGGCGTCGAGGCCGGGGGAGAAGGCCACGATGGCGGCGGGCATCGGGAGGCCGGCGTCGCGGGCGGCGAGGCAGGTGGTGACGGTGAGGCCGCCACCGGCGGAGTCCCCGGCGAACGCGATGGTCGAAGGGTCCTCACCGCTGTCGAGGAGGGCGCGGTAGGCGCCCAGGGTGTCTTCGATCGCGGCCGGGAACGGGTGCTCGGGGGCGAGCCGGTAGTCCAGCGAGTACGACCTGAAGCCGGTCCTGGCCACGAGCTGCCCCGTCAGTGACAGTGCGGTCTCGGGCGAGCCGAACACGAAGCCGCCGCCGTGGAAGTACAGGATCGTCCCGGTGCGCGGGCCGTTGTCCGGCTCGATGTGCAGGGAGGGCCGGCCGCCGAGCGTCGTCCGGGTGATGCGGATGCCGTCCGGGACGGCCATCCGGGCCATCATCGCCTTGAATCCGGCTCGGAGCGCCTCGACCGGCTGGGGGCCGTCAGGTCGGGGCTGCCGCAGCATCGCGTCGACCTGCGCGCGCTGTTCCTTGCTCATGTGTGCTCCCACCGTAAGTAGGTTCCCAAGAACTATATTCCTCGGCATGTAATGTAGGCTACATGCCATGGCATCCACAGCGGGCGATGAGACGGTCGACCTCCCGGGCTTCTTCGCCGACCTCGTCCGATGCGAGACGCGCCTCTACAACGCCCTCAACGACCGACTTCGAGAGCGGCACGGGATCGCCACCTCGCAGTTCGAATTCCTGCGCTACCTCCGCGACCGTCCCGGATCCCGGGTGGCAGACCTGGCCGCCGAGTTCGCTGTCGGCATCGGGGCCACCAGCAAGGGCGTCGACCGCCTGGAGAAGCAGGGGTGGGTGGCCCGCCGGCCGAATCCGTCCGATCGCCGGTCGTCACTGCTGGCCCTGACCGACGACGGCCTGCAGGTGGTCGACGCGGCAGAACGGACCTTCACGGAGCGGTTGGCCGAGTTGATCCCGGACGCGCTCAAGGCGTCGCCCCTCGCGACCGCCGCGCAGGCCCTCTCGGAGCTGCGTTCGCTCCTGGAGCGCGACCAGATCGGCACACCCACGGGCTGACGCGTTCCACCACCGGTCGAACCGGCCGCGTCGTGGTCAACCCCGGCGCGCCATCGGCATCGGCTCGTCCAGGACTTCGGGCCCCGAGGCGATGAGCGCGTCCTGGACGTCCTCCGCCACCTCGGCCGCATCCGTGCCGAGCTCGCCCACCCGCCGAACCGGCCCGGGCCCGTCCACCAGGACCGGCAGGACCAGCCCACGGTCCCCTCGCCGCGCTCCGCGCGCTCCTCGGTCCGCCGCACGGGTGGCGGGGCGCCACTTCGGGCGGTGGCGGCCGTTCTCCCAGGGGCGGCCCGAGGGGGTGTCAGAGGTGGGTGTCAGGAGCTGGGTGTCAGGAGGTGGCGGACATTCGTTCGGAGTTTTTTGTTATCGCCCTCCGGCCCACGGGTCTCCTGGGTGTCGGCACCCGATCGGCCGGCCCGGACAGAAAGCGTGACCAGGTGAACAGCGACGACAGGACGACCATCCTCCCGGCGAGCGGCAACGGCGGAGCCGACCGCGGCGCCGGTGGCCGGGCCGCGCGGCGGGCGGCCCAGCGGAACGCGGCCCAGCGGCACGCGGGCCGGGGACGGCGGGCGCGGCGGCGTGGCGGGCTGACGCCCGTGACGGCGGCGGTCGCGGCGGTCGCGGGCACGGGGCTGCTGGCGGCACTGGCCGGGGCCGGGTACGCGGCGTACGGGGGGAAGCAGACGGACCGGGACATCGCCGCGCAGTCGGTGGCGGCGGACGGCCTGATATCCGCCGAGCTCGGCACGCACGACGGCATCCAGGTGCCCGGCGCCGGGGGAGTGACCCGGGTGGTGCCGGCGGCGGGCAGCCCGACCGGGACCCCGACCGCGACGGACACCCCGACCGCCACGGCGACGCCGTCCCCCACGGCCACCGCCACCGCGACGCCCTCGGCGACCGCGACTGCCACGGCTTCCGCCAAGGCCACCCCGACCGCCGCCAGGGCCACCGCGACCGGCGCCCCGAGCGCCGCCCAGCGCACGGCCGGCGGCACCGGCGGCAGCACCGGCGGCGGTTCGGGCAGTGCGGGCAGCGCGGGCGGGGGCCCGGCCTCGGGGTACGCCCAGCAGGTGGTGGACCTGGTGAACGCCGAGCGGGCGAAGGCCGGCTGCGGGCCGGTCACCGCCGAGTCGCGGCTGGCCAGCGCGGCCCAGTCACACAGCGACGACATGGCCGACCGGAACTACTTCGACCACGCCAGCCCCGAGGGCTACCACGCCGACCACCGGATCGAGGCGACCGGCTACCGCTGGAGCACCTGGGGCGAGAACATCGCCCGCGGCCAGAAGGACCCGGCCGCCGTGATGGACGCCTGGATGAACAGCCCCGGCCACCGCGCCAACATCCTGAACTGCGCGTTCAAGCAGCTCGGGGTGGGCGTGCGGACCGGTGCGGACGGCCCGTGGTGGACGCAGGTGTTCGCCACCCCGTCCTGAGCGGGGCGCGAGTCCCCGGGTCGAACCTCCGGGTCATGACTCCGGGTTGAAGCTCCCATCCGAGCCGATTTTCCGATTCGGTGCACATTGTTGTTATCTGATCACTCCCCACGGGTCTCCCAGGAGGCAGCGGCGGACGGATACACGGCAAGACGGAGTGCGGACCATGAACGCTGACGTGCACGGCAGGGACCTGCGGAACGGGACCGGGACCACCCTGGTCCGCGAAGCCCAGGGCGGCGACCGGCAGGCCCAGGAGGCGCTGGTCGCCACCTGGCTGCCGCTCGTCTACAACGTGGCGGGCCGCGCGCTCGGCGGCCACGCCGACGTCGACGACGTCGCGCAGGAGACCATGATCCGAGCTCTGGACGGCCTGGACGGGCTGCGCGACCCGTCGTCGTTCCGGTCCTGGCTGATCGCGATCACCATGAACCAGATCCGCCGCCGACACGCCGCCGGCCAGCAGCAGCCCATCGTCGGCGGCCTCGACGAGTCCTGGGAACTCGCCGACCCCCGGGGCGACTTCACCGACCTGACCATCCTGCGCCTGGGCCTGTCCGGTCAGCGGCGGGAGGTCGCCGAAGCCACCCGCTGGCTCGACCCGGACGACCGCGAACTGCTCTCCCTGTGGTGGATGGAGGCCTCCGGCGAACTCACCCGCACCGAACTCGCCGAGGCCCTCGACCTGACCCCGCAGCACACCGCCGTCCGCGTGCAGCGGATGAAGAAGCAGCTGGAGGCCGGACGGATCGTGGTCCGGGCCCTCAGTGCCTACCCCCGCTGCCCGGAACTCGCCGAGGTCACCGCCGGGTTCGACGGCACCCCGAACTCGGTGTGGCGCAAGCGGATCGCCCGCCACATCCGCGGCTGCGCCGACTGCGACCGCCTCGGCCGTGACCTCTTCCCCGCCGAGGGGCTACTGGCCGGCCTCGCCCTGGTGCCGATCCCGCTGGACCCGCCGAGCGTGCTGCAGCTCCAGCAGGCCGCGGCGACCGCAGCCGGGACGCCCGCCGCACCCACCGCGCCTGCCACGCCCAGCCCGAGCGGCACCGGCACCGGAACCGGAGGCGGTGCCGACCACGGAACCGGCGCCGGGAACGGCAGCGGCGCGGGGAACGGCAACAGCGCGGGGAACGCGGGCGGCACGAACACCGGCCACGGTGGCCACGCCAGCCGGACGGGCACCGCGACCCGGAAGGCCGTGCTGGCCGGGAGCGCCGCAGCCGTCCTGGCCGTCACCACCCTCGCGTTCGTCTGGCCGCAGCACGAGCAGCACGACGAACCGCCGAGGAGCACGCCGCCCGCGCCGACCGCCCCGGACACCCCGACGACCCTCGCCGTTCCGGTCTCCGCCGCGCCCGCCCCGATCGTGGCCCCGACCCCGACTCCGACCGCGGAGCCCACGCCCACGGCCACCCCCACACCGACCGCCTCGGCCACCTCGACGGCCACCGCGCGGCCGAGCACCCCGCCGGCGCCCAGCCCGGAGCGCCAGCTGATCGACCTGGTCAACGCCGAGCGCGCGAAGGCCGGTTGCGGCCCCCTGCGGATCGACCCCCGGCTGCACGCCGCCGCCCAGAAGCACACCGACGACATGGTGGCCCGGGGCTTCTTCGACCACGTCAACCCCGATGGCGCCCGGGCCGACGCCCGGATCACCGCAGCCGGCTACCGCTGGTCCCAGTGGGGCGAGAACCTCGACCGGGGCCCGAGCGCCCCCGCCGTGGTCCTCTCCGACTGGATGGACGGCGGCATCCACCAGTCCAACATGCTCGACTGCGGCTTCAAGGACGTCGGCGTCGGCATCGCCACCACCCCGTCCGGCACCTACTGGACCCAGGACCTCGGCGCCCCGCAGCCCTGAGCCGAGCGCGGGGAGTGCCGGCAGGCCGGTCGGGCTACGCCGGGGTGACCCCGACCAGCCCGTCCGCCGAGCCGGTCACGTACCCGGTGGCGTGGCCGACCACCCCGCCGGCGTCCCCGACCTGGCCGGGCACCACGTCGGGGGCGCTGCTGAGCGGCCCGGGCAGGCCCTCCTGGCCCCCGACCGCACTGGCGTGCGCGGAGGGAGCGGTCAGGGAGGCCACGACGCCGACGGCGAGCGAGGCGACGGCGAGCATGCTGCGCTTCTTCATGGCCGGTCCAACGAGCGTTCCGCCGCCCGGGTTACGGAACGCCGCCGAATCCGGCGTGAAGCAGCGCACGGGGAGGCCGCGTCAGGCCCGGTGGACCGTTCGCCCACCGGGGCCGGGGATGACCGGCCGCACCGCGGTTATCAGCCCGCCGGACGGCCACGGGACGTCCGTGCCGCTCACCGCCGTCCACCGGTCGTCCACCTCGACGCCGCCCGTCCGCGGTCCGCTCCGCGCGAGCAGTTCGACACCCATGAGAGAACCCCCGTTCGTGTTCCGACCGTTCCTCGATCGTGCTCGGGACGCTAGCAGCACCCACTGACAGTCGAGCCCGGCCGAGCCCCCTCACCCGGCGGGCCCGCCCACCCCGGCGTGGGCGGGCCCGCCGTGGCGGCCCCGGGAGCGGCCGCCGCTCAGCCCCGCGCGGGCGGCGCGGCCGGCACGGACGGCGAGGACAGCGCGGACGGTGTGGACGGAGAGGACGGCGAGGCGACGGCCGGCTGCGGGTACCGGATCGACTCGATGACCTGCCGGATCTGCGCGAGCGTCCGCCCGGACGGCTCCCGGAGGCAGCCCGTCAGCTCGATCCGCACCGGCTTGCCGAGGGCGTCGATTCGGCGGTGGCCGACGAGTTCCCCGGTACCGCCCCGCGCGGCGCACACCGTCCCGGCGGGGACGGTGGACAGGGACGTCAACGCACTGGGCTCGCCGGGGTCGGGTTCCGTCGGCCCGCCCAGGCGCACGGTGAGCACGGCGCCGTCGACCGGCAGCGCCTCGACCGGCAGGCAGCCGGGGTCCGTGGCCCTGCAGAGGGACGAGCGGTCGAACGGCACGTTGGCCAGGTGCTCGACGCCGTCCCGGGGCGCGTCGGCCGAGGTCCGGGCGCTCCAGCCCGGCGGCAGGTCCCCGATCAGGCCGTAGATCGGGAACCGGGTCGCGATCGCCGTCTCGACGCCGGGCGAAGCGGACACGGAGGCCGACGGCGCGACCCCGGCCGGTCCCCGGCCCGCGGCGGCGTCGGCCCCGGGCGACGGGGCGAGGGCCGGCGCGGCGGCGAGCACCGCCGCGAGCAGCCCGGTGGTCAACCCGCCGGCGAGTCCGGCGGTCCGCTTGCGGGCACGCGTCCGGTCGGCGCGCGCGAGCACCCGCTGCATCCGGTCCTCCGGCGTCGGCAGCGGCGGTACGGCCTGCTGGAGCAGGTCGCGTAGCTCCCGTTCCTGCCGTTCCTGCCGTTCCTCCAGCTCCGCCTGCCCCTCCGGCTCGTCCCAGCGGAATTCAGACGCGCTCACGAGGCCCCCCGGTCAGCAGCAGCTCGCGGTCCGGCAGCCGTCCGCGCAGCGCGGCGAGCGCGCGGTGCGTCTGGCTCTTGACCGTGCCGGGGGAGCAGCGCAGCACCTCGGCGGTCTCCTCGACGCTCAGGTCCTCGAAGAACCGCAGCACCACGACGGCCCGTTGGCGCGGCGGCAGCCCCCGGACGGCCTCGGCGACGACCTGGCCGAGCACCACCCCCTCGTACGGGTCCGCGTCCGTCGGCGGCTCCGGCAGGTCGTCGTGCGGCAGTTCGCCGGTCCAGCGGCGGCGCCACCAGGAGACGTGCGAGGTGACGAGCACCTTGCGCAGGTACGCCTCGGGCCGGTCGAGCGCGATCCGCCCCCAGCGCGGCCAGAGTTTGGCGAGCGCGGTCTGCAGCAGGTCCTCGGCCTGGTGCCGGTCCCCGGTCAGCAGCCAGGCCACGCGCAGCATCTTCGGGCCGCACGCGGCGACGAACTCGGTGAAGTCCGGTGTCGCTTCGCTCATCCCGCCGTTCCCGCCATGGTGTCCGTGCCGTTCCTGTCAGCCGTGGCGGCCGGGTGGGCCGCGTCGTCGGTGAAGCTCTCACGGCTGGTGAACGCGGTGGGGGCCGGTCCGGGTTGCCTGCCCGGGCGGGAAATCTGCGCACGAACGTGGACGGCCCGCGCGCCGGCCGGGACTCGGCCGGGCGGCGGGCGGGCCGTGGGCACCATGATCGCCGCCCGGACCGGGCCCGGCCAGGCGTACGCACGGGCGCCCGGAAGCGGACCGGCGCGCCGGGGCGTACGTCGGCGGGCCGGGGCGGCGCCGTCAGAGCGTCCCGGACCCCTGCGTCGCGCCCGCCCGGCCCCGCACCGCCGAGCCCTGCGCCGCGGAGCCCTGCGCCGCGGAGCCCTGCGCCGCGGAGCCCTGCGCCGCCGAGCCCTGCGCCGCCGAGCCCTGCACCGCCGAGCCCAGCGCCGCCGCACCCGCGCCCGACCCCACCGGCGCGACCGTCCAGTCCGGGTGCCCCGGCATCGGCGGGGTGCGCCGCCCGTACAGCCAGTCGTCGAGGAAGCCGCCCAGGTCCTGCCCCGACACCGCGGAGGCGGTGCGCTCGTAGTCCCGGGTGGTGGCGATGCCGTGGCGGTGCTCGCGCAGGAAGGTGCGTTCGATCCGGTCGAAGGTCTCGGCGCCGACCTTCTCGCGCAGCGCGTACAGCACCAGCGCGCCGCCGAGGTAGCGCTGCTCGCCGAAGAGGTCGGCGGCGGTGGGGGTGGCGACCGGCCCCGAGTCGTGGCGCCACTGGTCGCCCAGCTCGTAGACCTCGCGCATCCGGTCGGCCAGCGTGGTGTGGCCGGAGGCGTCGGGCCAGCCGCGCTCGTAGCGGTACATCAGCCCGTAGAGGTCGGCGTGGCCCTCGTTGAGCCAGAGGTCGGCCCAGGTGGCGGGGGAGACGCTGTCGCCGAACCAGGAGTGGACCAGTTCGTGCATCATGTGCGAGCCGATCGCGGGCTCGGCCTGGCGCAGGAATCCGGGCTTGTAGAGGGTCAGGGTCTGGGTCTCCAGGCCGGTGAAGCGGAACGCCTCCGGGTCGTCGGTGTCGGCGGGCAGGATGCCGTAGGTCTCGAACGGGAACGGCCCGAGGCGTCGTTCGGCCCAGGCGAGTTGGTCGGCGGTGAGGGCGAGGGCGGGTTCGAGTTCGGCGGCGCGCGCGGTCGGGACGACGTCGCGCAGCGGCAGGCCGTGCGGGCCGGTGCGCTCGCGGACGGTGTACCGGCCGACCGAGACCTGCAGCAGTTCGGTGGCCAGCGGCTCGCGGGAGGTGTACCTGCGGGTGGTGCGGCCGTCGTCGTGGTGCTCGGTGTCCGTCAACTCGCCGGTGGCGACGCCCAGCAGGTCGTCGGGCGCGGTGACGGCGACGGTGAAGCGGGCCTTCTGGCTGGGGTGGTCGTTGCAGGGGAACACGGTGTGCGCGGCGTCCGGCTGCCCGGCGACCGCGAAGCCGTCCGGGGTGGGCACCCAGGCGGTGTGGGGGAGCGCGGCGCGCGGGTCGGCGGTGTACTCGACGGTCAGCCGGGCGGTGCTGCCGCGGTGCAGCGGCCGGTCCGGGGTGACGACCAGCTTCTCGTCGCGGGCGGCGAACCGGGCCGGCCGCCCGTCCACGCGCACCGACCGGACGTCCAACCCGAGTGCGTCGAGCCGCAGTTC
This sequence comes from Streptomyces rubellomurinus, assembly GCF_000961885.1. GTDB lineage: Bacteria > Actinomycetota > Actinomycetes > Streptomycetales > Streptomycetaceae > Kitasatospora > Kitasatospora rubellomurina. The sequence continues at coordinate 33,098 of NZ_JZKH01000013.1, forward strand.
GGCGAGCGTACGGGTGAGCCGGGCGGTGACGGTGGTGTCGCCGCGCACCGTGCGGGAGTCGGCCCGGTAGTCGAAGGCCAGGTCGTAGGCGAGCGCCTGGTATCCGGGATTGCCGAGGGCGGGGAACACGGGATCGCCCAGGCCGTCCGCCGCGGTGGCCACCGGGGCGCTGGCGGACAGCAGTGCCGCACCGAGCACGAGCGACAGGGCGAGGGCGGCGCGGCGCCCGGGCAGCGGGATCACCGTCGGACGATAGCGGACCGCCGGGCCGGGCCGGGCGGGATTCCCGACGGCCCGTCGACGACACGCGGGGCTCCCCCGGACGGCCCAGCGTGCTGGCGGGGCGGCCGGGGCCCGCCTAGTGTCGGAGGTGCTTCGTCCCCTGACGGACGGGGCCACGGCCGCCGGAGCTCTGGCCAGATCCGGCGGCCGTACTCGTGTGCCCTGCGGTGCCCGGCGCCCGGCGCCCCCGCGTAGGCTGGCGGCCGAGACGACGCGCCGAGACGACGCCCCGTACGGATGCCAGGAGCCCGCCGTGACCAGCCCCGAACCACCCGTCCTGGTGATCGGCGAGTGCGTCGCCGACATCGTCCGCACGGACGGCGCCCCGGACCGCGTGCACCCCGGCGGCAGCCCCGCGAACGTCGCCTACGGCCTGGCCCGCCTCGGCCGCCCCGCCACGCTGCTCACCGAGCTCGGCCCGGACGCCAACGGGCGGCTGATCCGCGCGCACCTGGAGTCGGTCGGGGTGGTGGTCCGGGCGGCCGAGGCGGCGCGGACGCCCTCGGCCGTGGTGCGGCTGGACGGCCTCGGGCGGGCCGAGTACACCTTCGACATCGGCTGGACGCTCCCCCCGACCGACCCGACCGACCCCTATCCGACCGAGCCCGCCGTGGCGCCCGCCGCGATCCACCTGGGCTCGATCGGCGCGGTCGCCGAACCGGGCGCGGCGGCGGTCCTCGCACGGGTGGAGCGCTGGCGCGGCCGGGCGCCGGTCAGCTACGACCCCAACGTGCGCCCCGCGCTGATGGGCGAGCGGGCCGAGGCCGTCCGGCGGGTCGAGCGGTGCGTCGCGCTGAGCGACGTGGTCAAGGCGAGCGACGAGGACCTGGCCTGGCTGTACCCGGACGAGCGGCCGGAGGCGGTCGCCGAGCGGTGGCTCGCCCTCGGGCCGGCCGTGGTCGCGGTCACCCTGGGCGCGGAGGGCGCCTTCGCGTTGACTGCCGAGGGCGGGTACGTGCGGGCGGCCGCCGTGCCGGTGCCGGTGGCCGACACGGTCGGCGCCGGGGACTCCTTCACGGCCGCCTTCCTGGACGCCCGCGCGGCGGGCACCGGCCTCCCCGGCTGCCTCACCCGCGCCGTGACGGCCGCCGCCCTCACCGTCTCCCGCCCGGGCGCCAACCCGCCCTCGGCCGCCGAACTCGCGGCGGCCCTCGCCCGCTACGACGACCACGACGACCACGACGACGCGGGCGCCCGGTAGACCCGGATCGTCGTGGCGACGGCCTCCGGCGGCGCCGGGCCGGCGATCGCCGGCCGGACCGGCTCCGGCCGCCCGGCGAACCGGACGACCGGACGACCGGACGACCGGGTGGCCCTCGGCGCCCTCCGGCCGCGGCGCGGCGGCGCTCGAAGGCGCTGACGACCGCTTTCGTGACGTCCTTACCGACCGAGGCCGGTGAGCTCCTTGCCGTACCAGACCTCGGCGTACGGGCCGCCGCTGTAGGCGGGGATCTCGCGGTAGCCGCTGCGGAGGTAGAGGGCGCGGGCCTCGACCAGGTCGAGGCGGGTGTCGAGGAGGATCCGGCGGACGCCGAGGCCCCGGGCGGCCTCGTCGACGGCGGCCATCAGGCGGGCGCCGCCGCCGGTGCCGCGCACGTCCGGGCGGACGAAGACGCGGGTCAGTTCCGCGGTGCCGTCGTCGCTCAGCCGCAGGCCGGCGCAGGACTGCGGGGCGCCGTCGTAGCGGCCGATCAGGAAGACGCCGCTCGGGGCCACGAGGTGTTCGCTGCCAGAGGCGGCGAGCCCGGTCTCCAGTTCCTCGGGGGTGCACTCGCGGGCGAAGTGGAGGCGGTAGTAGCGGTTGGCCACGTCGTAGTAGTACTCGCGCAGGAGCTGCAGGGCCTCGGGGGAGTTCACGTCGGCCGGGGTGACGGTCCAGAGGTCGGAGCGGCGGGGCGCGGGGTTCGTCATGCGCGCATGATCCACTTCGCCGCGGCCCGGACGCAATCGGGTTTCGCGGAACGGCGGAGGACAGACGGGCCGGGCCGCAGCCCGGTCGCGGGGCCGGAGGGGAGCACTCGGGCGGTGGGACACGGGCTCAGCCAGCACCGGTGCGGTGTGGTTCAGCCGTGGCTGCCGGGTGGACCAGGCGGGAATCGTAGGCGGCGATGACGAGTTGGGCCCGGCCGCGGGCGCCGAGATTCATGAGCAGGCGTCCGACGTGGGTCTTGGCGGTGGACAGGCTGACGTGCGGCCGGGCGGCGATCTCGGAGTTCGACAGGCCGAGGCCGACCAGGGTCAGGACTTCCCGCTCCCGTTCGGTCGTCTCCGCCAGTGCGGTGGAGGGCCGGCGGATCGGCGGCATCTCCCTCCCCGGCGCCGGGGTCGTGTCCGCCGGCCACGCGGTCGACTCGACCGGTCGACCACCCGGCGCCGAGAGGATCGATGACTGCGTGCGGCCGGGCCGGTTCAGCCAGACGGTCGACTGCCTGGCCGGACAGGACCTCCACGTGACCGCCACCTACCGGCCGAACTCCCGCTACTGGCCCTTCCAGCTGATCGAGGCAGCGCTCTACACGGCCATGACCGCGGCACTCTCGGGTCTCTGCTTCTTCTGGATCCGACGCCGCACGACCTGAAGGAACGGCCGGGCCGCGGCAAAGGAACGGCAAGGCGCTCGGCGCGTCGTTGCCCCGCGCGGGTGACGGGGGGATTGGCGGGGGCGCAGCACGGGGGAGCAGTGCCCTTATGACCAGACCATCAGATTGTCGGATTAATGGGGGTTTGAGGGGGAGTCGGCAGAACCGGCAGGGCCGGCGCCCGGCCCGCACCGGCCTGCTCGCCACCGTCTGCCTCTCCGCCGTCGTGGCCGGCTGCGCCGGGCCCGCGGGCCCCGCCCGGCCCGCGCCCGAGCGCCCGGCCGCCAACGCCGCCAACGCCGCCGCCAACGCCGCCGCCAACGCTGCCAACGCTGCCAACGGCGCCAAGGCCGTCAACGCCGCGACCGCCGCCGCCGAGGGCACCGCCGCGAACGGCACCGCCAACGCCGCGCCGCCGCAGCTGCCCGGCCTCGCCCGCAAGGAGGAGGAGACCAGCAGCGAGGCGGCGGCCCGTCAGGAGGCGGCCGTCCGGGCGGCCTTCGAGACCGCGCAGCGCTGGGGCCTGGAGCGCCCGCCGATCAAGGCCCCGCAGCGCCCGGCGACCAGGGCGGCGCTGACCCCGATGACCGGCGTCAAGATCAAGGACGGCCTGCCGCCCGTGGTCTACCGCGTGCCGACCGACGACAAGGTGGTCTTCCTGACCGTCGACGACGGCTGGGAGAAGGACCCGGAGTTCAACCGGATGGCCGAGGAACTGGGCATCCCGCTCAGCGCCTTCGTCTCCGACTACCTCGCCCGCGAGAACTACGGCTACTTCCGCGATCTCCACGCCCAGGGCGTGGAGATCAACAACCACACCATCAACCACCGCAACCTGAAGGTCCTCGACTACGAGACCCAGCGCGGCGAGATCTGCAACCAGCAGGACCAGCTGGAGCAGCAGATCGGCGTCCGCCCCCGGCTGTTCCGGCCGCCGTACGGCGAGTACAACGACGACACGCTGCGCGCCGCCGCCTCCTGCGGCGTGCAGGCCGTGCCGCTGTGGAACGAGGAGGCCTTCCCGGACCACATGGACTACCGCTACGACGACCGGGAGTTTCACCCGGGAGACATCATCCTGACCCACTTCCGGGGCACCGACATCTGGAAGGCCACGATGCCGGACCTGCTCCGCAAGGTGGTCAACGACGTCACCGCGGCCGGCTTCTCGCTGGGCCGGCTGGACGACTACCTGTAGCCGCCCGCGGGGGACCGCCGGCGCGGATCAGCCGATCGAGAGGGCATCGAGGTACACCCAGGCGCCCTCGTGCCGGACGAAGCGGCTGTGCTCGGCGAGCACGCCCCGCTCGCCGCCCTGCGTCCAGCTCGCCCGGAAGGCGACCGTCCCCTCGGCGTGGAAGGCACCGCCGTCCGAGGTGGACACCACCTCCAGGCCGGTCCAGCGCAGGCCCGGGTCGAAGTCCACCTCGGCGGGCCGGGTGTCCGGGTGCCAGGTGCGCAGCAGGTAGGCCTCGTCCTGGGCGACGAAGGCGCTGTACCGCGAGCGCATCAGCGCCTCGGCGGTGGTGGCGGCGGCCGTGCCCCGGTGGTAGCGGCCGCAGCAGTCGCCGTAGCCGGCGGGCAGGCCGCACGGGCAGGGGGAGGAGGGCAGCAGCCGGGGCGCGGCGGGGCGGGGCGCGGCGGGGCGGGGCTCGGAGCGGCGTCGGGACATGCGGCCCATTCTCCCCCAACGGCCGCCGGCGGACGCGCCGGGCCCGCCCCTCGCGGCGGTGCGCGCGCGGAGGGGCGGGCCCGGTCGGGTCACTTCGCCTGCTGGATGCGGTAGTTGAACTCGGCGGTGCCGAATTTCCGCATCAGCCGGAGCCAGAGCGGCATCATCATCTCGGTCGCGCGGGCGGCCGTGATGTCCCCGAGGTCGATGATCCACTCGGCCGGCCAGCCGAACCCGCCGAGCAGGGCGACGGTCTCGGCCTTGGCGTCCGCGTCGTTCCCGGCGATGAAGAGCTGGTGCTCGCCGGCCAGCCGGTCGGGGGCCACCATCAGGGCGCAGTTCACCGTGTTGAGCGCCTTCACCACCTTCGCCTCGGGGAACTCGCGCTGGATCCGCTCGCCGATGCTGTCGGTGTTCGCCGGGTCGAGCGTCACCTGCCCGTCGGCGTCGAAGACCAGCGGGTTGGCCAGGTCGATCAGCAGCTTGCCGCCGAGGTGCTCGGCCCCGGCCGCGCGCAGCGCCGCCAGCGACACCGTGCCGCCGGTGGCGTTCAGCACCACCTCGCCGAAGGCTGCCGCCTCGGCGAAGGTCCCGGCGTGCCCGTCCGGGCCGGCCTGTGCGGCCCAGGCGAGTGCCTTCTCGTTGTCCTTGGTCCGCGACCCCAGTGTCACCTGGTGGCCGAGCGAGACCAGCTTGCTCCCCAGCGTCTGGCCGACCATGCCCGTGCCGATGATTCCGATGCGCACAGCTTCCCCGTCTCGTCCGGTGGCGGCCCGCCCCCGGTGGAGCGGGTCGGCGACGACGATAGTTGACGGTGCGTCAGTGGCAGCGCGTGTCCGGATCGCGTGTCCGGATCGCGTGTCCGGGTCGTGTGTCCGGGTCGTGTGTCCGGGTCGCGGGTCCGCCACTCGGCGGCGGACGCTCAGCCCCGGGGCGCGCCGAACCAGGTGCGCAGCGCCCGCTCCAGCCCCTCCGGGTCCGCCGCGCCGGCGTCGCAGGCCCAGGTGACGTACCCGTCCGGGCGCAGCAGCAGGGCGCCGGCGGGCGCCTCGGGGCAGTCCGCCGCGACGGCGTCCACCCGGTCCTTCCAGCCCGCCGCGCGGTCCGCGAGACCGGCTTCGCCGCCCGTCAGGTCGACCAGCAACGGGCGCGCGCCACGGGCGAGTTCCGCCAGGCGGACGGCTCCCTGGGAGGTCCGGACGGTGAGGTCCGGGGCGAAGCGCCCGGCCAGCGGGTGGGCGCAGTCGACGGCGTAGCGGACGTCGCCGCCGGCCATCAGCGCGGCGATCCGGCCGAGGTTGTCCGGGTGGGCGAGCAGTTCGCGGAACAGGGCGCGGATCGCGGTGATCCCGGGGCCCGGGGACATCAGCGCCATCTGGGCCTGGGTGTGCATGTACACCCGCGCCCCGATCGGGTGCCGCTCGCCGTGGTAGCTGTCGAGCAGGCCGTCCGGTGCCCAGCCCCGTACGTCGGCGGCCAGCTTCCAGCCGAGGTTGGCGGCGTCCTGGAGGCCGAGGTTGAGGCCGGGCCCGCCGACGGCGGCGTGCGCGTGCGCGGCGTCGCCGACCAGGAGCACGCGGCCCTGCCGGTAGCGGTCGGCGAGCCGGGTGTTGTGGCCGGCCTGCCGGCGCACGCCCTGCGGGAAGGGCGCGGGGGCCGGGGCGAGCGCCAGGTCCGCGCCGGTCACCCGGAGCAGGCTGGCCCGGAGCTCGTCCAGGGTGGGCGGCGCGGCCTCGTCGGCGGCCGGGCGGCCCCACTCCATGGTGGCGAGGATGGTGGCGTCCGGGCTGACCGGGGCGACGACGACCACGCCGTGCTCGGTGCGGGTGTGGGTGAACGGCGCGATCGGCGTCGGGCAGCCGGGCAGCAGGAACGCGCCGGTGTCGGTGGTGCGGACGGTGTCGGGCAGGACCGCGTGGGTGGTCAGGGAGACCGGGTCGGGGGCGGTGACGCCGGGGAAGCCGATCCCGGCGAGCTTGCGGACGGTGCTGCGCCCGCCGTCGGCGCCGACCAGGTAGCGGGCGCGCAGTCGGCGGTCGCCGTCCGGGCCCCGGTACTCGACGGTGACGCCGTCCGGGGTGTCGGTGAAGCCGGTCAGCTCGCAGCCCTGGCGGAGGTCGATCCCGAGCTCGCGGGCGCGCTGTTCGAGCACCGCCTCGATCCGGTGCTGCGGCGCGAGCAGGGTGTAGAGGGCGTTGTCCTCGACCTCCCGCAGGTCGAGCGGGAAGGCGCCGAAGACGAAGCGGGGTACGGGCTGCGGCGTGCCGGTGCCGCCGAGCGGTTCGTACAGGCCGCGCCGGTCGAGCAGCCGGACCACCTGGCCGGCCAGCCCGTTGGCCTTCTGCTCGGTCGAGCGCTCGGTGAGGCGGTCCAGCACCACCGGCCGGACTCCGGCCAGGGCGAGCTCGCAGGCCAGCATCAGGCCGACCGGGCCGGCTCCCGCGATGACGACATCGGTGTTCGGTACGGAGTCCCGCGCTTCGGAGTCGCGCGCTTCGGAGTCGCGCGTTGCGGAGTTGCTCATCTCGAATCCCCCCTCAGGGACGGTGAGTTCAGTGCGACGAGGGGTCCGGCAGCCCGGCCGCGACCTGCCGCAGCGCTTCGGTGAGCAGCGGCTGGTACGGCACCACCGGATCGGCGGCGAGGTAGTGGTCGTCGGCGGTCTGGAGCGCGGCCAGCGCCGCCGCGGCGACCAGCTTCGGGTAGAGGTCGCGGGTGGCGTCGGTCCCGGTCCGGGCGGCCACCGCGGCCGCGAGCCCGGAGCGGACCACGACCGCGCCACGGGTCAGTTCGGCCTGCAGCGACGGCTCGCGCAGCAGCAGCCGTACGGCCGCGGTCCAGTTCGGGTCCGGTTCCTCGGTCGCGCCCTCGAACCGCGCGAGCAGGGCGTGGGTGAGTGCCTCCCACAGCGGCTCCCCGGCCGGGCGGGCGCGCAGTTCCTCCGCCGCCTGCCGGATCCGGTCGTGCTGCCGGGAGACGATCGCCTCGGCCTTGCTGGAGTAGTAGTTGTTGTAGGTGCGCGGCGACACCCCGGCCCTGGCCGCGATGTCCTCCACCCGCACGTTCTCCAGTCCCCGCTCGACGGCCAGGCACAGTGCGGCCCAGCTGATCGCGTCCCGCGTCGCAGCCTTCTTCCGTTCCCGCAGTCCGGGCTGCCCCTTCGTCATGGGCCCACTCTCGCCGGAAAGTTGCGTGTCGCGCAAGTCGGCGTGGCACGCAACTTCCGAACTGCCGGTTCGGTCGGATCGCGCCGTCCCTCCGGAGGGTCGGCGAGTCGCCCCGGGGCCTGCGCTTGGTCACTGGTAGTAGTTGCCTGGTCGCGCGGCGACCCACCGCAGGAGCGAGGTCCCGCCCGGCGAACCGGGCGGGACGACCCGACAGCACGTGAGGAGCGGTCATGGCTGGCAGACGGCGTCCGCCGAGAACGCGGGCCCCCCGGCAGGACAGGCCCGCGGGCGTCGGCCGTACGGAGTCCAGGGTGGGGATCGCCCGGCTGGAGGGCCTGCTCGCCTGGGAGGCGGAGATCGCGGCGGCCGAACGCGACGCCCGGGCCTTCGCCGAGCAGTTCCCCTGGCTGCCCGCTGCCGAACGGGAGAACCTGGAGCGGGCCTACGCCGCGGACCGGCTGCGCTACGCCGAGGAGGTCGTCGACCGTGCCGTCGAGCGCTGCCGCCGCCTGGCGGCCCGCTACCGCTCCGAGTGCCGGCGGATCTGCGCCCGCTGGGCGGCGCTCTGCCTGTCCGTCACCCTGGCGGCGGCGCTGTTCGCCGTCGTCCCGGCCGCCCTGCGGGGCTGAGTCCACGAAGAGGCCCGCCGCGCCGGTGACGGCGCAGCGGGCCTCCGTGCTGCCCGGGGGTTCCCCGGGGCGGGGATCAGTGGTGGCCGTGGCCGCTGCTGATCTCCCGGTGCTCCTCGACGGTGGGCTTGGCGATCTGGCTGCCCTCGCCGTAGAAGCCGCGGGAGAGCTTCACCCGGGCGCGGGTCCACACGTTGGTCTTGCGGGCCACCCCGTTCTCGTCCACCGCGGGCGGCAGCTCGGCCGGCTCCGGCTGGTCGTGCGAGGTGAGCGTGTACAGCCGGCCGGGCGGCAGCGGCGCGTGCACCTCGACGAACTCGCCGTGCTGGAGCCGCTGGATGACACCGGACTCCCGGCCGTGCAGCACCTTCTCCTTGTCGCGCCGCTGCAGGCCGAGGCACCAGCGCTTGGTGATCACGAAGACGACCACGGGCACGGCGAAGAAGCCGATCCGCACCGCGTAGGTGATCGCGTTGATCGACAGGTGGAAGTGGGTGGCGAGCAGGTCGTTGCCGCCGCCGGCCAGCAGGATCAGGTAGAGGCTGATCCAGGCCGCGCCGAAGGCGGTGCGCACCGGCGCGTTGCGCGGCCGGTCGGCGATGTGGTGCTCGCCGCGGTCGCCGGTGACCCAGGCCTCCAGGAACGGCCAGCACCAGATGACCAGCAGCACCGTCGGGAAGACCATCAGCGGGATGAACACCCCGAGGTTCAGGGTGTGGCCGCCCCAGACGCTGATCTCCCAGCCGGGCATCACCCGGATCAGGCCCTCGGAGAAGCCCATGTACCAGTCCGGCTGGGCGTCGGTGGACACCTGGTCCGGCCGGTACGGGCCGTACGCCCAGATCGGGTTGACGGTGGCGATCGCCGCCATCGCCGCGACCACGCCGAAGACCAGGAAGAAGAAGCCGCCGGCCTTGGCCATGTAGATCGGCAGCAGCGGCATGCCGACCACGTTCTCGTTGGTCCGGCCGGGCCCGGCGAACTGGGTGTGCTTGTGGTAGAAGACCAGGATCAGGTGCGCCGCGAGCAGGCCGAGCATGACCCCGGGGATCAGCAGGATGTGGACGGTGAACAGCCGCGGGATGATGTCGTGGCCGGGGAACTCGCCGCCGAAGATGAACATCTGCAGGTAGGTGCCGACGATCGGCACGGCGAGCACCGCGCCCTCCATGAACCGGATGCCGGTGCCGGAGAGCAGGTCGTCCGGCAGCGAGTAGCCCATGAAGCCGTCGAACATGCCGAGGAACAGCAGCAGCGCGCCGAAGATCCAGTTGATCTCGCGGGGCTTGCGGAACGCGCCGGTGAAGAAGACGCGCATCATGTGCGTCAGCATCGCCGCGATGAAGACGATCGCCGCCCAGTGGTGGATCTGGCGCATCAGCAGGCCGCCGCGCACCTCGAAGCTGATGTTGATCGTGGAGGCGTAGGCCTCCGACATCTGGATGCCCTTGAGCGGCACGTAGGAGCCGTCGTAGACGACCTCGCCCATGCTCGGGTTGAAGAACAGGGTCAGCCAGACGCCGGTGAGGATGATGATGACGAAGGTGTAGAGCGCGACCTCGCCCAGCATGAAGGACCAGTGGTCCGGGAAGATCTTGCGCAGGTTGGCCTTGGCCAGGGAGTAGATGCCCAGCCGCCCGTCCGCCCAGTCGGCGAGGGCCTCGGCCTTGTTGGCGGGCTTGGCGCGGGTGCTGGTGACCGGTCCCGGCCGCGACTGCTGGTCGGTGCTCACGACGGGCTCCCCGGCGTTCGCGGCGTGCCGAGGTGCAGGCCCGCCGGCGGGAACCCAGGCCGGCGAAGTGTTGTGATCATGGGACCTCTCGATACGGGCCTGCCGGTCGCACCGGCGTGCGGATCGGCCTGATCCGCTGGACCCGCTGCTCAGAGTGATGGATCGCTTACTCTGTCATGCTGTCGGCAGGGGGCCGACTGTGCACGTCCATCGGCCCGTCCGGCGGCTCGTGTCGGGCCGGACGGGGGGTCCTGACGCCCGATCGGTCGACCGCCGGACGGCCGAACGGTCCGCGCTGCTGCGCCCGGGTGCCGCTGAACCGATTCGGCGCGCGCCGTGCCCGCCGGTCGCGCGGCCGGCGCCTACGCTGCGCCAATGGTGGAACACCGTGAACTCTGCGCGTCCGTCACCGAGGCCCTGGCCGGCGCCGGCTTCGACACCGCGCCCGGCGCCTCCCCGCTGCGGATCGGCCCGGGCCCCGAGGGCGTCCTGGTCGACTGGCCGTCGGACGGGGAAGGCGGCGGGCCGCTCTCCGGGGAGGTCCGCGCGGCGGTGAGCGGCGCCGCCGCGGTGGTGCTGCGCGAACGCGGCCACCTGGTCGCCGAGACGGCCGGGGGCGGGCTGCTGGTCACCGCCGCCGAACCGGTGGCCGTCGCGGCCGAGTCGGAGGCCGTCCCCGAGCAGTGGTGGGGCTGACCGGCCCGGGAAGCGGCAGAAGTGCCCGCCGGCGCGCCGTTTTGACGTGCGCACAGGCATCCTCATACCGAACCCTTACCTTTCCGAGGGGTTCAGTTGACCTCGACACCTCTAAGGTTTGCCTAAGCTAAGCCCATGCGCCCCGGACCGTGCGTCCGGGGCGTTCGGCTGTGCCGCCCCGCCCGCCGCCGGCGTCCGGGGCGTCCAGAACAGGTACGACCGGCCCGGGTTTCCCGGGGGGAGGAGCCCGCTGCATGTGGGATGAGGCGTTTCCCAGCTTTCTGATCGGGCTACGCGAGGGCCTGGAAGCCGGACTGATCGTGTCGATCCTCGTCGCCACGCTCGTCCGCTTCGGCCACAAGGCCCGGCTGCCCCAGGTGTGGACGGGCGTCGCGGCGGCCGTCGCACTCAGCCTCAGCTTCGGCGCGGTGCTCACCTTCACCGCCGCCAACCTCTCCGGCCACGCCCAGGAGGCGTTCGGCGGCGTGCTGAGCCTGATCGCGGTCGGCTTCGTCACCGCGATGGTGTTCTGGATGCGCCGCTCGGCACGCACCCTCTCCGCCGAGATCAAGGAGAAGGTCCAGGCCTCGCTGGCGATGGGCGCCGGCGCGCTGGTGCTCACCAGCTTCCTCGCGGTCGCCCGCGAGGGCCTGGAGACCTCCCTCTTCCTGTGGACCAACGTGCGCACCGCCGGGGAGTCCACCGGCCCGCTGATCGGCGCCGCGGTCGGCCTGGTGCTCTCCACCGGCCTGTGCTGGGGCCTCTACCGCCGCGCGCTGAAGATGAACCTCACCCGGTTCTTCACCATCACCGGCGCCGGCCTGATCGTCGTCGCGGCCGGCGTGCTCGGCTACGGGCTGCGCGACCTGCAGGAGTCCGGACTGGTCGGCGGTGGCAGCACGTACGCCTTCGACCTGAGCGGGCACCTGGACGCCTCCTCCTGGTACGCCACGCTGGTGCAGGGCACCCTCAACCTGACCGTCACCATGACGGTCCTCCAGGTCGTCGGCTACGTCGCCTACCTGTGCGTCGTCATGACGCTCTTCATCGAGGGCGTCCGGGGCGGTCAGCCCGCCCCGGCCAAGGCGGCCGAGGTCAAGGCCGCCGGCGCCGACGCGGAGAAGGCCGCCGCGCCCGCGCGCTCCGGCCGGCCGCGCTGGGTGCTGCCCGCCGCGCTGGTCGCCGTCCCCGCCGTGGTGGCCGGCACCGTGATCGCGGTCAGCGACGGCAAGCAGGACAGCTCCTCCACCGTCGCCGTCTCCGAGGACGAGTGCGGCAGCGGCTTCAAGGCCCCGCTGCCCGGCCAGCAGGTGTTCCAGATGCACAACACCGGGGACAAGGTCTCCGAGGTGTACCTGGTCAACCCGGGCACCGGAGCCGTCTACGGCGAGATCGAGGGCCTGGCCCCCGGCACCACCCGGGCGCTCACCGCCACCATCGGCTCCGGCGACTACGCCTGGCGCTGCGTGCCCACCGGCGGAAAGGCCGTCACCTCCTCCGCCGTGCACGTCGCCGGCGGCGTCGAGGTCAAGGCCGTCAAGCCGGTCGCCGAGGACGACCTCAAGGCCCCGCTCGACGCCTACAAGGACTACGTCAACAAGGGCCTCGCCACCCTGGTGACCGAGACCGCGAAGCTGCAGGCCGACGTCCACGCCGGCGACCTCGCCGCCGCGAAGGCGGACTGGCTCACCGCCCACCTGCAGTACGCCTCGCTCGGCGCCGCCTACGGCACCTTCGCAGACCTCGACGGCAAGATCAACGGGCGCCCGGACGGCCTCGCCGACAAGGCCAAGGACAAGGACTTCACCGGCTTCCTGCGCCTGGAGTACGGCCTCTGGCACGGCCAGTCCGTCGACGAGCTGACCCCCGTCGCCGACCAGCTCACCGGCGACGTCACCAAGCTGCAGCAGGACTTCCCCGGGCAGCAGTTCGACCCGGGCGACCTGCCGCTGCGCGCCCACGAGATCCTGGAGAACACCCTCCAGTTCGAGCTCACCGGCGACACCGACCAGGGCAGCGGCACCAACCTGGCCACCACCCAGGCCAACCTGGCCGGCACCCAGGAACTGCTGACCGTCCTCAAGCCGCTGCTCGACGAGCGCGACCCGCAGGTGCTGGTGCGCGCCGACGCCGGGATGAAGCGGGTCGGCGACCTCGTCGCCGCCGCCCACAAGGCCGAGGGCTGGACCCCGCTCGACCAGCTCCCCGCCGACACCCGCCGGCAGCTCAACGGCGCCACCGGGCAGCTGCTCGAAGACCTCTCGCCCATCCCCGCCCTGCTCGAGATCCGGAAGGCCGCCTGATGACCGACCACACCGCAGCCGCCGGAGGCTCCTGCCCGTTCCCGCACGCCGCCGCGCCGGTCGAGGCCGCCGAGGCGGGCGGCTGCCCGGCCGGACCGGCCCGGCGCAGCTTCGTGCGCGCCGCGCTCGGCGCGGGCGCCGGGGCCGCCGTGATAGCCGGCGGGACGTCCCTCGCGCTCGGCGCGGCCCCGGCCGCCGCCGGGGACGGCAAGGAGGCCAAGAGCGGGGCCGTACCGTTCCACGGCGACCACCAGGCCGGCATCACCACCCCGCAGCAGGGCTACGCGGCCTTCGTCTCCTGCCAGGTCATCGCCCCGGACCGCAAGGGCCTGGAGGACCTCCTCAAGACCCTGACCGAGCGGATCCGCTTCCTCACCGCCGGCGGCACCCCGCCCGACCTCGGCGTCGGCGCCCCGCCCTCCGACAGCGGCATCCTCGGCCCGACCGTGACCACCGACAACCTGACCGTCACGGTCGGGGTCGGCGCCTCGCTCTTCGACGACCGCTACGGGCTGGCCAAGGCCAAGCCGGCCAAGCTGACGCCGATGAAGACCTTCCCCAACGACAACCTGCAGGCCGCCGAACTGCACGGCGACCTCTCCCTGCAGATCTGCGCCGACCAGCAGGACACCGTCCTGCACGCGCTGCGCGACATCACCCGGCACACCCGCGGCGCGATGCAGATCCTCTGGCGGATCGACGGCTTCCAGAACCGGTCCCGCCCGGACGGCAGCCAGCGCAACCTGCTCGGCTTCAAGGACGGCATCGTCAACCCCGACACCAAGTCGGCCCGGGAGATGGACCGGCTGATCTGGGTCACCGACGGCATGGGCGAACCCGCCTGGGCCACCGGCGGCAGCTACCAGGTGATCCGGATCATCCGGATGCTGATCGAGTTCTGGGACCGCGTCACCCTCGCCGAGCAGGAGAAGATGTTCGGCCGCCGCCGCGACACCGGCGCCCCGCTGGACGGCCACCTGGAGACCGACGCGCCGGACTACGGCAAGGACCCGGACGGCAAGGCGATCCCGCTCAAGGCGCACATCCGGCTCGCCAACCCGCGCACCGCCGACACCGACAACTCCCGCATCCTGCGCCGCGGTTACAACTACGACCGGGGCATCGACAAGGCCGGCAACCTGGACATGGGCCTGGCGTTCTGCTGCTACCAGCAGGACGTGGCGCGGCAGTTCGAGGCCACCCAGACCCGGCTCGTCGACGAGCCGCTGGTCGACTACATCTCGCCGACCGGCGGCGGGTACTTCTTCGTCCTGCCGGGCGTGAAGGACAACGCCGACTGGCTCGGCCGCGGACTGCTCGCCGCCGTCTGACGGCCGATCGCGCGCACGGGCCCCCGGCGATTCCCCGCCGGGGCCCGTGCGCGTTCTCCTGTCGGCCGTCCGGCGTCATCGGCCGACTTCCGGTGCGGCGTCCGCGCGGCAGCCGCGGAGCGCCACCGAGGGCTCGCAGACTGGGCGCATGATTCGACTCCGAACCGCCGCCCCGGCGGTCCTCGCCCTGTCCCTGTCCCTCGTCGGCCTGCCCGCCGCCGCCCCGGCCCCGGCCGCCGAACCGCCGCGCGCGGCGCAGAGCCAGCGCAGCCTCACCCCGGCCGAGCAGCAGGTCGACAGCTTCTTCTCCCAGTACCGCGGCGACATCCTGCGCGGCGACCTCCAGGGCGCCCGTGCGGTCCGTCAGCGGTACCTGACCGCCCACCTGAACGCCGTGCTCGACGCGTGGGCGCGGGCGCACGACGCCGACCCGGTGTTCCGGGCCCCGAACGTGCCGACCGACTGGAGCCTCACCCAGGGCGACAGCGGCGCCGGCCACACCCGGGTGAACCTCACCGAGCGGTGGGGCGACGGCTCCCCCACCGAGGTCGTGTACGAGCTGCGGCTGGCCACCCTGGTGATCGACGACCTGCAGGACGCGCCCGCGTAGCCGCGGCGCTTCGGCCCCGCCCGTCGTCAGGGAGCGCCTAGGGTGAAGCCGATCACGGCGCCGCCGCCCTCGCGGTTGGCGGCGAAGGCGGCGCCGCCGTGGGAGCGGGCGACCTCGTGGACGATGGCCAGGCCGAGGCCGGAACCGGGCAGGCTGCGGGCGGCCGTCGCGCGGTAGAAGCGGTCGAAGACCCGGTCGAGGTCGGCCGCGTCGATGCCCGGGCCGCGGTCGCGGACCTCGACCCGGGTGCCGCGCACCACCACCTCGATCGGGGCCGTGCCGCCCGGGTCGAACTTGGCGGCGTTGTCGAGCAGGTTGCCGACCGCGCGGGCCAGCGCCTCCGGCCGGGCGGTGACGACGGTGTCGTCCGCGTCCACCACGACCTGACGGCCGGTGCGTCGGCGGGTCTGCGCGGCGGCCGTCCGGACGAGCTCGGCCAGCGCGACCTCGGCGGGCAGCTCGTCCGCCCGGTGGTCCGCGGCGAGCGCCACCAGCTCCTCCACCAGCTGGGTCAACTCCCGTGCCTCGTGGGCCAGATCGGCCATCAGGGCGGCGCGCTCGGCGGGCGGCAGGCGGTCCAGGCTGGGCAGCACCGCGAGGTTGGTGCGCAGGCTGGTCAGCGGGGTGCGCAACTCGTGCCCGGCGTCCTGGACGAGCCGGCGCTGGTTCTCCTTGGCCGTCGCCAGCCGGACCAGCATCCGGTCGAAGGCGCGGCCGAGCCGGCCCACCTCGTCCGTCCCGGCGGCCGGCACCGGGACGTCCAACCGGCCGCTGGCGGCGACCAGTTCGGCCGCCTCGGTGAGCCGGACCAGCCGACCGGTGATCCGGCCCGCGACCAGCCGGCCGGCCGCGCCCGCCACCACCACGACGACCGCCACCACGGCCACCATCTCGTGCCGCAGCATCTCCAACAGCTCCTCGACGTCGTCGAGTTGCTGCACCACCTGGACGGCGCCGCGGCCGCCGCCGAGCGAGACCACGCCCACCCGGCAGGTGGTGCCGCGGACGTGGCGCAGGCCCGTCGCCGTGCGGGCCGGGGCGGCGGCGCGGGCGAGCTCGCGGTCGTCCGGGGTGGTCGGCAGGTCGAGGCTGGAGGTGCCCGGGAGGACGGCCCCGTTCGAGTCGAGGGCCTGGGCCGTCACCCGGACCGGGTGCAGCAGCTGCTCGCTGAGCCCGCTCGGGCCGTTGAAGTCCCCCGGGAACAGCTGCTCGCCCGCGACCTGGCCGCTCACCGCGCGCATGGCCGAGGTGAAGTCGTCCCGCTCGTCGTCCCGGATCAGGCCGGCCGCGGCGTGGTAGCCGAGCGTGCCGATCAGCACCGCGACCAGGGCGGCCATCGTGGCGAAGACGAGTGCGACGGTGGTGCGCAGGCCGGGGCGGGGCAGCCGGCGGCGCGGGCCGGTCACGGCTCGCGCAGCGTGTAGCCGACGCCGCGGACGGTGTGGATCAGCGGGGACAGGCCGGGCAGGTCGAGCTTGCGGCGCAGGTAGCCGATGAACACCGCGAGGTTCTTCGAGCCGGGGCCGAAGTCGTACCCCCAGATCCGCTCGTACAGGGTGGCCTGGTCGAGCACCGCGCCGGCGTGCCGGGCCAGCAGCTCCAGCAGGTCGAACTCGGTGCGGGACAGCTCCAGCTCGCGCCCGGCCCGCCAGGCCCGGCGGGCGGGCGGCTCGATGCGCAGGTCGGCGACGGTCAGTACGTCCTCGGTCCGCTCCGGCGGGTGGCGGCGCAGCAGGGCGCGCAGGCGGGCGAACAGCTCGTCCACGTCGAAGGGCTTGACCAGGTAGTCGTCGGCCCCGGCGTCGAGCCCGGCGATCCGGTCCGGGACCTCGACGCGGGCGGTCAGCATCAGGACGGGGGTGCGGTCGCCGGCGGCGCGCAGCCGGCGGCAGACCTCCAGGCCGTCCGGCGCGGGCATCATCACGTCCAGGATCAGCACGTCCGGGCGCTGCTCGGCGAGGGCGGCGAGGGTGCGGGCGCCGTCCGGGGCGGTGCGCACCACGTAGCCCTCCAGGGTGAGGGCGCGGGTGAGCGAGTCGCGGATGGCCCGGTCGTCCTCGGCGATCAGCACGGTGTGGCTCATGGGGAGTGATTCTCCCCGGGGCGGTGGCGGCGGTGTCGGGCGGGGCGGCAGCTGGGGCCCGGCGGGCGAGGGCGGGCTCGGGGCGCGGGCCGGGCCGGACCCGCGGGCGGTGGTTCGTGGCCCCGGTCCGGGGGCCGGCGGGCGCCCCGCCTTTTGCGTCCTGCCGTGGGGGCGTACGGTGGCTTCACGGTGGCGCGCCCGCCGGGTGCGCGCCGGGCAGAACGTCGGCACGCCCCGCCGGAGGCCGCGATGGCAGACCGGATGGCCTTCCTCACCACCCCGCGCAGCGAGCGGGAGCGGCGGGACGCGCGGGAGCGGCTGGGGGACCGGCGGGAGGTGTACCGGCCCGGGGAGCCGTTGCCGGTGGTGGGTGGACAGGCCGGCCGGTGCATGGACTGCGGGCTGCCGTTCTGCCACAGCGCCTGCCCGCTGGGGAACCTGGTGCCGGAGTGGAACCGGCTGGCCGCGGACGGGGACTGGCACGCGGCGGCGGACCGGCTGCTGGCGACGAACAACTTCCCGGAGTTCACCGGGCGGCTCTGCCCGGCGCCGTGCGAGAGCGCGTGCGTGCTGGCCATCGACGGGGCCGCGGTGGCGATCAAGAACGTGGAGCTGGCGATCGCCGACCGGGCCTGGGAGCAGGGCTGGGACCGGCCGCAGCCGGCCGACCGGTGCTCGCGGACGGGCGGTGGACGGCGGGTCGCGGTGGTCGGCTCGGGCCCGGCCGGACTGGCCGCCGCCCAGCAGCTGACCCGGGCCGGGCACGCCGTCACGGTGTACGAGCGGGAGGACCGGGCGGGCGGCCTGCTGCGCTACGGCATCCCGCCGTTCCGGCTGGAGAAGCACCGGCTGGACCGGCGACTGGGCCAACTGCGGGACGAGGGAACGGAGTTCCGTACCGGGGTGCGGGTCGGGCGGGACGTCCCCGGCGAGGAGCTGCGGGCCGGGTACGACGCGGTGGTGGTCGCGGTCGGGGCGGCGGCCCGCCGGGAGCTGCCGGTGCCGGGGCGCGCGCTGCCCGGGGTGCACCAGGCGATGGACTACCTGACTTGGGCGAACCGGGTCGACGAGGGCGACCGCCCGGTCTCGCCGCTGTCCGCCGAGGGGCGGGACGTGGTGATCGTCGGCGGCGGGGACACCGCGGCCGACTGCCTGGGGACGGCGCTGCGCGAGCGCGCGGCGACCGTCGTCCAGCTGGACATCAACCCGCGCCCGCCGGGCCGCCGGGCGCCCGGGCAGCCCTGGCCCGTCCACCCGAAGGTCTACCGGGAGACCACCTCGCACGAGGAGTCGGGAGCGGCGGAGGCCGGCCCCCGGGTGTTCGCGGCGACCACGCTCGGCTTCGAGCCGGGCCCGGACGGCCGGCTGGCCGCCGTCCGCTTCGCCGAGGCCGATCCGGCCGACCGCAGCCCCCGGCCGGGCACCGAGCGGTGCGTGCCGGCCCAGCTGGCGCTGCTCGCGCTCGGCTTCACCGGGCCGGAGCCGGACGGGCTGTTCCCCCAACTGGGGCTCGCCCTCGGCCCGGACGGCGCCCTGGAGCGGGACGACGGCTTCGCCTCCGGCGCGCCGGGCGTGTTCGTGGCCGGGGACGCCGGGCGCGGGCAGTCGCTGGTCGTCTGGGCGATCGCCGAGGGCCGGGCGGCGGCCGCGGCGGTGGACCGGTACCTGCGCGGGTGGACGGAGCTGCCCGCGCCGATCGGTGCGTCGGCGCGGGCGCTCAGCCTGTGAACCGCTCCCTTGGGCGGGGCCTTGCTCAGCCGAGGCCGAGGACGGACAGCGCGGTGGTCCAGTCGGTGGCGATGGCGTTCTGGGCGGGCGCCAGGTCCACCTGGTGGTTGCAGACGGCCCGGTAGAGCTTGTACTCCACGGTGTCCTTGTCGGTGGAGGACTGGCTGGCCGAACCGGTCGCGTAGCGGGGCTCCGGCCAGAGGTTGCGCGGGTCGGTCGGGTTGCCGCCGAGCGACAGCGGGATGAAGTGGTCCTCCTCGTAGTCCGCCGTGTTGGTGTCGGCGTAGCCGTACTGGGCGATCTGCTGGACCTTCAGCCGGTTGGTGTACGTGGTGGACGGGCGGATCGAGGTGCTGTAGCCGGAGACGCAGATGGTGTCGTCGATGGTGTCCTGCGTGACGTCCGGGTTGAGCGCGCCCGGGGTGCAGGCCGGGTCGGGCAGCGGGAGGTAGGCCTGCGAACAGGTCGCGGCGAGCGCGGTGCGGGCGGTGTGCGCGGCGGGGGCGGCCTGGGCGGCGCCGGTGGTGGCGACGGCGGCGGCCGTCAGCGCGACGGTGACCAGGACGGGGGCGATGCGGTGGGGGCGACGCATGGTGTGGGGGCTCCTAGGCGCGGCCCGGGCTCGGTGCGCCGGGCGATGTGTCCATGGCACCACCGGAGGGGTCTATGCGGGTAGACCGTGGACGGTTAACGATTGACGAAGGGTCAGTCAAGGAATCGGAGGCAAGTCTTCGCTTGACGTGGTCGCGGCGAGTGGGCTCGCGCGGGTGCGTGCGTCGGGCGCGCGGGGCGAGGGGCGCGGAAGTCTTCGGGGGGCTTCGGGGGCTCATGGGGTGGTGGGCGCGGCCGGTTCCCCGTGCGCCCGGGCGTCGTAGCGCCAGAGCGAGGGCAGCGCGGCGGAGAGCACGGCGGAGCTGCCGAGGCAGAGCAGGCCGCCGGTGCGCAGCGCGGCCCGGATGCCCTGGCGGGCGGCCAGTCCGCCCGCCCGCAGGTCCCCGAGGGCGGGCCCGGCGGAGCCGATCAGCATCTCCAACCCGGCGGCGCGGCCCCGCAGTTCGTCCGGGATGGACTGGTTCCAGATGGCGCTGCGGAAGGTGTCGCCGGCCCAGTTGGCGGCGCCGGCCACGGCCAGGCAGAGCAGCACGGCCCACAGGCCCGGGGCGAGCGCGGCCCCGGCGGTGGCCGCCCCGACCACGGCCGCGGCGAGCAGCACCAGCCGGCCGTGCCGGTGCACCCGGTCCGTCCAGCCGCCGGTCGCGGCGGCCAGCAGGCTGCCCGCGGCGGCCGCCGAGTAGAGCAGGCCCAGTGCCCACACCGCGTCCAACTCCTCGGCCAGGAACGGGAACAGTGCGGTGGGCAGGGCGAAGACGGTGGCCGCGAGATCGGCCAGGTAGGTGCCGAGGAGGTCCGGCCGGCCGGCCGCGTACCGGGCGCCGTCGACGAACTCGCGCAGCACCGGCGCCTCGGCGTCGCGCTCGGACGGGACGGGCCGGACCCGGGCGAGCAGGGCGATCGAGACCAGGAAGGTGGCGAGGTCGACCAGGTACGCGGCCCGGACGCCCGCGCCGGCGATCAGCAGCCCGGCGGCGGCCGGCCCGGCCACGCCCGCGATGCTCCAGCGCAGCGACAGCAGCGAGCCGGCCGCGACCAGCTGCTCGTGCGGCACCAGCCGGGGCACCATCGCCTCGACCGAGGGCTGCTGGACGCCCTGCAGGCCCGCCGCCACCCCGGCGGCGACGTACAGCGGCCAGACGGCCGGCGCGCCGAGCAGCGCGTTGGCGAGCAGCAGGGCGGTGAGCGCGGCCAGCGCGATCTCGGTGGCCAGGGCGACGGTGCGGCGGTCGGCGCGGTCGGCGAGCACGCCGCCGTACAGGCCGAACGCGATCGCGGGCAGGAGTTCGACCGCGCCCACCGCGCCCACGGCGAGCGGCGAGTCGGTGAGGTGGGCGATCTGCAGTGGGATCGCGGTCATGGTGAAGATCGAGCCGAGCAGGGTGACCGTGCCGGAGGTCCAGGTCAGTCGGAAGTCCCGGGAGGACCGCCAGGGTGCGGTGTTCGGCAGCAGCCGGGACAGGGTCGAGGTCATGCGGGGGTGGGTCCCTTCGTGGCCGTCGACGGCGCGACGACCTTCCTTATCGCTGATAAGTTCCAGCTCGGGAACTTATCGGCGATAAGGTGGGCTGGCAAGGGGATTTCGGCAAGCTCGGGAGTTCGGGGGCCCGGGGGCTCGGAGAGGTGGATCGGATGGCGCTGCAGCGCGACGAGGTGGTGCGCACCGCCCTGCGGGTGCTCGACGAGGAGGGCATCGACGGCCTCACCACCCGCCGGCTCGCCCGCGAACTCGGCGTCCAGTCACCGGCGTTGTACTGGCACTTCAAGAACAAGCGGGAACTGCTCGACCTGATGGCCGAAGCCATGCTCGCCGAGGCCCTGCCACCCGACCGCGCGCCGGACCCGGCACACTGGCCGGACTGGATCGCCGCCGACGCGCGCGCCAAGCGCACGGCCCTGCTCGCCTACCGCGACGGCGCCCGGGTGCACGCCGGGACCCTGCCCACCGAGGCCGAACTGCCGGCCGTCGAGGCGCAGTTGAGCGCCCTGTGCGGGGCCGGGCTGCGGCCGCGGACGGCGCTGCGGCTGCTGCTCACCGTCGACCGGTACGTGATGGGCTGGGTCACCGAGGAACAGGCCTGGCGGCAGGACGCGGCGGACCGCGACCGGCCCGCCTTCCCGGACGAGGCGCTGAGCGAACTCCCGCTGCTGCGCGAGGCGGTGGACGTGCTGCGGATGACGGACCACGACGCGGACTTCGAGTACGGGCTGCGCGTGCTGATCGAGGGCTTCCGGGCCGAGATCGCGCGCGAGGGCGGGGCGGCGGCGGGGTAGCGGCGGGGTAGCGGCGGGGCGGGGGACGTGCCGGGCTGCTGCCGGTCAGCCGGTGGAGGCCTCCCGGAGCGCCCGGGCGGCCTTGGCGGCCTTGGAGGCCTTGTCGGCTTTGTCGGTGCGGAGTGCGCGCAGCCCGATGGCGCCCAGGACGAGCCCCCAGACGAGGAACCACGGCGAGTAGAGGAACAGCGACCAGCGGGCCACGGTGTCGGCCTCCGCGCCCGTCACGTCCGGGTAGTGCGAGGAGATCGCGCCGGTCAGGTACAGGCTCTCCTGGACGATCCCGGCGATGCCGCGCAGCACGGTGAACGCGCAGCCGATCCCGATCGGCAGCTCCAGCATCCACCGCGGCACCACCGCCCCCCACGGCTTCACCAGCGCGAAGGGGATCAGCGCCCCCAGGGCGGCGAGCAGCACGGTGCCCCAGAGGCCGAGCAGTTCGAAGAGCGGATCGTGCCAGAGGTCCTCCGAGAAGCCGATGGTGGACTTCAGGCCGTCGCCGCCGAACGCCCAGTACAGCTTCAGCGCCGCGTACAGCGCCGCCATGGCGGCGGCCACCCCCTCCACCCACAGCCGCCCGGAGCGCGGGGCGGACGGGAGGGCGGCGGGACCGGGGGCCGGCGAGGCCGGGATGCGGCTGCTCATTCGGGGTCGAACTCCTTCGTGAGGTCGTCGATCTCCAGTGGGGCACAGCTTAGTCCCGTGGAGTCACCGGAGTTGACGGTGCGTCACCGTGGCTGGTCCCTGGCTCTCCGGGGTGTGCGGGCGCTAGCGTGATCGCCGTGATCACTCTCGACCCTCGCCGCACGGCCCTCGTCCTGATCGACCTGATGGACCGGATCGTCGCCAACCAGCTCGCGCCGTACCCCGGTTCGCAGGTGCTGGCGGCCTCCCTCGACCTCGCCCGGACGTTCCGGGCGGCCGGTGCGCCCGTCGTCGCGGTGCGCGTCGAGCGGCCGAACGTCGCCGAGCAGCCGCCCGGCAGCGACCTCGCGGCCGAGGTCGCGGCGGTGGCCGACGAGGTGGTGGTCAAGCGCACCATCGGCGGCTTCCACGGCACCGGCCTGCACGAGCTGCTGCGGGCGCGCGGCGTGGACACCCTGGTGTTCGCCGGGATCGCGACCAACCTCGGGGTGGAGTCGACCGCCCGGGCGGCGGGCGACCACGGGTACCGGCTGGTGTTCGTCGAGGACGCGATGACGGCGCTCACGGCGGAGGAGCACCGGGCGTCGGTGGAGCTGGACTTCCCCCGGCTCGGCGAGGTCGCGGCGGCGGGGGAGCTCCAGCTGAAGTGACCTCCGTCAGCTGAGGCCGGCGGCGCGCAGCGCCTCGCGCAGCCGTCCGTCCGAGGCGGCGAGCAGGCGGGCGGCGGTGGCGGCGTCGACCCCGGCGAGGAGGGTCAGGATCGCGTCCTTGGCCCGGCCGCCGGTCGCCCCCAGCGCGCGGCGGACCGCCGCATCGTCCGCGCCGCTGGCCTCCGCGACGATCCGGTGGGCGCGCTCGCGGAGCTTGGCGTTGGTGGCCCGGACGTCGACCATCAGGTTCCCGTACGTCCGGCCGAGGCGGACCATGACGGCCGTCGACAGCAGGTTGAGCACCAGCTTCTGCGCCGTGCCCGCCTTCAACCGGCTCGACCCGGCCAGCACTTCGGGCCCCACCTCCACCTCGACGGCCAGCTCGGCGGCCTCCGCCAGCGCCGAGCCGCGGGTGCAGACGAGCGCGACGGTCAGTGCGCCGGCGGCGCGGGCCGCCCGGACGGCGGCCACGGTGTACGGCGTCCGGCCCGAGGCCGACACGCCCACCACGGTGTCGGCCGGGGTCGGGCCGAGCGCGGCGAGGTCGGCGGCCGCCAGGTCGGGGCGGTCCTCGGCGCCCTCGACCGCCGCCGTCACCGCCGCCGGGCCGCCCGCGATCAGCCCCACCACCTGCGCCGGGTCGGTGCCGAACGTCGGCGGCCACTCGGCGGCGTCCAGGACCCCGAGCCGGCCGGCCGTCCCCGCGCCCGCGTAGACCAGCCGGCCGCCGCGCGCCATCCGGGCGGCGACCGCGTCGACCACGGCGGCGATCCGCTCCACCTCGGCGGCCACGGCGAGCGGGACGGTGCGGTCCTCGGCGTTCATCAGCCGGAGCAGGTCGAGGGTGGGCAGGTCGTCGATCCCGGCCCAGGCGGGGTGGACCGCCTCGGTGGGCGGGACGGCGGGGCCCTCGTGCGGGTGGGTGCGGTCCATGGGGGGAGCGTCCCCGGGCGCGGCGGCGGCGAACCAGGAGGCGGTCAGGAGGAGAGGACGCTCCGGAGGACGGCTCGAAGGTCCGTCGCCGGGTCGGTGCCGCGCCAGGCCACGTGTCCGTCCGGGCGGACCAGGACCGCGGCTGCCGCGCCGACGAGGCGTTCCCACTGCCCCGGGGTGGCCTCCCGCTGTCGGCCGCTGCCGAGCGCCCGATAGGTGACGGGGATTCCGGCCTGCCGCGTGGCGTCGGCCTGCCGTCGCCACGCCGGGCTGTCCGTCGCGGTGAGCAGGGTGAAGCCGGGGCCGAGGAGGTCGAGGGTGGACGTCACGCGTGCGGGTCCGCCGGTGAGGCGGACGTGCGGCAGGCGTTCGCCGGGGCGGGCGCCGGGGCGGTAGCCGTCCGGGCGCAGCCCGGTGGGTTCCGGAGCCGTGCCGGGGCTCCGGGGGGCGGCGGTCGAGGGGAGGACGGCGGTCGAGCGGTAGACGGCGGTCAGCAGGAGTTCGTCGTCGATGCGGTAGCCGGCGCGGTTGCGGGCGTTGGCCGTGGAGATGCCGATGACCTGGCGGGCGACGGGCCGGCGTTCTGCCTCGTAGGTGTCCAGCAGGGCGTCGCCGGCGTACCCGGCGGTGACGGCCGCGAGCTTCCAGGCGAGGTTGTCCACGTCGCCGATGCCGGTGTTCATGCCGTGCCCTCCGGTCGGCGGGACGACGTGCGCCGCGTCGCCGGCCAGCAGGACGCGGGAGCGGCGGTAGGCGGTGGCGAGTTGCGCGTCCATGCGCCAGGTCATCGTGTCGCGGACCGTCACGTCCAGGTCGGGGATGCCGGCGGCGGTGCGGATGAGGTCGGCCAGCTGCCCGTGGTCGGACGGGTCCGAGGCGGGCGTGTCCGGGGTGAGCGGGTACTGGTAGATCCAGTGGCGGTCGTTGTCGACCGCCATGAACCCGCCCCGACCGGGCGCGGTGAGGAAGTAGGACGCGCTGGCGCGATCGGCCACCACCGGGCCGAGCGGCGCCTCGAAGCGGACGCTCAGGTAGCGACCCAGCCCGGTGGGGCCCTCCATCGCGATGCGCGCCCCGGCACGGACGGTGCTCGCGGAGCCGTCGCAGCCGACCAGCCAGTCCGCGCGTACCCGGTACCGCTCACCGGTGGCCGCGTCCGCCAGGTCGGCCAGCACGCCGAGGCCGTCGTCCGTGAACCCGAGCAGGCGCGTGCCGAAGCGGATCCGGGGGCCGGCCGGCGTCTCGGCGTGCCGCAGCAGGACGGGCTCCAGCGCGTCCTGGGAACAGATGACGCCGGGCGCGGGCGTGTGCTCCGCGCTCTCCGCGTCCTCCTCGGGTTGTTCGGGGAGGCCGGTGCGGACGAAGTCGGGATCGACGAGGTCGCGGCCGCGGTAGAAGCGGACCTGATCGGCCGGCAGACCGGCCGAGCGGACGGCCCCTTCCAGGCCGAGGCGCCGGAAGATCTCCATCGAACGGGCCGAGACCCCGCGGGCCTTGGGGTGGCGGGAGGTCGTGGGGTGGGCCTCGACCAGCACGTGGTCCACGCCGTACCCGGACAGCAGGGCCGACAGCGTCAGGCCGACCGGCCCGCCCCCGACGATCAGCACGGACGTCTGCGACACGGTCATGGCGAATCCCTTGCGCTGCGATCGGCGTTGTAACGGCTAACATCCGTTTTGACGTTACCATGGGGCTGGCTCGGCGAGCCTTCGATCGGCGACGGGAGACGTGCATGCACCAGGGATTCGACGAGGACAATCCGCGCGGCCTGTACTTCCTGGCCGACCTGGTCAACACCGTCCAGGACCGGCCCGGGGCCGACGCGGCCGAACTGGAGGCCGTGGTGGAACGGCACGGCGGGCCGCCGCTGCGCCTCACCGCGACCACGGCGCTGGAGCTGCGCGAAGCCACGGCCACCGTCGCCGGCATCCTGGACCTCGCGGACGAGGACCGGGCCGCGGACGCCATCAACGCCCTCCTCGACCGGTACCCCGCCCGACCCCGGCTGGTCCGCCTGCCGGAGCGCCGCTGGTCGGTCCACGCCCGGGCCTCGGACGGCGCGTCGCCGGCCCACTGGCTGCTGTCCACCGCCGCCCTCGCGCTGGCGCTCTGGCTCGGCGAACGCGGCTACTGCGCCTGGGGCCGCTGCGCGGCTCCCGGCTGCGAGCGCTACTTCATCGACACCGGGCGCCGCACCCCGCAGCGCTATTGCTCGACCCGCTGCGGCACCCGGGTGCGGGTCTCCGCCCACCGGCTCCGCAGCGGGCGGTGAGCGGCGGGTGGTGAGCGGCTGGGCGTTCGGCGGGGGCGTTGGCTGCCCCCGCCGTGGCCGGCGCCGCTGTTCGAGGATCCACGGCGCCTGAGGTGTGGTGACCGCTGAGGTGGTCACGCAGTGAACGGGAGGGTGTCCGCGGCTGGAGGGCCCGCGGGCACCCCTCCCGTTCAGTTGGCCGTTCCCGAGCTCTACGCGGGCGCTTCCGGGTGGTCGACGGGGCTCGTGCCGTTTGTGGCGTTCGTGGCGTCCAGGCCGTCGAGGGCGTCCAGGTCTGCTCGGGACAGTCGCAGTGCGCCGGCGGCGATGTTCTCGACCAGGTGGGGGGTCGGAGGTTCCCGGGATGGCCAGCACGTTCGGCCCGCGGTGCAGTGTCCAGGCCAGTCGGACCTGCGCCGGCGTCACGCCGTGGGCGTGCGCGATCGCCTGGAGCCGGTCGTCGTGGGTGTCGGCGGCGGGCGCCTCGCGTTGCCGGCCGGAGATCGCGAAGAACGGCACGAAGGCGATGCCCTGCCGCCGGCAGCTTGGTTCACCCCGTGCTCGACCGCGCTGCGCGGGAGCCGGACGGCGAGCTCGCGGTCGATCGGCTCGCCATCGGAGTTGCCGCGCATCCCGTTGCCGGTCAGCCGCATCGTGCCGAACCCGAGCCGGTTCACCTCCAGGTCGCCGAGCTTCCAGGTGCCCGCAGCCGCTGCGGTGGCCGTCGATGCGGTGACCGTCGCTGATTCCACCGTGACCCACTCCCCGTGTTCTCGCGCCGCCCGCCTCCCGGCCGGGTGCTGGTACCTGCCGACCGGTCGACCGTCGCGGCCGCCGTCGGGTTCGAGCCGGGAGTATGGGGTGGCGGCTGCCGTGCGGGGAAGGCGCGAACGGTCGGCGAAAGGTCACACCGAGGACGGGAACTCGCGCTCGGCGGCGAACCGTTGGAAGGGGCGTACGGACTCACCGGTGCGGTGGCTTCAGCTGTGCTTTCAGAGCGTTGGGCCCGAGACATACAGGGTCGCGTTGTCTTCCTAGATGTCGAGGCCGGACGTCCGAAGTCGGCCCGGGTGCGGGATGTGAGGGGTGCTCACGAGCCCCGGGCGGACTCCGGTACGGGTGTCAGGCCATCCAGAAGAAGACCGCCGTCATCCGGCGCTCGGGCAGCTCGGTGCCGTAGTAACTCGTGGCACTGTGCATGAGGTTGGCGTGGTAGAGCAGCAGCTGGTTGTAGCGGTTGGGGACGCGGACGTCCTCGGTGAAGTGGTCGGCCGGCACGTGCCGGGTGCCGAGTGCCTCGACCAGGTTGTTGTGCGGGGCGTTGACCAGGTTGCCGCCGAGGCGGCCGCCGGGGAACTGCTGGCGGTAGAAGCTGGTGCCGGCGTCCTTGGGCGCGCCCGGGCTGAGGTAGAGGACGGCGGCGTAGCGGCAGAGCGCGCGGGAGTCGGTGTGCGGGCGGGACTCCGACTCGCCGGCGCCGACGAGCTGGACGCAGTTGTGGTTGAGTGTGCCGCCGCCCGGGGTGCTCTGGACCCAGAGCCGCGAGGCACCGGTGGCCTTGCGGACCAGGGACTCGACGCGGGCCAGCTCGTCCGGTTCGAGGCCGGGCATGGTGCGCAGGCCGGGCCAGGCCTCGGGGCGGTAGGGGTATCCCTCGGTCCAGTCGCCGCGGGCCAGGACGCGCTCGCGGACGGCGTCCGGGTCGGGCAGGACGTTGTCCAGGACCCAGTAGTCCCGCCCGCGAGTGGGCTTGCGGTACGGCAGAACCGGCAGGGTGGTGGGCCTGATGGGCTGTGAGGGCATGCGCTGACGATAGGGGCGGGATGCTTCAACCTTCTGCCGTGAACAGGTCAACCTTTCGTCAAGTGCGAGGTCGGGTGGGAGGGTCGGTTCGGATCACCGGCCCCGGTCGGTGCGGACGGCGAAGTTGCCGAGGGCGCCCTCCAATCGGTCGAAGGCCCGGATCGCCGAGGGCCGGACGGCGGCGGTGACGGCGGCGTGCTCCTCGCCGGCCAGGACTCGGCGGAACACCTCCGTGAACACCGCCCGGTCGACGGCGGCGAGCAGAGCGGCGGCGACCCGGCTCTCGAAGTCGACGGGGGCGGTCGCGTCGTCGGCGGGAGCGGGGCGGTCGGCCTCGGTCAACGCCCGGGTCAATGCCTCGGCCAGGGCGGCCTCGCCCTGCTCGTGCAGCTCGCGCAGCCGGGCGAGGAGGGCGGGGCTGTCCGCGACGGTGCGGGCGAAGGCCTGCCCCGCGAAGCCGAGCCGGGCGTCGTGCCGGTCGAGCGCGGCCAGGCAGTCGCGGCGCAGCGAGGCGAGGGCGGACTCGTCGGGGGCGCGGTCGGCGACCGTGCGGGCGAGCCGGCCGGCGAGCTCCTCGTGCAGGTCGAGCAGGAGGTCCTCCTTGCGCGGGAAGTGGTTGGTGACGGTCATCTTGGCGACGCCGGCGGCGGCCGCGACCTCGGCGATGGTGGTGCGGTCGAAGCCCTGGTCGATGAAGAGCCTGGTCGCGGCGTCCGAGATGGCCTCGCGGGTGCGGCGCTTGTTCAGCTCGCGGAGCTTGGGGGCGGGGGTGTCGGCGGTGGATGCGGCGTCGGTGGCGGCGGGTCGGGGCTTCGTCATGCGGGGAGCCTAGCGCAGTTCGATGGGTCGGGCACATGAATTATGCCCGACCCAATAAATTGGCTTGACCCAATCGCTAGGTCCGTCCTAAGTTCCTGTCCGGCGGCCGGGGAGGCCGCGGACGGGCGGTCGCCGATCGCCGGTCACAACCGATCGACCGTGGAGGCAAGCATGTTGACCCAGTACTCCGGCCGCCTGCGCCTGCTCGCCGTGCACGCCCACCCGGACGACGAGTCCAGCAAGGGCGCGGCCACCCTCGCCCGCTACGCCGCCGAGGGGGTGGACGTCCTGGTCGCCACCTGCACCGGCGGCGAGCGGGGCTCGGTGCTCAACCCGGCGCTGGACCGGCCCGAGGTCCGGGCCGATCTGGCCCGGATCCGCCGGGCGGAGATGGCCGCCGCCCGGGAGATTCTCGGGGTGCGCCAGCAGTTCCTGGGCTTCCTCGACTCCGGCATGCCCGGCCCGGACGAGCCCCTGCCCGAGGACTGCTTCGCCGCCCAACCGGTGGAGGTCGCGGCGGCGCCGCTGGTCGCGCTGATCAGGGAGTTCCGTCCACACGTCGTGATCACCTACGACGAGACGGGCGGATACCCGCATCCCGACCACGTGATGACCCACCAGGTCACGGTCGAGGCGTTCGCGGCCGCGGCCGATCCGGACCGCTATCCGGAGGCGGGAGAGCCCTGGCAGGCGGCGAAGCTCTACTACCACCTGGCCCTCTCCCGGGCCTGGTTCCAGACCCTGCACGACGCCATGACGGAGCGGGGCGTCCCCTCGGCCATGGGCGAGCTGCTGGCCGGCTGGCCCGACACCCCTCCCGCTCTCGCCACCACCACCCGGATCGCGTGCGCCGAGCAGTTCGCGGTACGGGACGCGGCGCTGCTGGCGCACGCCACCCAGGTGCAGCCCGGCGTGGCGTTCATGGCCCACCCCAGGAGCATCGAGCGCGAGGTCTGGCCGACCGAGGACTACCACCTGGCCCGCTGCCTGGTACCGACGCCCTGCGGCGGCGGGCAGATCGAGACCGACCTGTTCGACGGGCTGCGCCCAGGGGAGGAGCGTGGATGATGCGGGTGTAGAGGGCGGTTGCATGCCGCCCTGCTGACCGAGTTGCGCGGCGCAGATCTGTTGGACCTGGACAATGGCGCGGTCTATGGCTCGCACGTCCGGGTGCTCAAAAAGGGCGGACCACCTCGGCGCTAGGCTCCCGGCACATGA
Organism: Streptomyces rubellomurinus; assembly: GCF_000961885.1. Classification (GTDB taxonomy): domain Bacteria; phylum Actinomycetota; class Actinomycetes; order Streptomycetales; family Streptomycetaceae; genus Kitasatospora; species Kitasatospora rubellomurina. Next base: position 63,115 of record NZ_JZKH01000013.1, read on the forward strand.
CCTCTCCTCAGCGCAGGAGCAGTGAGCCGCAGCTTGCGATGGATCACGCCCAGTCGGGTGTCCGACCCGGGAATGACGACGAGCTGATCGACAAGCTGCGCACTCGTGCCTGGGATCCGGGCCTGCGGTTCGACAGGGCCGAGGTTCCGCTCGCCTGGATCGAGGAGCGCTACGGCCAAGACGGGGCCGGATCATCTCCAGCAGCAGCTCCGGGAAGGTGACGCTCGACGCCCGAGCGGAAGAGATCGCTTCGCGGACGCTCCCCGAGAGCCGTTGTTCGCACCGACCTCGACGCCGTCGTCTACGGCATGAGCACCGACTGGTCGTCCGGGCCGGTCGAGGGCCGCGTCAACGACCTCAAGGCGCTCAAACGCAGCATGTTCGGCCGAGCGAAACCACCGCTGCTCCGCAAGCGGCTCCTCCTGACGCGGCCAGCCGCCGACCACAAACCGTCACGGCTCGCTGATCGACTTCACCGCATCCATGCCCAACCCCAGTTCAGCCGCCGCCGACAGGCCGAAACCAGTCGCGGCGGCACCGGCCCCTGCGGGATGCTTGGTTCGTGCGCCTGAATATCGACGGGACTACCCCGGCCCTGCGGATGCTCTTGCTCAGCGAGTTCCTGCTCCACGCCGACTTTCAGGTCGAGCTGGACGCACCAGTGTTCGTCGCGGCGGGCGACCGGGTCTCCTACGAGGACGGCGGTGTCGTGGTGACTCGCTCGACCGGTGAGCAATACAAGCACCCGATCCGCGACAGCTACTGGATCTGCCGCTGATGGCGACGGGTTCGATGCGCATCGCCATCTTGCAACCACCGGCCTGGTGGCGGGAGACGCCAAGCGATTCGCTGGCTCGGGCCCTGGCAGTGCCACGCATCAACTTCAGCGATCTCATACGCGCTCACCTCCGCCAGGGCACCGACCTGGGAATCCGGTCCGCCGAGATCATGAACTCCGGCAAACCGCTCCCGGACGAGATCATCAATGCGATCGTCCGCGACCACCTGCGCCAGGCGGCCCCCGCAGCCTTCCTCCTTGACCGGCACCCGCTCAACGCCGCCCAGGCGCTCGCTCTGGACGAGTTGCTCCACGAACTCAGCACGCCCCTGAACAGCGTGTTGCGCCTGCACCTTCCCGAGAGGGAGGTGGAGGGCCGCGTCCGCCGCCAGTCCGCCCGTCGCCTCTGCCGTAACGACTCAACCCACGTCTACGAGCCGGCGGTGGACACCCTCGACGTCGACGGCGCCTGCAACGTCTGCGGCGGTGAGCTCTATCAGCGTGAGAACGACAAAGAGAAGAGCATCCGCAGTCGGTTCAGCAGCTACGAAGCGATGGTGGAGCCCATCATCCAGCACTACGCAAGGCAGGGGCTCCTCGTCACGGTCGACGCGGCTGGCACACCCGACGAGATAGCCAGCAACGCGCTCACCGCGCTCCGACAGCATCAGGCATCCACCTGAATATGACGGGGCGTCACCGTACGCACAGAAGCACGATCGACTTCACGAAATCCGTGCCTGAACCCATATGACCCGACAAAATCAGAGGGGCTGCCTTCATCATGGCTGTATCTCGTGCCAGGCGGCTGCACGATGGAGTGGCACGTTTCGTTGCTTGCCGTGGACAACTCAGTGCTGCTCTTTGACGTGGACGGATGGGAGCCCAGCTGGGGCGAAGACCCACACGATGGCCTCCGCAACGCGAGCCCGTCACTACGGCACTGGCTGTGGACTTGGGCCTGCGGTGGCGACGTCTGGGCTCACGTGCACGATCACGCCTGACTCACAGCTGCGTAGCCACAGGCCGACTGCCAAGCTCTTCATCCTCAAACGATCAGTTATCCGAACCAGATCAGCCCGGGGGCTTTCAGGGCAGAAGGCCGACGAGCTCCCCGGGCGTAGACCCCAGAGGTCTCGGCCATCGTCGAATGCCTGGTGACAGAGTCTCGCTTACCCCTTCGGCGCTTCTCGCGCGGCCACACACGGACCCAAGCTCCTGGGCTCCCGGGCCGTCCGATCGGACGGCCCGGGAGCCCAGGTGGTGGGCCGGGCTAGCGGGGGCTGAGCAGGCAGAACTCGTTGCCCTCCACGTCGGTCAGGATCCGCCACGAGATGGCGGACTGGTCGATGCCCGGGTCGGAGGCGCCGAGAGCGCGCAGCCTGGCCTCCTCGGCTGCCGGGTCGTCACCGCGGTAGGGGCTGATGTCCAGGTGGACGCGGTTCCACCCGCTCTTGGTGTCGGGGGTGCGGATGAACTCCAGGTAGGGGCCGACGCCGTGGGCGGATCGCATGGTCGCGTAGTCGTCGGCGACCTCGTGCACCGTCCAGTCCATCGCCTCGCCCCAGAACCGGGCCATCGCCCGCGGGCTGGTGCAGTCGACCACCACTGCGGCGATCGGCCCGGTGTCCCGGTAGATCTCCCGGGGCTCCAGGACGCAGAACTCGTTGCCCTCCGGGTCGGCCATGACCGTCCAGGGGACGTCGCCCTGCCCCACGTCGGCGAGTGTCGCGCCGAGGTCCTTCAAGCGGGCGACCAGCTCCGCCTGATGAGCCGTCGAGGTGGTGGCCAGGTCGAGGTGCACCCGGTTCTTCACCGTCTTGGGTTCTGGGCGGGCGACGAGGTCGATGCAGACGGCCGCGGGGTCGGGGTAGGCGAAGCCGACCGGTTCGAGGTTGGTCACGCCGGGGCCCTCGCTGTCGACACCCCAACCGAGTGCCTCGGCCCAGAACCGGCCGAGCGCAGCGTCGTCCCGGGCCTTCATGTTGATCTGCACGAGTCGTGTTGCCATGCCGCAGATCCTAGATCCGGAGTCGGCCGGTTTCAGCGGAGTTCCAGGGCGTCGAGCCCCCGCCGGTAGGTAGCAGCGGGGAAGGCGATCCGTTGACCGGTTGGTTCTGGCGGGTTGAAGTGGAGCCGGTAAGGCGGTGGTTCAGCCCGCTACAGCAAAGTCGACGGCGAGATTCAACGGGTTCCAGCTGGAGTGCCGCGGTCGAGAAACTGACGGATGTCTGCGGCAAAGGCCGTCAGTTGTTCCCCGCCCTCCAACCAGGTGGTGACCGAGGCTTCCCAGGAGTCTTCCCGGGTGGTCCATGGCCGGAGAGTCCAGGTCAGGCCGACGTGGCCACCGGATCGAAAGACTGCCCGCAGGGCGAGGTGGTGGGTGCTCCAGGCGCGCTCGCCCTCCCAGCCGCGGAAGTCGGCAGCGAGCTTGTCGAGGAAGTCGGCCAGGTACTCCGGCCCCCAGACCCAGGTGAGGACCGAGTCGAGCCGGGCTTGGAGGCCTTCAGCGTGCACGTCCACCGCGAAGCCGGTTCCGTACTCGTCAGGGAAGTAGCGGTCGGAGAACCTGACCTGGGTGGTCGGGTCGTCCTGGGAGCGGACGATGACAGCTGGCGTGTCGGTGGGATCGGTGTCCTTGACGTTCATTCGCCGGACAGTAGACGGCTTCGCGCCCGAAAGTCACTGCGATTCTGTTCGACCGGGCGGGCGGGTGGTGTCGATGTGACCGGCCAGATGGATCAGCGTGGCTTGCGGGTCGATCACTTGGGGGGAGCAGGTGTCACGCCAGCGACAAACCGGTGCTGCGAGGCGGTCAGGTGCAGCCCGTGCGCGTGGCCCTGCTCAAGGCTGTACGAGGCTCTTCGCCTCCTCTGCGGGAATGGTTGGCCGGGCCGCGTAGCGGCTGCGCATCGCGTCGCTGGCTGCGGGGCCCGCGGTGAAGACGTAGGCGGTGCTGTCGTCGAGTCGGCGGCCGGTTTTGGCGTCGACGACGACGGGCTCGACCTCCTCGCCGCTGTGCGCGTCGACGAGGATCATGCTGCGCTCCGCCGCCGGGAGGCGGGCATTGCCCCACGCGGCCAGGGCGACGATCACCGGGCGCAGCGAGCGCCCGAGTTCGGTGAGTACGTACTCGTGCCGGACGGGGCCGGTCTGGTAGGGCCGGCGCTCCAGGAGGCCGTCCGCGACCAGGGTCTTCAGCCGGGTGGTGAGCATGCTGGAGGAGATGCCCAGGCTCTCCTGGAACTGGTCGAAGCGGGTGTAGCCGTCGAAGGCGTCATGGAGGATCAGCAGCGTCCACCACTCGCCGACGTGTTCCACCGTCGTGGACAGCGGGCACTCCCGGTCCTCCAGCCTGATCCGGCTCGCCACGGCGACCATCCCCTCGGTTACTGCTAAAGTCAAAGTTAGTGGCTTCTATTTTAGCAGTCGAGACGGGGCGGCGCCTCGTGCGCCCGCGCCCGGGAACGGGGCACACCGTGACCACATCCATCAGCGAATCCCTCGAAGGCCGGCGTGCTCTGGTCACCGGCGGCACCAAGGGCACCGGAGCCGCGATCGCCCGACGCCTCGCCGAGGCCGGCGCGACCGTGCTCGTCACCGCCCGCAGCCGGCCCGACGACGTGGAGGAGAAGACGTTCATCACGGCTGACCTGTCCACCGCCGAGGGCGCCGCCGACGTCGCCTCCGAGGTGGACGCCCGTGTGGGAGGCGTCGACATCCTGGTCAACACCCTCGGCGGCTCCACGTCGCCGGCAGGAGGATTCGCCGCGCTCGGAGAGGACGACTGGGCCCGGGAGCTGAACACGAACCTGCTGGCCGCCGTCCGCCTGGACCGCGCGCTCCTGCCGCACATGATCGCCAACGGCAGGGGCGCGGTCGTGCACGTCACCTCGATCCAGCGCCGCATGCCGCTGTGGAACGGCACCCTGGCCTACGCTGCCGCCAAGGCCGCCCTGACCACGTACAGCAAGGGCCTGGCCACCCAGGTCGCCCCGCACGGAGTCCGCGTCAACACCGTCTCGCCCGGCTTCGTCCAGACCTCGGCCGCCGACGACCTCGTCGCCCGGATCGCCCACGAAGCCGGTATCAGCCAGGAAGCGGCGCTGGGCCGGCTGATGGACTCCCTCGGCGGCATCCCGCTCGGCCGGCCCAACCGGCCCGAGGAGGTCGCCGAGCTCGTCGCCTTCCTCGTTTCCGACCGCGCCTCGGCCATCGTCGGCGCCGAACACGTCATCGACGGCGGCACCACCCCCACCGTCTGAACCCGCCGTCACCATCAGGAGCCGTCATGCACGACCACCAGCCCCGGACCATCACCCCGGACGACCTGCCCGAGGTGATCACCCGCTACCTCGCAGCGCACCGCGCCCACGACACCGCCACCGCGGTCACGGCGTTCACCGACGACGCGACAGTGATCGACGACGGCAACACCTACCAGGGCGGCGCCGCGATCGAGCGGTGGCTGGACCGATCCGCCACCGAGTTCACCTACACCATCGACCTGACGAACGCTCAGGAGATCGACACGGCCCACTACATCGCCACCCACCACCTCGAAGGCGACTTCCCCGGCGGCACCATCGATCTCCGCTATCGGTTCACGCTGCGCGACGACCTCATCGAACACCTCTCCATCGAACCCTGAGGCCGCTCCCACGCGCCCACCCGGCCACTGCCGGATCCGGGGGGCTGTTCAGAGGGCCGCGAGCACGCCGCAGAGGGCGAGGAGGCCGCAGATGCCGAAGTTGACGAGCTTGTGCGAGAGGAACACCGCGGCGAACTCGCGGATGGTCGCGCTCGGCCAGTAGTACGCGGCGGTCGGCGAGCCGAAGACGTGGCCGTTGACCCCGGTCTTGCGGGCGGTGAGCGCGGCGCGGAAGGCGTGGAAGTTGTTGGTGACCACCACGCAGTGGTAGCCGGTCTTGGCCTGCTCCATGATCGCCTTGCTGAAGAGCAGGTTCTCCTCGGTGGTGCGCGAGCGGTCCTCGCGCGCGAGGTGCTGGGCCGGGAAGCCGCGCTCGGTCAGGTAGTCGGCCATCGCGTGGGACTCCGGCAGCTTCTCGTCCGGGCCCTGGCCGCCCGAGGTGATCAGCACCGGCGGGTTGCCGCGCGCGGCCTGCTGCTCGTACACCTCCCGGCCTCGGTCCAGCCGGCTGGCGAGCAGCGGCGGTACGCGATCGCCGCCGATCAGGCCGGAGCCGAGGACGACCACGAAGTCCACGTCCCGGCGCGGCCGGTGGCGGCCGTAGAGGAAGGCGTAGCCCACGAAGCAGACGAACAGGAAGGAGATGTAGCCGACCACCAGCAGGGCGGTGCCGGCCAGGATGGCGAGTCGGTGCGAGCCGGTGACGACGGCGGCGGCCATCAGCGCGAGGAGGGTGATGATGCCGAGGCCGGCGAGCAGGGACAGCAGATTGGCGGGTCGTCGGCCCTCCTTGCGGATCATGGTCAGGCCGTTGGCGAGCAGGAACCAGACCAGGGCCACCGTGCCGATGGCCGGGAGCAGGACGATGGCGACGGCCACCAACTCCACCACCAGGGTGGGCGCCTTGCGCAACTCGGTGAGCAGGGCGAGGGAAAGGAGCGATACGGCGATGCCGAGCAGCACGGCGTTGCTGAACCGGCGGCGGTCGCGCAGTACCCCGATACCGAACAGCAGGAAGAACAGGGCGGCTGGGGCGTAGACGATCATGTTCCTCATCGTAGGTGCGAAGGAGTGGGACCAACGGGCTGCTGACGGACGGTCGGGAGCCTCTCCGGCGCCGTGTGCGGCCGACGGTGGCCCGCGCTCAGAGGCCGATGTTCAGAGGCCGATGTTCAGGCCGAAGGCCGCGTCGAAGGACGCGTACCCGACGCACGCGGCCAGCCAGCCGCCGAGGACGGCGGTGACGGCGGCGGTGATCCGCCCGATCCTGCTGCGCCGCTCCTCGGGGCGGCGCAGGTGTCGGACGCCGTGGACCAGGGCCAGCAGGCCGAGGGCGGCCAGTGCGTAGGCACCGGGGGCACTGGCGCGGTGGAGGGCCTGGGCGACGTAGAACGTCGCTGCGAGCGAGAGGGTGGTGAGGGCCATGAGGAGGATCCCGCCGACCGTTTCGACGACCAGCTCGCCGAGGCAGCCTCCGGCCTTCTGGACGGCGAAGGTCGCCGGGCCGACCTGGCCGCCGGGGACGGGTGTCGGGTCCCCCGGCCGGTGGGCGGTCGACGGTCCGCCGTCCGCCTCGGCCGCCTCGACTGCCTCGGACGCGTCCGTGTGCGCGTTCGCCCGGTCCCCGGTCATGCCCGCCCCCACCGCCACTTTGCCTGCTCTTTGCGTTCCGGGGCATCGTAGCGGTGGGCGGAGCGTCGTCGCAGGCCAGGGCGGGGTCGGGCCCACGGAGGGGCCGGCGGTGCGGGGCGGCAGGGGCCTCCCGGCTGCCTGCGGACGGACGTCCGCCGACACCCGGGAGGTGCGGATGGGACGGTCAGGCCCGCTCGGCGGTGAAGACGAGCGAGGCGTTGTGTCCGCCGAATCCGAAGGAGTTGGTGAGGGCCGCGCCGAGCGTGCCGCGTCGCGGCCGGCCGGCGACGACGTCGAGCTTCACCTGCGGGTCGAGGTCGTCGAGGTTCCGGGTGGCGGGGATGACCCGGTCGCGGAGGGAGAGGATCACGGAGACGGCTCCGAGGGCGCCGGCGGCGCCGAAGAGGTGGCCGGTCATCGACTTGGTGGCGGTGACGGCCGGGTGCAGGCCGATGGCCTCGGCGATGGACTCGGCCTCGGTGAGGTCGCCCTTGGGGGTGGAGGTCGCGTGGGCGTGCACGTGCTGGACGTCGAGCGGGCCGAGCCCGGCCGACGCCAGGGCGAGGCGCATCGCGCGGACCTGCCCCTCCGGGTGGGCGGAGGTGATGTGGTGCGCGTCGGAGGTGACACCGGCGCCCGCCAGGACCGCGTGCACCCGGGCGGCGCGGGCGGCGGCGAAGTCGGCGCGCTCCAGGACGACCAGGGCCGCCCCTTCGCCGATGACGAAGCCGTCCCGGTGGGTGTCGAACGGCCTGGACGCCTGCTGCGGCGCGTCGTTGCGGGTGGAGTGCGCCTTGGCCTGCGCGAACCCGGCCAGCGGGAGGGGGTGGATGCAGGCCTCGGCCCCGCCCGCGACGACGACGTCCGCGCGACCCAGGCGGATCAGGTCGAGGCCCATCGCGATGGCCTCGGCGCCCGAGGCGCAGGCGCTGACGGGAGTGTGGGCGCCGCCCTTGGCGCCGAGCTCGATGCTGACCCAGGCCGCCGGCCCGTTGGCCATCAGCATCGGCACGGTGTGGGGCGAGACCTTGCGGACGCCGGAGGCCTCCAGGACGTCGTCCTGGCCGAGCATGCTCAGCGCGCCGCCCGTGCCGGTGCCGATCACCACGGCGAGGCGTTCCGGCTCGACGTCCGGCCGCCCGGCGTCGGCCCAGGCCTCGCGGGCGGCGATCAGCGCGATCTGCTCGCACCGGTCCAGCCGCCGGGCCTGCACGCGGTCGATCACCTCGCTCGGTTCGACCCGCAGTCGGCCCGCGATCCGCACCGGCAGTCCGGCCGCCCAGTCCTCCTCGATCGCGCTGATCCCGGAATCCCCGGCCAGCAGCCCGGCCCAGGTCGACGGGACGTCGCCGCCGAGCGGCGTGGTGGCACCCAGCCCGGTCACCACGACCTTCGTCGCACCGGCTGCACCGGCCGCACCCGTCGTCCCGGTCGTTCCGGTCGTACCCGCAGTATCCGTAGCCATCGAACAGCCCCCTTTGTGGATGAGACACACCTCACGTCCATCGTGGTGGCGGGAGGTGATCACGACATCTGCCACTCTGCCAGCGGAGTTACGGGCCATCAGGTGCCGTGATCAACGGAGCCGCGTGCCGGGAATTGTGGAGTTCGCACAATGACAGGAGGTCGGAGCAGCGGGTCAGCGGATGCCTTCGACCGCCGCCTGCGCCGCGCGGGCCAGCTCCCGGCGGGCGCCCGCCCGGGTGGGGTGCGGCGGGGGCGGGGGGATCGGCGGACGGAACGTCACCTCCGCGACCAGGCCGCGCACCGCGACGACCCGGGCGAGCGAGGTGAGCAGTCCGTCGTCGCCGACGAAGGCGGGCACGCTGGTGGGCCGTCCGTCAGCCAGCCGGTAGCGGATCGTCACCGGCTGGACGAGGGCGCCGGCGTCCACCGCGGCCTGGAACAGCGCCGGGCGGAACCGCCCGCTCTCCAGCCCGCACCACGTCGACCCCTCCGGGAAGACGATCACTGGCTGCCCGCCGCGCAGCACCTCGGCCACCGCCGCCACGGTGGCGGGCAGGGTCCGCAGCCGGTCCCGGTCCAGGAAGACGGTGCCGCCCCAGGCGACCAGGGGCCCGAGCACCGGCCACTGCCGGACCTCGGTCTTGGCCAGCGACCGCCCGGGCCGGCCGGCCGCGAGCAGCGGGATGTCCAGCCAGGACACGTGGTTGGCGACCACCAGCACCCCGCCGCCGGCCCCCGCCGCACCGGCTGCCCCGGTACCGGCTGCCGTGCCGGCCCCGGTCAGGTACACCGTCACCCCGAGGGCGCGCAGCACCGTCCGGGCCCAGAACCGGACCAGCCGGTCCCGGGTGCCGTACGGCAGCAGCCGCACCGGCAGGGTGAGCGCCACCCCGGCCAGGACGACGGCGAGGCAGGCGGTCAGCCGCAGCGCCCGCCGGGGGTGGGAGACCTCCGGCGCGCGCTCGGCCAGGCAGGTCTCCGGCCGGCAGGGCGCGGTCGGCAGCCAGACGCTCATGAGGAACTGCCCAGGGAGGCCGCCCCGGAGAGGAAGTGCCGCAGGTAGCGCGGGTCGGTGCGCTCCAGCGAGAGCAGCACGTACAGGTCGGCGCAGCCGAAGTCGGGGTCGTAGGCAGCCTCGCCGCAGACCCAGGCGCCGAGCCGCAGGTAGCCGCGGAGCAGGGAGGGCAGGGCGCCCTGCGCGGCGCGCGGCACGCCGGTGGCGTCCCAGCGGCGGCGGGGGGTGACGCGGTACTCGGCGGGGGCCAGGTACTTGGCGCTGACGGTGTCCCAGACCCGGGCCGCGGTGGCGCCGCCGTCCGCCAGGTCGATGGAGCAGCAGCCGCCGACCCAGGTGTTGCCGGTGTCGGCGAGGTAGCGCGCGATGCCGCCCCACATCAGGTTGATGACGGCGCCGTTGCCCCGGTGGTCGGGGTGGATGCAGGAGCGGCCGAGTTCGACCAGGCCGGGGCGCAGGGGGGCGAGCGCGGAGAGGTCGAACTCGCCGTCCGAGTAGAGCCGGCCGGCCCGGCGGGCGGCCTCGGGGCGCAGCAGCCGGTAGGTGCCGACGACCGTGCCGTGCTCGCCCTCGCGGACGAGGAGGTGGTCGCAGTACTCGTCGAAGGGGTCGACGTCGAGGCCGGCGAGCGGGCTGTGCAGGACGGCGCCGAGTTCGGCGGCGAACACCTGGTGGCGCAGCCGCTGGGCGGCGCGCACGTCGTCCTCGTCCCGGGCGAGGGAGACGGTGTAGGCGGCCGGGGCGGCTTCCGGGGCCGAGGCCGGGACGGGGGCCGGGGCCGACGGCCGGCGGGGCGCCGGGACTGCCGAGGCCGGGGCCGGGGCCGGGGCCTGGTGGGTGGGGGCGTCTGCGGTCGGAGCGTACGTGGGGACGGTGGTCATGGCGGACCCTCCAGGGCAGCACGATCGGCGGTGCCCGGCGTCGCGCCGGGGCACCGTCCCGGTTCGCAGGAGGTGGAGCGGGGAGGCGAACCGGTCACCGTATGTCTGTCCGAGCCGGTTGGCATCCACGTTGCCGCGCGGCGGAGGGCAGATGTGCAGCTGCTGAATGGGACCACCCGTGGCCTGGTGGCCATCTGCCGGGCACCGGACGCTCGTTCGCCGGGGGTGGACAACGCCCGGGAGCGTGGTGCACGGCAGGGGCGCGCGCGGCGGATGCGCGCCCCGCCGGAGGCTCAGAGTGCGCGCCAGCCCTGCGGGTCGACGCCGCCCGGGACCGCCCCGCCCGGGCCGTACGGTTCGCGGGTGTAAACGAAGGAGCCGACGTCCAAGTGCCCGACCGTGCCGTCGGAGTTCCGGACCACCCGCAGGGTCTCGCCCGCGTAGTAGCGGTCGAGGCCGAGCCAGGTGCCGTCCGGCTGCGGCCGGAACCGCGCGGCCCGGCCGTGGTCGGCCAGCGGGGTCAACTCCAGGACGCGGCCCGGCCGCAGCCGCAGGACGTTGGGCATGGCGCCCCAGTACCAGGGGCCGGTGAGCGCCAGCAGGTCCTCGTCCACCTCGGGCAGCGGGCGCCAGGGCTCGGGCAGCCGGGGCTCGTGTTCGGCGGTGAGCGCGATCAACCGGGCGGCCAGCTGCGGGGTGTTGGCGCCGCTGGTGGCGTTGGCCAGGGCGAAGGCGGCCAGGCCGTCCGCCTCGCTGATCCAGATCCCGGCGGTGAAGCCGGGCATCGAGCCGGAGTGCCCGTACAGCACCCGGCCCTCGTGGCGGCGCAGTTGCAGGCCGAGTCCGAAGGCGGAGGTCCAGTCGGCGTCCTCCGGGCCGACGGCCGGGCGGCGCATCTCGGCGAGCGAGTCGGCGCCCAGCACCTTGTCGTCGCCGGCCGCGAGGAAGGCCGCCCAGCGGGCCAGGTCGGCGCCGGTGGACCAGAGTTGGCCGGCCGGGCCCATCAGCCCGGTGTCGGTGAGCGGTTCGGGCAGCATCACGTCGGCCCACGGGTGGACGGCGAAGCCGCCGGCGTGCGGGTGCTCGGGCAGCAGCGTGGTGCGGTCCATGCCGAGCGGCGCCAGCACCTCCCGCCGCAGCACCTCGCCCCACGGTTCGCCGCGCAGCCGCTCGACCAGGGCGCCGAGCAGCGCGTAGCCGGGGTTGGAGTAGTGGTGGCGGCGCCCGGCCGGGTGCTTGACCGGGCTCTCGGCGTCGAGCAGGTCGGCGAGTTCGGGCCGCAGCGCGCCCTCGGTCCGCTCCCACCACGGCGGGGGCGTCTCGGCGGCGAGCCCGGCGGAGTGCGCGAGCAGCTGGGCGACGGTGGCCGCGTCGGCGGGGGTGCCGGGCAGGTGGCGGCCGAGCGGGTCGCCGAGGTCGAGCAGGCCCTCGTCGCGCAGCCGCAGCACCAGGACGGCCACGAAGGTCTTGGTGAGCGAGCCGATCCTGAACTGCACGTCCGGGGTGGGCGCGTGGCCGTCGATCATGCTGCGCGCGCCGCTCCAGACCAGCTGCCCGTCCCGGACCACGCCGGCCACCACGGCGGGCGCGCGCCCCTCGGACTGGGCCAGCGCGACCTGGTGCAGCAGCGCGCGGCGGGTGCCCGGCAGCAGCTCGGCGGGCAGCTCGGTCATGTGTTCTTCGAAACTCGTCGGCATGGGACCGGACAGTAGCCCAGCCCGGCCGGGGAGTCGGCCGATTAACCGTCAGCCCCGCCCGGCCGGGGGCCTGACCGTCAGCCCGGCAGCGGCGGCAGCTCCGGCCGGTGCAGCCAGGCCTCGAACAGCGGGCCGAGCGGCACGGCGGTGTACCGGGCCGCGTGCGCGAGCAGGTCCTCGGTGCCCACGACGCCGTGCCGGTGCACGGCCGTCCAGTCCCGCAGCATGGCGAAGAACGCCTCGTCGCCGAGCGCGCGGCGCAGCGCGTGCACGGCGAGGCCGCCGCGCTGGTACAGCCGGTCGTCGAACATCAGCCTGCGGCCCGGGTCGGCCAGCCGGAGGTCCTGCGGCAGGCCGGCCAGCAGGCGGTGCGCGGCGGCCGCGTGGACGGCCGCCGCCGGGCCGCCGGCGTGCTCGGACCAGAGCCACTCCGCGTACTTGGCGAAGCCCTCGTTGAGCCAGATGTGCCGCCAGTCGGCGATCGACACGCTGTTGCCGAACCACTGGTGGGCCAGCTCGTGCGCGATCAGCCGCTCGCGCTCCCAGCCGCCGCCGAGGTGGTTGGTGCCGAAGGTGGCGACGCCCTGCGCCTCGACGGGGACGTCCAGCTCCTCGTCCGCGACGACCACCGCGTACTCGCCGAAGGGGTACGGCCCGAACGCCTCGCCGAAGTAGGACATCATCGCGGGCTGCCGGGCGAAGTCCCGGGCGAAGTCGGCGGCCAGCCGCTCCGGCACGAAGCCGGTCTGCGGCACGTAGCCGGCCTGCGGGGCGGCCGGCCGTTCGGTCAGCGGCACCGGCCGGTACGGCCCGATCGAGACCGTCACCAGGTACGGCGAGGTCGGCGCGCTCTGCTCGTACACCCAGGTGGTGCTGGACGCCCGGGTGGTGCGGGTCAGCAGCCGGCCGCTCGCCACCACGGTGAACGGGGACGGCGTGGTGACCGACAGCTGGTAGGAGGCCTTGTCCGCGGGCCGGTCGTTGCACGGGAACCAGGACGGCGCGCCGACCGGCTGACTGGCCACCAGCGCGCCCTCCGACAGCTCCTCCCAGCCCAGGCCGCCCCACGGGCTGCGCACCGGGCGGGGGTTGCCGGTGTAGTGCACCTCGACGGTGAAGGCCGCGCCCGCCGCCAGTGCCTTGGCCGGGCGCACCCGCAGCTTGCCGCCGCGGTGGGTGTAGCGGGCGGCCTTGCCGTCGACGAGCACCCGGCCGATCCGGAACTCGGCCAGGTCGAGCGCGAACTCGGCCAGCGCGATGTCGGCCACCGCGGTCAGCCGGGCCGAGCCGGCCAGTCGGTTGGGCCCGGGCCGGTAGTCGACGACGAGTTCGTAGCGGTGCACCCGGTAGCGGTGGTCGCCGCTGGTCGGGAAGTACGGGTCCGGGGCGCCGGCGGCGGCCGGGGCGGGCTTGGGCTTCACGGGGGCGTGGGCTTCCTGCGGGCCGGGACGGAAGGTCTCGGGGGTGGTCACGACGTGGCCTGCCACGCCTCGATGGGGTTGCCCAGCCACCGCGTGTCGGCCGGGACGGACTCGGCGCGCATCACCAGCGAGGCCGGGCCCAGCGTGCTGCGCGCGCCCACCGTGCTGCCGGGCAGCACGATCCCGCCCGGGCCCAGGGTGGCGCCCTCGCGGAGGACCACAGTATCCATCCGCATGATCCGGTCGTGGAAGAGGTGGGTCTGCACCACGCAGCCCCGGTTGATGCTCACGCCGTCGCCGAGGGTGACCAGGTCCGCCTCCGGCAGCCAGTAGCTCTCGCACCAGACGCCCTGCCCGATCCGCGCGCCCAGCGCCCGCAGCCACAGGTTCAGCACCGGCGTGCCCGGCACCGCGCCGACCAGCCACGGCACCGCCAGCACCTCGACGAAGGTGTCCGCCAGCTCGTTGCGCCACACGAAGCCGCTCCACAGCGGATGCTCCACCGCCCGGAACCGCCCGACCAGCAGCCACTTCGCGGCCACCGCGACCAGGCAGGCCGCGCCGCCCGCCGCCAGCAGCACCAGGCCGGAGAGCAGCGCGGCGAGCAGGACGGAGCCGTCCGCCAGCCAGGACAGCGCCGCCACCGTCAGCAGGCCCAGCGCCCCCGAGGCCAGCACCGGCAGCAGTCGGGCGAGCTCGACCAGCCCGCGCGCCCACAGCAGCCGGGTCGGCGGCTCGTACGTCAGGCTCTGGTCCGCCTCGTCGGCGGCGCGCGGCAGCCGCACCGGAGGCATGCCCAGGTACGAGCTGCCCTTCTTCGCCTTCGCCGGCGTCGCCGACAGCACGCCCACCAGGCCCCGCTTGGGCACCGAGCGGCCCGGCGCGGTCATCCCCGAGTTGCCGAGGAAGGCCCGCTCGCCGACCTTCGCCTCGCCCAGGCGCATCCACCCGCCGCCCAGCTCGTAGGGCGCGATCAGGGTGTCGTCGGCCAGGAACGCGCCGTCCCCGACCGTGGTCAGGCTGGGCAGCGCCAGCACCGTGGACACCTCCGCGCCCCGGCCGACCCGCATCCCCAGCGCCCGCAGCCACCACGGCGTGACCAGCCCGGCGTACAGCGGGAACAGCACCTCGCGGGCCCGGTCCATCAGCTGGGTGACGGTCCACGCCTGCCAGCTGACCCGGCCCTGTAGCGGGTGCACCCCGGGCACCAGGCCGATGCTCAGCAGCCGGACCAGCGCGACCAGCTGCGCCGCGTACACCGCGCCGTACGCCAGGGTGGCGGGCAGCAGGCCGAGCAGCGCGCCGCCGAGCGCCGGGCCGAGGCCCGCGCCCTGGTCGACGAAGCGGGAGAGCACGGCCAGCGCGGCCGTGGCGGGCAGTACCGGGAGCAGGCCGAGCAGGGCGTCGCCGGCGCCGTACACCGCGGCCCAGGCGGGCCGGCGGACCGGGGGCTCCTTCGGCCAGGACCACTCGGCCCGGCCCAGCTTGCCGGCGGGCGCGCCGCCCCAGCGCTGCCCGGTCGGCACCTGGCCGGTGACGCTGGAGCCGGGCAGCACCTGGGCGCGCTTGCCGACCCGGGCGCCGGGCAGCAGCGTCGACCGGGTGCCGACCACCGCGCCGGCGCCGACCTTGAGCTGGCCGACCTCCAGCCGGTCGCCGTCCAGCCAGTAGCCGCACAGGTCGACCTCGGCCTCGACGGCGCAGCCCCGGCCCAGCTTGAGCATGCCGGTGACCGGCGGCAGCGAGTGGAGGTCCACCTCCTTCGCGACCTTGGCGCCCAGCAGCCGGGCGTAGGGGACCAGCCAGGCGCCGGACAGCTCGGTGGCGCCGCTCAGCTCGGCGAGCCGCTCGGCCGCCCACAGCCGCAGGTGCACGGCGCCGCCGCGCGGGTAGCTGCCGGGGCGCAGGCCGCGCAGCAGCAGCCGGGCGCCGCCGGCCCCGATCGCCAGCCGGCCCGGCGCGCTGTACAGCGCCAGCGCGCCCGCGCCGACCGCCCACCAGGAGGCGGTGGGCGCCCACGGGTAGTCGCCGAGGTGGGAGAGCAGGTTCCCGGCGGCGAGCAGCGCGACCGTCCAGCGCAGGCCGACCACCGTGAACAGCGGGATCAGCAGGAGCAGCTGCAGCAGCTTCGCCCTGGTCGGCACCAGGGTGACGGTCCGGGCCTCACCGCTGTCGGCGGCGGTGCGCTCCAGGTGGCGGGCCAGCTTGCGCAGCGTCGGGTGCTGGTAGACGTCCAGCACGGCGGCGTTCGGGTAGCGGGTGCGCAGCAGGGTGGTCAGCCGGGCGGCGGCCAGGCTGCCGCCGCCGATCGCGAAGAAGTCGTCGCGCGGGCCGCCGACCTGGACGCCCAGGATCTCGGCCCACTGCTCGGCCAGCCAGGCCTCGGTGCCGTACAGCCGTTCGCTCGGTCCGGCGGCCTCCAGCTCGGGCAGCGGCCAGGGCAGGGCATTGCGGTCGACCTTGCCGGAGGTGCGGGTGGGCAGGGTGTCGACGGGCGCGAGCAGCGGCACCAGGGCGGCGGGCAGCTCGGCGCGCAGCCGCTCGACGGCCTGCTCGCGGTCGAAGCCGTCCTGCACGACCAGGTAGCCGACCAGCAGCTGGTTGCCGCCGCGCGCCGTCCGCACGGCGGCGGCCGCGCCGGCCACCCCGGGCAGCGCCTGCAGCGCGGCGTCCACCTCGCCGAGCTCGATCCGGCGGCCGCCGAGCTTGATCTGCTCGTCGGTGCGGCCGAGGAACAGCAGGCCGGCCGGGTCGGCCTGGACCAGGTCGCCGCTGCGGTAGGCGCGCTCCCAGCCGAGCGAGGGCAGCGGCGCGTACTTCTCGGCGTCCTTCTCCGGGTCCAGGTAGCGGGCCAGGCCGACGCCGCCGATCACCAGCTGCCCGGCGGCGCCGGGGGCGACGGGCTCGCCGGCCTCGTCGACGACGGCGAGGTCCCAGCCGTCCAGCGGCAGGCCGATCCGGACCGGGCCCTCGCCGGTCAGCATGGCCGCGCAGGCGACCACGGTGGCCTCGGTCGGGCCGTAGGTGTTCCACAGCTCGCGGCCCTCGGTGACCAGCCGCTGCACGAGTTCGGGCGGGCAGGCCTCGCCGCCGAAGATCAGCAGCCGGACCTCGTTCAGCGCCTCGGCCGGCCACAGCGCGGCCAGCGTCGGCACGGTGGAGACCACGGTGATCTCCTGCTCGGCCAGCCACGGGCCGAGGTCGGCGCCGCTGCGGACCTGGGAGCGGGGGACGGGCACCAGGCAGGCGCCGTGCCGCCAGGCCAGCCACATCTCCTCGCAGGAGGCGTCGAAGGCGACGGACAGGCCGGCCATCACCCGGTCGCCGGGGCCGATCGGCTCGTCCTGGAGGAACAGCGCGGCCTCGGCGTCCACGAACGCGGCGGCGTTGCGGTGGGTGACGGCGACGCCCTTGGGCTTGCCGGTCGAGCCGGAGGTGAAGATGATCCACGCGTCGTCGGTCGGGGCGGGGCGGTGCTCGGCGGCGGGTTCGCGGGTGCCCGTGGTGGTCAGGGCGCGCTCGGCGCCCAGGACGGCGGCGACCTCGGCCTCGCCGAAGACCAGCTGGGCGCGCTCCTCCGGGTCCTCGGCGTCCACCGGCACGTAGGCGGCGCCGGCGGCGAGCACGGCGAGGATCGACACGTACAGGTCGTTGGTGCCCGAGGGCACCCGCACGCCCACCCGGTCGCCCTGCCCGATCCCGGCGGCGGCCAGCCGGCGGCGCAGCCGCTCGACCTCGGCGGCCAGGGCGCGGTAGCTGAGCACGGCGCGCCCGTCGTCCAGGGCCGGCTCGTCGGGGTGGGCGCGCACGGTGGCGTCCAGGACGTCCACCAGGGTGCGCGGCGCGGCGGCCGGGCGGCCCGGGAACAGGGCGCGCGGCCCGGTGGTGTGCTGCTGCTCGTGGTGCGGTTCAGCGGTCATGGCGGACCCTGCGCTCCTCGTCCTCGCCCGGTGCGATCGATGCCCGGCCCGTGGGGACGGTGGGAGCACTCTCCGTGACGGGGTGACCCCACTCCGGGGCCGGAGCGGACAACCCGACCGATGGTAGACCCGGCCTGCGGGCCCGGCAGGAGCGGGAACTCGGCCCAACTCGGCCCGGAACGGCCGAATCTGACGACGCATCAGTCAACAAGTGATGCCGGGTTACTCCGATGTGACGAAGCATCAGTCGAATTGACGGATCGTCAGGTCGAAATCCGGATCGTGATCCATCCCACAGCGAATGCTGCTCCTTTCGGGTGGCGGGCCCGGCGTTTCGGCCATCTGCCGGGCCCGCCACGCCGCGGCGGCGATCAGCGGAAGTGGTGCACGTGCTCGCCGAGGAAGGCCTCCAGGGTGCGCGGGGAGCGGCCGGTGAGGCGGGTGAAGGTGCCGTCCGGCGCCTCCGGGCGGGCCACCGCGAGCTGCTGGATCTCCACCACGTGGGAGGCCAGCCAGTCCGGCATCCCGGCCCGGGCGACCAGGTGGGCGTGCAGCGCGGACGGGCTCAGCGCGAGGTGGTGGACCGGGCGGCCGAGCAGCTCGCCCAGCAGCGCCGCCAGCTCCGGGTGGCTGTACGCCTGGCCGCCGGTGAGCGGGTACGCGCCGCCGGCGAGCTCCGGGCGGGTGAGCACCTCGGTCGCGGCGTCGCCGACGTCCCGGACGTCCACGTAGTTGCACCGGGCCCCGCCCGTCGCGCTGGGGATCAGCCCGGAGGCGGCGATGCCGGGCGCCTGGAGCAGCAGCTTCTGCATGAAGGCGTACGGCCGCAGGACGGTGGTGCGGATGCCGGAGGCGCGCAGCCGCTCCTCGACCAGGTGGTGGCCGCGGGAGACGGCGACGGGGGAGTCCGGTTCGGCGGCCGGGGCGGAGATCTTGACGACGTGCTCCACGCCGCAGGCGACGGCCGCGTCGATCGCGTTCAGTTCGTACCGCACCTGCTGCGGGCCGTTGGCCATGGTGAGGAGGAGCTGGTGCGCGCCGCGGAAGGCCGCGCGCAGGGAGGCCGGGTCGGCGGCGTCGGCGGGGACGGTCTCGGTCCGGGCGAGCGTGCCGTCGTCGAGCGCGGCGGCCAGCCGGGCGGGGTCGCGGCTGAGGGCGCGGCTCGGTGTGCCGAGGGCGGCGAGGCTGCGCAGGGTGGCGCCGCCGGTGGCGCCGGTGGCGCCCATGATGACGATCATGCGGACCGCCTTTCGGGTCGGGTGGTGCTTGCGGCTGAGATCGGGCTCGGGCTCGGGGTCGGGCTCGGGGTCGGGTGCGGTGTGCGGTGGGTCGGCCGGGTGCCGCGCCAGCGCCAGGTGACGACCGTGCCGGCGATCGCCGCGGAGACCGGCAGGTCGACCGGCAGCCGGCGGGGCCAGGGGCTGTCGGCGAGGGCCGGCAGGTGCGGGAGCCAGTGCGCGGCCGCCAGCCCGGCGGCGAGGCCGAGGGCGGCGGCGACCAGGCCGAGGGTGGCGGCCGCGAGCGCGCGCGGGGTCCGGGGCGGCCGGGCACGGACCGGTCGGCGGCGCAGGACGGCGCCGAGCAGCGCGGCCACCAGGGCGGAGGTCCCGCCGATGGTGGTCAGCGCGGCCACCGCCAGCTGGTGCTGTTGGCTGACGGCGCCGCCGAGGCCGGCCGTCACGGCGGGCATGGCGTAGGAGGCCAGGACCTCCCGCCAGAGGACGAAGCGCGGGGGCGCGCCGGGGGCCTTCTTGCTCATGGTGCTCCTCTGGTGAGCTCAACTGATTAGGTGCCTAAGTATTTGTGCTTAGGTGCCTAACTATTGGGGTGAAGGAGAGGCGGGCCGTCCGGGGGCGGCCCGCCACGGGTTCGGTCGGATCAGTCGGTGGTCAGTGCGTCGATGCCCGCCACCACCCGTGCCAGCAGGTCCAGGAAGGTGGCGCGCTCCTCGGTGGAGAGGCCGCCGACCATGGCCTGCATCCGGGCGAAGTGCTCGGGCGCGAGCTCGCGCAGCCGGTCGGCGCCGCGCGCGGTGAGGATCACCACGTTGCCCCGCCCGTCCTCGGTGGACGGCCGGCGGGCCACCAGGCCCTCCCGTTCCAAGCCGTCGACCAGGCCGGTCACGGTCGCGCGGGAGACGCCGAGGCTCGCCGCGAGCTGGGACGGCGACTTCTCGCCGCCGTGGTCCTCCAGGTCGGACAGCAGCCGGTAGCGGCCGGTGGAGAGTCCGAAGCGGCCGAAGTGCACCTCCCCGGCCTGCCCGATCCGGGCCCCCGCCGTCATCAGCCGGGCCGCGACCAGGACCGCCTGCGGGTCGGCCGTCAGGCCGTAGCGGGCGATCTGGCGGCGGGCCTGATCGAGGCTGGGTGCGGCCGGATCGGCCCCGGGGTGCTGCGTCATGGAAGTACTATGGCGCCTAATCAGATCCTCGGCAAGTGGCGCCCACCGTTCCCCGCCCCCGCTAGGGTGTCGGCAGGATCCGGAACAGGGGGAGGGCGGACCGTGACGGGTGAGTTCGACGCGCACGAGCGGCGGATGTGGGCGGGCGCGGCCGAGGCGTACGCGGGGAGCTTCGCCGCGCTGTGCGGAGCGACGGCCGAGGCCCTGCTGGACGCGGCCGAGGTCGGCGCCGGGACGCGGGTGCTGGACGTCGGCACCGGGCCGGGAACGGTCGCGGCAGCGGCGCTGGCCCGGGGCGCCGAGGTCGTGGCCGTGGACGCCGAGCCGGGCATGGTGGCGCTGGCCGCCGCGAACGCCCCGGGGGCGGAGGTCCGGCACGCGGTGCTCCCCGGGCTCCCCCTCCCGGACGGCTCGTTCGACGCGGTGGTGGCCAACTTCGTGGTCAACCACGTGGAGGACCCGGGGGCGGCGCTGACCGAACTGCGCCGGGTCGCCCGACCGGGCGGGCGGCTCGCGGTGACGATCTGGGCCCGGACCGGCAACGAGGGGATGTCGCTGTTCGACCGGGCGCTGGACGAGGCCGGTGCGCAGCGTCCGGTGTTCGCGTCCCGGCCGGTGGACTTCGACCGGACCGTCGAGGGCCTGCGCGGGCTGCTGGAGCGGGCGGGGTGGGCCGATGTGGCCGGCGGCGAGCTGGCCTGGACCCACCGGACGGACCCGGAGGTCTGGTGGTCCGGGCCCGCCGGCGGCGTGGCCAACATCGGCCTGGTGGTGACCGGGCAGACGCCCGAGGTGTTCGCCCGGATCAAGTCCGCCTACGACCGGCTGGCGGCCGAGCAGGTGGCGGAGGACGGCCTGCTCGACCTTCCGGCCCTGGCACTGCTGGCCTCCGGCCGGGCCTGATCCCCTCTTGGCCGCCCGCCTGACCGCCGATCACCTGACCGCCCTCCGGGCCGCCGGACGCCCGGAGGGGGCCACCCGGCTCGGGCGGCCCTCTCCGAGGGACCGGCCTCAGGCGGCGCGCTCCCCGATCCGGGGCGGGGTCCAGTCGGCGTGGCGCAGGACGGTGCGCATCATCGCGCCGGGCGGGGTGAGGCGGATCGCGGCGTTGCGCAGGCCGACCGCGAGCGGGTTGGTCAGCTGCTGGCCCATCCGGCCCGCGCGGCGGGCGTCCCGGGCCACGGTCTGGCTGCGCGGACGGCGCTGTGCGTCGTAATGGACGAGCCCGCCCTCGACCGTCCGGCTGTCGGCGACGGCTGCCGCCAGGGTCACGGCGTCCTCCAGGGCCTGACAGGCGCCCTGGCCGAGGAACGGGGTCATCGCGTGCGCGGCGTCGCCGAGCAGGGCGATCCGGCCGACCGCGTACGAGGGCAGCGGGGTGGCCAGCTCGTGGATGTCGTGGTGGAGCACCGCCTCCGGGAGGGTCGCGGCGAGCAGCGCCGGGACGGGCTCGTGCCAGCGGGCGAAGCGGCGGCGGAGCACGGCGAGCGGGTCCGGGTGGCGGAGCCCGGCCGGGGCGTTCAGGACGGCGTGCCACTCGGCCCGGCCGTCCGGGAAGGCGATGTGGCCGAACTCGGCGCCGTGGCCCCAGGTCAGCTCGAAGTCGCTGGTCAGGCCCTCGATCGGGCGGTCGGTGATCGCCCGCAGGACCGTCGAGCCGCTGTACACCGCGCCCGGGTGGCCGGGGAAGAGCCCGCGCCGGATGCGGCTGTGGATGCCGTCCGCGGCCACCACGAGGTCCGCGTCGAGGGTCGTGTCGCCGAAGCGGACCCGGGGGCGGTCGGGAGTTCCGGTCACCTCGGCCGGCTCCCCGCTGATCACCAGGGCCCCGGCGGGCAGGGCCTCGCGCAGGATGCGGTGCAGGTCCGCGCGCGGGATGCCGACGATCGGGGCGCCCAGTTCGCGCTCCAGCGCCCGGCCGTCCATCGCGGCCAGGCGGCGGCCGTCCGGCGTGCGGGTGCCGCCGGTGTACTGGCGGCGGGAGGCCGCCTCGATCCGCTCGCCGACCCCGAGGGCGGCGAGCGCGCGCATCCCGTTGGCGGCCAGCGAGATGCCGGCGCCCGCGTCGTCCAGGACGGCGGCCCGCTCGACCACGGTGACGTCCCACCCCGCCAGGCGGAGGCCGATCGCGGCCGCCAACCCGCCGATGCCGCCCCCGACCACCACCGCGCTGCTGCTGCTCATGCCCGGTCCTTCCCGTGTTGCGACGCTTGTTTTCTACAGCTGTAGAAGCTGTGGAAGGAGCGTACTCCGGGCTTACCGGCCGGTGATCGAGGGGGTGGGGTCGAGCGGAGCCGCCGGCTCCGCGGCGTCGGGGGCGGGTTCCGCAGGGGGCAGGCGGTGCCGGTAGAAAGGGGGCATGCGGCGAGACGAGGTGCGGGGTGCGGGGCGGGCGGACCGGCGGACGGTGCTCGCGGACGCGGCGATCGGGGTGCTGGCCGACGCCGGTGTGCGCGGACTGACCCATCGGGCCGTCGACGCGGCGGCCGGGCTGCCGATCGGCACCACCTCGGCCTACCTGCGGACCAGGCAGGCGCTGCTGACCGCGCTGGTGCGGCGGCTGGTGGAGCTCGACCAGGGCGAGCTGCAGGCCGCGGGGGAGCGGGTGGCGATCCGCTCGGCGGAGGAACTGGCCGGAGGCATCGGCGAGTTGATGCGGCAGCGGCTGACCGGCGAGGGGCGGCGCCGCTCGCTCGCGCGCTACGCCTGCGCGGTGGAGAGCGTGCGGGATCCGGAGCTGCGGGAGATCCTCGTCCCCCGGGAGAACGCGGGGCGCGCCGCCGTCCGGGCCTTCCTCGCCGGGCAGGGGGTGGCGGACCCGGACGGACGGACCGCCACCCTGCTGGCGTGCGTCGACGGCCTGGTCTTCGACCGCCTGGTGGGCGGGGGAGAGGTGCGGGCCGAGGAGATCGAGGGGCTGGTGGCGGCCGCCTTGCGGTAGGGCCCGCCCCGCCGGGCGCCGGCCGAACCGCCGGACGGTTCAGCCGGCGTCACCCCGGGCGCGGCCGAACTCGGCGGCGTAGCCCGCGAGCAGGATGGCCAGGGTGCGGTGGAAGCGGGCCTCCTGGTCCAGGCCCGCGCCGGTGCTGAAGGCGCGGGCGAGGTGGGGGTGGGTGTCCGCGTCCAGGGTCGCGAGCTGTTCGGGGGCGGGCTCGGTGCCCTCGTGGTACGGGGTCCGGCCGGCCTCGGCCAGGGTGTGGCCGAGGGTCCACTGCACGACGGAGTTCAACACGTCGACGGCGTCGGCGAGTTCGACACCGCTGTCGACGAGCACGGTGATGCCGCGTTCGAGCAGGGCCGTCGCGGCGGGGGTGGCGACCGGTCGGGTGGCGAGGACGGTGAGCATGCCCGGGTGGGCGAGCAGCATCCGGCGCAGGGCGACGGCGAAGTCCCGGACGGTCTCGGTCCACGGGCCGGCGGGCTCGGTGAACAGGTCGCCGGCGGACAGCTCCAGGAGGCGTTCGGCCATGCCGTCGAGCAGGGCGGCCTTGCTGGGGACGTAGTAGTAGAGCGTCATGCCCTCGACGCCGAGCGCCGCGCCCAGTTTGCGGTTGGAGAGCGCGGCGAGGCCGTGCTGGTCGACGTGGGCGAGGGCGGCGTCGATGATCTTCTCGCGGGTCAGCCCCGACCGGGGGCGGGTGCGTCGGCCGGTCATCTGCGGTGTCTCCTCGGGTCGGTGACGGCCCCTCGGGTCGCGACGGAAGGGATCTTGACAAGTTTTGCACTGCAAGAGAACACTAGTCGACGTCAGCTTCTTGCAGTGCAAGAAGTTCAATCGGGGAGGAAGCGACATGCGACTGATCGCCGTGATGGTGCGCAAGCTCAACGAGGGCGTCTCGTACGAGGAGTTCCGCAAGGCGTGGATCCCGGACGAGGTCATCGCCGACGACCCGCGCACCAAGGTGATCTCCGCCACCGCGCTGGAGGACTCGCGGGAGCTCATCACCGTCGCGCTGATCGAGGGGGACCACACTCCGGAGTCCATGGGGGAGTGGATGGAGAAGATGGCTCCGATCGAGGCGCGCCGCTACGAGCGGATCAAGGACCTGGTCGGCCCGCCGACCCTGAACGCGGTCTACCAGGTGCAGGCCGAGGACAACCTCTCGCAGCAGATCACCGCCTGACGGCGACTCAGTAGACGGTCGGCCGGCGGGCGTTTCGGATGAGCTCGACCCGAATGAGCGCCCGTCGGGTCAATCACCCGTCAAGCCCGGTCATTCACAGAATAATCAGGTTCGTTTAAGACTGCTCATAGAAGGATTTGCTAGGCCGCAAGGTCTTCACACGGAGATCTTCGACTGACAGGCTGGGGCCGCCCTTTCCCACGGAGGAGGTTCCTTGTCCCGCATATCCACGGTGGCCGGCGCCGTCGCTGTCGCGCTCGCCCTCGTCACCGGCACCGCCGTCGCCGCGTCCGCGGCGCCGATCGACCAGGCGCCGGGCACGGCCGAGGCGAAGGTCGACCCCGTCGACTGGAAGCCGTGCAACCCCGACCCGACCAAGCCGGACCCGGGCGGTTACGACTGTGCCGTTTATCCGGTGCCGCTCGATTACGACAACCCGGACGGCGAGAAGGTCGGCATCGCCATGATGCGGCACCGGGCGAGCGACCCGTCCAAGCGGATCGGCTCGCTGTTCATGAACCCGGGCGGCCCGGGCGGCAGCGGGTACCTGTGGGCCACCACCACCCGCTTCGGCGACGAGGTGCGCTCGAAGTTCGACCTGGTCGGCTTCGACCCGCGCGGGGTGGCCCGGAGCAACCCGCTCAAGTGCTTCAAGACGCAGGAAGACGCCGACGCGGTCAACAACCGCATGGTCGGCGTGCCGGTCACCAAGGCCGAGATCGCCGACACCCTGGACGCCGACCAGGACTACACGGACGCCTGCAGCAAGAACGCCGGCCCGCTGATCGAGCACATGTCGACCATCAACGTGGTGCGCGACCTCGACCGGATGCGCCGCGCCGTCGGCGACTCCCAGCTGACCTTCGCGGGCTTCTCCTACGGCACCCTGATCGGCGCGACCTACGCCAACATGTACCCGAACAAGGTGCGCGCGATCATCGTCGACGGCAACGTCGACCCCAACCTGCGCCTGCACAACGGCCTGGAGTACGACCGCCAGCGCGCGGGCGGCTTCGAGCTGGCCCTGGACGAGTTCCTGAAGCGCTGCCAGACCGCCGGCGCCCCGCGCTGCGCCTTCGGCGAGGGCGACACCCGGGCCAAGTTCGACGAGCTGCGCGACCACCTGCGGACCAGCCCGGTCACGCTGCCGAGCGGCAAGAAGGTCACGCTGAGCAGCTTCACCAGCGAGGTGGCCAGCGCGCTGTACTCGCAGGCCAAGCTGGCACCGCTGGCCAAGTCGCTGCAGGCCTCCTACCAGGCGATGAACCCGGCCCCGGCCGCCCTGGTGGCGCCGAAGGCGGCCGCCGCGGACGCCGACGCCGACCTGCTCTCCGTCGAGGTCCCGCGCGCGCTGCGCGAGGCCCCGGCCGACTCCGAGTACGCCGGTGACGACTCCTACATGGGCGTCAACTGCCAGGACAAGCCGTACCCGTCGAACGACAAGGTGTTCGCGAACGTCGCCAAGACGTGGGAGCAGGAGGCGCCGACCTTCGGCCGCTACCAGGCCTTCGACGCGCCGGCGTGCGCGAGCTGGCCGGCCCCGGCCCGGGACGCCGAGCGGTTCAAGGGCCCGTGGAACAAGAAGACCTCGAACACCGTCATGGTGATCGGGAACCTCTACGACCCGGCCACCCAGTACAAGTTCGCCCAGCGGATGCAGCAGGAGCTGGGCAACGCGGTGCTGGTCAGCGTCGACTCGATCGAGCACTGCGCGGTCGGCCGCAGCAAGCCGCTGAACGCGCTGGTCACCCGCTACCTGGTGGACGGCACCGCGCCGCAGCCGGGCCAGCTGCTGAAGCCGGACCTGGAGATCTTCCCGGCGGTGTGACGGACGACGGCGTGAAGCGGGCCCCGCTCGACCGGGGCGCGTGAGGACGGATGTGGTGGCCGGCGGTACTGCCGGCCACCACATCGGCGTTTTCGGGGGCACGGCCGAGCGGAATGCGGAGCGGATCCATCGGAAGATCGTCATCGAACCTCCTGGGTGCGGTGAACCGTCGACGGATTTCCATCCGTTGTCGGCGGGCTTTCGGTGAGTTGTTTTGGCAAGTTGTTCGGCGAGTTGTTCGGCGAGTTGTTCGGCGACCATAACAAGGGCCACTGACAATCGACCTCCCCGAGGACCGCGGAACGCTTCACCGCCGGAACGCGAATGTCCCGGCCGCGACGGCGACCGGGACATTCGCGAGGAAACGAGGAAACGAGGAAGCGAGGGCGTGCGGAAAGCCGGAAAAGCGAACGCGCCGGCCTAGGCGGCCCGTTCCGCGGGCTCCTCCTCGACGATCCGCCCGTCCCGGAGCTCGATCACCCGGTCGGCGAGCCCCATCAGCGTCGGGTCGTGGGTGGCGACCAGCACGGTCACGCCCTCGCTGCGCACCACCGCGCGCAGCAGCTCCATGATCGAGCGGCCGGTCTCGGAGTCCAGCTGCCCGGTCGGCTCGTCGGCGATGATCAGCGCCGGCTCGTTGGCGAGTGCCCGGGCGATGGCGACGCGCTGCTGCTGGCCGCCGGAGAGCTCGCCCGGGCGCTGGTTGGCGTGGTCGGCCAGTCCGACGAGGGCGAGCAGGGTGTGCGCGCGCTCCTCGCGCTCGGCGGGCGCGACCTTGCGCAGCCGCATCGGCACGCCGACGTTCTCGGCGGCGGTGAGCATCGGGATCAGGCCGAAGGACTGGAAGACGAAGCCGATCCGCTCCCGGCGCAGGGCGAGCCGGCCGTCCTCGTCGAGCCCGGCGAGGTCGGTGCCGTCCAGGGCGATGCTGCCGCCGGTCGCCGTGTCCAGACCGCCGACCAGGTTGAGCAGGGTGGTCTTGCCGGAGCCGGACCGGCCCTTGAGCGCGGTGAGTTCGCCGCGGCCGATGGTGAAGGAGACCCCGCGCAGGGCGTGCACGGCCCGGTCGCCCGTACCGAAGCTGCGCCGGAGGTCGGTCACGGTCACCATCGGCGTGGTGCTGGCGTCGGCGGCCTGGTCCTGCGTCATGCGGCGTCCCCCTGTGGGCGTGTCTGTCCGGCTCTACGGCTGGGGCGGCTCCGCGGGTTCACGCGCCCGGGAGGGAAATCCGCGGAGGCGTGACGCCCCCTCCCGGGGAGGGCGGCGGGGCCGTACTTATGAGGTGTCCATGGCGTATTGGCGGCGGCCCTGCGCGAGGGTGCTTCCAATGAAAGGAATTTGCTCACTACTTACTTGCTTCGCGCAAGTCCCTTCCGTTTCCGGATCACATCTGACAGCATCGTCCGCTATCCGGTGATCAAATGCCGGAGTTCACCGCATCGGTATGCCCGAAGAGTGTCCATCTGTGGCCGAGTCGTGCTCGGATCGGATCGATGGGCGGGCCGGGATCGTTACCGGAGAAGTCCCGGGGGAGGAACCTGATGCTCGGCTTCGTCGTGCGTCGACTGCGCGGGCGACTGCCGCTGGCCGCCGCCGTCCTGCTCGCGGTCCTGATCACCACGGCCGTGCTGACCGCGCTGGTGGCGTTCAACGCCAGCGTCGGCCAGGCCGGTCTGCGGCAGTCGCTGCAGGGTCAGGGCCACACCCGCACCACCGTCGTGGTCACCGCGGAGCACGGGCTCGACACCCGGGCCAAGGACGAGCAGGCGCTGGCCGACTACCGCGCCGCCCTGTTCGGGGACCTGCCGGTCCGCACCGACACCCTGCTGCGCAGCCGCTCGTACGGCCTGCCGGCGGCCGGCGGCGCCGCCGACGCCGCGCCCGCCGCGTCCGCCCCCGCGGCCCCCGCCGCGTCCACCCCCGCGACCCCCGCCGGTCCGGGCCGCGACGCGCAGCCCGACCTGACCGTCCTCGCCGACCTCGACCGCGCCAAGGTCCGCCTGGTCTCCGGCGCCTGGCCCGCCGCCGCCACCGCGCCCGTCCGCTCCGCCGCCCCCCAGGCCGCCGTCCCGCAGGCCCTGCTGGCCCGGCTCGGCCTGACCGAGCGGTCCCTGCCCGCCGACGTCCCCCTCGCGGACCGGCTGGGCGGCGACCAGCTCACCGTGCGGATCACCGGCGTCTACCGGGCGATCGACCCGGCCGACCCGTACTGGCGCACGGACCCGGTCGGCGGCCGCGAGGTCGACATCCGCGCGTTCACCACCTACGGCCCGGTGATGGTCGACCAGAGCGCCTTCACCGCCGCCGGACTGGTGCAGAGCAGCCGCGGCTGGGTGCTCGACGCCGACTTCGGGGGCATCGACCAGCCGACCGCCGGGGCGATCGGCGACCGCGCCCAGCGCCTCGGCGACGAGCTGCGGACCCGGGCCTCGCTCAACTCCCAGACCGAACTGCCCGACGTCATGCACGAGTTGTCCTCCGGCATGATGGTCGCCCGGACCACCCTGCTGATCGGCGCCCTGCAACTCGCCGTCCTCGCCGCGGCCGCCCTGCTGCTGGTCGTCCACCTGATCGCCGCCCGGCAGGAGGGCGAGAACGAACTGCTCGCCGCCCGCGGCGCCTCGGGCGCCCGGCTCGGCGCCTTCACCGGCCTCGAATCGCTGCTGCTCGCCCTGCCCGCCGCGCTGCTCGCGCCGCTGCTGACCCCGCTGCTGGTCCGCGCCCTGGCCGGCTTCGGCACCGGCCACCAGGTGCACCTGGACACCGGCGTCAGCTGGACGCTCTGGCCGGTCGCCCTGCTCTGCGCGCTCGCCTCCATCACGCTGGCCACCGTGCCCGGCCTGCTGCGCGGCGCCGGCGCCGCCCTGCGCCGCAAGGCCGGCCGCCGCCAGGCCGTGGTCTCCGGCATCGCCCGCAACGGCGGCGACCTCGCCGTGCTCGCCCTGGCCGCGCTCGCCTACCAGCAGCTCAGCCAGTACGGCAGCGGCATGTCCGCCGACTCCTCCGGCGACCTGGGCGTGGACCTGCTGCTCGTCGCCACCCCGACCCTCGCGCTGTGCGCCGGCACCCTGGTGGTGCTGCGCCTGCTGCCCTTCGCCGCCCGGCTCGGCGCCCGGACGGCCGCCCGCGGCCGCGGCCTCGGCCCCGCCCTGGTCGGCTGGCAGCTGGCCCGCCGCCCCGCCCGCGCCACCGGGCCCGTGCTGCTGCTGGTGATGGCCGTGGCCACCGGCGTGCTCGCCCTCGGCCAGCACGCCACCTGGACCGGCTCGCAGCGCGACCAGGCCGCCTTCGGCACCGCCGGCGGCCTGCGGATCACCGGCTCGCACAACGCGGTGATGGGCCAGGGCGGCCGCTACGGCGCCCTGCCCGGCGGCGACCGGATCGTCCCCGTCGTCCGCGAGGAGCAGTCGCTGCCGAACGGCAAGGGCCAGCTGCTCGCCGTCGACGCCAAGGCCTTCGCCGAGCGCGTCCCCGTCCGCGACGACCTGCTGGACGGGCACGGCCGGGACGAACTGTTCGCGCCGCTCGCCGAGCCCGCCCCCGCCGGGGCGGCCGCCGGACTGCCGCTGCCCGGCCGCCCGCTGCGGATCGACGCCGACCTGACCGTCAGCCAGGCGGAGCGGCCCCAGCAGGGCTTCGGGTCGTTCTCCCTCGCCGTCCACCCCGAGGTCCGGCTGCTGCTGCGCGACCGCTTCGGCTTCGTGCACAAGGTCCCGTTCCCCACCCTGCCGTTCGACGGCGACGTGCACGCCTCGGTCGCGCTCGGCCCCCTGGTCGACGCCCCGGTCGGCGCGGCCGCCGCGCCGCTGACCGTGGTCGGCGCGACCGTCACCTTCAGCGACCGGATGGACGGCGTCGTCACCGTGCACCGCCTCGCCGTCTCCGACACCGCGGACGGCCCCGCCACCGCCGTCCCCGTCCCCGCCGGCTTCGGCTGGACCGCGACCTCCCCCGCCGTCCGCGCCTCCGGCGCCACCGGCGGCGCCGCACCCGGCCCCGCCGCCCGCCTCGACCCGGAGACCACCGACGCCGACCGGCTGTTCAGCCTCCGGTACCGCTTCGCCAACGGCGTCGGCAGCAGCCTGCGGGCCATCCTCGCCCCGGCCGGCGCGACCGCCCCGACCGCCGTCGGCGGCGTCGCCACCCACGACTACCTGCGCACCATCGGCGCCGGCGTCGGCGACACCGTCCAGGTGCCGTTCTCCGGGGCCGTGCTCCCGGTCAAGGTCACCGCCGCCGTCGAGGCCGTGCCGGTGGCCGGCCGCAGCGCCCTGGTCGTCGACCTCGGCACCGCCGCCCGGCTGCTCGCCGCCCAGGGCAACGACCTGCCCACCCGCACCGAGTGGTGGCTGCCCGCCACCGGCCCCGGCGACCGGACCCCCGCCGAGGCCGCCGCCGCCCTGCGCGCCGCCCCCGGCGCCCAGGACCTCCAGCTCGACGACGAGACGGCCGCCGCCCTGCTCGACGACCCGGTCGGCGCCGCCCCGCAGAGCGCGCTGCTGGTCATCGCGATCGTCACCGCCGTGCTCGCCGCCATCGGCTTCGCCGCCGCCGCGGCCGGCTCCGCCCACGAGCGCTCCCGGGACTCCGCCCTGCTGTTCGCCCTCGGCGCCCCCCGCCGCCAGGTCGCGCGCACCGTCGCCGCCGAACAGGCGCTGCTGGTCGCCCTCGGCGGCGCGGTCGGCCTCGCCCTCGGCGCCCTGCTCGTCCGCCTGATCGTCCCGTACGTGGTGCTCACCTCCGCCGCCCGCCGGCCCACGCCCGAGGCGCTGGTCGAACTGCCGGTGGGCCGGACACTGCTGCTCACGGCCGCGATCGCCGTCGTCCCGCTGCTGTCGGCCTTCCTCATCGGACGCCGCCGTCGAGACGTGGCCGCCCGGCTGCGCCACGTGGAGGAGATGTGACCACCGAGGCCGGCACCACCGTGCCCACCCCCCGGGCCGACCACCGGCCGGCGCCCTGGGTCCGCACCCGGCTGCGCGCCACGCCGCTGGCCGCCCTGCTCATGGCGGCGCTCGCGTTCGTCACCGTCTTCCTCGCGGCCGCCTTCCCGCGGCTGTCGGACCGCAGCACCGACAGCGCGCTGCGCGAGTTCACCCGCAGGATCGGCGTCAACGCGACCAGCCTGGAGGCCGTCGCCCAGGCCGCCCCCACCGAGGCCGCCGCCGACCTGCGGGCGACGCGGGACCGGCTGGTCGGCGAGATCGGGCCGAACCTGCGGCTCAGCCAGGACGGCCAGGTCCACGGCATCCGGGTCAAGCAGGACCGCGGGATGTGGAACAAGGGCTACGCCCGGCTCTCCGAGGACTCGCCGCCGGTGCTCGGCCTGCTCTACCTGAACGGCCTCACCGAGCACGCCGCCCTCACCGCCGGCAGCTGGCCCGCCGCCGGCGCCGGGCCCGTGCAGATCGCGGTCAGCGCGGAGTCCGCCGCCACCATCGGCATCAAGCTCGGCGACGTCGTCGACGGCGGGAACCTCGGCACCGGCCCGATCACGGCCACCGTCGTCGGCCTCTACCGCGTCGACGACCCGCAGGACCCGCTCTGGGAGAACCTCGGCTGCCCCGTCCGGGCCTGCCTCGACGGGACGCCCAGCAAGCTGCACTGGCGCACCACCGGCTTCGTCGCCGGCGACGCACTGCCGCAGCTGCTCAGCTGGGGCGGCGGCGGACAGGACTTCTGGCGGCTGCCGGTCGACACCGGCGCGCTGCGCGCCGACCAGCTCGACCGGACCCGCGACACCGTCGCCTCCTACCTGGCCGGCCGGGGCGCCGGCACGCTCGCCCGGGTCACCAACCGGGCGGACCTGCACGTCGTCTCCCAGCTGCCCGACGTCCTCCAGCGGGCCCGCGCCCGCCAGCAGGCCGTCGCGCCGCTGTCCGCGATCGGGCCGGTCGGCGTCGCCGGTGTCGCCACCGTGGTGCTCTGCCTCGCCGCCGCCCTGAGTGCCGACCGGCGCACCGGCGAGATCCGGCTGCTGCGGGCCCGCGGCGGCTCGCGCGGCGGCGTGCTGCTGCGGCTGCTCGGCGAAGGCGCGGTCACCGTGCTGCCCGCCGCCGCGCTCGCCACCGCACTCGCCCTGGTGCTGCTGCCCACCCCCCGGTGGGGCAACGCGGTGCTCGCCGCGCTGGCCGCCACCCTGCTCGCCCTGCTGGCCTTCCCCGCCCGGGCCGCGCTGCTCCGGTCCCGGCCGCGGGCGGCCGGCGGCCGGCGCCGCCTGGTCGGCGAACTCGCCGTCCTCGCCGTCACCGCGGCCGCCGTGGCCGAGGTCCGCCGCCGCGGGGTCGCCGCGAGCGGCGCCGACCTGGACCCGCTGCTGGTGCTCGCCCCATTGTTGCTCGCGCTCAGCGGCGGCCTGGTGCTGGCCCGCGTCCAGCCGCTCCTGGTCGGCCGGTTCGCCGCGCTCGCCCGGCGCGGCCGGGGCCTGATCGGCTTCCTCGGGCTCGCCCGCGCCGCCCGCGACAACGCCGGCCGCCGCCGGCCGTCCGTGCTGCCGCTGCTCGCCCTGCTGATCGCCGTCACCACGACCGGCTTCGGCGCCACCGTCCTCGACACCGTCGACCACGCCCGCACCCGGGCCGCCCGGCTCGCCACCGGCGGGGACGCGGCCGTCACCGTCCCGATCTACGCCACCCTGCCCGAGGCCTTCACCAAGGCCGCGGGCGAACTGCCCGGCGTCGACGCGGCCACCGGCCTGTGGGTCGAGCCGACCGCCCTGTTCATCGGCGGCGACGGGGACACCACCAGGGCCGTCCTGGTGGTCGCCGAACCGACCGCCTACGCCGAGATCGCCCGCAGCCTCGGCGCCGGCGCCTTCGACCCGGCGAAGCTCGCCGGCACCCCCGGCGGTCCGGACACCCCGGTGCCCGCCCTGTTCAGCCGCGACCTCGCCAAGCGGCTCGCCACCGGCCCCGCCCGGGTGCGCACCCCCAACGGGGGCCAACTGCGCACCACCGTCGCCGGAACGATCGCCCGCACCCCCGCCCTGCCCGACCCGGGCCAGCCCTTCGTGGTCGTCCCGGCCGGCCCCGCCGCCGAGCGGCTGCCCGAGCTGAAGCGGACCAACAAGTGGATCGCCACCGGCGACATCGACCCCGGGCAGCTGCGCGGCCTGGTCGCCGAGCACGGCCTGACCGCGGCCACCGGCATGGCCAAGCTGATCGGCGACGTCGCCCAGGCGGCCGGCAAGTCCAGCGACGGACTGCCGCCCGGCTACGCCGTGCACAGCAGCCGGGAGGCCGCCGCCGCGCTCGCCGACGACCCGCTCCAGCGCGCGGCCGGGTCGATGTTCTGGTACGCGGGCCTCGCCGGCGGCGGATTCGCTCTGCTCGCCGTCCTGCTGACGCTCCTGCGGGCCGCCCCCGACCGCACCGCGCTGCTCGCCCGGCTGCGCACCATGGGCCTGCGGCCGCGCCAGGGGCTGGCGCTGATCGTCGCCGAGACGCTGCCGCAGACGCTGGCGGCGGCGGTCGGCGGCGGGCTGGTCGCCCTGGCGGCGGTCGCGCTGATCGGGTCGGCCTTCGACCTCTCGGCCCTGGTCGGCGCCAAGGTCGCCGAGACGCTGGAACCGGTGGTCACGCCGGTGCTGCTGCCCACCGCCGGACTGGCGCTGGTGGTCTGCCTCGGCGTGCTGCTGGAGACGGCGATCTCCGGGCGGCGCCAGATCGCCACCGAACTGCGGGCGGGGGAGCAGGCATGAGGCCCGCTCGGCCGTCCGGCCCGAGCGGACGGACGGCCCCCCACGAGATGAAACGCAAGCGCAAGCGGACAGTGCCGACAGCGCGGACAGCGCGGACAGCGCGGACAGTCGAGACAGGAGACGCCAGGTGAGGACCACCCCCCAGGAGGAGCGCCGGGCCGCCGAGGCCCCCAGCCTGCAGGAGCTCCGGCAGCGGGCCCTCGCCGCCGCCGCGCCCAAGGCGCACGGCGCGGACGCCGCCATCGTCTGCGACCGGCTGGTACGGATCTTCAGCGCCGAGGGCGTCGAGGTGCAGGCCCTCCAGGGCCTCGAACTGACCATCCAGCAGGGCGACCTGGTGGCCCTGGTCGGAGCCTCCGGCAGCGGCAAGTCGACCCTGCTGACCATCCTCGCCGGGCTCGACGTGCCCACCGCCGGCACCGCCACGGTGGCCGGCCGCGACCTGCTGGAGATGTCCGCCAAGGAGCGGCTGCGCTACCGGCGCGAGGTGGTCGGCTTCATCTGGCAGCAGACCGCCCGCAACCTGCTGCCCTTCCTCACCGCCGCCGAGAACATCGCCCTGCCCATGCAGCTGCGCGGCCGCCGCTCCGGAGGCCTCGGCGCGAAGCAGCAGACCGCCCGGGTCGCCGAGTTGATGGAGGCGCTGGAGATCGGCGACCTCGCCCGCCGGAAGCCCGGCGAGCTGTCCGGCGGCCAGCAGCAGCGGGTGGCGATCGCGGTGGCGATGGCCAACAACCCGCCGGTGCTGCTCGCCGACGAGCCCACCGGCGAGCTGGACTCCGAGACCGCCGGGGTGATCTTCGAGTCCTTCCGCACCGTCAACCGGGAGCTGGGCGCCACCGTCGTCATCGTCACCCACGACCCGATGGTCGCGGGCGAGGTCCGCCGCACGGTCGCGATCCGGGACGGGCGCACCAGCAGCGAGGTGCTGCGCCGCACCGTGACGGACGAGCACGGCGAGGAGTCGATCAACGAGCGCGAGTACGTGATGCTGGACCGCACCGGGCGGGTCCAACTGCCGGTCAAGTTCCTGGAGGCGCTGGGGATGGAGCACCGGGTCGCCGTCGACCTCGCGGCCGACCACATCGAGGTCCGGCCGGACGACCTGGCGGGGCACTGACCGCTGACGGTCAGTCCTCGCCGCCCGTCCGCGGGAAGAGGCCGCTGCCCTCGGCGTCCGTACGGAGGCCGAGGGCGTCGCGGTCGGCGCGCGGGGTGTGCGGAGTGCGCGGGGTGTCGGGGGTGCGCCGGGCGTACGGGGTGCGCCGCGCGCGGGGGGCGTGCCGGGTGGGGGAGGTGCAGTGGGCGAAGACCAGCAGGGCGCCGGCCGCGCCGGCCAGGATGCCCAGCGCGGTCAGGACGCGTAGCCAGGTCATGGTGGTGCCTCCGGGGGACGGTGCGAGGGAACGCCGCCGCAGCTGTATCGGCAGTTCGGCCCGCACGGTCGAGCTGTCCACGCCGGTTCTTCCCGCGGGCTGCCGCGCGAGCGGTCGTCCGCGCGGGCGCTCGACGCGTCCGAGGGGCGCGTCATGCCCCTTCGAGCGCCCCCAGGGTGGCGACCGCCCGTCCCCCGGGAGCCTCCACCAGCGCCCGCAGTGCCGCCAGGTCCGGCTTCCCCAGGCCGGTCAGCGGGATGCCCGGCAGCACCAGGACGCTGTCCGGAGCACTGCGCCCGCCCCCGCGCTCCACGCTCCAGCGGCGCAGCTGCTCCGCCGTCACCGCCGAGCCCGGGACGACGCACACCGCGGCGTGCACCCGCTCCAGCCGGTCCGCGTCGGTGGCGGCGAACATCACCGCCTCGCGCACCTCCGGATGCGCCCGCAGCGGCTCCTCGACGTCCCGGGGGAACACGTTGTGCCCCTCGACCACGGCCATCGGGGCCCGTCGCCCGGCCACCGTCAGATAGCCGGCCGCGTCCAGGCCGCCCAGGTCGCCGGTGCGCAGCCAGCCGTCCGTCAGCACCTGCTCGGTCAGCTCCGGATCGCGCCAGTAGCCGGCCATCGCGGTCGGCGTGCGCACCCGGATCTCGCCCGTCGCGCCCGGCGGCAGCGGCGCGCCGTCCTCGTCCGTGATCCGCACCCCGGTGTCCGGGAACGGGCGCCCGGCGGTGGTCAGCAGCCGCGGATCGAGGTGCTCGTCCGGGCCCAGCCGGGACACCGGGCCGCACTCGGTCAGGCTGTACGTCTGGTGCAGCACCCGGCCCAGCCGCCGCGTCCCCTCCGCCAGCCGCCGCGGCGAGGGCGGACAGCCGGTGTACGTGACCCGGCGCAGACTGCCCGTGTCGGCCGAGGACAGCAGCGGATGGTCCAGCAGCCGGTAGAGCAGGTGCGGCGGCAGGTACGTCCGGGACACCCGGAACCGCTCGACCGCCGCCAGCACCGCCCCCGCCTCGAACCCGTCCTGCAGCACCACCGTGCCGCCCGCGGCCAGCGCGAGGTCGGCCGTGGTGCCGCCGCCGTGGCAGAGCGGCGTGCACAGCAGGAACACCGCGCCGGACAGCAGCGGCGGGCGCGGCGGCCGGGCGAAGCGCCGCATCACGGCCTTCGGCCGGCCGGTCGTGCCGCCGGTGAACTTCAGCGCCATCACGTCCTCGGGCCGGTAGCGGGGCTCCAGCGGCGCGGGGGAGCAGGACGCGGCGAGGTCCAGGAGGTCGGCGCCGAGGGCGGTCGGCCCGAGCGCGAACAGGCCGGCCGAGGGCAGCGCCCCGGCCACCGCGACGGCCGCGGGCAGGCAGCGGCCGGGGTCGAAGACGAGCGCCGCCGTGTCGGCGAACCGCGCCAGCTCGACCAGCTCCGGGACGGGCGCGTCCGGGAACGGCATCGCGACCCGGCAGCCCAGCAGGTTCGCGGCCAGCCGCACCAGCAGCGCCTCCGGACGGTTCCCGGCGAGCACCGTCACCCCGTCCCCGCGTCCGAGGCCCGCCCGCTCCAGGGCGCGGGCCAGCCGGTGGACGGCGTCCAGGCAGTCCTGCGCGGTCAGCGCCGCCCCGCCGTAGCGCACCGCCACCCGGCCCCGGTCCCGGGCCAGGCCGGCCAGCACCAGCGCGGTGTACGTGGGCTCCTCGCCGGCCATGCCCCGCCCTCCCTCCGGCCCTGCGGGCCTTCCCGCCCCTCTCCGGGCTGACGGCGCGTCAGCGTAGCGTGGTCGGGGACGGTGCGGTGCGGCGGGGCGGGCGTGGTTGTTGTTAGGGTTCCCGGTCGGACGGGCGACAGGGGCGGGCGAGCCGGGTGAGCAGCGGGGTGGACGCGGTGGTGACGCCGCGCGGCGTGGTGGACCTGCGGGGCGCGGGCGGGGCGGAGTTCGCCGTGGCGTACCCGGACGGGGCCGTGGTCGTGGTCTCCGGACTGCCCGGCGCCGGGAAGAGCACCCTGCTGCGCCGCTGGTCCGGGCCGCAGCCGGGCGCCGTCGCCCCGCGCACCGTCGACCCGCGCACCGTCCACGAGGCCTGCGAGGCCGTCATGCCCGCGAGCCTGCCGTACGCCGTGTACCGGCCGTGGGCCCGGCTGGAGCACTTCCGGCTGCTGCGCGCCTCCGTCCGGCGCGGCGGGCCGCTGCTGGTGCACGACTGCGGCAGTCGGGCCTGGATGCGCCGCTGGCTGGCCCGCGAGGCGGCGCGCCGGGGCCGCGAACTGCACCTGGTGCTGCTGGACGTCGGCGCCGCCACCGCGCTCGACGGGCAGCGCGCCCGCGGCCGGCACGCCCCGGCCCGGGTCTTCGCCCGCCACCGGCACGGCCTGGAACGGCTGCTCGCCGCCTTCACCCGCCACCTCCGGGCCGGCGCGCCGTCGCCGGCTCCGGAGGCGGCGTCCGTGCTGCTGCTGGACGGCGCCTCCCGCTCCCGGGCGCGGGCGGTGCGCTTCGGGACGGGGCCGGTGGGCGCGGCCATGGGATCATCCCGTCAAGGGAGTTGAGCGTTCGACCAGGGGGAAGCACGTGACCGGATCGATGGAGCGGCCCGTCCCGGCGGAGGTGCTGGCCGCCGAACGCGCCGCCGCCGCACGCGGGTTCACCAAGAGCAGCCGCCGGGAGGTCGGCCGGCTGCTCGCGCTCGCGGCCGCCGCCAAGCCGGGCGGGACCGTCGCCGAGAGCGGCACCGGGGCGGGCGTCGGGACGGCCTGGCTGCGCAGCGGCCTGGGGCCGGACGGGCGGCTGGTCACCGTCGAGCGGGACGCGGAACTCGCCGACGCCGCAGCCGAGTTGTTCCGCGACGACGCACGCGTCCGGGTGCTGCACGGGGACTGGCGGCTACTCGCCGAGCACGCGCCGTTCGACGTCTTCTTCTGCGACGGCGGCGGCAAACGCGACGACCCGGACGGCGTCGTGGACCTGCTCGCCCCCGGCGGACTGCTCGTCATGGACGACTTCACGCCTTCACCGCACTGGCCGCCGCGCTTCGAGGGCACGGTGGACGAACTGCGGCTGCGGTACCTGACGCATCCGGCGCTGGAGGCCGCCGAGGTGCTGACCACTCCGACCAGCTCCGCCGTCCTCGCCACCCGGCGGTAGGACGGGGGCTGAAATCCGTTCGCCTCCGCTCGCGGTCGGGCCCTACGCTCGGCGCGCACGCGCGGACAGCGAAACGCAGGGGGACGGATGAGCAGGGCCGAGGCCGTACGGGCCGCCAACGCGCTGGGCGCACGCTGGGCCGAGCGGGTCGACACCGGCGCCGGCACGGTGCTGATGCCCGCCGGGGTGTGGCCGCTGCTCGGGCTGCTCGCGCCGACCGGCAGCCCGCAGGTGCGGGGCGAACTGGCCGAGGTGCTGGGGGCGTCGCCGGAGGCGGCCGCCGAGCGGGCCCGGGAGCTGTTCGGCCTGCTGCGCGGCGCGCCGGGCGTGCGGGCCGCGCTCGGGCTCTGGTCCTCGCCGCTGCTGCGCCCGCGCCCCGAATGGCTGGCCGGCCTCCCGATGGACGTGCACGGGCGGCTGACCGGCGACGAGGAGCGGGACCGGAAGGAGCTCGACGGCTGGGCCCGGCGCTGCACGGACGGCATGGTCGACGCGATGCCCGTCCCGCTGGACCCGACGACCCGCCTGGTGCTCGCCGCCGCGCTCACCGTGCGCACCGACTGGATCCGGCCGTTCAGCGACTTCGGCGGCCCGCCGGAGGGCGCGGACGAGGTCTGGCCCCGGCCCGTCCACTACCTCTCCCGCCTCACCCGGATGCTGGACCGGGCCGCCCTGCTGGAGACGCCGGACGGCCCGATCACCGAACTGCGGGTGCTCGGCGACCGCGACATCGACGTGCGACTGCTGCTCGGGGAGCCGGACACCGCGCCCGGCCGGGTGCTGGCCGCCGGCATCGAGGCCCTGGCCGGCCGGCACCGGCGGACCACCGCCGACCGGCTGCCGCTGGGCACGACCGGCCCGGGCCTGCGGATCGGCGAGGTCCGCTCCTACGACCCCGAGCCCGAACTGTACGTCACCGTCCCGCAGTTCACCGTCGAGGCCGACCACGACCTGCTGGAGCGGCCCGACCTCTTCGGCCTGCGCACGGCGAGCAGCCCCTCCGCCACCGAGCATCGGCTGCCCGGTCTCGCGGACGGCGAGCCGCTGTACATCGGCAGCGCGGCCCAGCGCGCCACCGCGACCTTCGGCCGGCTCGGCTTCCGCGCCGCCTCGGTGACGGCCTTCGGCGTCGGGGCCGCCGGCGCGCCCGTGCCGCCGCCGTACCGGGTGCGCGAGGCGCGGGTCCGGTTCGCCCGGCCCTTCGGCTTCCTCGCCGTGCACCGCACCTCCGGGCTGGTGCTGGCGGCGGGCTGGGTGACCGAGCCCGACCCGTACGTCGACCGCTTCGCGAGCTACGGGGACCCGGACGAGGAGGACGACTTCTGATCGCCTTCTGATCGACGGCTCCTGGCCCGGACAGTGAGGCGCGACCCCCCCGGGGCTGGAAGACTGGGAGCACCAGCGCCCGCCCCGGAGAGAGGCCCCACCCCCGCATGCCCAGTCGCAGCGCCGCCGTCGAGAGCCCGTGGTTCCGCCGGTTCCAGCCGAACGACGACGCCCCCGCCCGGGTCGTGATCTTCCCGCACGCGGGCGGGTCGGCCGGCTACTACCTGGACCACGTCAACGCCCTCGCGCCGTACGCCGACGTGCTCGCCGTCCAGTACCCGGGCCGGCAGAACCGGCTCGCCGAGCCGGGCATCCGCTCGGTGCCGGAGCTGGCCGAACGCGTCTACCAGGAGCTGCGGGCCTGGGCGGACCGCCCGCTCGTCCTGTTCGGGCACAGCATGGGCAGCGCCGTCGCCTTCGAGGTGGCCCGGCGCTTCGCCCGCGACGGCGTGCCCGGCCCCCGGCTGCTGTTCGCCTCGGCGGGCCGCGCGCCCTCGCTGCCCCGCGACAGCGAGACGCACACGCTCTCGGACGACGGCCTGCTCCGGGAGATCACCCGGCTCGGCGGCACGGACGAGCGCATCCTCGCCGTCCCCGCGCTGCGCGAGGTGATCCTCCCGTCGCTGCGCGCCGACTACACCGCCATCGAGACCTACCGCTGCGAGCCGGACGCCACCGTGCCGCAACCGATCATCGCCCTGGTCGGGGAGAGCGACCCGAACGCGACCGTCGACCAGGCCGCCCCGTGGGCGCGGCACACCACCGGCGGCTTCGACCTGCGGGTCTTCCCGGGTGGCCACTTCTACGTGGCGGAGCAGGTCGAGGCGGTGGCCGCGCTGATCACCGCCTGCCTGGACGCGTGATCGCGGCGAGCCCCTCCGCCCTGGTGACGGGCCAGGCCCGCTCGGCTACTGTGCGAGGCTGACGTTCCGTCAGAACTGATCGGAAGAGCCCTCGGGAGGCCGCCCATGCGCCGGATCGCCGTCGTCGGAGCGGGCCAGGCCGGCCTGCAGCTCGCGCTCGGGCTGGTGGCGGACGGGTACGAGGTGACGCTGGTCGCCGAGCGGACGCCCGAGCAGGTGCGCGGCGGGCGGGTGCTGTCCACCCAGGCGATGTTCGGCCCGGCGCTGCGGATCGAGGCGGCCGCCGGGCTCGACCTGTGGGCCGACCGGGCGCCCGCCGTGCACGCCGTCCGCTCGGTGCTCGCCGCCCCGCCCGGGGTGAAGGCGCTCGAATTCACCATGACCCTGGACGACCCGGCCCAGTCCGTCGACCAGCGGCTCAAGCTGGCCCACTGGCTGGAACTCCTCGCCGAGCGCGGCGGCCGGATCGAGTACCGCTCGCTCGACCGCGACGGGCTGCGCGCACTCGCCCGCCGGCACGACCTGACGGTGGTCGCGGCCGGGCGCGGCGAACTCGCCGGGATCTTCGAACGCGACGCCGCCCGCTCGCCCTTCGACCGGCCGCAGCGCACGCTGTCCTGCCTGTACGTGCACGGCGTCGGCTCGCCGGATCCGGCGACCGAGCCCAGAGCTCGGATGCACGCGCTGCCCGGGCTCGGCGAGTTGTACCTGCAGCCGGCGCTCACCCTGTCCGGCCCGTGCGACATCCTGCTCTGGGAGTCGCTGCCCGGCGGCCCGCTCGACGCCTTCGGCGACCACCCCGCGCCCGACGTCCAACTGGCCCGGATGCGGGCGCTGTTGGCCGAGTACCTGCCCTGGGAGGCGGAGCTCTGGAGGCAGGCCGAGCCGACCGACGCGCTGGCCGGGCTCTCCGGGGCCGTCACCCCGGTCGTGCGGCGGCCGGTGGCGGAGCTCGGCTCCGGCGTCGACGGCGTCCACGTGCTCGGCCTCGGTGACGCCGTCGTCGTCAACGACCCGATCACCGGCCAGGGCGCCAACAGCGCCGCCCGCGCGGCCGAGGCCTACCGGCGCGCCATCGTCGAGCACGGCGACGCGCCCTTCACCGCCGACTGGATGTGCCGCACCGCCGAGCGGTTCTGGCAGCGGCACGCCCGGCACGGCGTCCGGCTCACCGCCGACCTGCTCGGCATGCCCGACCACCTGCAGGCCGTGTTCGCCGCCGCCGCCGAGCACCGGGCGGTCGCCGACCGGTTCGCCAACACCTACGCGGAGCCGAGCGACCACGAGGCCTGGCTGGCCACGCCCGAGCTGACCGCGGCCTACCTGGCATCGGTGCGCGGCTGACCGCGGCGGCTTGCCCCGGACCGGCCCGCAGGACCACGCTGGGAGGGGACGGATGCCCGCCCCTGGGAGGCGAGGACGGATGGACGGCCCCGGCCCGACCGGCCGCAGCGGCCACCGGAGCGTGCCGCACACCGCTGACCTGCGGGTGGAGGCGTGGGCGCCGACGCCCGAGGGCTGCATCGGCGAGCTGGTGCGCGCCGTGGTGGGCAGCTTCGCCGACCTGGAGGGCGCCCGGATCGTGGGGGAGCGCGGCTGCACCGTCTTCGGGGCGAGCGACGCCGACCTGCTGGCCGGCGTGCTGGAGGAGGTGGTCTACCGGATGGACGCGACCGGCGAGCTGCCCGCCGCGCTGGCCCTCGGCCCGATCCGCGGCCTGGACGGTGCCCGCAGCATCGAGGTGCGCTTCCGGATGGCCGACGCCGCCACCGCCGCCCTGGTGGGCGCCGTGCCGAAGGCCGTCTCGCTGCACGACCTCGACCTGAGCGGCGGCCCGGACGGCTGGACCTGCCGGGCCACCGTCGACGTCTGAACAGCCGGAAGCCGGGTGAGCGCGATGGAGATCGTCCTGGCCGAGGCGGGCCGCAACCGCTGGCGGATCGAACCGCGCCCGCCGATGCGGGTGCCCGGCGTCGTGTTCGCCACCGGCGCGCTGCTGCCGCAGGCCGCCGGGGACAAGGCGCTGGAGCAGGTCGCCAACGTGGCGGCGCTGCCCGGCATCGTCCGTGCCTCCTACGCGATGCCCGACGTGCACTGGGGCTACGGCTTCCCGATCGGCGGGGTCGCGGCCACCGACGTCGAGCGGGGCGGGGTGGTCTCGCCCGGCGGCGTCGGCTTCGACATCTCCTGCGGGGTCCGGCTGCTGGCGGCCGGCGTGACCCGCGAGGAGGTCGGCCCGGAGCGGATCGCCCGCCTGATGGACCTGCTGGACCGGATGGTCCCGCGCGGCCTCGGCCGGGGCGGCCTGTGGGAGCTCGACGGCCCGGCGGAGCTCGACGACCTGCTGCTCGGCGGCGCCCGCTACGCCGTCGAGCACGGCCACGGCGTGCCGCGCGACCTGGAGCGCTGCGAGGACGGCGGCGTGCTGGCCGGCGCCGCCCCCGCCGAGGTGAGCACCCGGGCCGTCGAGCGCGGGCTGCAGCAGGTCGGCAGCCTCGGCTCGGCCAACCACTTCCTGGAGGTGCAGGCCGTCGACCGGGTGCACGACGCGTCGACGGCCGCCGCTTTCGGGCTGCGGCCGGGCCAGGTCTGCGTGATGATCCACTGCGGTTCGCGCGGCCTCGGCCACCAGATCTGCACCGACCACGTCCGTGCCATGGACCGCGAACTGCACCGCCACCGGATCGAGCTGCCGGACCGCCAACTCGCCTGCACCCCGGTCGACTCCGCACGCGGCCGCGCCTACCTGGGCGCGATGACCGCCGCCGCCAACTACGGCCGGGCCAACCGCCAGCTGCTCTCCGAGGCGGCCCGCCGGGCCTTCGCCGCCGCCCTCGGCGTCGGCCTGGAGCTGGTCTACGACGTCTCGCACAACCTCGCCAAGCTGGAGACCCACGAGGTGGACGGCGTCGCGCGCACCCTGTGCGTCCACCGCAAGGGCGCCACCCGCGCCCTGCCGCCGGGCGACCCCGAACTGCCGGCCGACCTGCGCGCGGCCGGCCAGCCGGTGCTGGTGCCGGGCACGATGGGCACCGCCTCGTACGTGATGGTCGGCCTGCCCGGCAACGAGGCCTTCCGCTCCGCCTGCCACGGCGCCGGGCGGGTCTGGAGCCGCCACCAGGCGCTGCGGACGGTGCGCGGCGAGCAGCTGAAGCACGACCTGGAGGCGCACGGGGTGGCCGTCCGCCCGGCCTCGCTGCGGGCGCTCGCCGAGGAGGCGCCGGAGGCGTACAAGGACGTCGACGCGGTGGCCGCCGTCACCGAGGCCGCCGGCCTCGCCCGCCAGGTGGCCCGCCTGGTCCCCCTGGGCGTCGTCAAGGGCTGAGCCGGCGCCGGCACCGGGAGCCCGACGCCGGGCGGCCGTGCCTGCTGCTCGCGCAGCAGGCACGGCCGGAACGGTGATCAGTCTCCGGGGGCGAGGATGGTTCGATATCCCCACTCGAAGTGGTTCTCGACCGGGTTGCCGAGCTTCAACCCGGTCCACCAGGGCGCGGGCGAGGGCGCGCCCCTCGGTAGCACCTTGCTTGCCGAGTTCCAGTCCCAGTGGTCGTCCACGGTGAAGGTCATGTTCACGACGCGGTAGCCGTCCCGTGCCGGTTCGACACTGGTGATTCGTCCGTGCACCGTGAACGATCCCATCACCGACTTGGCTTCGCCGTTGGTGCCCAACAATCCGTCGGTCAGCGTACCGGCGAGGTCGTTGGCGGCCCCGATCAGCACGTTCTTCCAGTGAGGCAAGGTCTTGAACTGGGGGCCGACGTCCTCGTAGGACTCGGTATCGTCCTTGCCGATCGCATTGTTTCCATTCTCTTGATAGTTCTTGAGCAGTCTGTCACTGAGGGTTTTCACCTGGGACTGCTTGGCGAGATCGTTCACCAACGGGTCGCCCGCGCCGAAGTTCACCTTGTCGGTTCCGAACTGGTTGAGCAGCCACATCCCGAGGATGTTGTGGGCGTCGGCGCCGTTGGGGGGATAGGACGTGGTCCGGTAGACGCCGCAGCCGACTTCCTTGCAGATGCTCGTGTGTTTCTCCGCATACCTGAAGAAGTCGCAGATCTTCGCCTCGTTGTTGCAGATGTTGGGCTTGCGGGAGGAGTGGCTCGCCCCGACGCGCAGCCACAGCGGGGTCTTGCGGATGGTGTCGGTCCATACCCCGTGGTTCGAGGTCCAGGTCTCCTCGACGAGGGTGCCCTGCGGGGTCTCGCAGGTGCCGAAGCCGCCGCAGGTGCCCTCGGGGCGCAGGCCGGTGGGGTCGCTGAGG
This sequence comes from Streptomyces rubellomurinus, assembly GCF_000961885.1. Lineage (GTDB taxonomy): Bacteria > Actinomycetota > Actinomycetes > Streptomycetales > Streptomycetaceae > Kitasatospora > Kitasatospora rubellomurina. The sequence goes on from NZ_JZKH01000013.1 coordinate 107,584, forward strand.
TTGACGGGGTTGTTGTTGCTGTAGCCGTACCCGTTCCACTGCTGTGGGGACGCGAGGTCGACGACGGGGTCGGGGCTGAGGAAGCGCCCGTGGACGGGGTCGTACTGGCGGGCGCCGAGGTTGGTGAGGCCGGTGGCGTCGTCCTTGGTGCCGCCGACGTAGCCGTGGTCGCCGGCCCAGGTGGTGGGCTGGGTGCCGCGGGGGTTGCCGAAGGGGTCGGAGGGGCGCCGGGTCTCGGTGAGGGTGGTGCCGTCGAGGGCGAGGGTGCCGGTGCCGTGGTGGTCGGCGATCTGGTAGGTGGACTTGCCGCCCTGGCGGACCAGGGTGGTGCCGCCGGGGATCTGGTAGGAGCGGACGCCGGTGACGCTGTTGGCGGTGCTGTCGTAGACCAGTTCGTCGTTGCCGAGCGTGATGGTGGTCTTGCCGGGGTCGCGGCGGATGAGCTGGTTGCCGGTGGCGTCGTAGAGGTAGGTGGTCGGTCCGGCGGTGCCCGTTTTGGTGTAGGAGGCGAGCTTGCTCTCGCTGTTCCAGGTCAGGGTGGCGGTGCCGGAGGTGTCGGTGACGGTGGTGGTGTTGCCCGCCGCGTCGTACTGGGCGCTGCTGCCGGTGGTGCCGGTCGGCGTCGTGGTGGTGGTGCCGGTCAGGGCGTGGGTGCCGCCGGTGCCGCCGCCGGTGTTGGGGGCGGTGGTCGGGGTGTTGACGGTCCCGGGGGCCGGGAAGGTCTGGTTGGTGGTGGTGTCCTTGGTGGTGTCACCGGCGGGGTCGTGCTGGACGAGCTGGGTGCGGTTGCCGGTGAGGTCGTAGCCGTAGCTCTGCCAGTACGCGGCGGGGCCGCCGACCGTGGTCTTCAGCGGGGCCTGGGCGCCGCTGGTGGGTGTGGAGTTGGCGCAGGCGCCGATGCCGCCGACCGTGGGTTGGGCGGCCTGGGTGAGTGTTCCGGTGTCCGTCCAGGCGTTGGTGAGGCGGCCGAGGTAGTCGTAGCCGAAGCACTGGAGGTCCGTGGAGGTCGGGGTGTTGTCCGGGATGTTCCGGACCGCCGTGATCTGCCCCGCCGCGTTGTAGGCGTAGGTGGTCTGCTGGACGGCGCCGGTGGCTGCGGTCTGCTTGTCGACGAACTGCGACAGCTGGCGGCCGGTGGATTCGTCGTAGGTGTTGGTGACGACGATCTGGGTGCCCCACGGGTTCATGGTGGAGCGGATGTTGCGGCCGTAGGCGTCCCAGTCCGAGGACAGGTCGTACGTGGTGGTGCCGGTGCCGTAGGTGCGCAGCGGGCCGTTGGTGTCGTACGTGTAGTGGACGACCTCTTCGGCGATGTCGCCGACGGCCGAGCGCTTGTCGTCGGTCAGGGCGCCGGTGATCGGGTCGTAGATCGCCTGGTAGGTGTAGGTGAAGGGAGTGGTGCCCTGGCCGATCTCGGTGCCGGGGATGGTGGTGGTGGTCTTGGTGGGGTGGTAGGCGGTGTCGTACTCCAGTACGGAGCTGGTGTAGGCGGTGCCGGAGGCCCCGTTGACGTAGCGGGTCGAGGTCGCGGGCTGGCCCTTGAGGACGGTGTCGTAGGTGGAGCCGGTCAGCTGGTTGGCCGGTGCGACCGTTCCCGAGTAGGTGCCGGTGACGCGGCCGAGCAGGTCGTAGGTGTAGGCGATGCTCTGCCCGCGCGCGTCGGTGGTCGATGCCAGTCGGCCTGCGGTGTCGTAGGTCTTGGCGCTGGTGCCGGTGTCCGGGTCGGACAGCGCGGTCTCGCGGCCGCGCTGGTCGTAGCTGCGGGTCCAGGTGTTGCCCGCGGCGTCCTTGTGGGTGGCGAGGCGGCCGTCGGCCGTGTAGGTGAAGGAGGTCACGTCCGCGTCGGCCTGGTTGCCGGTGGCGGTGGCCGTCTTGTACTGCCAGAGTTGGGTCTTCTGGCCGCGGGTGTCGGTGACGGTCGAGGTCGGTGTGGCGCCCGCGGGCGGCGTGACGTCGGTGCGGTCGGCGCCGGGATAGGCGGTGGTGGTCGTGGACTGGACCACGCCGTAGGCGACCAACTGCTGCGTCACCGGCCGGCCGAGGCCGTCGTAGACGGTGTAGGTCTGGGCCGGGGCCTGCTGGGTGGTGGTCAGGTACGGCGTGGTGCTCGGGGCGGCGTCGTTGTTGTACCAGGGGCTGTTGGCCCGGGTGACCCGGCCGTGTGAGTCGTAGACCGTGTCGGTGATCAGCCGGCCCTTGTAGGCGGACAGTGCGGGGGTGGACTGGGTCTGCACGACCCGTCCCGTGCCGTCCATGATCTGGATGCTGACGGCGTACGCTCCGTTCGCCAGCAACTTGGAGCTGGTCACGGTCGGGGGGACCGTGGTGCCGTTGACGACGCCGGGGGTCGAGTACGCGAACGTGGCGTTGGCAGCAGCAGTGGTGTCACGGCCCGGGAGCCACACAGCGGTGGCCCGTCCCAGTTGGTCGTAGGCCCGGTTGGTGGTGCGGCCGTTGGGGTCGGTCACGCTGGTGGGGATCAACCGTGCCGGGTCCACCTTGGTCGTCGTGGTGCGCCCGGAGGCTGCGTCACTGGCTCCGGCCGGGGCCGGGGCGGTGACCGTGAGGGTGTTCGGCAGTTCGCCGGCCTTCGCCGCGGTGTACGCGGTCGTCGTGGTGGCACCGTTCGGGTGCGCGCTGTCGGTGGCGTTCGGGTCGGTCGCGGAGGTCAGGCGCCCGTAGCCGTCGAAGGTCCGGCTCTCCGAGGTGAACTGCGGAGTGCCGGTGGAGTCGAAGTGGTCGAGCGTCTGCACGGCCGTCACGTCGTGCACGGCACCGAACCGGCCGATGGGCTGGCCGTCGTAGGCCGTCCTGGCCCAGGAGACGGTGTTGGCGGCGGTCGGTGCGGCGGTGCAGGCGTTGGCGCCGGACACCGTGATCACCTCGGACGGCAGTGCCAGGACCTGGGGGTCCGAGCCGGCCGCGTAGGTGGTGCGGGCACAGATGTCCGGCAGGCCGTCCGCGGTGTCGATCGAGGTGGTGGTGCGGTTGCCGTGGGCCGGGTCGGTCGTGGTGCTCTTGGTGGTCGTGCGCCAGGTGCCGTCCGCCTTCAACGAGCGTGACGTGGTGGTCGCGTTGGTGCTCGCGTACCGGGCGACGAGGGCGGGCATGCTGCCCTGGTTGTGGGTGGCGGTGGTGACCGGGCCGCTCGCGGTGTTCACCGTGGAGCCGGTGATGCTGCCGCCCGCCTGGGTGTAGGTGTCGGACTCCAGGGGCTGGCCGGAGAGCCAGTCGGAGTCGGTGACCTGGCCGCTCGTCGGGCCCGAGGCCGAGACGCTTCGGCGGGTGCCGTTGGCAAGGACGTCACCGTCCATGCCCTGGTAGAAGGTGGTCGAACTCTGCGACTGGGGGCCGTCGTTGCCGCTTCCGGTCACGGTGGTGACGCTGGCGTAGCCGCGGAACTGGTCCCAGGTGCGGTTCTTGTCCTGGGTGGCCGGCGAGTCGTTGCGGTGCCAGGCGGCCTTGCCGTAGGTGTACGTGGTGGTCTGCGGTACCGAGCCCGGGGTGGCCGGGTTCACGGTGACGGTGGCGACCGGGTACTTGAGGAACCAGTCGTCCACCGGGTCCGCGCCGGCGACGGAGCCGGGCGGGTTCCACTTCACGTTGTAGCAGGAGAGGGTGTCGCTGTCGGCGGAGGCCGGCATGACCTTGTTCGCGCGTGAGCAGGCGGCGCCGGCGTAGTTGACGCCGGTGGTGCTGCCGGTCTCGGCGGTGATCAGCTGGATGCGGGGCCGGTTGTAGGCGGGCGGCGCGGGCACGAGGTTGGTGCCGTCGACGCGGTTGGGCAGCAGCTGCGGGGTGAAGGACACCGGCGGGAGCGTGACCTGGCCGCCGGTGGCCTGGGGGTCCTGGCCGGTGCGCTGGACGGAGGCGAGCCAGGGGACCTGGGTGTTCTCGGTGGCGTTCTGCACGTTGATGAACGTGTGGTTGAGCGCGTACGAGTCCACGGTCTGGTAGGCGCCGTTGACGCGGACCTGGGTGGCGATGGACGCCAGCCACTTGGTGGTCCAGAACGTCGGCCCGTAGACCGAGCACGTGCTGGTGGCGTCGCACTGCTGGTCGAGTGGGACGTCCGGCCAGTTCGCCGCGTTGGCCGCGGTGCGCTGGGACGGGTCGCAGGCCGTGGTGGAGGTGACGCAGCGCTCGGCGGTGTTGAAGACGATCTTCGCGGCGGGGCTGTAGGCGCCGTTGTTGTTCAACTGGTCGGAGAGGAGCTGGCCGTAGCCGATGGTGGCGGGCGTGCCGGCGCGGGTGTAGGCGGTGCGGGTGCCGTTGCCGTTGTTCTGGGCGCCGCCGCGGGAGTAGTAGTTCGTCTCGGGGGTGTACGTGTAGGTGGTGAGGTTGCCGTGCGGGTCCACGACGAAGTCGAGGTTCCAGCGCCAGGCGGTCTGGCACCAGGAGCCCTGGCCCTTGGCGGGGTCGTAGCACGGGTCCCCGCTGTTGGGGGAGTAGACCGGGACGGTCCAGGCGGAGCCGCTGTCCGCGCCGAGGGTGGTGGGGTTGCCGTTCGCGTCCGGTACGTGGTTCAGGCCGAAGTAGGCCACGGTGCCGGCGGTGTCGGTGACCTTGAGGTAGGAGCCGTTCCAGGTGCCGTTGGTGGCGCCGGTCAGGAACTGGACCTTGGTGCCGTCGTCGCCCTTGAGCCGCCAGGTGCAGGCGGCCTGCTCCATCGCGGCGGGCGCGCCGGACTGGCAGGAGGCGTCGTCCGGCACGAGCTGGCCGGAGTGGCCGCCGAAGGACATGGTCAGGTTCGCGCCGCCCCAGCACTGGTCACCGGAGCCGGTGATCCCGGCCTGGGAGCAGGGCTTGAAGGAACGCTCGACGAAGCCGGCACCGAGGTCCCAGCCGTCGCCGATCCAGGAGGCCTGCGCGTTCGTCGACGACGTGCGTCCGTCCACCGACGCCGAGTCGTACGACAGCGCAACCGTCGGCGCCGAACCGGCCAGCGCGGACGGCACCTGCACCGGGTACCCGTACGTGAACGCGCCGGACGAGCCGCCCGCGGTCCAACCCTGGGAAGCCGAGAGGGGAGTCGCCGAGTAGCTGCCGGCCCCGCTCGACGCGCCCGACACCACGCCGACCGTGGTGGACGTGGTCGTGGAGCCCGCGTACACCGCGCGGCCCGCGCTCTGGCCCGCGCTCTGGCTCGCGTCGGTCGCGGTCTTCGTGGCGGGAGCCTTGGCGGTCCCGGTTCCGTTCAGCGGGACGTCGGCGACGAGCTTCTTCGTCGCCGGGTCGTAGTGGGACTCGAGCGGGGTCTGCTTGTGGCAATCGGAAGCCTGCGGCGTCGTGGTCGCGCAGTCGGGCAGGACCACCAGGTGGGCTCGGGCCGCCCAGTTGGCGCCGAACGCGGCATCCAGACTGGAGGCGTCGACGCCCACGCGCACCGGTGCGTCATCGGTTGTGCCGGAGCCGGGGCGGGTGAGGGTGACCGCGACGCCCGGGATCCCGGCGCTCGCCGAGGACTTGGCGTCGGCCACCTCGACCTGGATCGTCTGGCCCGCGGCCGACGAGCCCGCCAGCGGCGCGACAGCGACCGGGAGCCCGGCGGCCTTCGCCTCGTCGCCGGCCTGCGGCTTCTCGCCCTCCTTCAGGGGGTGCGCCTCGGGCGCGGATCCGAGCTTCACCGAGGCGTGGCCGCTCGGGACCGGCTTCGGGTCCTTCGGCGGGGCCCAGGTCGGCGGCACCGGATGTTCCGGCTTCGGGGCCGCCACCGGGTCGGCGTTCTTGCCCGCGACCGAGGCGGTCTTCGGCAGGGCGGTGTTCGGCGGTGACCACGTGCGCGAATAGTCCGGCCCGTCCGCGGCCGCCGCTAGTGGCAGCGGAGCCAGCAGCGACCCGACGACGGCCGCTGTCGCGACGGCCGCGAGCCGTCCGCGCAGTCTCCCCCTCCTTTCTGTCATTGTCCTGAAGTCTGAGTGACTTTTACGGAACACCAGCTGATCCTCCGGTCATTTCGGTTCCTGGAATTCGGGAGTCATGTCCCGGGTGAGGTATCGAAGAAATCCCTGATCGGGCACTGTGGATGTGTCCTGATCCGAGGGCGCGCCAGGCCCGTCGAGGTGGTGTTCGGGTGCACCCGCTCGGATGTGGGTCGTCGGTGGCGAGAAAAAGCTTTGCCATTCGCGGTCAGCCCCGGAAGGCGTTCCGGCTGTCGCCTTCCGGACTGTCCGACGCCGGACTTGATGTCGCGTACATGTCATCCACGCGTCGAGCTCCCCGGCCCCGGCCCAGGTCATCCGCCCCGGCTGGGCCGAGGCTTCTCGCGGGTGCCGTGAATCGGCCATTTCACCGTCATCGGGAACTTCGCCATCGGATTGATCTAGCCACTGCTTCGTTCGTCCCCTACGGTTCCCCCTGGCCTGTGTCCGTTCAGGCTTTCCTGTGTTTATTGGGGGGAGATTTCCGTTTTGAACAGAAAACGGCTACGCGCGAGTGCGCCACTCAGGGCAGTGACCGCGGCAGCGGTTCTGGTCCTCACGACCGGCCTCTCAGGGTTCACTGCTCACGCTGCCGATGCGCCGGCGGTGCCGTCGCAAGCCGCGACCGACGCCGCCACCGCGCAGCAGCAGGCGCAGCCGCCGGCAGGTGCGGCGGAGAAGGCCATTGCCGAGGCCAAGGCCACGCAAAAGAACGTTCCGGTCGACTCGCTCACGACCGAATTCAGTGAGACCTCCGCGACCCCGGAGGGGCATTTCGCCCTCACTACTCATCCGGACCAGCAGCGCGTTCGCCGCGACGGGGCCTGGCAGAAACTGGACGCGTCCCTCGCGGCCAACCAGGACGGCACGTTCTCCCCGAAGTCCGCCGCGGGTCAGTTGGTGCTGTCCAAGGGCGGGGACGGGCCGCTGGCGACCATGACCAGCGCGGACGGCAAGAAGCTGGCCCTGTCGGCCCCGTTCGCGCTGCCCGCGCCGGTCGTCAGCGGCGACAGCGTGCTGTACCCGTCCGTCGCGCCCGACATCGACCTGAAGGTGACCGCGACCAAGGCCGGCGGCTTGACCACGGTCCTCGTCGTCAAGACCCAGGCCGCCGCGGCCAATCCGGTCCTGAAGAACCTGCACTTCGACACCGCCACGGACGGCGTCACCGTCACGAGCGACGCGCACGGCAACCTCACCGCCGCCGGCGCGGACGGCAAGCCCCGCTGGATCGCCCGCACCCCGCAGATGTGGGATAGCTCCACCGCGCCGGCGACGAAGACCCCCCGGGCGCACGCCGCGGCCCCGTCCGACATCCCCGGCCCCGCGGACACCGGCAAGGCCGCCGCCACCGGCTCCACCGCCGGCCCCGGCGAGGGCTCCAAGGTCGCCGACATGCCCGTCAAGGCGGGCGACAAGGGTCTCGACCTGACGCCCGACCAGGACCTCCTGGCCCACGGCACGGCCCCGTACTACATCGACCCCGACTTCCTGCCCTGGTCGCAGTCGGGCAACGGCTGGACCTGGGTCCAGTCGTCCCACGACGGCTCCAACAACTGGATGCGCCAGGGCAGCGCCAACAGCGACCACCCGGGCGTCGGCGTCTGCGGCTCCTACCCCAACGGGGGCAGCTGCTCGCCCGCCGACATCGAGCGCGCCTTCTACCAGTTCGACATCAGCGCCCTTAACGGGGCGATCATCAAGTCCGCGACGATGACGATGCAGGAGTACGTCTCCGCCGACTGGTCCTGCACCCAGACCTACCCGCTCCGGCTGTTCCTCACCGGCGCGATCGGCAACGGCACGACCTGGTCCAACCAGCCCGGCCAGGTGGGCGGTCAGCTCGGCGACACCGCCATGGTCGGTGGCTCGGGCCAGGGCGCGTGCCACGACAACGTGGCGTTCTCCTTCGACATCAGCGGCGCGGTGAAGCAGTACACCAACAACGGCCAGCTGACCTTCGGCCTCTACGGCGACGAGAGCAACCAGTACGCCTTCAAGCGCTTCACCTACCAGCCCGCGCTGTCCGTCCTGTACGACCGGATCCCCGACGTTCCGAGCAACCCCCACGTGTCCCCGACGCCCAGGACGGCCAACCCCGCAGGGACCAACCTGGCCTGCGGCGACGTCAACAGTGACCACTGGGCCTGGCTCGGCGCGGGCTCCGACCAGAACAACGCCGTCACGCTGAGCGCCACCGTCCACAGCCCCACCCAGAGCCAGCTCCACTCGTACGACCAGTTCTGGGACTACGGCGCTCCCGGCGGCATCGCCTACGTCGCCCAGGGCGACACGGCCGACGTCGCCAACGGAGGCACCACGACCTTCCAGGTCCCCGGCGGCCTGATCAAGGACGGCCACGCCTACGGCTACCGGATGTACGCCTCGGACGGGCTGAGCGGCGTTCCGCGCTCCGGCCCCAGCTACGACTGCTACTTCAAGGTCGACCTCGCCCCGCCGACCCTGAGCTTCCCGACCACGGTCACCGACACCACCAAGCAGTTCCCGCCCTCGGGCAACGGCCAGACGGCGCAGATCTACCCCGGGCAGAGCGGCACCATCCCGTTCACCGCGACCGACCCGGCCCCCGCTGTCGGCTCCGCCTCGGGTGTGGTCTGCCTGCGCTGGAGCTTCGACCCGCAACTCGGCGACGCCGCCTGGCAGTGCGGCAGCGCCATGCCGAGCGGCCAGATCCCGGTGACCCCCGGACGCTGGGGCACCAACGTCCTCTACGTCCAGGCCGAGGACAACGCCGGCAACCTCTCCCCGGTCGCCCAGTACTCCTTCTCCGTGCCGTGGAACCCGAACAGCCCGGCCCCGACCTTCGGCGACGTCACCGGCGACGCCCTGCCCGACATCCTCACCGCCGACCCGAACGGCGACCTGCGCGCCTACAGCATCCCCGCCACCGCGCAGGCGGCTGCGCTCGCGGCGCCCAAAGCCAAGTCCCCCGGCGGCGACTCCTGGGCCAACTACCGCACCACCCACCGCGGCAGCCTGCGCGGCGGCACCAACCTCGACGACCTCTTCGCCCACAAGGACGGCGACAAGAGCCTCTACTACTACCTCAACCCCGGCGTGGCGAACATCTTCGACGCCAACAGCACCCTCGCCAAGCCGGCCTGCGACCCGACCCTGACCGACTGCACCGGCTACAACGCCACCGACTGGTCCACCACCCTGCAGGTCGCCGCCAGCGGCGACCCGAAGAGCAGCAACCTCGACACGAGCAAGAAGTTCCAGAACCGCACCGGCCTGTTCACCGTCGAGAGCAGCCCGGACGGCACCGGCGCCCTCTGGTTCTACCCGAGCGTCGGCGACGCCCTTCTCGGCTCCCCGACCAAGCTCGCCGGCACGGGCTGGAAGGGCTGGGACCTCATCTCCCCCGGAGACTGGGCCGGCCAGGGACACCCCGGCCTGTGGGCACGCAACCAGGGCTCGACGGGTGAACTGCGCGCCTACACCTTCACCCTGGGAACCGTCACCGTCCGCGACCCGTTCGGCGGGGGCGCCCCGTTCCCCACCCTCACCGGCATCGCCACCGACACCAGGATCGGCTGGGGCGTCTCCGCGTCCCGCTGGCCGGCGATCGGATCCGACGGCGACCTCACCGGCTCCGGATCACCCACCCTGTGGGGCATGACCGCCAACGGCGTCATCCAGATCTGGACCGGCCACTCCACCACCACCGACCCCTACTACACCTGGACCACCGGCCCGGACAGCGTCCTGAGCACCTACACCGCCAACGGCCCCGTCACCTACGCCGCCCAGAGCGGCAAGTGCCTGGACGTCAACGGCGGCCTCTTCGCCCCCGGCGCCGCCGCCCAGATCTGGGACTGCAACTCCACCAACGCCCACTGGACCTTCCAGCCGGACGGCACCCTGCGCACCCTCGGCGGCTGCCTCGACGCCACCGCGATGGGAACCGCCAGCGGCACCCCGCTGGAACTCTGGAACTGCGGCAACCTCTCGCCCAACCAGATCTTCCTGCCCAGGGCGGACGGCAGCCTCTACAACCCCTACTCCGGCCGCTGCGTCGACGTCCCCTTCGGCAGCGCGACCAACGGCGCCCGACTCGCACTCTGGGACTGCAACGGCGGACCCTCCCAGAAGTGGGTCCTCCCCGCCCGGAGTTGATCCCGTAGCACAGGGACCCGACCGGGCCGGGTGAGCCGCGACGCGGCTCACCCGGCCCACTCTCGTTCTGCTCGGTGGAGGTGAAGGGCTCGGGGTGGGAGTCAACGGGTGCGCCGAGGTCCGAGCCACCCTGACCGACGTGACCGCCACCCGTGATGACAAGCTGCAGGACGGGTTCGGCCAAGGACCACTGCACTACGCCGCCCAGTACGCGACGGTCGACGACCCGTACTGGTCGCACTGACACCGCTGAGCCCGCCCGGTCCGAGGGTCTGCCGGAACGACCGCCCCCGCCGCCGCCCGTCAGTCCCGGGCGAGATCGAAGGCGGTGGGGGCGTGCCCCGCCCAGATCCGGCGGGAGGCCTGCTCGGGGTAGCGGACGGTCCGGGAGCGGGTGTCGAGCACCCGGGTGAGCTGTCGGTCCGGCTCGTGGGCCGGCCAGCCGGGGGCGCCGGTGGTGGCGAAGCGGATCCAGGCCCGGCGCAGTTCGGCGGAGAGTTCGACGGCCTCCGGGGCGGGTGGGTCGCCGAGGAAGTGCCGGCCCACCGGGCTGTCCTGGGTGCCGAAGGCGAGCGGCACGTCGAGTCCGTGGCAGGCGCCGAACACCCCGCCCATGGCCGGGGCGGGGAAGGCCAGTTCGAAGAGGTACGAGCTGCCGCCGGCCGCGGTGTTGCCCTCGGCCAGCTCCAGGGATGGCATCCGGAACAGGGCGTCGGAGCTGACGGCTTCGAGCAGGTCCGAGGCGGTGGCCCCGGGGTGCGCGGCGCGGTAGGCGGCCGGGCCGGCCGGGGCCGGGGCGAACAGGTCGAGGGCGGTGTGGGCCTCGTCGTCGGTGAAGGCGCCGTGCCGGCCGGCGAGGACGGTGAACAGCCGGAACTCGTCGCGGGTGTGGCCGACCAGCAGGTCGGTGCCCGCGGCCCGGCCGGTGGCCAGTGCCGCCCAGGGCTCCTCGGTCAGGACCTCGCCGTCGACCACCGGAACGGTGGCGATGCCGCCCTGCGCCAACCGGCCCCAGCGTGCGAGGTGGTGGGGGAGCGTGGTGCCCAGGTCGGTGACGGCCGAGGCCAGGCGCCAGGGGTCGACCTCGGCCAGGGCGGCGGCGGTGGGGGCGGTGCCGAGCCGCCGGGCCAGGTCGGCAGTGACCTCGGTGGCCAGCGCCGGGGTGCAGAGGTTGCCCGGGACGGTGTGGGCGACGGCCCGGCGGAACAGGCCGCGGGCCCGGCCCATGGTGAGGAGCGCGGCGACCGACCCGGCGCCGGCGGACTGGCCGGCGACGGTCACCCGGTCGGGATCGCCGCCGAACGCGGCGATGTTGTGCCGCACCCACTCCAGGGCCGCGATCTGGTCGAGGAAGGCGCGGTTGGCCGGGGCGTCCGGCAGCAGGGCGAAACCCTCCGCGCCCAGCCGGTAGTTGACACTCACCACGACCAGGCCGGCGCCGGCCAGTTCGGTGGGGTCGTACAGCGGGTCGCCGGAGGTGCCCGAGAGGTACCCGCCGCCGTGGATCCAGACGAAGACGGGCAGCCCGGCCGTGCCCGGGTCCGGGGTGCAGACGTTGAGCGTGAGCCAGTCGGTGCCCCGGGTCGGTTCGGCGGGCAGCGGGCCGGACTGCGGGGCGACGGGGCCGAAGGCGACGGTCTCGCGGACGCCGTCCCAGCGCTCGGGCGGGGCGGGGGCGGCGAAACGCAGCGGTCCGATCGGCGGCCGGGCGTACGGGATGCCGCGGAAGACCGCGAGCCCCCGGTCCAGCAGGCCGCGGACGGTCCCCTCGGTGGTGCGGACGACGGGTTGGACGAGCACGTGGACGCTCCTCATGTCGGGTGCCGCCAGCGTTGTCAGTCAGATGTATTATGTCAAGCGTATGGGAAAGGCTCCGAAGAGGGAGGGCAACCGGCCGTGCCCAAGCAGGTGGATCACCAGGAGCGCCGCGAGACCATCGCCCGCGCACTCTGGCGGGTTGTCGAACAGCGCGGCGCCACGCATCTGACCCTGCGCGAGGTCGCCCAGGAGGCGGGCATCTCGCTCGGCCAGCTGCAGCACTACTTCGGCTCCCGGGCGAAGCTGCTCGCCTTCGCGATGGACTTCGCCGGCGAGCAGAGCGCCCTGCGGGTCGGCCGGGCGCTGGCGGTGCTCGGTGAACGGCCGCACCCGCGCGAGGTGGTGCGGGCGATGCTGGTCGAGATGCTGCCGCTGCACGCCGACGCGCGGGCGACCAGCCGGATGAGCGCCGCCTACGTGCTGGAGGCGCTGCACGACGAGTCCGTCCACGCCCGGGCGCGCGGCGGGCTGCTGCAGGGGCGGGCCATGGTCGAGCAGGTGGTGCGGCAGGCGATCGCGGACGGGCTGGTCCCGGCCGACCGCGATCCGGTGGTGGAGACCGACCTGCTGCTCGCGCTCACCGGGTTCACCACCCTCCTGGAGCTGGGCGTGGTCACGCCGGCGGCGGTGCTCACGGCCGTCGACCGGCACCTGGACGGGCTGTTCGCGGGCGGGGCC
>NZ_JZKH01000121.1 GCF_000961885.1 Streptomyces rubellomurinus
GGGTGGGGGGGTGGGGGGCCAGCCTCAGCCCCGAGCGCATCGTGGCAGGCCTGGCCGTCCTGGCCCGTGGCGCGCTCGGGTGGGCCGGTGCGGGGTTACGCGGGGGCCTGCCAGAGCTGGTTGGCCGTGTTGTTGAAGTCCCAGATCTGCGCGAGCGCGCCGTTGGCGGTGTCGAAGGCCCGGACGTCCAGGGAGCGGCCGGACTTCACGTTGATGATCGCGCCGTCGGACCGGACCTGCCACTGCTGGCTGGCCGCGCCGTTGCACTCCCAGATCTGCACCGGGGTGCCGTTGTCGGTCCGCCCACCCTCGGTGTCGAGGCACAGGCCGACCGCGCGGATGGTCCCGTCCGAGGCGATCCGCCATGACTGGTTGACGTTGCCGAGGCAGTCCCACATCTGGACGGGCGTGCCGTTGACGCTGGTGCCCATCCGCACGTCCAGGCACTTGTTCACGTAGCCGGTGATCTGGCCGGTCGGACCGCCCGCCGGCGCGGGGCCGAACTGGATGTACACCGAATTCACCTGGTCCGCGCCGCAGCTGGCCCAGGTGGTGGTGTTGCCGGTGACCCACCCGCCGGTGGTGCCCGCTATGACGTACGGACCGCCCGGGCCGCCCGTGTTGTAGTTCAGACAGGTGATCACCATGTGCCAGGTCTGCATCGGGTCGATGCCCGAACAGGTGCCGTTGAAGTACCCCTGGGGATTGCCCTGCACGTAACACGGTCCGGCGGCCTGCGCGCCGGCGGCCGGCGCGGCCTCGGCGGCGGGCGCCGTGAGCGCGGCGGCTGCCGCGAGCAGCGCAGTGGCGAGCAGGGAGGCGGTACGACGCATCGCGAAGGACCTTCCGGAGACGGCGAGCCGAACGGCCCGCACGCGAAGAAATTGTGACGATCATGGGCCAGTTGTGCAGGCTGCGCGGATTCTTCAGGCACCGCGCCTCCATGGTCAACAAGGCAGGGGGAGATCACGCCACAGGTACGTCCACGGATGGATGGCGTACGACGCGGGGCGGGGACGACCAGGGCAGGCCGGGCGGGCCGCCGATCCGGCCGGAAATGGTCGAAGTTGATCAGTAGCGAACAACAGACGGCAAGATCGGCGCCCAATCAGACCAATTCGGCCATCCGGCCCGGTAGTTCACCCCCTCACCGCCACGGGCCCGCCGCGAAGGTTCGCGGCGGGCCCGAAGAACTGGCGCCTGGGAGGGCATCCGGCCCCGGCTCACCCGCGCCGGGCCAGGAGGCCGGCCGGGAGGAGGGCCAGGGCGAGGATGGCGGCCGCGACCGCGTAGGCGGTGCGGAAGCCGGCCGGGTCGGTGCCCACGGTACCGAGGACGACGGAGATCAGGGCGGTGCCGATCGAGGCCCAGAGTTGGGAGTTGATGCTCAGCGCGGTGCTGGCGGCCGCAATCCGGGCCTTGGGGAGGTGCCGGCCGGCGGTGGTCATGGTCGGCATCAGCACCATCCCGGAGCCGACGCCCATCACCATCGCCGCGCCGACCACCCGCCAGGCGGGCACCCCGGTTTCGCCCACCTGCAGGGCGGTGAGCGCCATGCCGAGCGCTCCGAGCGCCACGCCGGGCGGGATCAGCCGCCGCGGGCCGATGGCGTCGATGCGCCGCGAGGCGATCTGCATCGACACCCCGACCGCCAGCCCGACCGGTGCACCGAGCAGGCCCGCCGCCATCGCGCCCTGGCCGCGCACCTGCTGCCAGTAGACCGGCGCGAGGAGCATCGAGCCGAAGTAGCCGCAGGTGAACAGCGCGAGCGTGGCGATCGATGCCGCGAAGGTCCGGTCGCGCAACAGCCGCAGTTCCAGCAGCGGCTGACGGACGGCCAGGGACCGTCGCGTCCAGCCGGCGATCAGCAGCACGCCACCGGCGACGGGCAGCCACGCGGTGCGCTCACCGGCGAGCCCGAAGAGCAGCAGCGCCAACCCGGGCGAGAGCATCAGCAGGCCCGGCAGGTCCAGCTTGGGCGCCTCGGCGGCCTCCGAGCCCGGCGCGTCCGGCCGCAGGAGCCGCCACGCCAACGCCAGGGCCAGCAGCCCCACCGGCAGATTGATCAGGAACATCCAGCGCCAGGAGACGGTGTCGAGCAGCCAGCCGCCGAGCACCGGGCCCGCCACCGGCCCGACCAGGACGGGCAGGCCGAGCAGTGCCATCGCCCGCCCCATTCCGGCCCGGTCGGCGGCGCGCATCACCATCGCCATGCCGACCGGCATCAGCAGGCCCCCGCCGAGGCCCTGCAGGGCGCGGAAGGCGATCAGGCTGCCGACGTCCCAGGCGCAGGCGGCCAGCAGCGAGCCGAGCGTGAAGAGGGCGAGGGCGAGCAGGTACGTGCGCTTGGCGCCGATCCGTGCCATCGCCCAGGCGGCGGTCGGAATGACGGCCGCCAGCGCCAGGGTGTAGGCGGTGGTGGCCCACTGGATGGTGGCGATCGGGGCGTGGAAGACCTCGGTGAGCCGCCGCAGCGCGACGTTGACGATCGTCATGTCGACCACCGAGAGCAGCGACCCGGTGACCACCACGGCCACCGTCCGCCCCACCGTGGACTGCGGTGCCACGGCGCTCACACCCCGTACGGACGCTCGGCCCGGGCGCTGCGCAGGGTCCGCGCCCACCAGTCGAGCTGGCCGAGCATGCCCTTGGCGGCGCCCTCGCTGACGGCCGGGTCCAGCGGCGCGCCATCGGCGCCGAGGCCGGACCAGGGGCCGTGCAGGCTGACCGAGTCGCGCATGGTGACACCGTGCAACTCGGCGAAGACCAACCGGAGTTGTTCGACGGCGCGCAGGCCGCCGCCGAGCCCGCCATAGGAGACGAAGCCGACCGGCTTGGCCTGCCACTCCTCGCGGTGCCAGTCGATCAGGTTCTTCAGCGCGGCCGGGAAGCTGTGGTTGTACTCGGGGGTGACGACGACGAAGGCGTCGGCCGCGGCCAGTCGCGGGCTGACCTCGGCCAGCGCGGCCTTCGCCCGCTCGGAGGGTGCGCTGCCCCAGCCGGGCATCGCGAGCGGCAGGTCGACCTCGGCGAGGTCGACGACCTCGAACTCCATGCCGTCGCCCAGGCCTTCGGCGACGCCGAGGAACCAGTCCGCGACCTTCGGGCCGATCCGCCCCTCGCGGACGCTGCTCACGATCACGGCAACGCGCAGCTTCTCATTGATGGCAACAGACATGACTGGTCCCCTCCTCGGACGATCGGCCGGTGGATCGGCCGCTCCTCCGGTAAAGTACAACGAGCGTTGTAAGAAGTGCAACGCCCGTTGTAATTTTCGAGAGGGGTCCGAGTGAGCAGCAGCAGCAACGAGGCCTGGCTGGAGCAGTCCCGCCGCGAGGTCCCGCCGCGGAAGCTGGCCAAACAGATCGCGATCGCGAGCTCCTCCTGCGGCGTCTTCGGCCGCGAGGGCTACACCCGCGCCTCGGTCGACGCGCTGGCCGCGGCGGCCGGCGTCTCCACCCGGACGCTCTACAACCACTTCCCGGGCGGCAAGGCCGAGTTGTTCCGCACGGTGGTGGCCTGGACCTCGGGCGAGGTCCGGGACGCCCAGATCGCCCGGATGAACGGCCTGTTGGACCCGGAGCGCCCGCCCCGGCCGGCGGACCTGGAGCGCGACCTGGTCGCCCTGGCGCGCGGCTTCGTGGCGCTGATGGCCGAGCACCCGGACCACTTCGCGCTGGTCCGCCACATCCACGCCGAGGCCGACCACGTGCCGGAGGAGGTGCTGCGGACCTGGAAGGAGGCCGGTCCGGGCCCGGTGGGCCGCGCCCTCGCCGAGGCGATGACCGCCCTGGCGGAGGCCGGGCTGCTCGACCTGCACGGGGACGCGGCGCTGGCGGGCGCCCACTTCATGGCGCTGACCTCGCACTCGATCGTGCAGCTCACCCACTACGGGGTGCTGAAGCTGCCGGCCGAGGAGACCGAGCGGCAGATCACCGGCGGTGTGGCGGCCTTCCTGCGGGCGTACCGGGCCGCCTGACGGCCGCAACCCCGACAAAGGCGCCCGCTCCGGCCGAGCGGGCGCCCGGAGAAGGCCTCAGGCGAGTTCGCCGCGGAGCATGATCCGGCGGCCGAAGAGCTCGTCCTTGAGGCGGTCCGCCTCGGGGGCCGCGACGTCGGCCAGCAGCGCCTGGGTGGCGGCGAGTTCGGCGAGGGCGGCGTCGGCGTCGCCCCCGGCGCCGTGGACGTCGGCGAGGACGAAGCGGGTCTTGCCCTGCCACAGCGCCGAGCCCAGGTCGTCGAAGATCGCGGCGGCGGCCTCCAGGTGGGTGCGGGCGGCGGGGAGCGAGCCGGCGCCGAGGGCGATGGAGCCGAGCGAGTACAGCGACTGCGCCTCGACGGTGCGTTCGCCGACCTGGCGGGCCAGGGTGACGGCCTGCAGGAAGACGGCTTCGGCCTGCCCGGTGCGGCCCTCGCCCCAGTGGACGAGGCCGAGCCCGTAGAGGGCGTGCGACTCGCCGATCCGGTCGTTGGACTTCCTGACCAGGCGGAGCACCCAGTTGAAGGCCTGGTTGGCCAGCTCCAGGGTGTCGCTCTTCAGGTACAGCTCGCCGAGCCGGTAGATCACCTGGGCCTCGACGCGCAGGCAGCCGGTCTCCCGGCAGATCGCCAGCGCCGAGTTGAGCATCTCGCGGGCGGTGTCGTACTCGCCGGCGTCCATCCGGACCTTGGCGACGCTGCACAGCACGTGCGCCTCGCCGATCTTGTCGCCGAGCTCGCGCAGGTCGGCGAGGACGGTGGTGTACTTGTCCATCATCGCCTCGTGGTCGCCGCGCAGCCGGTCGACGAAGGCCATGTTGCGCAGCACCAGCGCCCAGCCGTGCCGTTCGCCCTCCTCGGCGAAGTCGTCGAGGGCGGGCAGGAAGCAGGCGTCGGCCTCGGCGAGGCGCTTCTGGAACATGTGCAGGGTGCCGAGCGAGTAGCGCATGGCGGCGCGGCCGCGCCGGTTGCCGGTGGCCTCGGCGAGCCGCAGGGCGGCCTCCGAGGTCTCCCGCCAGTCGTCGAAGTAGCCCTTGGTCTCGAACAGGGTGACGGAGGTGAGGGCGAGGTCCCAGCAGAGTTCGTCGAGGCCGAGGTCGGCGGCCTGGTTGACGGCGGCGACCAGGGCCCGGCGCTCGGTCTCCCACCAGGCCATCGGGTTCTTCAGCAGGTCGGCGAGCTCGTCCTCGGGCAGCCGCCAGCGTTCGCCGGTGCCGTGCAGCACGGTGTAGTCGCCGCCGTACTCGCGCCGGTGGCACTCCTCGGCGAGGGACATCCAGGCGGCGAGCACCCGGCGCAGCGCGGCGTCGGCGTGCTCGGCCGGGTCGGCCTCGGCGAGGCGTTCGCGGGCGTAGATCTTGATCAGGTCGTGGAAGCGGTAGCGCGGCGCGTCCTCGCCGGGGAAGGTGAGGACGTCGAGCAGCTGGGCGTCGACGAGTTCCTCGACGATGTCCTCGGCGTCGGGCAGGTCGACGTCGAGCAGGGCGGCGGCCGTCCAGCCGGCGAAGTCGCTGGCGCGGGGCAGCGCGAAGAGCCGGAACAGCCGCTGGGCGTCGGGGCCGAGGGCGCCGTAGGCGAGCGCGATGTTGGAGCGCAACTCCAGCCCGCCGTGGGCGAGTTCGTCGAGCCGCCCGGCCTCGGAGCGGAGCCGCTGGACGAGCCGGTTGATCCGCCAGTGCGGGCGGCAGGCGAGCCGGGCGCCGGCGATCCGCAGGGCCAGCGGCAGGCCGGCGCAGAAGTTGGCGAGTTCGACGGCCGCGGGCAGTTCCTTGGCGACCCGCTCGTGGCCGGCGATCCGGGACAGCAGCTCGACGGACAGGTCCTCGGTGAACAGGTCGAGGTTGACCCGGTGGATGCCGGGCAGGCCGCTGAGCCGGGAGCGGCTGGTGACGATGACGGCGCAGCTGGCGCTGCCGGGCAGCAGGTCGCGCAGCAGCCGTTCGTCCGGGACGTCGTCGAGCACGACGAGCACCCGCTGGCCGGCGAGCCGGCTGCGGTAGAGGGCCTTGCGCTCCTCCAGGTCGTCGGGCACCGAGTGGCTGGCCACGCCGAGGGCGCGCAGGAAGCGGCCGAGCACGTGCCCGGAGCCGTCCCCGCCGGAGCCGTGGAGGTCGGCGTAGAGCTGTCCGTCCGGAAATGCGGCGTGCAATTCGTGGGCCACACGAACGGCCAGGCTGGACTTTCCGATCCCCCCCTTGCCGGTGATGCCGACGACGCGCACCGGACAGCTGCCGGAGTTCTCCTGGACCGGCGCCTGGAGATAGTCCCGGATTTCCTCGACGTGTTCCTGACGGCCCGTGAAATCGGCCGTGTCGGTGGGCAATTGGTGTGGAGGCGGAACCGTGGCCTCCACCGGCGGAACCTCCGGTTCGTCGCCGTCGGAAACGGGCTCGGCGGAGCGCTGGGCGGGCACCGAGGGGACGACGGCGGCGGTGGGCGCCTCCAGCCGCGGGTCGCCGTTGAGAATGGCCATTTCCAGTTCCTGGAGCTCGCGGCCGGGCTCGATGCCCAGCTCGCTGACCAGGACGGCGCGCATCCGGCGGAAGACGTCCAGGGCGTCGGCCTGCCGGCCGGCCCGGTACAGCGCGAGCATCAGTGAGCCGTACAGCCGCTCGCGCAGCGGCTCCTGGGCGATCAGCTCGAACAGCGGGCCGATGATCTTGTCGTGCCGGCCCAGCTCCAGCTCCAGCCGGTAGGCCTCCTCGGTGACGGCCAGCCGCTGCTCGTTCAGCACGGTGGCGGCGCGTTGTGCCAGGTCACTGGGGATGCCCATGAGGGCGGGGCCGCGCCACAGGCCGAGCGCCTCGGCGAAACCCTCGGCGGCCTGGGCGGTGCGGCCGTGGTCGGCGTGCACCCGGGCGGTCTCGCCGAGCCGGGCGAAGCGGTCGATGTCCAGCTCGCCGGCGGCGGTGGCCAGCAGGTAGCCGGAGGGGCGGGTGACGATGAGGTCGGCCCGGCCGGCGTCGGCGAGCACCCGGCGCAGGGCGGAGATGCAGATCTGGATCTGCGACCGGGCGGTGGCCGGCGGCAGCTCCCCCCAGACGGCGTCGACGAGCTGGTCATTCGGGGTGACCCGGTTCGCATTCAGCGCCAGCATCGCGAGGACCACCTGCTGACGCGGCCCCCCGATCGACACCTGCTGGCCGCCGTCGACGATCTCCAGCGGCCCGAGCAGCCGAATTTCCATGCATTTCCCCCGTCACATCGAAAGTTGCGCCCAGCAGCCCCGATGGACATTATCCGCATGGCTCCGTCACGCCTCGATCATGCGTTCCACATTTGTGATCTGCCTCACAACCGGAGGGTAGGAGTCCGCTTCTCCCGGGCACCCTGCGCAGTCGAACCGGCGGAAAACGGCCGTGGTGACGGTGCGTGAACACCCCAGGCAGAACCACCCCCGGACGGGCTCCGCGCACGGCGCACTTGCTGCCGTGCAGTTTGCTGCCATCGGGCGCCGATGGATTCGGCCCGCCCCGACCAGCAGAGTTCCTGGCATCAGCCGATCGGCACCCGCCCCGGCCCGATCAGCCCCCGCCCCCGGCCCGGCCGCACCCGCGCCGAGGCCCGGATCGGCACCCACCCCCGCGACCGCCGGTATGTCGGCCGTGCCCCGAACATGCCCCGAACCAGAGAGCCGAGTTGCCCATGCGCATCGCCCCGCGACCGATCGCGTTCGCGACCCCCTGCCCGACCGCCACCGTGGTGTCCGGCGACACCGGCTGGGAGTGAGCGGCGCCCACCGGGAGGCCGCCACGCCCACCGCGCCGGCCGCAGCCGCCGCCGCGGCCGCCCTCGGCGAGGAGCTCGCCGACTGGTGCCGCACCGGCACCGAGCGGACCTTCCCGTACACCGCCCTGCTCGCCCACCTGCGCTCCGTGGGCAAGCACTTCCTCGCACCCGACCTGCTCGACCGGCTCGCCGCCTGCCGCACCCGCCACCGGGCCGACCTGCTCGCCGCCGGCCCCGAGGAGGCCCCCGGCAGCTTCCTCGGCCGCTTCCTCGACGTCGTCCTGGACAAGTACGACGACCACTACGACTACCCCAGCTACACCGCGCTGGAGCTGCTGCGCCGCCCGCCCAGCGGCGACTGGCGCAAGCTCCGCTACCGGCGCGACCGGCTCGTCCTGCTGCTGCTCGCCGACCTGGTCGACTTCGAGCAGCGGGCCCTGGACGGCCACCCCGAGCACCCGGTCGAGATGCTGCCGGACGCCCGGGTGCTGGACAAGCGCCGGCGCCTCGCCGTCCGGGTCATGGAGCCGGCCGCACTGCGGGTGCTCGCCCCGGGCACCGTCGACCCGGGCACGGTCGCCGCCACCCCCGGCCGCACCGCGCCCACCCTGCTCGCCGACGCCGTCCGGGACACCCTGAGCGACGAGGAGCGGCTGACCCTGGCCGCCAGCGTCCAGCCGGTGTACGTGCTGCACGACGAGTACCTGTTCCTGCGGGTGCTGCAGTCCTTCGAGGCCACCTTCACCTTCATGTCCGGCGCGCTGGCCTGCGCCGTGCGCCAGCTGCACGGCGAGGAGCCCGGCGAGGCGGCCCCGGCGGTCGCCGCCGTCGCGGACGTGCTCAAGGAGTCGCTGCCGCTGTTCTCGCTGCTGGCCACGATGCAGCCGGAGTCGTTCCGGATCTTCCGCCAGTTCACCGACGGCGCCAGCGCCATCCAGTCCGAGGGCTACAAGACCTTCGAGTCGTTCTGCTCGACCCCGCTGCGGGCCCGGCTCGACTCCGCCGCCTTCACCTCGGTGCCCCGGGTGCGCGCGGCCGTGCTGGAGGGCCGCGAGACCGTCCAGGGCACCTGGCACGACGTCGCCGACAGCGGCTGGCTCAAGGAGGCCGACGCCACCGCGGTGCGCGCCGCCGCGACCCAGCTGGAGTCCGTCCACCAGCGCTGGAAGCAGACCCACTACCGGCTGGCCGTCCGCATGATCGGCGAACGCACCGGCACCGGCGCCACCGAGGGCGTGCCCTACCTGGAGGCGGTCATCGCCAACCGGCTGTTCCCCTCGCTGGTCCGCGAGACCACCGCCGCCTGACGGCCGCCGTCACCCGACGCCCGCAGCACGGCACCCCACCCCGACCCGGAGACACCCACCGATGAGCAAGCGATCCGCCACCGGACGGCCCGGCGCCGCCCGGCAGTCCATGAACCCGGAGGAGGACGAGCGGCTGCTCGTCTACGAGTACGACCGGGGGAGCAACTACGAGGAGGACACCCGGCTCACCACCGCGCTCTCCGCGCTGCTGCCCGAGAACGAGCTCGTCCACCCGGACCAGCGGCTGTTCCAGACCGTGCACCTGATCACCGAGTTCGCCTGGTGCGAGATGCACTTCGAGATGCGCCGGGCGATCGACCTGATGCGGGCCGGCGACCAGCTGATGGCCGCCCAGGTGCTGGAGCGGGCGGCCGACGTCGGCGACATCCCGCTGACCGTGCTCACCGTGCTCGTCGAGCACCTGCCGCAGCGCAGCCTGCTGGCGATGCGCGCGACCTTCCCGGAGAACACCACCGGGCTGGACTCCCCGGGCGCCCGCAACCTGCGCCGCGCCGCCGTGCCGCTGTGGCAGGAGTTCATGGACGCCCTGCACCGCGCCGGCCTGACCACCGAGGACCTGATCGAGGCCCAGGGCCGGCTCGCCGCGCCCGCCGAGGAGGACCGCGCGGCGGCCGAACTCGCCCTCGTCCGCAAGGCGATGCTCCGGCTGGACGGCGCCGTCGTGTACTGGAAGCAGCGCCACCTGCGGATGGTCTGGAGCCAGCTCGGCGGCCACCCCGAGTCCCGGCACGGCATCGACGAGGCCGAGTGCCCCGGCATGCCGACCAGCCTGCGCGGCCAGTCGATCAGCGCCCTGCGCGCCATGTCCGAGCGGACGCTCTTCCCCGCGCTGTGGGACTCCGTGGACGCCACCTACCGCAAGACCGTGCCGGTCGGGGGGACGTCCTGGTGAACCCCTGGCGACCGCTCCCCGACCACCTCCTCCGTGCGGAAGGAACCCGCCCCGCCATGACCGCCACCCCTGAAGCCACCCCGCTCCTCGGCACCGTCCGCGACGCCTGGGCCTCCGTGCTCGGCCACCAGGACTTCGGCGACGACGAGAACTTCAACCGCGTCGGCGGCCACTCCGGCGCCGCGCTGCGGATCAGCAAGATCCTGCGCACCGCGCTGGGCCGGCCCGTCCCGATCAAGCTGCTGTTCGCGCACCCGACCGTCCGCGGCCAGGCCGAGGCGCTGGCCGCCTCGGACACCGACACCGCGACCGCCGCCGTCCCGGTCGGGGCCCGGGCATGACCGCGTCCGTCGCCCAGCTGGAGATCTGGCTCGCCGACCAGGTCGAGCCGGACTCCGGCCGCTACAACATCCCGCTGGCCCTGGAGTTCGACGGCCCGGTCGACCCGGCCGCGCTGCGCGGCGCCCTCGCCGACCTGCTGCTGCGCCACCCGGCGCTGGCCAGCCGGTTCGAGGCGCAGGGCGGCGAGCTGCGGGTGCTGCCCGAGCCGGGCGCCGTCGTCCCGCTCGGCGTCGTCGCCCAGCCCGGCCCGTACGAGCGCGAGGCGGCGCTACGGGAGGGCGCCGCCTCCGCCGCCCGCCCGCTCGACCCGGGGACGGCGCCGCTGCTGCGCGCCGACCTGTTCGCCCACCCGGACGGCGCCCTGCTGGTGCTGACCGTCCACCACATCGTCGCGGACGGCGACTCGATGGGCGTGCTCACCCAGGACCTGCTGACCGGCTACCGGGCGCACCTGGAGGGCACCGCGGTCCACCCGGCCCCGGCCCTGGCCACCCCGCCCGCCGCCGGCGAGAGCTGCCCGCACTGGGACGCCCTGGTCGGCGACGACCCGGTGGTGCTCGCCCCGCTGCCCGACCTGGTCCGCCCGGACGGCGGCGCCGCCGGCGAGCCCGGCTGGACCGAGCGCCGGCTGCCCGCCGAGCGGCTGGCCGCCGTGCGCGAGGTCGCCGTCCGCACCGGCACCTCCAGCGCGACCGTGCTGCTCACCGCCTGGACGCTGCTGCTGCACGCGTGGTCCGGCGAGTCCGAGGGCGTGCTCGGCATGCCCTTCGCCGGGCGCGACGGGGCCGGCGCCGAGCACGCGGTCGGCCTGTTCACCCGCGTCCTGCCGGTGCGCAGCGACTACCTGCCCGAGCGCGGCTTCGACGCCCAGGCGGCCCTGCTGGGCGGGCAGTTGCTCGACTCGATGGAGGCGCTGGCCGACCACGGCGCCCCGGCCGGCGGGCCCGGCTACGCCACCGTCTTCCTGCACCACCCGGCCGGGCGCCGCGCGTGGCGGCTGCCCTCCGTGACCGTCCGCCAGTTCGACCTGGAGGGCGGCGCCGCCAAGTACGACCTCGGCCTCGCCGCGGTCGAGCTGGACGAGGGCGCGGGCGAGGAGCTGCTGCTGCGCATCGACCACGACTGCGCGCTGTACACCCCGGCCACCGCCGACCTGATGCTGGACCAGCTGGACCGGCTGCTGGCCGCCGTCTGCCGCGCCGACGCGCCCTGCCTGGACCTGCTGGCCGGCCTCGCCGTCAGCACCGGCCGCACCGGCGCCACCGACCGGGCCGACGACGCCGCCACCACCGTGCCCGGGCTGGTCCTCGCCCAGGCCGAGCGGGCCCCCGACGCGACCGCCGTGATCCACCGCGACCGGTCCGTCAGCTACCGCGAACTCACCGCCGACGCCGCCCGGTTGGCGCACTGGCTGCGCACCCAGGGGGTGCGCACCGACGACCTGGTCGCCCTGCTGCTGCGCCCCGGCATCCCGACCGTCACCGCGATGCTCGCCGTCGCCCTGGCCGGCGCCGCCTACCTGCCGCTGGACCCGGCCTACCCGGACGCCCAGCTCGCCCTGGTGCTCGACGACGCCCGCCCCGCGCTGGTGCTGACCGAGCCCGGCGAGCAGGACCGGGTGCGCGCCACCGGCCGGCCGGTGCACGCCGTGCCGGACGCCGTCCGCGCGGCCCGCTGCCTGCCCGCCGTCCCGCCGGTCACCTCGGCCGGACCGGACACCCTGTTCAACGTGCTGTACACCTCCGGCTCGACCGGCCGGCCGAAGGGCGTGCTGCTGCACCACGGCGGCGTGCTGCGGATGATGCACCGCCCCGACTTCGTGCCGCTCGGCCCGGACGACACCGTCTCGCACCTGTCGCCGCTCAACTTCGACGGCGCCACCTACGAGATCTGGGGCGCGCTCACGCACGGCGCCCGACTGGCCGTCCTGGACAAGGAGCTGGTCCTCGCCCCCACCGAACTGCGCGCGGCCGTACGGGAGTTCTCCGTCACCACGCTGCTGGTCACCACCCCGCTGCTGAACCGGATCATCGAGGACGCGCCGGACCTGCTGCAGTCGCTGCGCCGGGTGTACTTCGGCGGCGAGCTGATCTCCGTCCCGCACATCCGCAAGGCGCTGCGCTGGTGCCGCCCCGGCACCCTGCTGCACAGCTACGGGCCGACCGAGAACTCCTTCACCTCCTCCTGGCACCCGATCACCGAGGTGCCGGAGGGCGCCCGCACCCTGCCGATCGGCGGCCCGGTGCCGCACACCCGGCTGCACGTGGTGCTGGAGGGCACCCTGACGCCCGCCCCGCCGTACGTGCCCGGCGAGCTGCTGCTCGGCGGCGCCGGCGTGGCCCGCGGCTACCTGGGCGACCCGCTGCGCACCGCCGAGCGCTTCGTCCCCGATCCCTTCCACAGTGACGGCGGCCGGCTCTACCGCACCGGCGACCGGGTCCGCTGGGCCGCGGACGGCCAGTTGGAGTTCATCGGCCGGGCCGACAACCAGGTGAAGATCCGCAGCCAGCGGGTCGAGCTCGGCGAGGTCGAGGCCGCGCTGCGCGCCCAGCCCGAGGTGCGGGCCGGGTTCGTCACCGCCCGGATCAACGGGCGCGGCGAGAAGGAGATCGTCGGCTACGCGGTGCTGGAACGCCCCACCACCGTCGAGGAGTTGCTCGGCCGGCTCGCCGCCGTGCTGCCCCGCTTCGCCGTCCCCTCGCACCTGCTGCTGCTGGACGAGCTGCCGCTCACCCCGAACGGCAAGATCGACCGCCGCCGGCTGCCCGCCCCCGGCGCCGCCCCGGCCGCCCCGGCGCCCGCCGCCGTGCCGGCCCTCGGCGAGCGGCGGCAGCCGGACGACGACGCGCTGACCGCCGTCACCCGGGTCTGGCAGGAGCTGCTGGACGGCCGCCCGTTCGGCCCGGACAGCAACTTCTTCGACGTCGGCGGGCACTCGCTGATCCTGGTCAAGCTGCGCGACGGCCTGTACCGGGCCACCGGCGTCAAGCCCGGCGTCGCCGACCTGCTGCGGCACACCACGCCGCGCGCCCAGGCCCGGCTGGTCGGCGGCGGCGAGGCCGCTGCCGCACCGCGGCCGGCCGCGAGGCCCCGTCGGCGCACCGACGACGACGCGATCGCCGTCATCGGCATGGGCGCCCGCTTCGCCGGCGCCCCCGACCTCGCCGCCTACTGGGACAACCTGCGGGCCGGCCGGGACTGCTTCAGCCAGGGCCCCGGCCCGGTCGTCACCGAACTCCCGGACGGCACCCGCAAGGTGGCCCGCTGGGGCATGATGGCGGACGGCCTCGGCTTCGACGCCGAACTGCTCGGCTTCGCCCCCGAGGACGTCAAGCACGGCGACCCGCAGCAGGGCGTCCTGCACGAGGTGCTGTGGTCGGCCGTCGAGGACGCCTCGCTGCGGCTGAGCGACATCGCGCACGGCACCAGCCTGTACGTCGGCTGCCCGCGGTTCGTCCAGAACGACGGCGAGGCCCGGGTCGACGACGTGGTCAACTCCGACCCGACCTTCGTCGCCTCCCGCTTCGCCTACCTGCACGACCTGTGGGGCGAGGCCCTGCTGCTCGACACCGCCTGCTCCACCGGCCTGTACGCCGTCCACCTGGCCGCCCGCTCGCTGCTGCGCGGCGAGAGCGACTACGCGCTGGCCGGGGCCGTCTCGCTGGCCGAGTCGGACGGCGGCTACACCTACCGCCCCGGCTTCCTGTACGCCGAGGACGGCTTCTGCCGGCCCTTCGACCAGCGGGCCACCGGCACCGTGGGCGGCTTCGGCGCCGGCGCGGTGCTGCTGCGCCGGCTCGCCGACGCCGAGCGCGACGGCGACCCGGTGTACGCGGTGATCCCCGGCAGCGCCGTCAACAACGACGGCGTCGCCCGGGTCGGCTACTCGGCGCCCGGCGTCGAGGGCCAGGCCCGGGTGATCCGGGACGCCCTCGCCGCGGCCGGGCTGACCGGCGAGGACGTCGGCTACCTGGAGGCGCACGGCACCGGCACCCGGCTCGGCGACGCCATCGAGGCCACCGCCCTCGGCGAGGCCCTGGGCACCGGCGGCCCGCAGGTCGCGATCGGCTCCGTCAAGGCCTCGATCGGGCACTGCAACACCGCCGCCGGCATCGCCGGGCTGATCAAGGCGGTGCTCGCGGTGCACCACGGCTACCTGCCCGCGACCCCGGGCGTCACCGAGCCGATCGAGGAACTGACCCGGCACGGCGAGCGCTTCGCCCTGCTCACCGAGGGCCGCCCGTGGCCGCAGGACCGTCCGCGCACCGCGGGCGTCAGCTCCTTCGGCGTCGGCGGCACCAACGCCCACGTCCTGGTGCGCCAGCACCAGAGCGCCCCGAGCTCACCGAGCGCCCCGGAAAGGGTGTGACACCGATGACCTTGCCCGACGCGCCCCGCGTGCTCGCGCTCTCCGCCCGCGACCGGCTCGCGCTCACCGAGGCCTGCCGCCGGCTCGCCGAACGGCTGGAACGCGAACCCGCCCTCGACCCGGACGACGTGGCCGCCACGCTGCACCTGGGCCGGGAGCGGTTCGCCGCCCGGCACGCCGTCCACGGGCGCACCACCGCCGAGCTGGCCGCCGCCCTGCGGGCCGGGGCACCGGCGGACGCACCGCAGGCGGCTCCGGCCGTCGAACTGCACCTCGGCGCGCTCACCGAGCCCCTCCCCGGCGCGCCCGAACTGCCGCAGGTCACCGAGGCCCTGGCGCTCGCCGAGCAGCTCGGCGCCTCGCCCGCCGGACGGGCGGTGGCCGTGCAGTACGGGCTGGCCGCCTGGCTGATCGCCCGCGGCGTGGTGCCCCGGGAGATCCACGGCGAGGGCACCGGCGCGCTCGCCGCCGACGCCCTGCTCGGCCGCACCGCGCTGGCCGACGCGCTGCGCGCCGACGTCGACCGCCCCGGTGGCGCCGGCGAAGCCGCCCTGGCCCTCGACCTCACCGACCCCGGGACGGGCGCCACCGAACGGCTGCGCGTCACCCCCGAGGACGGCGCCCCGCTCTCCGGACCGCTCGCCAGACTGCTCGCCGAGCTGTGGCGGCGCGGCCTGGACGTCGACACCACCCTCGGCCGCCCCGGCCGCAAGGTCCGGCTGCCCGGCTACCCGTTCCGCCGCACCACCGCCGACGAGCAGCCCGCCACGGCCGCCCGGGGCCTGCGCCCGCTCACCCCGCACGAGCAGCGCTGGCTCTTCCACGACCTGGTGCGCTCCTCCAGCTCGGCCGAGCACAACGCCCGCGCCGTCGCCGTCCGGCCCGGCCCGGCACCCGAACCCGCCGCCGTGGCAGCCGCGTTCACCGCACTGCAGCAGCGGCACCCGAAGCTGCGCACCGTCTTCACCCAGCAGGGCGGCCGCTGGTTCGCCCGCACCGACGCCGCCCCCACCGGGCTCACCGCGCCCGTCCCCGGCCGCCCGGCCGAGGCGGTCGCCGCCGGACCGTTCGAGCTGCGCGACGCCCCGCTGGTGCGCTGCGTCCTCGACACCGGCGAGCGCGACGGGACCGACTGGACCCTCGCCCTGGCCGCCTACGAGCCGGTGGCCGGCCGCGAGGCCGTCGAGGCCCTGCTCACCGAACTGCTCACCGAACTGCTCACCGAGCTCCCCGATCTCCGCGACGCACCCCACCCCGTCGCCGCCTGAAAACAACTCACCCAAAAGGAAAGAGACATGACGATCATTCAGGACTACCCGACCACCCCCGCGATCCCGGCCGACTGGCACGGCGCCGCCCCCGCCCCGATCGGCGTCGACCAGGCCTTCAACGGCTTCGTCGCGGCCGGCATCGTCAACGCCCTGGACCGCCTCGGCGCCTTCGACCGGCTGCTCGCCGACGGCGCCCTCGACGTCCCGCGCTTCGTCGCCGCCGCCGGCCCCGGCGCCCGCGAGCGCGTCATCCGCGAGGTGCTGCGCTGCGCCGCCACCTGCGGCTGGGTCCGGCTGCTGAACGACGGCGACACCGTCGTCCTCACCCCGGCCGGCGAGGAGATCGCCCGGATGCGCGGCTACTTCACCTGGGGCGTCGGCGGCTACCACGACATCATCGGCCGCGCCCACCTGCTCGCCAACGGCGAGGGCACCTTCGGCGTCGACGTGCTGCGCGACGAGGCCATGGTCGCCCTCGGCTCCGGCCAGAACGACCGCAACTTCATGGTCGGCACCCTCGACGACGTGCTCGCCGAGGTCGACTTCGGCACCATCGCCGACCTGGGCTCCGGCATCTCCGCCCGGGTCAGCCGGGTCGTCGGCGGGCGCCCCGGCACCCGCGGCCTGGGCCTGGACATCAGCGGCCCGGCCACCGACCTGGCCCAGCGCACCATCGCCGACGCCGGCCTCACCGACCGCGTCCAGGCCATCCGCACCGACGTGCTGGACGTCTGCCACCGCGAGGCGCACCGCGACGCCCTCGCCGAGGTCGACACCGTGATGAGCTTCTTCCTGCTGCACGACCTGCTCGCCGACGAGACCACCCGCCCGCAGATCTTCACCCGCCTGCGCGAGGCCTTCCCGGCCGCCCGCACCTTCGTCCTCGGCGACACCATGCTGCGCCCGGACTCCGAGCACGCCACCACGCTGCCGGTCTTCTCGCTCGGCTTCGAGCTGGCGCACGCCCTGATGGGCGTCCCGCTGCACACCAAGGAGACCTACGAGGAGCTGTTCGCCGGCGCCGGTCTGCGCCCGCGCAAGATCGTCCCGTTCGGCACCCCGCACTCCTGGCTGTACGTGCTGGACGCCGAGTGATGACCAACCCCCTCGCCCTCTACCGGGAGTTCTCCCCGCGCACCCGGGCCGTCCTCGCCGTCAACGCCGTCAACTCCTTCGGCGGCGGCCTGGTCCTGCCCTTCCTCTGGATCTACCTGCAGCAGGTCCGCGGCCTGCCCGCCTGGGTGCCCGCCGTGACCCTCGCCGTCCAGGCCGCCACCGCCGTCGCCGGCGGCCTGGCCTGGGGCGCGCTGCTCGACCGGCTGGCGCAGCGCACCGTCGTCTCGCTGGTGATGCTGATCGCCGGCCTCGGCACCGCGCTGTACGCCTTCGCCACCGGCCCCGCCCCGGCGCTGGCCGCCGCCGTGGTCTACGGCCTCGGCATCAGCGGCGTCGGCACCGTGCTGCGCTTCCTGTACGCGGGCGCCGCCTCGGCCCGCGAGCGCGGCCTGGCCTTCTCCGCCGACTACGCGGTGTTCAACGCGATGACCGGCCTCGGCGTGCTGGTCGGCGGCCTGGTCGCGGCCGGCGCGGGCGCCGGGCGGTTCACCGCCCTGTACCTCGCGGACGGCCTGACCTTCCTGGTCGCCGCCGCCGCACTGCGGCTGCTGCTGCCCCGGGCCGCCGGCGAGGACGACGGCCCGAACGAGGACGCGAAGCCGTCCGGCGGCTACCGCGAGGTGTTCCGGGCCCGCCACCTCGGCGTGCTGCTCGGCACCCTGACGATGTGCTCGCTGGTCAGCTACGGCCAGTTCCGCTCCGGCCTGCCCGGCTACCTCACCGGCAACGGCGCGCTCGGCCCCGAGGGCCTGTCCGGCGCCTTCGCGCTCAACATCGTGGTCGCCGTGCTGGCCCAGATCCTGCTCGGCGAGCAGGTCCAGCGGCTGCGCCGCAGCACCGTGCTGGCCGTCAGCGGCGCCTGCTGGGCCGTCGCCTGGGCGCTGGTCGCGGTCGCCGGGCTCGGGCACGGCGGCGGCGCGCTCGCCGCCGCGCTGGCCGGGGTGGTGCTGCTCTCGCTCGGCGAGGCACTGGTCTTCCCGGTGCTGACCGCGCTGCTCAACGACCTCGCCGAGGACCACGTCCGCGGCCGGGTCAACGCCCTGCTGTCGGTCGCCGTCTCCACCGGCTCGGTGGCCGGCCCGGCCCTGGCCGGCGCCACCCTGCCCTGGGCCCGCGGCCTGCCGCTGATGGCCGTGCTGATCGCCGGCTGCCTGGCCGTGGCGGCGGTGTCCGTCCGGCTGCGCGCCGTACTGCGCCCGGCCCTCGACCGCCCGAGTGCCGAACCGGGCGCCGAACCGGCCCCGGAGCCGGCCGCCGAACCCGCCCTCCTCGCCGCCGCCCCGGCCGCGGGCTGACCCCGAACCCTGGAACTCGTCATGCGCAACTGGCCGCTGCACGGCCTCTCCGTCCGCACCTCCCGGATCGAGCTGCGGTACCCCACCGCCGACGACCTCGACCAGCTCGCCGACCAGGCCGCCGCCGGCGTCCACGCCCCCGGCTTCATGCCGTTCTTCTCCCAGTGGACGGACGGCGACCGGGAGACCGTCACCCGCCGGGTGCTGCAACGGCACTGGCGGGCGATGGCCGAATGGACCCCGGAGGACTGGACGCTCTACCTGGTCGTGGTGCACGACGGCGAGGTCGTCGGCTCGCAGAGCCTCGGCGCGATCGACTTCGGCACCACCCGCGAGGTGCTGCTCACCTCCTGGCTCGGGCTGCGCCACCAGGGCTCCGGCCTCGGCGGCCACGCCCGCGCCGCCAGCCTGGAACTGGCCTTCACCGGCCTCGGCGCCGACCAGGCGCTGTCCGTCGTCCGGCAGGGCAACGACGCCTCCCAGGCGGTCTGCCGCAAGTTCGGCTTCGTCCACGACGGCAGCCAGACCAACGCCGTGCGCGGCGAGCGGGCGGTCAGCGACCGCTACCGGCTCACCCGGGAGCGCTGGGCCGAGCACCGCGCCATCGAGGCCGAGGTGCACGGCGTCGAGCCGGCCCGCCACCTGTTCGACACCGCCGCCACCCGCACCGCCACCACCACCCCGGCCCTGGCCACCCTGCTCTCCGGCATCCGCCCCGCCCCGGAGCCCGACCAGGCCGTCGCCTGAACCCTCCGCCCGCCCGCCCGCCCAACCCCACGGACCCAACACCGTGGCCGA
>NZ_JZKH01000122.1 GCF_000961885.1 Streptomyces rubellomurinus
GCGCGGCGGGGGCCGCGGCCGGGGCGCCGCCGGCGGGCGGGAAGCTGCGCGGGATCGGCCAGGCGCCCGGCGCCGGTCCGGCGGGGGCGGCGGGCGGTGCGGCCTCCGGCGCGGGCATCGGGGCGGGCATCGGGGCGGGGGCGGGCATGGGTGCGGGCGCCGCGGCCGGCATGTCCACCGGCGCGGGCATCGGCGCGGGGGCGGGGGCGAAGGCAGGGGCGGAGGCAGGGGCAGGGGCGGCCATCGGCACGGCCGCGGCCGGCATCCCCACCACGGGCGCGGCGAAGCCACCCGCCGTCGCCCGCCGCTCCAGCTTGTCCAGGCGGGCCTGCAGCGACAGCTCGTCGCTGTACGCGCCCGGCAGCATCACCCGGGCGCAGATCAGCTCCAGCTGCAGCCGGGGCGCCGCGTTGCCGCGCATCTCCGTCAGCCCGGTGTTGACGATGTCGGCGGCCCGGCTCAGCTCGGCCGCGCCGAAGCCGTCCGCCTGGGCCTGCATCACGGCGATCCGGTCCGCCGGGGCGTCGATCAGCCCCTTCTCCCCCGCCTCCGGAACGGTGGCGAGGATCACCAGGTCGCGCAGCCGCTCCAGCAGGTCGGTGACGAAGCGGCGCGGGTCGTGCCCGCCCTCGACCACCCGGTCGATCACCTGGAACACCGTCGCCCCGTCCTGCGCGGCGAAGGCGTCCACCACCTCGTCCAACAGCGCGGAGTCGGTGTACCCGAGCAGCGCCGTCGCCATCTGGTACGTGACGCCCTCGTCCCCGGCGCCGGCCAGCAGCTGGTCCATGACCGACATCGAGTCACGCACCGAGCCCGCGCCGGCCCGCACCACCAGCGGGAACACCGGGTCCTCGACCTGGATGCCCTCCCGCCCGCAGACCTCCGCCAGGTAGTCGCGCAGGGTGCCGGGCGGGACCAACCGGAACGGGTAGTGGTGCGTCCGGGACCGGATCGTCCCGATCACCTTCTCCGGCTCGGTGGTCGCGAAGATGAACTTGAGGTGCTCCGGCGGCTCCTCCACCACCTTCAGCAGCGCGTTGAACCCGGCCGAGGTCACCATGTGCGCCTCGTCCAGGATGAAGATCTTGTACCGGCTGTGCACCGGCGCGAAGAACGCCCGCTCGCGCAGCTCACGCGCGTCGTCCACACCACCGTGCGAGGCCGCGTCGATCTCGATCACGTCGATCGAGCCGGGCCCGCCCGTCGCCAGGTCCCGACAGGACTGGCACTCCCCGCAGGGCGTGGGCGTCGGCCCCTGCTCGCAGTTCAGGCAGCGGGCCAGGATGCGCGCGCTCGTCGTCTTGCCACAGCCGCGCGGCCCGCTGAACAGGTACGCGTGGTTGACCCTGTTGTTGCGCAGGGCCTGCTGGAGCGGAGCGGTCACGTGCTCCTGCCCGATGACCTCCGCGAAGGTCTCGGGGCGGTAGCGGCGGTACAGGGCTAGGGACACACCCCCGACGATCCACAGGCCACCCCCACCCTCCCGCCTGCGGGATAGCTGGTCGCGAGCACCCCGAAACATGTACTAAGCTCTCCCACGGAGGATTCGCCTAGAGGCCTAGGGCGCACGCTTGGAAAGCGTGTTGGGGGCAACCCCTCACGAGTTCGAATCTCGTATCCTCCGCCTTCGCCCGCCAGGGCAAACGTCGGCCCGGACCGCTCAGCGGTCCGGGCCTTCGTCGTCTCCTGGTTGCAGTTTTGGTTGCAGTTGCCGCGACTCGTCCAGCCGTCACCAGACTGGACGGCTCCAGATGCGGCTCACGAGCCTGGTGCCCGCATGCCATCTGCGAGGGCGAAGGCCTCCTCACGCGACACCATCTCGACCTTGCGGCGGAACGAACCCGTGACGACGAAGAACCGCGCCCCGTCATGATCGTCGCTCCGCGCCCGCCACTCATACAACCCTGTGCTTGGAATTCCCCATCCCCACGGCGGCCCGGAGCGCCGGAGAAACTCGCGGCTGAGTTCGTAGCGCTCGTGGGTGCCCAGGATCCGAGCGAGTGTGCCGACACTGCTGTCATCCGCGACGAATCTGGGGGTGACCTTGACGCCGGAAGCAATCTCTACTGGGTTCACCCCGCGACGGTAGCGCCGACGGAACTGTAGGGGCCAACAGATGCCATCTGCGGCGGTAGAGTCCCGCGCAGGCAGGTGCCCCTTGGGGAGTGGCACTGGAGGGGCGGAACATGTCGACACGTACGTTTGCCGGGCTCCCGATTCAGTACGGCGGTGGGCCGCAGTGCAGTGGCTTGGGAGGCTGCCAAGGCAAGCCCCTGCCGGGAGCGCCTCGCTGTCTGCACCACGCCGAGGCCGCCGAAAAGGACACCTACTTCGCAACGCTCAACCCTGGTGCCGTCGTCGACCACAGAGGCACGGTCATCGACTCCGCTGACCTCCAGCGGCTGTGTGCGGTCCTGACCGACCCCACGTCCGGGCACGCGGTGATGCACACGGCGACGTTCGCCTGGGCCCGATTCGTCGGCAAGGCCGACTTCACCGGCGTCGAGTTCTCCGGGCGTTCCGTCTTTCAAGCGGCCGTGTTCGAGGGCCCCGCGCTGTTTGGCGGCACAGTGTTCTCGGGAGACGCCGTCTTCAGCCAGGCAGAGTTCCTGGATGCCCGCCATGGCCCGGTCTTCTCCAGATCCCACTTCGAGGCGGCTGCCGACTTCCGCAGGACCACGCATCAGGGAGAAGCGAACTTCGACCAGGTCCAGTTCGCCAAAGGCGCCTTGTTCGGAGAAGCGCAGTTCGCTGCAACCGGGCGCTTCAGCCGGTGCGCCTTCGCCGGTGCCGCGGAGTTCCATGGCGCAGAGTTCAAGGAGGCGGTGTTCGCGGGCGCCGAGTTCCACGCTGCGCGTGAGCTGGGCGTCCTTGTCTGCACCGACAACCTCAACCTGGCCGAGGCTCAATTCCATGCCCCTGTTCAGATCCGGGCAGTCGCTCACAAGGTAAACGCCACCAAAACGATCTGGCACGCCCAAGCCTCCCTGGTGCTGCGTTACGCCACCATCGACCTGGCCTACGCCAACTTGGCTGCGCCATTCGCCATCAACCACGCCCCAAATGCGTGGGGCGGAACCAACACGGCAGAGGCTCGGCTCATCGCAGCCCATCCGGAGGTGACCGACCTCCCCAAGCCCACCTGCCTGCGGGGCGTTGATGCTGGCCACGTCGTCCTCACCGACTGCGACGTATCCCAGTGCCTGTTCGACGGGGCCTTCCACCTGGACCAGATCCAGCTCCGGGGCAACATCCGGTTCGCCCAGCCGCCGGCCGGACGCCGCTGGACCCGCCGCAACACCGTGATCGAGGAACACTACTGGCGTCGCCTTAAGTACACCGGCTGGAATCCTCCCACGCACCCAACACCCATTCGCGACCAGCCAGGGCCCGAGGACGTCGCCGCCCTCTACCGGCAGTTGCGCAAGAGCATGGAGGATGCCAAGGACGAATCCGGCGCCGCCGACTTCTACTACGGCGAGATGGAGATGCGCCGACACGACTCCCGCGCATCGCGGAGCGAGCGTCGGCTGCTCTCCCTCTACTGGTTGTTCTCCGGGTACGGACTCCGCGCTTCCAGGGCCTTGTACTGCCTCCTGGCCGCGATGACACTGACCCTGCTTCTCCTTCTGCTGGTCGGACTGCCGAACGACGCACCGGACCCGCAGACCACCGGCACCTTGACGGGCAACACCATCCAGGTCACGACCAAGACACCCGATCCGGTTCTGAATCTCCCCTTGCACGCACGATTCACAGGGGAGAGGAGCAAAAAGGCCGCCATAGTCGTGGTCAATTCCGTCGTGTTCAAATCCAGCGGCCAGAACCTGACCTTCGTGGGAACGGTCATCGAGATGCTCTCGCGCATCAGCGAGCCGGTGCTCCTCGGCCTGGCTGCCCTCGCTGTCCGAGGCCGTCTCAAGCGCTGACGTCTGAGCAGGTGACAGGCTATGGGCGAGATCCCAGTGACCTACCCTCGCCTATATGGCTGTCTGGACGCGTAGCCGAACCCACTCAGTGGCCCGGCTACGCGCAGCGTCACCACTCCTCTACGTCTCCGTACCTGCCCGGATTCTGGGCGCGATCGACAGCCTGCTCCAGGGCCTCGGCGAGGGCGGCTGCGACGGCGGCCTTGTCCGTACCGCGGACCTGGGCCTCGACGAGCTGCTCGGGACCGGGCCGGCGGGCCGTCCGCCAGGACACGGACCGATCGGTGTAGAGGTCCACCTCGAAGTCCCAGGCCGCAATCGACCACTGCTCGGGCACGGAAAGGTCCACCCGCTCACCACCAGGGCGGAACGCGGCGTAGGCGTGGAAGACGGTCCGCTGGTCGGCCTCGCGGTCCCGTATCGCCCCACGTCCGCCCGGGCCTTCGTTGTCCCACTTCGCCTGCTCCCAGATCTCAACCTCTGCTGAGCGGCCGGGCCGCTCCGTGTTCCACCGCTCGACGAGTGCCAGGGCGTGCTCGTGCTGCAGGAACGGAACGAGCCGCTGGCCGACGTTGGCGACGAAGACCATCGACTGGTCCGAAACGGGATCGATGCTCGGCTGTACCCCCAAGGGCCCCGCCTGGCTCCGGCCGGATCCGGCCTGTCCCGCTGCCTCGTCGTTGTCCGTCTGGACGCCCGCCGGCCAGAGCAGGCCGCCGACCTTGGCCGCAGTCTGCTGGAGCACGGGGCTGGTCATGTGCTGGTAGCGCCGCCGCATCCGGGCGGACTTTCCGGGCTCCCAGCCCATGATGGCGTCGACCACGGCGTCGGGGACGCCGAGGATCAGCAGCACGGTGGCGGCGGTGTGCCGGGCGTCGTGGAGGCGGGCGTCACGGACCTCGGCGGCCTTCAGCAGGTCCTTCCACCGGTGGTAGTCGGTGTTGGGGTTGAGCGGTTCGCCGACCTCCGAGGTGAAGACGTACCGCTTCTCGACCCACAGGTCGCGGGCGCGCAGGCGCTCGCGGTCCTGCGTCTCCTTGTGCTCGGCCAGGAGCTTCATCAGCTCCTCGGGCACGCCGATGGGCCGCTTGCCGGCCTTCGACTTGGTGGACTTGGTCTCGCGCCGAGTGTTGATCTTCGTCGGGCAGTAGCCGGGCTTACGTCCGCAGCGGTCGCCGCAGCCGTGCTTGTAGCGAGGCCGCAACCGACCGCGCCTCACCAGGATGACGCCGGCCTCGAAGTCGACGTCCTCCCACTGGAGTCCGAGGACCTCGCCCTGGCGGAGACCCAGCGCGAGGGCGATGACCCACCGGGCGGTGTTGCGGACCTTGGCCGCTTCGAGCAGGAGCCGCTGGACCTCCTCGACCGAGTACGGCTCGACCTCCGTCTCGTCCAGCACCGGAGCCTTGGCAATCGTCGCCGGGTTCTCGGTGATGGCCTTGCGGCGGACCGCCTCGTTCAGCGCCACGCGGACCGTGCGGTGGACCTGGTGAGCGGTCCCCGCCGAGCTGCCGGCCTTCTGCATCTTCGCGTAGAGGCGTTCGAGGTGCTCGGGCTCGAGCTTCTCCAGGCGGTGTGCGCCGAGGCCGGGTATGAGGTGGTGGTAGACGGCGACGCGGTAGCCGTCGATGGTGTTCTCGCCCACGGTGAGGGCCGCGATGTTCTCGACCCAGTGGGTGAGCCAGCTCTCGACGGTCCAGCGCTGGCCGGCCTTGGGCACCTTGCCCTTGTCGCGCTTAGCCTCCAGGTCGCGGACGGCCTTGGTGATCTCCGGGCGGGTCTTGCGGGTGACGTGCCGGCGGTCGGGGCTGCCGTTGTCCTTCACGCCGACCGTGACGTAGCCGTGCCACCGCCCGTCCTTGGCCTGGTAAATGGTCGAATCGCCGTTGGGCTTGCGGGACTTGGTCATGAAGTCCCCCTCAGGCCACGAGCGCGACGGTGGCACTGGCACGGTCGGCGATGTAGTCGCTGAGCGCCTGCGCGGGGATCCGGCGCAAGCGGCCGATCATCACGGACGGCACTTCGCCCGAGGACACGAGGCCGTACATCGTGGTGCGGCCGACGCCGAGGCGGCGGGCGGCTTCCTCGACCGTGAGGGCGACGAGCGTGGGGTCCGGAGCCGTGTCGCAGTTCGCGACGAGGGCGAGCAGGCTCTGCTCAGGCAGGCCAAGGGCCTCCGAGAGGCGGGCAAGGGAAAGGGCGGGCTGAGGCATGGGACTCCTCGTCGACCGCGCAGAGCAGGCACCCCGGGCGGTCTGATCGTGTGATGGGTGGTCATGGCGGCGCGATCCCTCGCCCAGGCGCGCTAACACCTGGAGCGAGACGCGGACGGGTCTGGCGGACCGTCACGCGTGCCGCGTGGTTCGGGGAGCCGGGTCAGATAGGTACTCCCAAGTGCTTACTGCTTGCTGGGCAGCCTCGCGAGATGGGTGCCTGCGCACGCCACTCAGCTCTAGATTTCCTCATCCGCAGCAGGCTGGCTGCCGGACTCGTCGGGGGTCTCCTTGGAGACGTGCCCCCAGTCGTCGTGGTGGCTGAGGTCGAGGTAGGCAAGTTCTGACGGCAGGGCCGGCGGAGTGATGCCCTTCCGGCGCATCGTCGATCTCTGGTCCTGGACGTCCTGTGAGTAGTCGCCGATGATCTCGTCGAACTGGTTGACCAGCTTGACGTTGGCCTCGCGGGTCTGCGGATCACGGGCCGTGGCGACTTTTCGGCGGAACTCCTCCGAGCTGCTGATCGTCTTCTGCAGACCGCGGAGCGTCTCGCTGTAATTGCGGATCGCACTGAACCGCAGCTCCAGGTCATTGGTCGGCTCGTGATCGAACGGCTGCTCCCCGCAGACCCACTGGAGCGCCTCGCCGGTGGAGTACATCAAGCCCGGGAGAAGCTCGACCTCCCCGACCTCCCCCAGGGGAACGAGGAAGACCACCGGGGGAACGTCGAGCACTTTGGCGAGGACCAGCACCTCGGCCACGTCGACGCTAGAACGCCGGCCGTTCTCAAGGTTGGCGATGACGTTCCGCGCGATCGGGTAGCCCAGCTTCGCGCAGGCCGCAGCGACGTCCTGCGCGCTCATCCCCCGCTCCTCGCGGAAGCGCCGGACCGCCTCGGCAACGCGGCCCGTCACGCCGGCCTGCCAGTCCTTGGGGTTCGTCATGGCAGCACGATAGCGAGACGACACAGGTGAAGTCAACATCCAGCACAGTCACCGTGTCGTAGCGACACAACATATGCCTTGACGAAGCACAGCAGGTGTGTGTTTACTCTGCGTACGTTGACGGACTCAGGCCAGCACGAGAGGCCGCGCGAGCCCGGAAACGAGGGCGGCCCCCGGTGTTAGCGCACCGAGGGCCGTGAAGGCTCCCTATGTGACCACCCATCAAGACGATCAACCGCTGTGCGGCCTGCCAGGGCCTGATGCACGGCGGGAGGGAATCCATGTCCCAGCCTACGGGCCCGGCACACGGGCCGTCGAGCTCCGGTGCGGCCAACGCCGTCTTCGACGACGACCACGCGGTGTTCCCGAAGGGGACACCGCCGAACGACCTGGATGCCGAGAGGGCGGTCGTCGGCGCCTGCATGGCGCTGGGCGCGCCCGCCATCGACGCGGCGCGCGCCATCCTCGACGCCGG
This sequence comes from Streptomyces rubellomurinus, assembly GCF_000961885.1. Classification (GTDB taxonomy): domain Bacteria; phylum Actinomycetota; class Actinomycetes; order Streptomycetales; family Streptomycetaceae; genus Kitasatospora; species Kitasatospora rubellomurina. The sequence goes on from NZ_JZKH01000122.1 coordinate 7,565, forward strand.
CGACTTCTACCGGCCCGCTCACGAGACCATCTGGCGCGCGATCCTCGACCTCGTCTTCGAAGGGGCCCCGACAGCTGCGGTGGCCGTCGCCGACCGACTTCGAGGCGCCGGTGCGCTGGACCGCGTGGGCGGCGTGGACTACCTGGTCCGGCTCGCCGCCGAGGCGCCGCCATCGGCGAACAACGCCGACTACTACGCGGCCATCGTGCGACGCGAGTCGGAGCTGCGGAAGCTGCACGCCACGGGCATCCGGACCGTCCAGCAGGCCCTGCTGCCCGGCGCCCAGCCGGACGAGATCCGCAGCGCGCTCGATGCCGAGGTCCGCGAAGGACGCGAGCGGGCGCTGGCCTCCGGGAACAGCCGCCTCTCGCGCTTCATGGTGGACGGCTGGGACTTCGTCACCAAGACCGGGGCGGACAAGGAGCCTCTGTGGGGCACCCGCGGGGAAACCGCGTGGGCAGCCGGGGAGAGCCTGATGATCGTCGGCGCCCCCGGCGTCGGCAAGACCACCATCGCCCACCAGGTGATCTTCGCCCGGATCGGCCTGGGAGACTCGGCGCTCGGCATGCCCGTCGCCGAGAGCAAGCGCGTCCTGTACCTGGCGATGGACCGGCCCCAGCAGATCGCCCGAGCCATGGCCCGACTGGTCCGGCCCGAGCACGAGAAGCTGGTCCGCGAACGCCTCCTCATCTGGGAGGGCCCGCTGCCGACCAGCCTCGACAAGGAGCCCGGCCTCCTCGCCGAGCTGGCCACCGCACACGGCGCCGACACCATCGTCATCGACAGCCTCAAGGACGCCGTCAGCACCCTCGTCGACGACAGCCTCGCCATCGCCTACAACAGCGCCCGCAACCGGGCCCTGCGCGAGGGCATCCAGGTCCTGGAGCTGCACCACCAGCGCAAGGCCACCGCGGACGCCCCGCGCGGCCAGCGCCCCACCCTCGACCGCGTGTACGGCTCCACCTGGCTGACCTCCGGCGCGGGCAGCGTGCTGTTCATCGCAGGTGAGGCCGGCGACCCCGTCGTCAACCTCCACCACCTCAAGACCGTCACCGGTGAGATCGGCCCGCTCACCATCGTCCACGACCACGAGGCGGGCACCAGCGCCGTCGAGGAGACCATCGACATCGCAGAACTCCTGCGCGCGACACCGGACGGCGTGACCGCCAAGCAGCTGGCCACCGCCATGACGGGGGACAAGAAGCCCGACGCCGCAGCCATCGGACGGGCCCGCCGGCGGCTGAACACCCAGGTCAAGTCCGGGCTCGCCGAGGTCGAGAAGGGCTCCGCCGGTGGCATCGGCGGCGGCAAGGAGGACCGCTACTTCACCTCCGCCCGCCACATCAGCGCCAGCGCACCGCTGGCCGCTGTCGAGCAGCCCGCGATCCCGCTGACCGTCGTACCGGCCGCACGGCCCACCGGCACCGCACAGGCGTCCTCTGCGCCTCCACTGACCGATACCGAGAGCCGCCGAGTCGCGGCGGCGACGGCTGCGTCACCGGGAACAGGGCGTTTTCGCGAGCGTTCACGCCCCTCGACCACCGCGACCGTCGTACAACCCGTTGTCGCGCCGAACGCTCCCAGGAAAAACCGCAGGTAGAAGCGTTTTCGCGACCGTTTACGCCGTTGTCGCACCCGAGCGTTTTCGCGCGGACCCCCCTTTAGAAGGGGGTTCGCGTAAACGCCCCCGGCAAGCGCGCACCCACCACGACTCGACCCGCGAGGATCACCTTCCGCATGACCGCCACCAACCCACGCCGCATTCCCCGCCCGGACGCCGTCCTCGTACAGGCCGCCATCGCGGGTGCCCTGTCCTTCGCCCACCTCCACGACATCGCCGAAGCCGCCGGACAACACGGCTGGAAAGCCTGGGCCTACCCCGTCTCGGTGGACCTGCTACTCGTCGCCGCCTGGCACCGCATGCGGACCTTGCGCTCCACCGGACGCCCGGCAAGCACCGCCTGGGCCTGGTTCGCCATCGCCCTGACCGCCTCCCTCGGTGCGAACATCGCCACCGCCGGGCTCCTCGACCTCGCCCACGTGCCAGCATGGCTGCGGATCCTGGTGGCCGGATGGCCCGCCCTCGCCTTCTTCGGCGGCACCCTTCTCGCGCACGGTGCCAGCTCGACCACGGTCGTCGCCGAGCCGCAACCCGCCGAGGCCGAGCCCACGCTCCACGAAGACCTCGAGCCCACTGCTCCTCCCCCGGCGGGCGCACCAGCTCCACTCACGGAAACGGACCACGACGACCCGCTCGACGACGGACCGGACGCCGCCCCCGACGACGATGTCCAGCCTGGTGACCGGGAACCGGTGGTGGGGACCAAGCGCACCGGACGCAGGCCCGCCGCCACCATGGACGAACTGGCCGAGATCGTCCGCCCAGCCGTCGAAGAGCACGGCCCCACCCAGGCCGTGATCAAGACGGCCCTGCGCGAGGCCGGCATGCCGATCGCCAGCGACCGCCTCGGGAAGCTGACCCAGCGCTTCAAGGACGAGCAAGCCACGCGGCAAGCGGATGCGCAGGCCAGCCTCTCAGCCGCCTGAAGCCCCTGCCGCTCACCGTGGCTCGCCCGAGCACCGGCCGCTGCCGGAACGGGCGGGCCGCCCACTCTTCCGCGCTGGTGATCACTGGCAGCCCGCATGCCGTTGGCGGGGACACCGGAAGTCCCGAAGCCCGCCTTCTACACCGGATATCCGGCACCGCCAAACCGGACTCCCTGCCCGACCATCACCCCGCACCCCGCATGCACTCCGCGCCTGCACCCGCCCGCCCCGACAGGAAATCCGGAGGACTCCTTGCCCGCCCCTCAGCCCCACCGCGCTCCCGCCCGTACCGTGCCCGAGGAGGGCACCAAGGGCGGTAGGCTGATCGGCCGTCTGCTCCGCGCGTTCGGTAACTCGGCTCCTGGCGGAGCCAGTTGTACCCAGTCTCCGACACTTCGCGCGGGTCTGGGATCCTCCGCCCCAGGGGTGGCGGAGGAGGCCCGGCGCGAGGGCGCGCCAGGCCAGGAAGTCCAGGCCGAGGGCGGCCTGGACCCGGAGAAGCTCGACGCGCTGCAGCGCGACATCCTCGCGCGCGTCCGCGCCGACCAGCCGAGCACCGAGACACCCGTCGCCGTCGACGACGAAAGCGTCCGCGCCGCGCGCGCCGCGTTCCTGCACGAGAACACCGCCGCCCTCGACGTCCCGAAACTGAACACTCCCGAAGGCGCCCAACCGATGCCCCAGGGAAAGATCCGGCCGCACACCGGAACCCGCCGTACAGAGCGGGTCGGCCCGGTCGGCTTCACCGAAGCGGAACTCGTCGAGCTGAAGGACGCCGCCGTGCGCCACGGCTACAAGGACACGATCTCCGGATACCTCGGCGACATCGCGCTCGCGTTCATCCGGGGCGAGTTCACCGTCGACCTGCCCCTGCACACCGACCGCCTCGCCCTCCAGGAGTTCCGCGCGGAGGTCCTGCACCAGATCGGCCGCATCGGCAACAACATCAACCAGATGGTCCACGTGCTGCACCGCGACGACCGCGTCGAACCCGACATCGGTGAACGCCTGCAACGCCTTGAAGAGCTGCTGACCGACATCGCCCGAGCCCTGCTGATACCCACTCCCCAGACCGGCCTCGAAGAAGGAGGTGCCAGCGCGTGATCCCCTCCATCAAGGCCCCCGGCAGCAACACCCGTGGCCTGCTCGCCTACCTGTACGGGCCCGGCCGCCACGACGAGCACGTCGACCCGCATATCGTCGCCTCCTTCAGCCCGTTCGGCCTGCGCGATCCCGGCCGCGACCCGGACGCCACCCTCACCCAGCTCGCCCGGATCCTCGACGAGCCCGTGAACCTGCACAACAGCGGCTTCGGCCGGAAGGTCACCGACCACGTCTGGCACTGCCCCGTCCGCGCCGCCAAGACCGACCGCTACCTCTCCGACGCCGAATGGGGCGAGATCGCCCGCCGCATCGTCCACGCCGCCGGCATCGCCCCCGACCGTGACCCGCACGGCTGCCGCTGGATCGCCGTGCGCCACGCCGACGACCACGTCCACATCCTCGCCACCACCGTCCGTGAGGACGGCCGCCGCCCCAAACTCCACAACAGCGGCAAGCGCGCCCAGACCGAAGCCCGCGCCATCGAGAAGGAACTCGGCCTCCACCAGGTCCAGCCCGGCGACCGCACCGGCGAGCACCGACCCACCCAGGCCGAGATGCACAAGGCCGACCGCCTCGGCTGGCAGCAGACCAGCCGCCAGTGGCTGCAGGACCGCATCCGCGACGCCATCCCGCACGCCGCCAGCGTGGAGGAACTCCTCGCCTACCTCCAGGCAGACGGCGTCGAGGTCAAGCCCCGCCGCCTTCCCTCCGGCGACCTCCAGGGCTACGCGGTCGGACGCCCCGGCGACACCAACGCCAAGGGCGAACAGATCTACATCCCCGGCAGCAAGATCGCCCCCGACCTGTCCCTGCCCAAGCTCCAGGCCCGCCTCACCACCGGAACACCAGAGGAACACCCCACCGCCCGGCGCAACCGGCCCACCACCAGCTGGCAGCGCACCACCGACGCCCTCGACCACGTCCACCAGCACCTCACCGAGGACACCACCGGCGGAACGGGCGGCAAGGACAGCGGCGCGCTCGCGCAGGCGCAGATCACCGCGCTGGGCGACATCATCAACGCCACCGCCCAGACCGCCCCGCAGGAACTGCGGGCCGAACTGCGCGCCGCCACACGGGCGTTCGCCCGCGCCCAGCGCTCCCAGATCCGCGCCGACCACCAGGGCGCCGCCGATCTGCGCCGGGCTGCCCGCGACATCATCCACGCGAGCGACGGGCCAGACGGCAACGCCCTCACCGTGATGATGGCAGCCCTCGTGTGGGCGGCGATCGTCACCAGCCGCTGGCACCAGGCCCGAGGCCACGCCCAGCAGGCCCACGCCGCCCAGCAGGCCGTCCAGCACCTTCAGGCCGCCTACGACCAGGCCGCCACCGACCAGCTCACCGCCCTCACCCACCGACAGCCCACCAAGGAGATCACCAACACCCTCGCCGGCGACGTCCGCTCCGCCGTCCCCGACCACGCGAAGCGCATCCTCGCCGACCCCAACTGGCCCGCCCTGGCCACCGTCCTCGCCGACGCCAAGGCCCTCGGCCACCAGCCCCGACAGCTCCTCCAGGAGGCCGCCGCCCGCCGCGAACTCACCACCGCCCGCCTGCCCGCCAAGGTCCTCCTCGGCCGCATCCAGCACACCAGCCGCAACCCCAACCACAACTCTGCCGCCGAAGCCGCTCGCGTCCGAGCAGCCACCGCCCGAACTACCGCGCATGCCGCCCCCACCGACCCGGTCACCCCGATCCCACGGGCCGCTGCACCTGCGGCCAGCTCTCAGCACCGCACCCGCTGAACCCTCTCGGCCAGGGCCCCAGGCGCCCAGTCGCCCCCTCCCGCCCCCAAACCACACGAACCCTCATGCGCACAGATGTCGGTTCGATGTCTTCTCCGGCGGTCGGGAACCATCCCGGCCGCCGTGCGTCTTGTGTGCTTGCCAACCGACACCCGACACCGAAGGGCACCACTTGGCCAACCCCGGCACCGACCACGACGGCCATCACAGAGCCGCCATCCGCGCCGTCCCCTACCCCGGCGAACTCGACGCCCGCGGCATCCCCATCACCTGCCCCAACTGCGGTGCCCGCCGGGACTGGCTCCTCCTCAACGTCCGTCACCAGGTCTTCGTCCGCTGTCGCTGCGCGGCCGAGTGGCACGAGCCCGACCTAACCCGCGCCTACTTCGACCTGCACTTCGCCGCTCCCGAACACGAGTGGGATAACTACGACACCGCCATGCGGGCACTCGCCTTCGACGGCCTCCTGGCCGGAGCGACCTGGAACCTGGAATGAGCAACGCTGTGTGCCGACACACCGGAGCGGTGTGTCGGCACACAGCATGACAACCACAGCTCAACGAGGACCGTAGAAGCGTAGGTTCGAGACAGGGCCGAGTTCGGTCCGTCCAGGCCGAAGGAAGTGATCACATGACCAGTGGCCCGGAAGAAGCCCCTCTCTTCTGGAGCGTGGAGGGACGAAAGGTGGAAGTCGTCCGCTGCCACCTCGGCCACCTGGCCCTGCGGGAGACCTTCGAGAATGTCGGCGGCTGCCCCTACTGCATGCACACTCCAGGTGAGCGTCTGGCTGCGGTGCGGGCGCTCAAAGCCGCAGAGCGTAAGAGCCGAACGTGCAGGGAGCAGGACCACCGCAGACTCGCCGAGTAGTGGATCTCAGGCAGCCTGCCCTCCGAAGCACCACCCACGACCAAGGCGGAACTACCGTCGAGACAACTGCCAGTCGTAACGGCGATGCCGCCCCACCCGCCGCGCGCCCGACTCAGGTTCTGGGGCACGCGACGCTGGCAACACCGGACGGGACGGCTCGTCCTTGAGGAGGATCGAGTGCCAGACTCGTTCCTGGAGCTCGCGGATGTACGGCTCGCAGGCGTACATGTCCGCCTGGGCGCCGGCGACGCTGGCCGGGCCGATCCACAGGACCCGCGTCCACTGCTGCCCGCAGTAGAGCCAGCAGAACCCGTCGACCCACTGGTTGCCGTCGTCGGTGGTGGGCGGGGCGGGTACGCCACCCCGCGCGAACTCGGCGATGCCGGGGATCACCATGTGCGGAACGGCCAGCTCGGTCACCGCGGGTTCACCTCCCCGGTACGGTCTCGCCGCCAGGCGGGGCAGCCGATCGGTCGAGCGCGCTCGTCGTGTCGAGCCCGTCGATCGGCGCCCACTCGTGTTCCAGGATCGAGTAGGTGATCGAGTCGCGCCAGGCGCCGCGGACGAAGACGTGGTCGCGGATCCGCCCGTCCTCGGTCATCCCGGCTCGCAGCAGGGTGCGCGCCGATGCCTTGTTGAGGGGTGACCGGGCGGCCCAGATGCGGTGCAGGCCGAGGACGTTGAAGCCGAGAGCGCACAGAAGGTGGACGGTTTCCGTGCCGAGACCCTTGCCCCACTCGGCCTGATGGAGGGCGAAGCCGATGGTGGCGGCCTCCTGCGGCTCGGTGGCCAGGCGGGCGTACCCGATCAGCCGGTGCTCGCCGAGGCGGGTGATGGCCAGGCAGTACTCGGTCCTGGGGCTGGCGTTCGCGGCGGCGATGGAGCGGTCCGTGATCGCCTGGACCTGCTCGCGGGTGCGGGGTTCGAAGCTGAGGTGCCGGGTGGCCTCGGGGTCGCCGTAGACGGCCAGGAGGTCGTCCGTGTCCTCAGGTTCGACTTCGCGCATCGCCAGGCGGGGGCCGGCCAGGTGAACTGGGGTCATGGCTGCGGAGCCTACCTGCGCGTTCACCGGATGAGGACGGACGTCGGGCTGGCGGTGAACGCCTCGATCTCCTCGCGCAGGTCGGCCGCCACGCCGGTGGCCCGTCGACCGCCGGAGGGCAGCGCGGCGTGGACGCGCTGGGCACTGCTGGTGATGCCGAAGTTCCGCTGTTCGACGGGGAGGTCGAGCACGGGGCGGACGGCCTCGGCGACGCCCTCGATCTCGCCGCGGGCGAGGCGAGCGAGCGCGAGGTCGGTCTGGGCACCGGCCTCGTCGCCGAAGGCCCACTCCTCCTCGGAGGCGGTGCGGTAGGCGGCGACGGCGGCCTCGGACTGGCTCTCGCCGAGGGCTGCATCTTCGCCGAGGTGCACGGTGGCCTCGGCTACGTAGTAGAGCTGGCGGGGCTCCGGGAAGGTCATGATGCCGCCGAAGCCGTCCAGGTCGTCGGGCTGGACGGCGGCGCGCGTGTCCTCGGCGCGCTGGATGGCGGCGCGGGTGGCCTCCCCGTCACCGAGGAGCGCGTGTGCGCGGGCGGAGAGACAGGCCAGCCACACGCTGGTGGTGCCCCGGACGCTGCCGGCGGCAGCCTGCCCGAGGTCGGCATAGTCGGCGGCCTCAGCCGGGCGGCCAGCCCAGTAGGAGATGAGCGACTGGAGCGAGCGGACCCAAGCGCGCATGGCGTGGTGGTCCGCGTTGTCGGCGCAGACGAAGGCGGTGCGGGCCTGCATCATCGCGGCGCTCGGGTTGCCCAGGTCGTGGCTGGCCTTGGCGAGCATGCCGGAGGTGATCCCGGCGAGCAGGTACAGCTCGCGGGCCTGCAAGGGCTTGACCCGGCCGTGCTCCAGCAGCCGGAAGGTGAGGTCCTGTACCTCGACCAGGTCGCCGAGCAGGGTCGGCAGCGCCAGCTTCGGGTAGGCGACAGTCAACCGCCGTACCTCGTCGTGGATCTGTCCCAGGGTCTCCGGGCCGATGCTGCTGCCCTCCGCCATCGCGGTGAACCGAAGTGCACGACGAGCCGCCATTGCGACCTGCCTTTCCAATTCCGTGGTGCCCGCGTCGAAGCGGGTCTCGCTGTTGGACGGACCACCAGCAGGCAGTACCGCTGCCTGCTCGGAGGGGAGGAGGACAGGGACCGGCCTTGGCGGCGGGACGACGAACGAGGCGGCGGTTGCAGGCGCAGGCAGCGAAGCGGCCGGTGCGGGCGCGAGGAGCTGCACGACGCTGAAGCCGAACATGGCCTCCAGCACTCGGCACTGGTCCGGGTAGGGGCGGGTCTTCACCGCGCCGCCGTACCAGCGCTCGAACTGCCGCTTGGAGACCGACAAGCCCCGGAGCCGGGGGTCGTTCTCCTGCTCGGCGGCCGAGTTCGCGGTCGCCTCGAACCGGAGGCGGAAGGTCTCGTAGACCTGCCAGTGCCGCTGCAGCGTCAAGACCCTTAAGAGTGTGGGAGTTTCGACCACTGCGGATCCTCTCCGTCCCCGTTCGTCTGCTCTGACGATAGCCATGGTCAGGCGGCAGGAAACACGTTCGAGGGCCGTACGGGCCAGATGACGGCAGCCATGACGGCGGTCATGACGCACAACGCCATCTGCCGCGCAAACCGGCTCCGGCGACGGCGACGCCATGACGGCGGCGATGTCGTATCCATGCCCAACCCCCCGCCGCCATGCTGAACAGCCTTCGCAATCCGCGCACAACCGACAGCGAAGCGTGAGATCGAGGTGGGAGGGATCCGATGGACAACGCCACGACCGAACACACCGCCGAAGCGCGGTCCCTGGCGGATGCCGAGACGAACGCGGCTGCCGAAGAAGGCCGCGTCACCCGCACCGAGCATCGCCCGGGTCTGACCGTCCGCACTTTCAGGGTCGCCCAGGACGGCACCCGCTACGACGACTCCGGCGTGACCAACGCCTACCCGGGCCCCGACGAGTACGTCGCCCGGATCGAGGTCTGGCCCGCCTGCGCCTGCCCGCAGCATCGCGCCGGCTGATCCGCGCGAGTCGCACCCACCAACACGGGGGGCGCAACAACGCCCCAACCCTTTTCCACTCGCTCGCCCGAGAGGAGAACCAGCCATGCACCGGCTGACCGACGCGCCCGCGCTGCACACCGAACTGGAGCGCATCGACTACCGCACCACCCCCGCGTACTACTTCGACACCGAGCAGATCACCGACCCGGTGGTGCTGCACCTGCTGAGCCGCTGCCCGACCGTGTTCGGCCTCAAGAAGGCCATCACCGACCTGCTGGCCGGCAACCTGGACATCCCGCTGCCAGAGGCCACCGGGGCCATCGAGCCCGGCGCCACCGTTCGGGGCCACGTGATCGTGGCGCCCGGGGCCGTCATCGCCGAAGGCGCGTTCGTCACCGGCCCGGTGCTGGTCTGCCCCGGCGCGGTGATCGAGGCCGGCGCCCGGGTGCGCGACAACACCGTCGTCGGTCCCGGCTGCCAGATCGGCTTCGGCGCCGAGGTCACCCGCTCCTTGCTGACCGGTGGCGTCTTCATGAAGCACACCAGCTTCGTCGGGGACTCCGTGCTCGGCCTCGGCGTCAACATCGGCGCGTTCGTGTCCACCACCGGCCTGCGGGTCACCTCCGGGCCGGTCACCGAACCGGCCACCGAAGAGGTCTGCGCCCACCTCGACGGCCGCCGCATCGCTACCGGCCAGACGAAGTTCGGCGCGGTGATCGGCGACGGCGTGATCGTTCCCGCCGGCACCGTGCTCCAGCCCGCCACCCTGATCGGCGCGCACACCCTGCTCTACCCGAAGACCCAGGTCGGGGGTTTCTTCCCGGCCGGAAGCCAGGGAAGGTGACCATGCCCACCACCGACACCACCACGACGGCCGACCAGCGGGCCGTACGGATCACCGGAGGCCGCCGCCTGGCCGGCACCGCCGCCGTCCAGGGCAGCAAGAACATCGCCCTGCACCTGTACGCCGCCGCGATCCTCGCCGACGACCCGCTCGCCCTGGCCGGTGCGCCCGAGATCCTGGACACCCTGGTCGTCGCCGACATCCTGCACCGCACCGGCACCCGCGCCACCGTGACCGGCGACGAGTTCGCCACCCGACCGGCCGACTCCTACTTCCCGGTCATCCCGGACGACCTCGGACGGCGCATCCGCACCACCGCAGTGATGGGCGGAGCTCTGCTGGCCCGCGCCGGCAAGGTCACCTTCCCCACCCCCGGCGGGGACGCCTTCTGCGCCCGCTACATCGACCGGCACCTGGCCGCGATGGAGGCAGCAGGGGCCGAGGTCGAGGTGTACCGGGGCCGGGTGCGGGCCCGTTTCACCGGCAAGCGGCTGCCGTTCATCACCGACGCCGAGACCCGCTCGTGGGGGCCGAGCCTGGGTGCGACGGTCACCGCGATGCTGCTGGCCGCCCGCACCCCGGGCACCTCCGCGATCCTCAACCCCAGTGTGGAGCCCGAGGTCACCCACACCGCCGCCCTGCTCTCGCAGGCCGGCGTCGGCATCGAGTGGCGGGGCAGGACGGCCCTGAACGTCACTGGCACCGACCGCATCCGGGGCGGGGTGTTCACCGTTCCGCCGGACCGGCTGGAGGCCGCCACCCTCGCGCTGGCCGCCGCCATCACCGGCGGCACCGTCCACCTGGACGCCTTTCCGCTGGCCGCGTTCCCGGACGGGCTGGTGTCGGTGTTCGCCGACGCCGGAATCCAGCTCGACCCGCTGGACGGCGGCACGGCCGTCAGCCTCCCGGCCGGGCCTCGGCCGGTGCAGATGGCCACCGGCCCGCACCCGGGGTTCCCGACCGACGTGCAGCCGCAGCTGACCGCCTTCCTCACCCAGGCCGAGGGCACCTCCCGCATCGACGAGCGGATCTACACCCAGCGCGACACCCACCTGTCGGCCTTGGCCGCGTTCGGCGCCGCCGTCAATGCGACCGGCTCGGTCATCACCGTCCGGGGCCGGTCCGCCCTCACCGGCGCCGGCGTGGCCGGGGAGGACATCCGGGCGGTGACCGCTCTCGTGATCGCCGCCCTCGCCGCCGAGGGCACCTCTACGATCCGAGGGATGTATCACCTGCGGCGCGGATACGGCAGCCTGCTGCCGAAGTTGGCCGCGCTCGGTGCCGACCTGACGATCGACCAGGAGTAGCCGTGACCAACACCGTGTCGTGGAAGCCGAACGCGCTCGCCGACCTGCGCGAGTGCCTGGACCTGATGACCGCTGACGGCACCGTGCCCGGCGGAGTCATCGCCCACGGCACCTTCG
>NZ_JZKH01000123.1 GCF_000961885.1 Streptomyces rubellomurinus
GCCGACCGCGACGGTCACCACCGGGTGGGCGCTGACCTCGACGAACGACCCGTGGCCCTGCCTGGCCAGGGCTTCGACGACCGGGGCGAAGCGGACGGGTTGGCGCAGGTTGGTGTACCAGTACTCCGCGTCCAGGGTGGTGGTGTCCACCTCACCACCCGTGACGGTGGAGTGGAAGGGGACGTCGGCCGTGCGCGGGGTGATCGAGGCGAGCGCGGTGAGCAGTTCCTCGCGGATCTGCTCGACGTGCGGGCCGTGCGAGGCGTAGTCCACGTCGATCCGACGCGCCCGCTCGTGCTCGGCGAGCAGCTGCTCCAGCGCGTCCGCGTCACCCGAAACCACCGTCGACGAAGGGCCGTTGAGCGCGGCGACCCCGATCCGGCCGCCGTACGGCTCCAGCAGCACCGCCACCTCCTCGGCGGGCAGCGGAAGCGAGACCATCCCGCCCTTGCCCGAGAGGGCGAGCAGCGCCCGGCTGCGCAGGGCGACGACCCGGGCACCGTCCTCCAACGACAACGCGCCCGCCACGCAGGCAGCGGCGATCTCGCCCTGCGAGTGCCCCACCACGGCCGCCGGCTCGACGCCAACGGCACGCCACAGCTCGGCCAGCGACACCATCACCGCCCACAGCGCCGGCTGCACGACGTCGACCCGGTCCAAGTCCTTGCCGCTGCGCAGCACTTCGGTGAGCGACCAGTCCACATGCGGCGCCAGCGCCGCCTCGCACTCCGCGATCCGCGCGGCGAACACCGGAGCCGTGTCCAGCAGTTCGGCGCCCATGCCGGCCCACTGGGACCCCTGCCCCGGAAAGACGAACACCACCCGCCCGTCCCCCGCGACACCCGTCACCACCGCCGCAGACGGCTCACCCGCCGCCAACACACGTAGAGCGGCACGCAGTTGCTCCGGCGCGGAACCGACCACCACCGCACGCCGCTCGAACACCGCCCGCGACTCCACCAGCGAACGCGCCACGGCGGCAGGATCGTCCACACGCCCGGCGGCGAGCCGACGCGCCTGGGCCGCCAGGGCGCCCGCCGAGCGGGCCGAGAGCGCCCACGGCCGGGCCGCCGTGACCAGCACCGGCCGGCGGGGAGCGGGCTCGCGGTCGGGCTCGGGCGGCGCCTCCTCCAGGATCACGTGCGCGTTGGTGCCGGAGCCGCCGAACGCGGAGACGCCCGCCCGGCGCGGCTCGGCGCCCTGCGGCCACGCCGCCGGCTCGGTCAGCAGCCGCACGGTGCCCGCCGACCAGTCCACCTCGGGGGTCGGCTCGTCCGCATGGAGCGTGCGCGGCAGCAGCCCGTTCCGCAGCGCCATCACCGTCTTGATGACGCCCGCCACGCCCGCCGCCGCCTGGGTGTGGCCGAGGTTGGACTTCAACGCGCCCAGCCACAGCGGCCGTTCGGCGCTGTGTCCCCGCCCGTACGTGGCGATCAGGGCCTGCGCCTCGATCGGGTCGCCGAGCGTGGTGCCGGTCCCGTGCGCCTCCACCGCGTCGACCTGGCCGGCCGTCAGCCGGGCGTTGGCCAGCGCCGCCTCGATCACTCGTTCCTGCGAGGGGCCGTTGGGCGCGGTCAGGCCGTTCGACGCGCCGTCCTGGTTGACCGCCGAGCCGCGCACCACCGCGAGCACCGGGTGCCCGTGGCGCCGCGCGTCGGACAGCTTCTCGACCAGCAGCATGCCCGCGCCCTCGGCCCAGCCGGTGCCGTTCGCACCGGCGGCGAACGCCTTGCAGCGGCCGTCGGCCGCCAGTCCGCGCTGCCGGGAGAACTCGACGAACTCGCGCGGGGTGGTGATCACCAGCACCCCGCCGGCCAGTGCCAGCGTGCACTCGCCGGCGCGCAGCGCCTGCACGGCGAGGTGCAGGGCGACCAAGGAGGAGGAGCACATGGTGTCGACGGTGACGGCCGGGCCTTCGAGGCCGAAGGTGTAGGCGAGCCGCCCGGAGGTGATGGCGGGGGCGCCGCCGGTGAGCGCGTGGCCCTCGATCAGCGGGGAGCCGGCGTGGTCGGCGCCGTAGCCGGAGTAGGCGGCGCCGACGTAGACACCGGTCCGGCTGCCGCGCAGCGCCGCCGGGTCGAGGCCGGCCCGTTCGAAGGCCTCCCAGGAGGTCTCCAGGAGCAGCCGCTGCTGCGGGTCCATGGCCAGCGCCTCGCGCGGGGAGATGCCGAAGAAGTCCGCGTCGAAGTCGGCGACGTCGGCGCAGAAGCCGCCCCGGTCGGAGTAGGAGGTGCCGGGGTGGTCGGGGTCCGGGTGGAACAGGCCGGTGAGGTCCCAGCCGCGATCGGTCGGGAAGGGGCCGATCGCGTCGCGGCCGTCCCGGACGAGCCGCCACAGGTCCTCGGGCGAGGCGACCCCGCCCGGGTAGCGGCAGGCCATGCCGACGATCGCGATCGGCTCGTCGGCGGCCGCCTCCACCTCCCGCAGCCGCTGCCGGGTCTGCGCCAGCTCGGCGGTGACCCAGCGCAGGTGGTCGAGCAGCTTCTGGTCGTCCGGCTTCTGGTCGTCCGGCTTCATGCCTTGCCCAACTCCCTCTGGATGAAGTCGAAGATCTCGTCCGCGCCGGCCTCCGCGAGTTCCGCGTGGGCGTCCCCCGGTCCGGTCTCGCCCTGCTCGGCGCCCCACTTCGCGAGCAGGACCCGCAGGCGCCCGGCGATCCGGCTGCGGGACCGGTCGTCCCACTCCGCCGCCGTCAGGGTGGCGTCCAGGCGGTCGAGGTCGGCGAGGACGGCGGCCTCGGTGGGCTCGTCGTCCGCCAGGCCGGTGCGCAGGTGGCGGGCCAGGGCCTCGGGGGTGGGGTGGTCGAAGACCAGGGTGGCGGGGAGGGTGAGGCCGGTCGCGGCGGCCAGGCGGTTGCGCAGTTGGACGGCCGCCAGCGAGTCGAAGCCCAGTTCCTTGAAGGCCCGCGTGGCCGGCACCGCGTCCGGGCCCGGGTGGCCGAGCACCGTCGCCGCGTGCGCCCGGACGAGGTCCAGCAGCGCGGTGTGCTGCTCGGCCGTGGGCAGCCCGCGCAGTGCGGCGGCCGCATCGCCCGGCGGCGCCTCCTCCTCGGCCGGTCGGGCCTCGGGCAGGTCGGCGAGCAGCGGGCTGGGCCGCAGGGCGGTGAAGGAGGCGGCGAACCGGCGCCAGTCCACGTCCGCGACGGCCACGCAGCCGTCGTCCTCGTCGAGGGCGCGTTGCAGCGCGACGATCGCGAGGTCGGGGTCCATGGCGCGGACGCCGCGCCGGTCCAGGTAGGCCCGTTCCGTTTCCCGGGCGGCCAGTCCGGTGTCCGCCCAGGCGCCCCAGGCGACGGCGGTGGCGGGCAGGCCGCGGGCCCGGCGCCGCTCGGCGAGGGCGTCGAGGTGGGCGTTGGCGGCGGCGTAGCCGCCCTGGCCTCCGCTGCCCCAGACGCCGGCGTTGGAGGAGAAGAGCACGAAGGCGTCGAGCGGGATGCCTTCGGTGAGTTCGTCGAGGTGGGCGGCGCCGCCGGCCTTGGCGGCGAGCACCCGGGCCAGGTGGGCCGGGTCGGCGCTGTCGAGGAGGGCGTTGTCCAGGACCCCGGCGCAGTGCACGACGGCGGTCAGCGGCGGCTCGGCGGGGAGTTCGGCGAGCAGCCGCGCCACCGCCGTGCGGTCGCCGACGTCGCAGCGGGCGAGGGTGATCGTCGCCCCGAGCGCGGTCAGCCGGGCTGCCAGGTCGGCCGCGCCGGGGGCGTCCGGGCCGCGCCGGCTCGCCAGCACCAGGTGCTCGGCGCCGCCGCGGGCCAGCCAGTCGGCGACCCGGGCGCCGAGCGCGCCCGTCCCGCCGGTGACCAGCACGGTGCCGCTCGGCCGCCACGGCTGCGGGGCCGGGCCGTCCGAGCCGCCAGGGCCGTACGGGCCGGCCGTAGCGTCCCGGACCAGCCGCCGGGCCAGCAGGCCCTGCTCGCGCAGCGCGAGCTGGTCCTCGCCGGTGCCGCCCGCGAGGACGGCCGCGAGCCGGGCCCCGGCGCGGGCGTCGAGCCGCTCGGGCAGGTCCAGCAGGCCGCCCCAGCGGCGCGGGTGCTCCAGGGCGGCCACCCGGCCGAGCCCCCACACCTGCGCCTGGCGCGGGTCGACGGGCCGGTCGGCGGCGCTGACGGCGCCCCGGGTGGCGCACCAGAGCGGGGCTTCGACGCCCGCGTCGCCGAGGGCCTGGAGCAGCGCGAGGGTGGCGGCGAGCCCGGCGGTCACGTCCGGCGCGCCGGGCCGGGGCCGGCCGTCCACGGCGAGCAGCGAGAGCACGCCGTCGACGGCCGCGGTGGTGCGCAGCCGCTCGGCGAGCTCCGTGCGGTCGGAGGTGGCCGCGTCCACGGCCAGCAGGTCGACGGTGGCGCCGGCGGCGCACAGGGCCTCCCGGCAGGCGTCCGCCCCCTCCCCGGCGATGCCCTGCGGGACGACCAGCAGCCAGCGGCCCGGGGGTGCGGCGGCCGGTTCGGGCACGGGCTGCCAGGTGATGCGGTAGCGCCAGGCGTCCACGGCGGCCCGCTCGCCGCGGCGCCGGTGCCAGGCGGAGAGCACGGGCAGCGCGGGCGCCAGGGCGGCGCGGGCGGCGCCGTCCGCGCTGACGGCGGCCGCGACGGCGTCCAGGTCCTCGGCGGCCACGGCCGCCCAGAACGCGCCCTCCGCCCGGTCGGCGCGGGGCGCAGCGTGCGGCCCGGGCGTGCCGGGCGCGGGTTCGAGCCAGTACCGCCGGTGCTGGAAGGCGTACGTGGGCAGGTCCACGGCGCGGGTGCCGGCCGGGAACGCGCCCTGCCAGTCGACCGGCACGCCGTGCGCCCACGCCTCGGCCAGCGCGAGGGTGAACCGCTGCGGCCCGCCCTCGTCGCGGCGCAGGGTGCCCAGGGCGACGGCGTTCCGGCCGCTGCGCTCGATGCACTCGCCGACGCCGAGGGTGAGCACCGGGTGCGCGCTGGCCTCGACGAACACCCCGTGGTCCGCCGCCAGCAGGCGGGCGATCACCTCGGCGAAGCGCACCGGGCTGCGCAGGTTGCGGTACCAGTAGTCGGCGTCCAGCGTGGCGGTGTCGATCGGCTCGCCCACCAGCGTGGAGTGGAAGGGGACTTGAGCCGGGCGCGGGGTGATGCCGTCGAGGGCGGTGAGGATGTCGGCGCGGATCGCCTCGACGTGGGCGGAGTGCGAGGCGTAGTCGACGTCGATGCGGCGCGCCCGCTCGTGCTCCGCCAGCAGCTGCTCCAGCGCGTCCGCGTCGCCCGAAACCACCGTGGACGAGGGCCCGTTGAGCGCGGCGATCGAGATCCGGCCGCCGTACGGCTCCAGCAGTCGCGCCACCTCCTCGGCGGGCAGGGGGACGGACACCATGCCGCCCTGGCCGGACAGCGCCAGCAGCGCCCGGCTGCGCAGCGCGACGACCCGCGCGCCGTCGTCGAGCGACAGCGCCCCGGCCACACACGCCGCCGCGATCTCGCCCTGCGAGTGCCCGACCACGGCCGCCGGTTCGACGCCGTACGACCGCCAGAGCGCCACGAGCGACACCATCACCGCCCACAGCACCGGCTGCACGACGTCCACCCGGTCCAACTCCGCGCCACTGCGCAGCACTTCGGTGAGCGACCAGTCCACGTACGGCGCCAGCGCCGCCTCGCACTCCGCGATGCGCGCCGCGAACACGGGTGCGGTGTCGAGGAGTTCGGCGCCCATCCCGGCCCACTGCGCGCCCTGCCCCGGGAAGACGAACACCACCCGGCCGTCCCCGCCCGCCACTCCGGTCACCACGCTCGGCGCGGGCTGCCCGTCGGCGAGCCGGCCCAGTCCCTCCGCCAGTTGGTCGGCGTCCGCGCCGACCACCACCGCGCGGTGCGGCAGCGCGGCGCGGGTGGTGAGCAGCGAGTAGCCGGTCTCGACGGGCGAGGCGCCGGGCGCGGCGGCCGGCCCGCGCAGCCGTCCGGCCTGTGCCCGCAGCGCCTGCTCGGAGCGGGCCGACAGCAGCCAGGGCAGCGGCCCGGCGGGCACCGCAGGCTCGGCGGGCTCGGCGGGCTCGGCGGGCTCGGCGGGCTCGGCGGGCTCGGCCGCGGGCGCCTCCTCGACGATCACGTGCGCGTTGGTGCCGCTGATCCCGAAGGAGGACACCGCCGCCCGCCGCGGCCGTTCGCCGCGCGGCCAGGTGACCGGCTCGGTGAGCAGCGCGACCGCGCCCGCCGTCCAGTCCACCTGCCCGGTCGGCCGGTCCACGTGCAGGGTGGGCGGCAGCAGTTCGCGCCGCAGCGCCTGCACCATCTTGATCACCCCGGCCACTCCGGCCGCCGCCTGGGTGTGGCCGAGGTTGGACTTGATCGAGCCGAGTCGCAGCGGCCGCTCGGCCGGCCGGTTCCGGCCGTAGGTGGCGAGCAGGGCCTGGGCCTCGATCGGGTCGCCGAGCGTGGTGCCGGTGCCGTGCGCCTCCACGGCGTCGACCTGGTCGGCCGTCAGCCCGGCGTTGGCCAGCGCCTCGCGGATCACCCGCTGCTGGGCCGGCCCGTTGGGCGCGGTGAGGCCGTTGGAGGCGCCGTCCTGGTTGACCGCCGAGCCGCGGATCACCGCGAGCACCCGGTGGCCGTTGCGCCGCGCGTCCGACAGCCGTTCCAGCACCAGGACGCCCGCGCCCTCCGCCAGGCCCATGCCGTCCGCGGCGTCCGCGAACGGCTTGCACCGCCCGTCCGGCGCCAGGCCGCGCTGTTCGCTGAACCCGATGAACTCGGCGGGCGTGGCCATCACCGCCACCCCGCCCGCCAGGGCCAGCGCGGACTCGCCGCCGCGCAGCGACTGGCAGGCCCAGTGGAGTGCCACCAGCGAGGAGGAGCAGGCGGTGTCGACGGTGACGGCCGGGCCCTCCAGGCCGAGCGCGTAGGCGATCCGGCCGGAGACCACGGCGGCGGCGCCGCCGGTGGTCAGGTAGCCCTCGTAGCCGGCCGGGATCTCCGGGACGTTCCAGCAGTAGTCGAGCTGGTTGCAGCCCAGGAAGGTGCCGGTGCGGCTGCCGGCCAGCGCGGTCGGGGCGATCCGGGCCTGTTCCAGCGCCTCCCAGGCGGTCTCCAGCAGCAGCCGCTGCTGCGGGGCCATCGCGGTCGCCTCGCGCGGCGAGATGCCGAAGAACTCGGCGTCGAAGTCGCCGAGCCGGTCCAGGAATCCGCCGTGGGTGACGTAGGTGCACCCGGCCCGGTCCGGGTCCTCGTCGTAGAGGCCGGCGAGGTCCCAGCCGCGGTCGGTGGGGAACGCCGAGACGGCGTCGCGGCCCTCGGCGACGAACTGCCACAGGTCCTCGGGCGAGCGCACCGCGCCCGGGTAGCGGCAGGCCATGCCGACGACGGCGATCGGCTCGCCGCCGGCCGCCTCCACCTCGCGCAGCCGGTGCTGCGTCCGGCGCAGGTCGGCGGTGACCCGCCTGAGGTAGTCGAGGAGCTTCTCCTCGTTGTTCGCCATGGCCGTCCCTCGCTGGGAGTCGTCGATGCCGTTCACTGGCTGCCGAATTCGCGGTCGATGAGGTCGAAGATCTCGGTCATGCCGGTCGTGCTGAGGTCGTCCGCCGCTCCCGGTTCGTCCTGGTCGGTGGGGCCGCCGGTGTACTGCCGGAGCAGGGCCCGCAGCCGTTTGGCGATCAGCGGGCGGTCGCCGCCGTCCGGCGCGTGCCGCGCGAACGCGGCTTCCAGCCGGTCGAGTTCGGCGAGCACCGGGCCGGGGGCGGCCGCGTCCGGTGCGAGCGCGTCGAGCAGGTGGGCGGCCACGGCCGCCGGGGTGGGGTGGTCGAAGACCAGGGTCGGCGGCAGCGTCACCCCGGTGGCGGCGGTCAGGCTGGTGCGCAGCTGGACGGCGAGCAGCGAGTCGAAGCCGAGCTCGCGGAACGGCCGGTCCGCGGCCACCGATCCGGCGCCGCCGTGCCCGAGCGCGGCCGCCGCGTGGCCGCGCACCAACTCCAGCAGCAGCCGCTCCCGTTCGGCGCCGGACGCGCCGGACAGCCGTCTGCGCAGGCCGGCCGACTGTTCGGCGGACGGCTGCGGCGGGGCGGCCGTCCGGACGTCGGGCAGGGCGGCGAACAGGCGGGACGGGCGGGCGGAGGTGAACAGCTCCAGGAAGCGGGACCAGTCGATCTCGGCGACGACGGCCACCGGGTGCCGCCCGGCGTCCAACCGGCCCAGCAGCCTGCCCAGTTCGGCGCAGCCGGACGCCGGGTCGGTGGGCGGCAGGCCCCGGGCGCCGGCCCGGCGGTTCGCCGCCCGGCGGCGCTCGGTGACGGCCGGGTCGTCGTGCTCGTTGACGAGGTCCCAGACGCCCCAGGCGACCGACAGGGCCCGCCGGCCGTCCGCGTGCCGGCGCTCGGCGAGCGCGTCCAGGTGCGCGTTGGCGGCGGCGAAGGCGCCGTGGTCGCCGCTGCCGGTGACGGCGGTGACCGAGGAGAACAGCACCAGGGTGGCGTCCGGGTCGAGGAGTTCGTCCAGGTGGTCGGCGCCGGCGGCCTTGGTGGCGACGATCCGAGCGAACCGGTCCGCCGGGGTCCTGGTCAGCGGTTCGAGTTCGACGGCGGAGGCGGCGTGGACGGCGGTGCGGACCGGGGTGCCGGCGGCGGCGAGCCGGGCCAGCCGGTCGGCCAGCGCGTCGCGGTCGGTGACGTCGCAGGCCAGGATCTCGGCCTCGGCGCCGGCCGCGCGCAGGTCGGCGAGCAGTTCGGGGGCGCCCGGGGCGGCCGGGCCCCGGCGGCTCAGCAGCACCAGGTGCTCGGCTCCGCGTTCCGCCAGCCAGCGGGCGACGGTCGCCCCCACCGCGCCGGTGCCGCCGGTGACCAGGACGGTGCCGGCCGGCGTCCAGGCCTCGGCGGCTCCGGCATCCCCGATCGCGGGGTCGGCGCGCACCAGGCGGCGGACGTAGGTGCCGGTGGGGCGCACGGCCAGCTGGTCCTCGCCCTCGTCGGCGGCGGCGGCCAGCACGGCGGCCAGGTCCGTGTCCGGCTCCGTACCGTCCTCGGGAAGGTCGATCAACCCTCCCCAGCGGTGCGGGAGTTCGAGCGCCGCGACGCGGCCGAGGCCCCAGATCTGCGCCTGCGCCGGGCTGGCCGGCCGGTCGTCCGCGCCGACCGACACCGCGCCGCGGGTGACGCACCAGAGCGGGGCGTCGACCTCGGCGTCCGCCGCGGCCTGCAGCAGGGCCAGCACGCCCGGCGCGTCGAGCAGCGACACCAGGCCCGCGACGGCCTCGCCGCCCTCGATCGCCTCGCGCAGCGCCCGTGCCAGGCTGTCGCGGTCGGCGGCGTCCACCTCGATCCGCTCGGCGTACGCCGGGAGCAGGTCCTTGCCCGCGCCGGTCGGCGCCAGCACCAGCCAGCGGCCGGCCAGGCCGACGTCGGTTCTCGGCTCGGCCAGCCGGTGCCACTCCACCCGGTACCGGCGGGAGCCGTGCGCCGCGCGCTCGCGGCGGCTGCGCCGCCAGGCCGCGAGTCCGGCGGCCACCGTGCCCCACCCGGAGCCCCCGGCGGGCACCACCCGCTCCAGCGCCGCCAGGTCGCCGCGCTCCACCGCCGCCCAGAACTCCGCCTCCGCGGCGTCGGCCGCCGGCTGCGGCGCCAGCCAGTACCGTTCCCGCTGGAACGGGTAGGTCGGCAGGTCCACCACCCGCGCGTCGCCCGGCAGCACCCGCCGCCAGTCCACGGCCGCGCCGTGCACCCAGGCCTCGGCGAGGGAGAGCAGGACCCGCTGCGGGCCGCCGTCCTCGCGGCGCAGCGTGCCGAGGGCGGCGGCCGGCGTGCCGCGCTGCGCGATCAGCTCGCCGATGCCGACCGTGACCACGGGGTGCGCGCTGGCCTCCACGAACACCCCGACCCCGTCGTCCAGCAGCCCGCCGACCACGTCGGCGAACCGCACGGGGTTGCGCAGGTTGGCGTACCAGTACCCGGCGTCGAGCGCGGTGGTGTCCAGCTCGCCGCCGGTGACGGTGGAGTGGAAGGGGATGTCGGCGGCGCGCGGGGTGATCCCGGCGAGCGCCGTGAGCAACTCGTCGCGGATCGCCTCGACGTGGGCGCAGTGCGAGGCGTAGTCGACGTCGATCCGGCGGGCGCGTTCGTGCTCCGCCAGCAGGTGCTCCAGGGCGTCCGCGTCGCCCGAAACCACCGTGGACGACGGGCCGTTGAGCGCGGCGATCGAGATCCGGCCGCCGTACGGCTCCAGCAGCGTCGCCGCGTCGTCGGCGGGCAACGGGAGCGACACCATGCCGCCCTTGCCGGACAGCGCCAGCAGCGCCCGGCTGCGCAGCGCGACGACCCGGGCGCCGTCCTCCAGCGACAGCGCCCCCGCCACGCAAGCGGCCGCGATCTCGCCCTGCGAGTGCCCGACCACGGCCGCCGGCTCGACGCCCGCCGACTGCCACAGCCCGGCCAGGGACACCATCACCGCCCACAGCACCGGCTGCACGACGTCCACCCGTTCCAACCCCGCACCGCCGCGCAGCACGTCGGTCAGCGACCAGTCCACGTACGGCGCCAGCGCCGCCTCGCACGCGGCGATCCGCGCGGCGAACACCGGCGCGGCATCGAGCAGTTCGACCCCCATCCCGACCCACTGCGAGCCCTGGCCCGGGAAGACGAACACCACCCGCCCGTCCCCGGCGGTGCCCGTGACCAGGCCGGCCGCCGGGGCGCCGTCCGCCAGGGCGCGCAGCCCGGCGGGGTCGCCGCCGACCAGCACCGCCCGGTGGTCCAGCGCCGCCCGGGTGGTGGCCAGCGAGTGCGCCAGGTCCGCCGGGTCCGTGGCCGTCCGCGCCGTCCGGGCCGCCAGTCGGCGGGCCTGGTCGGCCAGGGCGGGGCGGCTCTTCGCCGAGATCGGCCACGGCAGCACCGGCGTGCGCAGCACCGGCTCGGCCGCCTCCTCCTCGGGCCGGTCGCGCCGCTCGGCGGGGGGTGCCTCCTCCAGGATGACGTGGGCGTTGGTGCCGCTGAGCCCGAAGGAGGACACGCCGGCCCGGCGGGGCCGCTCGCCGCGCGGCCAGTCCACCGGTTCGGTGAGCAGCGCGACCGCGCCCGCCGTCCAGTCCACCTCGCCGGTGGGCCGGTCCGCGTGCAGGGTGCGCGGCAGCACGCCCCGGCGCAGCGCCAGCACCATCTTGATCACTCCGGCGATGCCCGAAGCGGCCTGGGTGTGGCCGATGTTGGACTTCACCGACCCGAGCCGCACCGGCCGCTCGGCGGGGCGGCCTCGGCCGTAGGTGGCGAGCAGGGCCTGGGCCTCGATCGGGTCGCCCAGCCGGGTGCCGGTGCCGTGCGCCTCCACCGCGTCGATCTGATCGGCCGTCAGCTCGGCGTTGGCGAGCGCCTGTTCGATGACGCGCTGCTGGGCCGGGCCGTTCGGGGCGGCGAGGCCGTTGGAGGCGCCGTCCTGGTTGGTCGCCGAGCCGCGGATCACCGCGAGCACCCGGTGGCCGTTGCGCCGCGCGTCCGACAGGCGTTCCAGCAGCAGGACGCCCACGCCCTCCGCGAGGCCCATGCCGTCAGCGCCGTCCGCGAAGGCCTTGCACCGCCCGTCCGGCGCCAGGCCGCGCTGGCGGCTGAAGCCGATGAACGCGGTCGGCGTGGCCAGCACGGACACGCCGCCGGCCAGCGCCATCGTGCACTCCCCCGTGCGCAGCGACTGCGCGGCCAGGTGCAGGGCGACGAGCGAGGAGGAGCAGGCAGTCTCGACGGTCACCGCCGGGCCCTCCAGGCCGAGGGCGTACGCGACCCGGCCGGAGACCACGCTGGCGCTGGCGCCGGTGAGCAGGTGGCCTTCGTGCTCGGCGGGCAGCGCCTGGCCGGCCACGCCGTACTCGGGCTGGTTGGCGCCGACGAAGGTGCCGGTGCGGCTGCCGCGCAGGCCGGTCGGGTCGATGCCGGCGTGTTCGACGGCCTCCCACGAGGTCTCCAGCAGCAGCCGCTGCTGCGGGTCCATGGCCAGCGCCTCGCGCGGGGAGATGCCGAAGAACGCGGCGTCGAAGCGGTCCGCGTCGGCGAGGAAGCCGCCGGTGCGGACGTAGCTGCGGCCGGTGCGGTCCGGGTCCGGGTCGTGCAGCGCGTCCAGGCTCCAGCCCCGGCCGTCCGGCAGCGGGCCGATCGCGTCGCCGCCCTCGGCCAGCAGCCGCCACAGCTCGTCGGGGGACGCCGCGCCCGGGTAGCGGCAGGCCATGCCGACGATCGCGATCGGCTCGTCCGGCGCGGGGCCGCCCGCGACCGGTGCCGCGGCGGCGGCCGCCGACTCCGGCGCGGCGTCGCCGAGCAGCAGGGCGCCGAGCCGGGCGCCGACCGCGGCGGGCGTCGGGTGGTCGAACACCAGCGTCGCCGGCAGGGCGAGGCCGGTGGCCCCGGCCAGCCGGGTGCGCAGTTCCACGGCGGTCACCGAGTCGAAGCCGAGCTCGCGGAACGGCCGGTGCGGGTCGAGCGCGCCGGTGCCCCGGTGCCCGAGCACGGCGGCCGCGTGGTCGCGGACGAATTCCCGCAGCTCGTGCTGCTGCCGGGCGGCGGGCAGGGCGGTGAGGCGGGCGCGCAGTTCGTCGGCCCGGGACGGAAACCCGGCCGGGTCACGCGGGTCCGGCTGCGCGGCCTCCGGGAGCTCGGCCAGCAGGCGGGTGGGGCGGGCGGAGGTGTAGAGGGCGGTGAAGCGCGGCCAGTCCACCCGGGCGACGGCGATCGTGGCGTCGTCCCGGTCCAGCACCTGCTGCAGCGCGGCGCAGGCGAGCGCCGGGTCCATCAGCGGCAGGCCCCGCTCGCCGGCCCGGGCGGTGACGGCGCGGCGGCGGGCGGTGTCGGCGGTGTCCCGCTCGTTGTGGGCGTCCCAGACGCCCCAGGCGATCGACACGGTGCGCCGCCCGGCCGCGTGCCGCCGCTCGGCGAGCGCGTCCAGGTGGGCGTTGGCGGCCGCGTACGCGCCGTGGTCGCCGCTGCCCCAGACGCCGGTGACCGAGGAGAACAGCACCAACTCGGCTGCCGGGTCGAGCAGTTCGTCGAGGTGCGCGGCTCCGCCCAGCTTGGCGGCGACGATCGCGCGGTAGCGGTCGGGCGCGGTGTCCCGCAGGGCGGCCAGCTCGATCCGCGCCGCGGTGTGGACGGCGGTGCGGACGGGCGTCCCGGCGGCGGCGAGGCCGTCGAGGCGGGCCGCCAGCGCCGCACGGTCGGTCACGTCGCAGGCCACGATCTCGGCCTGCGCACCGGCCGCGCGGAGCTCGGCGAGCAGTTCGGGCGCACCGGGGGCGGCCGGGCCGCGCCGGCTCAGCAGCACCAGGCGCTCGGCGCCCCGGGCCGCCAGCCACCGGGCGACCTCGGCGCCGACCACGCCGGTACCACCGGTGACCAGCACCGTGCCCGTGGGCGTCCAGGCGCGCGCGGCGGGGCCGGCGGCGAGCGGCGCGCGGACCAGGCGGCGGACGTAGGTGCCGGTGGGGCGCACGGCCAGCTGGTCCTCACCGGCGGCGGCAGCGGCGGCCAGCACGGGGGCCAGATCGGCGGGCCCCTCGTCCGGCAGGTCGACCAGGCCGCCCCAGCGGTGCGGGAACTCCAGGGCGGCGACCCGGCCGAGGCCCCAGAGCTGGGCCTGCTCGGGGCTGGTCACCCGGTCGCCCGTGCCGACCGAGACCGCGCCGCGCGTGACGCACCACAGCGGGGCGTCGACCCCGGCGTCCGCCATGGCCTGCAGCAGGCTCAGCGTGCCCGGGGCGTCGAGCAGCGAGACCACGCCCGCGACGCCGTCGGCCGCGTCCGGCAGGAGGCGGGCCAGACCCTCGCGGTCCGGGGTCCGCACCTCCACGCGCTCGGCGCGACCGGCGAGCACGTCCGCGCCGACGCCGGGCGGAGCCAGCACCAGCCAGCGGCCGTCCGGCCCGTCCGCCGCCGGGCCGGGGGCCGTCGCCTTCGGCACCGGGCGCCACACGACCCGGTACCGCCAGGAGTCGAGCACCGACCGCTCGCGCCGCCCCCGCCGCCACGCGGCGAGCTCCGGCAGCACCTCGCCCCAGCCCGGGCCGTCCACCGGCAGCAGCTGCTCCAGCGCCGCCAGGTCCTCGCCCTCCACGGCGGCCCAGAACCGCGCCTCCGCCGCGTCCGTGCCCTCGCCGGGCGCGACGAACGGCGCGGTGATCCAGTAGCGCTCGCGCTGGAACGCGTAGGTGGGCAGGTCCACCAGGGCGGCGTCGGCGGGCAGGACCGTCCGCCAGTCGACGGGCGCGCCGGCCGTCCAGGCCCGGGCGAGGGACAGCAGGAAGCGCTCCGGCCCGCCCTCCTCCCGGCGCAGGGTGCCCAGGGCGACGGCCCGGGAGCCGGCCCGCTCGACGCACTCGCCGACGCCACCGGTCACCACCGGGTGCGCGCTCACCTCGACGAACGCCCCGAAGCCGCGCCCCGCCAGCGCCTCGACGACCGGGGCGAAGCGGACGGGCCGGCGCAGGTTGGCGTACCAGTACGCGGCGTCCAGGGTGGCGGTGTCCACCTCGCCGCCCGTGACGGTGGAGTGGAACGGGATCTCGGCCGTGCGCGGGGTGATCCCGGCCAGGACGGCCACGAGCTCGTCGCGGATCTGCTCGACGTGCGCGCTGTGCGAGGCGTAGTCGACGTCGATGCGGCGGGCCCGCTCGTGCTCGGCGAGCAGCCTCTCCAGGGCGTCCGCGTCGCCCGAAACCACCGTGGTGGACGGCCCGTTGAGCGCGGCGATCGAGATCCGGCCGCCGTACGGCTCCAGCAGCCGCTCCACCTCCTCGGCGGGCAGCGGGAGCGAGACCATGCCGCCCCTGCCGGACAGGGCCAGCAGGGCCCGGCTGCGCAGGGCGACGACCCGCGCGCCGTCCTCCAGCGACAGCGCCCCCGCCACGCAGGCCGCGGCGATCTCGCCCTGCGAGTGGCCCACCACGGCCGCCGGTTCGACACCGGCGGCACGCCACAGCGCCGCCAGCGACACCATCACCGCCCACAGCACCGGCTGGACCACGTCCACCCGGTCCAACCCCGCACCGCCACGCAGCACTTCGGTGAGCGACCAGTCCACGTGCGGCGCCAGCACCGCCTCGCACTCCGCGATCCGCGCGGCGAACACCGGTGCGGTGTCCAGCAGTTCGGCGCCCATGCCGACCCACTGCGCGCCCTGCCCCGGGAAGACGAACGCGACCTTGCGTCCCGCGCCCGCCACGCCCGCGACCGCGTTCGCCGCCGGCGCGCCCGCCGCCAACGACCTGAGGGCCGCGCGCAGTTCCTCCGATCCCGCGCCGATCGCCACGGCCCGGTGGTCGAGCGCCGCCCGACCGGTGGCGAGCGCGTGCGCCGTCGCCGCCGGGTCGGCCGCGGCCCACGACGCCAACCGTCCGGCCTGCGCGGCCAGCGCGGCCTCCGAGCGCGCCGACACCACCCACGGCAGGACCGGCGAACGCAGCAGCGGCGGTCTCGACCCGCCCGGCGCCGGCTCCGACCCGGGCTCGGGCTCCGGCCGTTCGACGGCGGGCGCCTCCTCGACGATCACGTGCGCGTTGGTGCCGCTGATCCCGAACGAGGACACCCCGGCCCGACGCGGTTCCCCGCCGGACGGCCACGCCACCGGCTCGGTCAGCAACCGCACGGTGCCGGCCGACCAGTCCACCTCGCGGGTCGGCTCGTCCACGTGCAGGGTGCGCGGCAGGAGGCCGTGGCGCAGGGCCATCACCATCTTGATCACGCCCGCCACGCCGGCGGCGGCCGCGCTGTGGCCGATGTTCGACTTGATCGAGCCCAACCGGAGCGGCCGGTCGGCGGAGTGCGCCCGCCCGTAGGTGGCGATGAGCGCCTGCGCCTCGATCGGGTCGCCGAGCGCGGTGCCGGTGCCGTGCGCCTCGACGGCGTCCACCTGCCCGGCCGACAGCCGGGCGTTGGCCAGCGCGGCCTCGATCACCCGCTGCTGCGACGGCCCGTTGGGGGCGGTGAGGCCGCTGCTGGCGCCGTCCTGGTTGGTCGCCGAGCCGCGCAGCACGGCCAGCACCGGGTGGCCCAGGCGCCGCGCGTCGGACAGCCGCTCCAGCAGCAGGACGCCCGCGCCCTCGGCCCAGCCCGTGCCGTCCGCACCGGCGGCGAAGGCCTTGCACCGCCCGTCCGGCGACAGCCCCCGCTGCCGGCTGAAGTCCACGAACAGGCGCGGCGTCGGCATCAGGGTGACGCCGCCGGCCAGCGCGAGCGTGCACTCGCCGGAGCGCAGCGCCTGCGCGGCCAGGTGCAGCGCCACCAGCGAGGAGGAGCACGCGGTGTCCGCCGTGATCGCCGGGCCCTCCAGGCCGAGCGTGTACGCCACCCGGCCGGACAGCACGCTCGCCGCGTTGCCCGTCAGCGCGTACGTCTCCACGCCCTCGGGCAGCGGCTGCATGCCCACCAGGTAGCCGGAGGTGCCCGCGCCGAGGAAGACGCCGGTCGGGCTGCCGGCGAGCGCGGTCGGGTCGATGCCAGCCCGTTCGAAGGCCTCCCAGGAGGTCTCCAGCACCAGCCGCTGCTGCGGGTCCATCGCCAGCGCCTCGCGCGGCGAGATGCCGAAGAAGCCCGCGTCGAACTCGGCGGCGCCGTCGACGAATCCGCCCGCGCGCACGTAGGTCGTCCCCTGTCGGTCCGGGTCCGGGTCGTACAGGGCCGCCACGTCCCAGCCGCGATCGGTGGGGAACTCGCCGATGGCGTCCGTGCCTTCGGCCACCAGGCGCCACAGCTCTTCGGGCGAGCTGACGCCGCCCGGGTAGCGGCAGGCCATGCCGACGATCGCGACCGGCTCGTTCGCCCGCGCCTCCACGGCCTGCAGGCGCTGGCGCGTCTGCCGCAGATCGGTGGTGACGAGCTTCAAGTACTCCCGGAGCTTCTCCTCGTTGCTAGGCATCGAGAGCGACCTTCTTCCCTGGGCACGTCGCGGGGACTGAACGGTTCACTGGCGCCTGGGTGGTTGCGGCCTGGGTCATGGGCGCCCGAGCTCCTTGTCGATCAGGGCGAACATCTCGTCGTCGCTGGCCGCGCCGAGCCCGCCGCCGTCCGACCCGCCGGGCCCGTGCGTCCCGTCCGGCCCGTGCGTCCCGTCCGGCCCGCCCGCCGGGGCCGGGTCGGCCTCCACCTTCCAGAGCAGGGACCGGATCCGCCTGGCCAGCCGATCCCGGTGGTCGCTGTCGGCGGCCAGGGCGGCGACGGCCGCTTCGAGCCGGTCGAGCTCGTCCAGACCGGGCGCGGAGGGGGCGGTGCCGGCCGGCCGCAGCTCCTCGTGCACGTGCCCGGCGAGCGCGGCGGGGGCCGGGTAGTCGAAGATCAGGGTGGTCGGCAGGCGCAGGCCGGTGGCCCGCTGGAGCCGGTTGCGCAGCTCGACGGCGGTGAGCGAGTCGAAGCCCAACTCCAGGAAGCCGCGGTGCATGTCGACCGCGAGCGGGTCGCCGTGGCCGAGGACGGTGGCGGCGTGGCCGCGCACCAAGTCGTCCAGCAGCTCGCGCTGTTGGGCTTCTGGGAGTGCGGCGAGGCGGTGGGTGAGGGTGGTCGGGGACTCGGTGGTGCCGGTGGCGGCGGCGCGGCGGCGGGGTGCGCGCACGAGGCGGCTCAGGATCGGGGGCAGGTCGTCGCGGCGGGCCAACGCCACTGGATCGAGGCGGGCGGGGACGAGGACGGGCTCGTCGCGGCACAGAGCCGCGTCGAGGAGCGCAAGCCCTTCGTCGGCGCTCATCGGGCGGATGCCGGTACGGGCCATTCGGGCCAGGTCCGTCTCGGCCAGGCCGGCGGCCATGCCCGGGCCGTCCCACTGGCCCCAGGCCAGGGAGAGGGCGGGCAGGCCCTGGGCACGGCGGTCGGCCATCAGGGCGTCGAGCGCGGCGTTCGCGGACGCGTAGGCGCCCTGCCCGGCCGTGCCGAGGACACCGGCGACGGAGGAGAACACGACGAACGCGGCCAGGTCCAGGTGCCGGGTCGCCTCGTCCAGGTGGCGCACGGCGTCGACCTTCGGACGGCTCACCCGGGCCAGGCGCTCGGGCGTGAGCGCGGCCACCGTCGCGTCGTCCAGGACACCGGCGGTGTGCACGACCGCCGTCAGGCGCTCGCCGAGGGTCGCGACGAGGTGGCGGACGGCCTCGCGGTCGCTCACATCACAGGCGACGATGCTCACCTCGGCCCCGAGGGCGCGCAGGTCGCCGACCAGGTCCGCCGCGCCCGGGGCGTCCGGGCCGCGACGGCTGGTCAGAACCAGCTCCCGGACGCCGTGGTGGGTGACGAGGTGGCGGGCCACCAGGGCGCCCAGGGCACCTGTCCCGCCGGTGACCAGCACGGTGCCGGCCGGCGGGATCGGGCGCGGGACCGTCAGCACGACCTTGCCGACATGCCGGGCCTGACTCATGTAACGGAGCGCCTCGCCCGCCCGGCGCACGTCCCACACCCGCACCGGCAGCGGCACGAGGACCCCCTGCTCGAACAGCTCGACGAGCCGCGCCAGCATCCCACCGATCAACTCCGGGCCCGCGTCCAGCAGGTCGAACGGCCGGTAGACGATCCCATCGGCCGCCGCCCAGCCATCCGGACGAATGTCCGTCTTGCCCATCTCCAGGAACCGGCCACCCTCCCCCAGCAGCCGCGCCGAGGCGTCCACGAACTCACCCGCCAGCGAGTTCAACACCACATCCACCCCGCGACCACCCGACGCCGTACGGACCGTCTCCTCGAACGACAGATCCCGCGAGGAACCGATCTTGGCCGCGTCCACGCCGAGTCCTTCGACCACCGGCCACTTCGCCTCGCTCGCCGTCGCGAACACCTCCGCGCCCAGATGGCCCGCCAGCTGCACGGCCGCCATCCCCACCCCACCCGCCGCCGCGTGCACCAACACCGACTCACCCGACCGCAGCCCGCCGAGCTCCACCAGCCCGTAGAACGCCGTCAGGAACACCACCGGCACCGACGCCGCCCGCACGAACGACCACCC
>NZ_JZKH01000124.1 GCF_000961885.1 Streptomyces rubellomurinus
GGGTGGGGCGGGGTGGGGCGGGGCCCGAAGGGGAGCCTCCGGGGGAGGCCCCGGGGCGGCCGGGAAGACGCGGTGCCGCCCCGGGGCCGACCGAACTCCCGGGCTCAGCCCGGCTGTTCGGTGGTCAGGTGCTCGGGCCGGACCGGGATGCGGTTCAGCGCCAGGCCGGTGGCGTTGCGGATGGCCGCCACGATCGAGGGCGTCGCCGAGACGGTCGGCGCCTCGCCGACCCCGCGCAGCCCGTACGGGGCGTGTGGGTCGGGCAGTTCGAGGATCTCCACCGGGATCGGGGGGGTGTCGAGGATGGTGGGGATCAGATAGTCGGTGAAGGAGGCGTTGCGGACCTTGCCGTCCCGCAGCACGATCTCCTCCATGACGGCGAGGCCGAGTGCCTGGGTGCAGCCGCCCTGGATCTGGCCGACCACGGAGAGCGGGTTGAGGGCCTTGCCGACGTCCTGGACGGCGGTCAGCTCGACCACCTTGACCAGGCCCAGCTCGACGTCCACGTCCACCACGGCGCGGTTGGCGCAGAAGGTGTACTGGACGTGGCCGAAGCCCTGCCCGGTCTCCTTGTCGAAGGGCACGGTGGGCCGGTGGTGGTGCTCGCGGGTCTGCTCGATGGCCTCGTCGCCGAGCAGGTCGACCATGGAGACCAGGGCGCCCGCGCTCGCCGAGACGACCTTGCCGCCGGCCAGCGACAGGTCGTCGTGGGTCCAGCCGTAGCGGCGCCGGCCCTTGTCGATCAGCTCCCGCCGCACCGCCTCGGCGGCCAGCTTCACCGCGCCGCCGGTCATGTACGTCTGGCGGGAGGCGGAGGTGGAGCCGGCCGAGCCGACCGCGGTGTTCGCCGGGTGGATGGTGACCTGCTCGACGCCGAGCTCGGTGCGGGCGATCTGGGCGTGCACGGTGACGCCGCCCTGCCCGACCTCCGCCATCGCGGTGTGCACCAGCGCGACCGGCTCGCCGCCGATCACCTCCAGCCGCACCCGGGCGGTGGAGTAGTCGTCGAAGCCCTCGGAGAAGCCGACGTTCTTGATGCCGACCGAGTAGCCGACGCCGCGCACGATGCCCTCGCCGTGCGAGGTGTTGGACAGCGCGCCGGGCAGCCGGCGCACGTCCAGGTGCGTGGTGTCCAAGGGCGGCGGCAGCGGCATCTCCTTGGCCCGGCGCAGCAGTTCGGCGACCGGCGCGGGCGCGTCGATCTCCTGCCCGGTGGGGATCCGGTCGCCCTGGGAGACGGCGTTGAGCTGCCGCAGCTCCACCGGGTCCATGCCGAGTTCGACGGCGAGCTTGTCCATCTGCGACTCGTAGCCGAACGCCGCCTGCACCGCGCCGAAGCCGCGCATCGCCCCGCAGGACGGGTTGTTGCTGTACAGCGCGATGGCGTGCATCCGCACATTCGGGATGACGTACGGGCCGTGCCCGAGCGAGGCGGCGTTGCCGACCACGGCGGGGGAGGCGGAGGCGTAGGCGCCGCCGTCCAGCACGATCCGGCAGTCGGCGTAGACGAGCCGGCCGTCGCGGGTGGCGCCGTGCTCGTAGTGCATCCTCGCCGGGTGGCGGTGGACGTGGCCGAAGAAGGACTCGTCCCGGGAGTACACGATCTTGACGGGCTTGCCGGTGTGCAGGGCCAGCAGGCAGGCGTGGATCTGCATCGACAGGTCCTCGCGGCCGCCGAACGCGCCGCCGACGCCGGCCAGGGTGAGCCGGACCTTCTCCTCCGGCAGGCCGAGCACCGGGGCCATCTGCTCGCGGTCGACGTGCAGCCACTGGGTGGCGATGTAGAGGTCGACGCCGCCGTCCTCGGCGGGCACCGCGAGGCCGGACTCCGGACCGAGGAAGGCCTGGTCCTGCATGCCGACCTCGTAGTCGCCGCTGACGACCACGTCGGCCATCGCCCGCACCTCGTCGGTGACGCCGAGGCCGGAGACCAGCTTCTGCTCGTGGCAGATGTTGCCGTACGCGTGGGACTTGTACTCGTGCGGCTCGTGCACGTAGCCGTGCACCTCGGGGTGCAGGCACTGCTCCTCGGTGACGATCGGGGTGAGCACCTCGTACTCGACGGCGATCTTCTTCACCGCGCGCCGGGCCGTCTCCGGGTGGTCGGCGGCGACCAGGGCGATCGCCTCGCCGTGGTAGCGGACCTGGTCGATGGCCAGGGCCGGCTGGTCCCGGATCTCCAGGCCGTAGTACTTGGAGCCGGGGATGTCCTCGTGGGTGAGGACGGCGTACACGCCGGGCACCTTGAGCGCCTCGGTGATGTCCACCGACAGGATCCGGGCCCGGGGGTGCGGCGAGCGCAGGGCCATGCCCCACAGCATGTCCTCGTGCCACAGGTCGGAGGAGTACGCGAACTCGCCGCGCACCTTCAGATTGCCGTCCGGGCGCAGCGGCGAGCCGCCGATGCCGTCCTTGGCCGCCTGGCCGATGTTCTGCAGGTTCTTCTGGCCCTGGATGGTGCGCGCGTTCATGCCGAGCCGTCCCTCTCGCCGGCGCACTTGCGGGCCGAGGCCAGCCGCACCGCGTCCATGATCTTCTCGTAGCCGGTGCAGCGGCACAGGTTGCCGGACAGCGCCTCGCGGATGTCGTCGTCGCTGGGCTGCGGGTCGTCGGCCAGCAGCGCGTCGGTCTGCACCAGCAGGCCGGGGGTGCAGAAGCCGCACTGGACGGCTCCGGCGTCGACGAACGCCTGCTGCACGAGGCCGAGTTCGCCCTCCTCGCCGGCCAGGCCCTCGACGGTGCGCACCTCGCGGCCCTGCACCTGCCCGGCCGCGACCAGGCAGGAGCAGACCGGCACGCCGTCCAGGTAGACGGTGCAGGAGCCGCACTCGCCCTGCTCGCAGGCGTTCTTCGAGCCGGGCAGGCCGACGCGTTCGCGCAGCACGTAGAGCAGGCTCTCGCCGGCCCACACGTCGTCGGCCTCGACCGGCTTGCCGTTCGCGGTGAACGTGACCCTCATGCCGCGCTCCCAACCTGTTCGATCTGCTTGCGGTAGTCGTTCCAGCACCAGGTGAGGGTGCGGCGGGCCATCACGGCCAGGGCGTGCCGGCGGTACTCGGCGGTGCCCCGGACGTCGTCGATGGGGGAGGCGGCGGCCTTCACCAGTTCGCCGAACCGCTGCACCACCTCGGAGCCGAGCAGGGCGCCGCTCTCCCACAGGCCGCGCTCGGCGAGCACGCCCCGCAGGTACTCCTCGGCCTCGACGGCGCGGCGCGGGGTGGGGGCGGCCGAGCCGATGCCGGTGCCGACGGTGCCGTTCCTCGGGTGCAGCGCGAAGCCGAACGCGCAGACGGCGATGACCATCGCGTTGCGGGTGCCGATCTTCGAGAACTGCTGGGGGCCGTCCGCCACGGGGACGTGCACGGCGCGGATCAGCTCGTCCGCCGCCAGGCAGTTGCGCTTCACGCCGACGTAGAAGTCGTCGATCGGGATCATCCGGGTGCCGCGCACCGAGGCGGCCTCGACGTACACGTCCCGCCCGGCGGCCAGCAGCGCGGGGTGGGAGTCGCCGGCCGGGGAGGCCGCGCCCAGGTTGCCGCCGACGCTCCCGCGGTTGCGGATCTGCGGCGAGCCCACGGTGTGCGCCGCCAGCGCGAGCCCGGGCAGCGGCCCGGCCAGCTCGTCGATGATCCGCGCGTACGGGACGGCCGCGCCGAGCCGTACGACGCCGCCGTCCTCCGTCCACTGGGTGAGTTCGCGGACGCGGTTCAGGTCGAGAATCGCGGATGGCCGGTGCACGTCGAAGTTCAGCTCGACCATCACGTCCGTGCCGCCCGAGATGGGCAGCGCGCTCGGGTGCTCGGCCTTCGCCGCGAGTGCCTCGTCCCAGGTGGCGGGCCGAAGGAACTCCATGCGGGTGTCTCCTCAAGTCTTCGCCCGCCGGGTCTCCGGCGGCGTGTCGCCCAGTGAACCCCTGTGACGCGGCCCACTGGCAGTCACCGATGGCATGAAGCCCCGGCTGTGGCCCGGCCCGGCATCCTGTACGTTCCTCTAAGGAGGTCGATCGCGCGGCCCGGCCCGTCCGCCGGGCGCTACCTACGACCGTAATCCGGCCGTGACGGGCGGTCCACGGAGCGGCGCTGGGGTGCCCGCCGGCACGTCACCCCCGGGCGCGGATGTCACGTCACCCGGAGCACGGATGTTCGGGCACACTGTGACCCCCGGGCCCGACGTCCCGGCTCTCCACCCCCACCCCACGCCCACCCCTCCCCAAGCCCGAAGGAGTCCGCGGATGCGCGTCCGTGACCTGCTCGCCCTCGGTGCCCCGCGCCTGCGCCTGCTCGCGGCCGAGGAGGAGCTGGACCGGCAGGTCGGCGGCGTGATGACGACGGACCTGCAGGACCCCGGCCGCTACCTGCACGGCGGCGAACTGGTCCTCACCGGCATGCTCTGGCGCACCGGCCCGGCCGACTCCGAGCGCTTCGTGCGCACCCTCGCGGCCGGCGGCGCCGTCGCCCTCGCGGCCGGCGAGGCCGAGGTCGGCCCGGTGCCCGAGGACCTGGTCGAGGCCTGCCGCCGGCACCGGATGCCGCTGCTGGCCGTCCCCGACGACATCGCCTTCGGCACCGTCACCGAGTTCATCGGCCGCCAGGTCTCCGCCGACCGCGCCGCCGACCTCGCCGCCCTCGTCGACCGGCACCGCCTGCTGGTCTCCGCGGCCGGCGGCGGCGGCCTCGACGCCGTGCTGGACCTGCTCGGCGGCGACCTCGACCTCGACTGCTGGGTGCTCACCCCCACCGGCGCGGTGATCGCCGGGCCCGCCGACCGGCTCGGCGCCGAGGACCGCGACCAGCTCGTCCGCGCCCACCTCGCCGCCCAGCGCCAGCGCCGCCGCCCCCCGCACCGCGCCCGGCTGGCCGGCGGCGCCTACTCGCTGCTGCCCGCGCCCGCCTCCGCCGAGCACGAGGCGCCGCTGGCCGACTGGGTGCTCGCCGTCGCCGGCGACGTCACCGAGTGGACGGCCAAGCGCCAGCAGCTCGCCGAGAACCTCGCCCGGCTGGTCGCCGCCGAGCGCCACCGCCGCGACGAGGGCCGCCGGCTGCGCCGCCGCCTCGCCGACGAACTGCTCGCCCTGCTGCGCCGCGACGCCGACCCGGCCGAGATCGGCCGCGCCCTGTACGCCTCCTCGGCGATGGCCGCCCGCTACGAGGGCCCCGACCCCAAGTCACCGGCGCAGGAGGCCTCCTGGCTGGTCGTCAGCGCCGAGGGCACCGGCCTGCCCGAGGGCGCCGTACGGGCCGTCCTGGAGGAGGCGGTCGGCGGCACCACCGACCGCGCCCTGGTCGCCGGGACGGGCGCCGGCGCCGTCGTGGTGATGCCCGCCCCGGACGGCCCGCAGTCCGCCAAGACCCCGGCCGCGGAGGCGCTGCGCGCCCTGCTCGCCCCGCTGGAGGCCGGGCTCGGCTCGGAGGGCCGGATCACCGTCGGCGTCTCCGCCCCCGCCGCCGAGTCCGGCGGCCTGCGCGGCGCCCTGGAGGAGGCCCGGCACGCCCGCCGGATCGCCGCCGCCCGGATCGGCCGGGTCTGCGTGGCCGGCCCCGAGGAGCTGGCCTCGCACGTGCTGCTGCTGGCCGCCGTCCCGGACGAGGTGCGCCGCGCCTTCCGCGGCCGGCTGCTGGACAAGGTCATCGCCTACGACCTGGAGCACCAGGCGGACCTGGTCCGCACCCTGGAGGCCTTCCTGCGCTCGGACGGCTCGTGGACGCGCTGCGCCGCGCAGCTGCACGTCCACGTCAACACGCTGCGCTACCGGATCGGGCGGATCGAGGAGCTGACGGGGCGGGACCTGTCCCGGCTGGAGGACCGGGTGGACTTCTACCTGGCGCTCGAACTGGCCTGAGCGTCCTTCCCTTTTCGTACGACGAGGGCCCGCCGCGAACGCTCGCGGCGGGCCCTCGTCGTACGAACCGGTGGTCCTACTGGGGCGGGATGATGCCGGTCAGCCACTCGAAGATGCCCGGCACCATGGTCTTCCACAGCTCGGTGGTGTGCGGGCCGTTGGTCTCCTGGACCTGGACCTTCGTCGGGTCCTTGGCCGCCGCGGCGAGCGCCTGGCCGTCCTCCAGGCCGTCGCCCTTCTTGCCGCTGATGTACAGCGAGACCTTCGGCGGGGTCTGGGCGGCCTTCAGGATGTTGACCGGGTTGTTGGCCTCGCGCAGCTTCGGGTCCTTGCCGACCAGCGAGTCCGACTCGGTGCCCGGGTCGTTGTAGCCGGACATCGAGATGGCGGCGCGGTAGCGGTTGGGGTGGGCCAGCGAGATCTTGGCCGCGCAGTGGGCGCCGGCCGAGTAGCCGGCGATCGCCCAGCGGTCGGCGGACGGGTCGGCGCGGAAGTTGTCCATCACCATCTGCGGCACGTCCCGGGTGATCCACGCGTCGGCGTTGACCTTGCCGGGGATGTCGGTGCAGCCGGCGTCCTGGTGCTGCAGCAGCAGGGTGCGCGGCGAGACCAGGATGAACGGCGAGACCTTGCCCTGCTGCATCAGCGGCTTGAGCTGCTCGGACACCTTGAGGGTGCCGTACCAGGTGGAGGAGGAGCCGGGGTAGCCGGGGATCAGCTCGACCACCGGGAACTTCTTGTCCTTGTACGCCGGGTCGTTGTACTGCGGCGGCAGCCAGACCAGCACCTCGCCGTCGACGCCGGAGACCTGGCCCTTCAGCTCGGTCTTCTGGACGTCCCCGGGCACCGCCGGGTCGCCCACCCCGGCGAACTTCTGCATCACCTTCGGCGGCTGCTTGGCCGCGTCGCCGCTGCCGCCGCCCTTGCCGCCGTCGGCGTCCAGCGGGGGCACCGAGGGCACGGCCCGGACGTGGTCCCCGGTGCCGAGCAGGTCGTCCCAGTTGCCGTAGATCAGGTTCGCGTTGTTCACCATCACGAAGACCATCAGCACGGCGGTGATCTGGCAGAACATGATCATGACCAGCCGGGACAGGATCCGCACCGGCCGCGGCCCGCGCACCTTGCCCCAGAACACCAGCGCGACCGCGATGGCCACCGGCACCAGGATGACGGTGAGGACGAAGAACGGCGTTCCTGTGAGTTGCATCAAGCTCTCGTATCCGGGTCGCTGGCCGCCCGGGCCCCACGCGCCCGAACGCACTCCAATGGCATCGGACGGTGGGAAACCGGCGATCGGTTGCCGTCCGAATCTGTGCGGAACCTGAGAGGAACATCACGCGGGCGTGATGATCCCCTTTCGGGTCGGCGCATAGTCTGCCACCCGAACGGGTGTCGTCCGGACCACGCGTCCAGCGAACTTCCAGGAAAGGTCCCCCGGAGCACCTTACCCCGGGTACCGTGCGCGCTGCCGGGCGAGGCGGTGCGAGCCCGCACGGCCCGGGCAGAGAGACTAGGGGGATGAGCACAACCCGCTTTCGCCCCTCGCGCCGCTTCTGGCCCGTCTGCGCCGTCCTGGCCCTCGCGGTCACCGCGGCCGGTTGCAGCAGTACCGGAGGCAGACGCGCCGAGGAGGCCCGCGCCAAGGCCGCGGCCGCCGCCGGCGGCGCCGTCACGACCCCGCGCTGGAAGGTCGCCATGGTGACCCACGCCGGAGCCGGCGACGCCTTCTGGGACAGCGTGCGCAAGGGCGCCGAGCAGGCCGCCGCCAAGGACAACATCACCTTCCTGTACTCCAACGACGCGCAGACCCAGAACCAGGTCCAGCTCGTCCAGGCCGCCATCGACCAGAAGGTCGACGGCCTGCTGGTCACCCTCGCCAAGGGCGACGCCATGGCCGACGTCCTCGCCAAGGCCAAGGCCGCCGGCATCCCGGTGATCACCGTCAACTCCGGCCAGGAGTACTCCGCGAAGTTCGGCGCCCTCACCCACATCGGCCAGGACGAGGCCACCGCCGGCCAGGCCGCCGGCGCCCAGCTCGCCTCCCGCGGCCGCAAGAACGTCCTGTGCGTCATCCACGAGCAGGGCAACGTCGGCCAGGAGCAGCGCTGCGGCGGCGCCCAGGCCAAGGCCGGCGCCGGCTTCCAGGTCCTCTACGTCAACGGCGTCGACATGCCCGACGCGCGCGCCGCGATCTCCGCCAAGCTGCAGGCCGACCAGTCCATCGACACCGTGCTCACCCTCTCCGGCCCGATGGCCGCCACCGGCCTGCAGGCGATCCAGGACGCCCGCCGCCCGGTCGAGCTGGACACCTTCGACCTGGGCCCGCAGGTCGTCGCCGGGCTGAAGTCCGGCAGCGTCGGCTTCGCCGTCGACCAGCAGCCCTACCTCCAGGGCTACGAGGGCGTCGACCTGCTGTGGCTGTACCGGTCCAACCTGGACATGCTCGGCGGCGGCAAGCCCGTCGAGACCGGCCCGCAGATCCTCACCAAGGACAACGCCGACGCGCTCGCCGAGTACGTCGCGAGGGGGACGCGTTGAGCACCCCCTCCGGTACCCCCTCTTCCGGTACCCCGTCCGACCTGCTGTCCCGGGACGGCCTCGTCCAGGACCGCCCGGCGGCCCTGCGCCGGCTCCTGGCCCGCCCCGAACTGGGCTCGCTGATCGCCGCCGTCGCCGTCTTCACGGTCTTCGCCGCGGCCGCCGAACCCTTCCTGCGGGTCTCCTCGCTGGGCACCGTGCTGTACGCCGCCTCCACCATCGGGATCATGGCCGTACCGGTCGCCCTGCTGATGATCGGCGGCGAGTTCGACCTCTCGGCCGGCGTGCTGGTCACCACCGCCGCGCTGACCTCCTCGATGGTCTCCTACCAGTTCACCGCGATCACCTGGGTCGGCGTGCTGGTCTCGCTCGCCACCACACTGGCGATCGGCTGGTTCAACGGCTGGATGCTCGGCCGCACCAAGCTGCCCAGCTTCATCGTCACCCTCGGCACCTTCCTGATGCTGACCGGCGCCAACCTCGGCGTCACCAAGGCGATCTCGGGCACGGTCTCGACCAAGTCGATCGCCGACATGCAGGGCTTCGAGTCCTGCCGATGGCTGTTCGCCTCCGAGGTCACCGTCGGCGGACTGACCGTCAAGGCCACCGTGTGGTGGTGGCTCGGCCTGCTCGCGGTCGGCAGCTGGGTGCTGCTGCGCACCCGCTTCGGCAACTGGATCTTCGCGGTCGGCGGCGACGCGGCCGCCGCCCGCGCGGTCGGCGTGCCGGTCGCCCGGACCAAGACCGTGCTCTACCTCGGCGTCGGCTTCGGCGCCTGGGTGCTCGGGCAGCACCTGCTGTTCTCCTTCGACACCGTGCAGTCCGGCGAAGGCGTCGGCAACGAGCTGATCTACATCGTCGCGGCCGTCATCGGCGGCTGCCTGATCACCGGCGGCTACGGCTCGGTGGTCGGCTCCGCGCTCGGCGCGCTGATCTTCGGCATGGCCAGCAAGGGGATCATCTACGCCCAGTGGAACCCGGACTGGTTCAAGTTCTTCCTCGGCGCGATGCTGCTGCTGGCCGCGCTGCTGAACGCCTACGTCAAGCGCACCGCCGAACGGGGGCCGCGATGAACACGGGGGCCGCGATGAACACCGAACTCCTGTCGCTGGAAGGCGTCGGCAAGTCCTACGGGACGGTCCGGGCGCTCCAGGACGTCTCGCTGACCCTGCACGCCGGCGAGATCAGCTGCGTGCTCGGCGACAACGGCGCCGGCAAGTCCACCCTCATCAAGATCATCGCCGGGCTGCACCGGCACGACGAGGGCCGCTACACGGTCGGCGGCGAGGAGGTCCGCCTCGACTCCCCGCGCCAGGCCCTGGACCTCGGCATCGCCACCGTCTACCAGGACCTCGCCGTCGTCCCGCTGATGCCGGTGTGGCGCAACTTCTTCCTCGGCTCCGAGCAGGGCCTGCGCCGCTGGGGCGGCCTGCGCCTGGACGCCGACGGCATGCGCGCCACCACCCGCGAGGCGCTCGCCCGGATGGGCATCGACCTGCACGACGTCGACCGGCCGATCGGCACCCTCTCCGGCGGCCAGCGCCAGTGCGTGGCGATCGCCCGCGCCGTGCACTTCGGCGCCAAGGTGCTGATCCTGGACGAGCCGACCGCCGCGCTCGGCGTCAAGCAGTCCGGGGTCGTGCTCAAGTACGTGACCGCGGCCCGCGACGCCGGGCTCGGCGTCGTCCTGATCACCCACAATCCGCACCACGCGTACCTGGTCGGCGACCACTTCACCCTGCTCAAGCGCGGCCGGATGGCCGGCAGCCACCCCCGCGCCGAGATCGGCCTGGAACAGCTCACCACCGAGATGGCCGGCGGCTCCGACCTCGCCGAACTCTCCCACGAGCTGGCCCGGCCCCCGGCGTCCCCCGATTCCGCCACTTCCCGTGAGGAGCGTCCGCAGCCGTGACCGGCACCCCAGGCGGCACCCGGCCGCCCGTCCTGCCCACCCTGCTCGGCCTCGGCCCGCGCGCCGAGCGCCGCCGCCGCGCCCTGCCCGCCGGGATACTGCGGCTGCCCACCATCGGGGTCGACATCGGCGGCACCAAGGTGGTCGCGGGAGTCGTCGACGGCGAGGGCAAGGTGCTGGAGAAGCTGCGCACCGACACCCCCGACAAGAGCAAGAGCCCCAAGGTCGTCGAGGACGTCATCGTCGAGCTGGTGCTGCAGCTCGCCGACCGGCACGACGTCCACGCGGTCGGCATCGGCGCGGCCGGCTGGGTCGACGCCGACCGCTCCCGGGTGCTCTTCGCCCCGCACCTCAACTGGCGCAACGAACCGCTCCAGCAGGCGCTCAGCGAGCGGCTGCGCTTCCCGGTGATCGTCGAGAACGACGCCAACGCGGCCGCCTGGGCCGAGTGGCGCTTCGGCGCCGGGCGCGGCGAGGACCACATGGTGATGCTCACCCTCGGCACCGGCATCGGCGGCGCCGTCGTCCGGGACGGCTACGTCGACCGCGGGAAGTACGGCCTGGCGGGCGAGTTCGGGCA
This sequence comes from Streptomyces rubellomurinus, assembly GCF_000961885.1. Taxonomy (GTDB): domain Bacteria; phylum Actinomycetota; class Actinomycetes; order Streptomycetales; family Streptomycetaceae; genus Kitasatospora; species Kitasatospora rubellomurina. Next base: position 10,870 of record NZ_JZKH01000124.1, read on the forward strand.
CATGCAGGTGCTGCCCGGCGGCCACCGCTGCCCGTGCGGCAACCGCGGCTGCTGGGAGCAGTACTCCTCCGGCAACGCGCTGGTGCGCGACGCCCGGGAGCTCGCCGCCGAGGAGTCCCCGGTGGTGCAGCCGCTGCTCGCCCGGGCCGGCGGCACGGCGGACGGCATCACCGGGCCGCTGGTCACCGAGGCCGCGCGGGACGGCGACCCGACCGCGATCGAGCTGCTCTACGAGGTCGGCACCTGGCTCGGCGTCGGCATCGCCAACCTGGCCGCCGCGCTCGACCCGGGCCGCTTCGTCATCGGCGGCGGCGTCTCCGAGTCGGGCGACCTGCTGCTCGGCCCGGCCCGGGACACCTTCCGCCGCACCCTCACCGGCCGCGGCTTCCGCCCGGAGGCCACCATCGTGCACGCCGCCCTCGGCAACGAGGCCGGCCTGGTCGGCGCCGCCGACCTCGCCCGACAGGTCGCCCGCCGCTTCCGCACCATCAAGCGGCGCCGGGTGGAGCGCACGGCGCTGTAGCGGTGGAGCGCGGCGGGGCCTCCCGCCCGCCCCGGCCCCGCCGCCCCGTTCGAGGGGCGGCGGGGCCGAACTGTCGACGGCTGTCGACGTTCGGCCGACACGGTTCGGCGAACAGAGTTCAGCGAACAGAGTTCAGCGAACAGAGTTCAGCTGACAACTTTCAACTTTCAGCGAACAACTTTCAGAGAACGTTTTCTGTCATCTGTTCGCCGGAACTCAGCCCGCCGACTTCCAGCGGTCCCGTCCGTCGCTGCCGGGGCCGCAGACCATCGGGGTGCCCTTGGTGGTGACGCCGGTCGCGCCGGTGGGGGAGCAGAAGGATCCCGGGTGAACGGTGCCAGCTGTGCCCCCGCCCGAAGCGGCTCCGCCGGAGGTCGAGCCTCCAGGGTCGGATCCTCCGGATGTCGAGCCGCCGGTGCCGCCGCCGGACGATGAACTGCCGCCGCCCGTAGCGCCGTTGCCCGGGCTGGCGGGCTGCACGGTGGGGTGCGGCGCGGGCCGGGGCGCCGCCGGGGTCGGTGTCCCGGGGTGGGGCGGGGGAGCCTGGGTCGGCGTCGGCGGTTCCGGCGCGGGCGTCGCCGTCCGCGTGGGTGTCGCCGTGGGCGTCGGGTCCGGCGTGGGCGCCGGGGCGGTGGGTGGCGTCTCGGCGGACGGGCTGGAGGTGGCCGTGGCCGCGACCGGAGCCGGGGCGGGCGAGTGGTCGGCCGGCTTGGGCCCGGCGAGGGCGCCGATCCACACCAGGCTGCAGAACGCCGCGACCGCAGTGCTGGTGACCTTGCGCCACAGCGGGCGGGGCCAGGTCCACGCGATCGCGAAGGCCGCGAATGGGAACACCACGAAGCTGGCGGCGTGCAGCACGCGGTGCTGCCACCAGGGGCGGTGCGGCGAAGCCGCCGGAAGTCGGGAGGGCGGGGGCGGGGGAGGTGGCGGATACATGGAGGAACGGAGTCCTTCCGGCGACGGGTTCGTGGTGAACCCCCGCACCGTACAGAGGCCGTTTGAGGGGACGGTTCGGTATGTCCGGAATCGATTCCGGACCGTGATCTCCGGCCGGCTCACCGGCCGACCGCCTCCGCCGCGTCAACTACCCGTTGGTAGCCGCGCGGTGTGGTTGTCGGATGGTGTCCGGCTGTGGAACAACAGAGGTGACGTCGACTCAGGAGGACTCGGATGAGGGCTCTGACCCGTCTTGCACCATCGCTGCTGCTCGCCACCGCCCTGGTCTGGGCCAACGCGGGCCCGGCCGGGGCGGCCGCCCCGCCGCCGAAGGTGCCGGAGGCGGTCGGCTGGGGCGGGGCCGTCGCCACCGTCGACGCGGACGCCACCGCGGCCGGGGTCGAGGTGCTGCGCCAGGGCGGCAACGCGGTGGACGCGGCGGTCGCCGCCGCGGCGGCCCTCGGGGTCACCGAGCCGTACTCCTCCGGCATCGGCGGCGGCGGGTACTTCGTCTACTACGACCACGCCACCGGCCGGGTGCACACCATCGACGGCCGCGAGACCGCCGGCCGCACCGCCGACAGCGGGCTTTTCCTGGAGGACGGAAAACCGCTGCCGTTCCCCGACGCCGTCACCAGCGGCCTGTCGGTCGGCGTCCCCGGCACACCCGCCACCTGGGACGCCGCGCTGCGGCAGTGGGGCACCCGGTCGCTCGCCGAGAACCTGCGCCCCGCCGAGCGGATCGCCGAGAACGGCTTCGTCGTCGACGACACCTTCCGCGGCCAAACCGCCGACAACTACGACCGGTTCAAGGACTTCCCGGCCACCGCGAAGCTCTACCTGCCGGGCGGCAGACCCCCCGAGGTCGGCACCGTCCTGCGCAACCCCGACCTCGCCGCCACCTACCGGATGCTCGGCAAGGACGGCGTCAAGGCCTTCTACCAGGGCCAGTTGGCAACCGACATCGCCAACACCGTGCAGAATCCGCCAATTGACCCAGCGTCAGGTCGCAAGGCTCGCCCCGGAAAGGTCGACGCCGCCGACCTCGCCGCCTACCGGGTCCGCGACCAGGCCCCCACCCACGTCGGCTACCGCGACTACGACGTCTACTCGATGGCCCCCTCCAGCTCCGGCGGCACCACGGTCGGCGAGGCGCTGCACATCCTGGAGGACGGCGACCTCTCCACCGCCGGCGACACGCAGTACTACCACCACTTCCTGGAGGCCTCCCGGATCGCCTTCGCCGACCGCAACCGCTGGGTCGGCGACCCGGCGTTCAGCGACGTCCCCACCCGGCAACTGCTCTCCGAGCGCTACGCCGCCTCCCGGGCCTGCCTGATCAGCCCCGACCACGCCCTCACCAGCCCGCTCGCCCCCGGCGACCCGCGCCACCCGGCGGACTGCGCCGAGGACGGCCCGGCCGTCGCCGAGCCGTACGAGGGCCCCAACACCACCCACCTGACGGTCGCCGACCGCTGGGGCGACATCGTCTCCTACACCCTCACCATCGAGCAGACCGGCGGCAGCGGCATCACCGTCCCCGGCCGGGGCTTCCTGCTCAACAACGAGCTGACCGACTTCGACTTCGCCCCGCTCACCGCCGGCGTCCCCGACCCCAACCTGCCCGGCCCGGGCAAGCGGCCGCGCTCCTCGATGTCCCCGACGATCGTGCTGCGGGACGGCGAGCCGCTGCTCGCCACCGGCAGCCCCGGCGGCGCGACCATCATCACCACCACGCTGCAGGTGCTGCTCGGCCGCCTCGACCGCGGCCTGAGCCTGGAGCAGGCGATCGCCGCGCCGCGCGCCAGCCAGCGCAACACCGCCGCCAGCCAGGCCGAGCCCGGCTTCCTCGCCCTGCCCGAGCGGGCCGAACTGGAGGGGCTGGGGCACCGGTTCTCCTCCGTCGCCGAGATCGGCGCCGCCACCGGCGTGGAACGGCTGCCGGACGGCCGGTGGCTGGCCGCCGCCGAACCGGTGCGGCGCGGCGGCGGCTCGGCCGCGGTGGTCCGGCCCGCGGGCTGAGCCGGGCGCCCCGGTCGGGCCCGCCGGGGCCCGCGGGCCCGACCGGGCGGGTCTGTCAGTGGCGGGCGGTATGTTCGGGGTGGGCCTTCCTCCGGGAGGGGGAGCCCGCCCCGTCCGTACCGAACCACCGGGAAGGCCGCCCGCCGTGACCGTCCGCATCGCCACCTGGAACATCAACTCCGTCACCGCGCGGCTGCCCAAGCTCCTGGAGTGGCTGGAGAGCGCCAAGCCCGACGTGCTCTGCCTCCAGGAGCTCAAGTGCGCGGCCGACGCCTTCCCGTACGACGAGGTCCGCGAGCTCGGCTACGAGACCGCCGCGCACGGCACCGGCCGGTGGAACGGCGTCGCCATCGTCTCCCGGCTCGGCCTGGAGGACGTCGTGCGCGACCTGCCCGGCCAGCCCGGCTACCTCGCGGACGGCGCCCTGCTGCCCGACGTCGAACCGCGCGCCATCGCCGCCACCTGCGGCCCGGTGCGGGTCTGGTCGGTCTACGTGCCCAACGGCCGCGAGGTCGGCCACCTGCACTACCACTACAAGCTGGAGTGGCTGGAGGCGCTGCGCAAGGCCTCCGTCGAGGACGCGGCGGGCGAGCGCCCCTTCGCCGTCCTCGGGGACTTCAACATCGCCCCCACCGACGAGGACGTCTTCGACGTCGCCGCGTTCGAGGGCCTGACCCACGTCACCCCCGTCGAGCGCGCCGCCCTGGAGGCGCTCGGCGGCATCGGCCTGCACGACGTGGTGCCGCGCCCGCTGAAGTACGACCGCCCCTACACCTACTGGGACTACCGGCAGCTGGCCTTCCCGAAGAACCGCGGCATGCGGATCGACCTCACCTACGCCAACAAGCCCTTCCTCGACGCCGTGACCGACAGCTACGTGGACCGCGAGGCCCGCAAGGGCAAGGGCACCTCGGACCACGCGCCGGTCGTCGTCGACCTCGACCTCTGAGCCGGCGGGCCGCCGGGCCGCCGCCCGTCACCGGTGGTGACGGGCGGTAACCCGAACGGTCCTGAGCGGTGGCCGCGCCTGCGGCGGCTGCCTACCTTCGGGGAGTGACCGGGCACGGTTGTTCGACCACGGGGACGAGGGAGTCCCCGGCCGCGCCCGAGAATCCCGGAGGTTCCGGCATGCGCCCCACGCGTACGGCCGCCGCCGCCCTGCTCGGCGCGACGGTGCTGACCGGTCTGACGGCCCCCCTCGCCACCGCCAGGGACGGCACGGCCTCGGTCAGCCCGTCCCAGGCCGCACCGGGCCAGACCGTGACGGTCACGGTCTCCTGCGAGAAGTCGGACAAGCCCGACGCCAAGACCATCACCGCCCACTCCGCCGCCTTCGAGGGCGGCCCCGCCACCCTCACCCTGGGCGCGGACGGCAAGCACACCGGCTCCGCCCGGCTGGCCTCCGAACACGCCGGCGACAGCAAGGTCGACGGCACCTGCCCGGACGGCGGCGCCTTCGCCACCACCGTCTCGGTCAGCACCGTCGCCGCCCCCGCCGGCTCCTCCGGCCTGGACAAAGGCCTCGGCGACTGGGGCAAGGCGGCCGGCGAGTGGGCCGGCTCGCTCGGCCAGTCCGGTGCCGGCAGCCAGCAGGTCGCCCCGCACGGCGCCGTCAAGACCGGCCTCGGCGGCTCGGTCGCGGCCGACCCGGCGGAGCTGGCCGGCGGCCTCGCGCTCGTCGCGGGCGGCGTCGGCGGCTTCTGGCTGCTGCGGCGGCGCGGGGCCGGTGCCTGATGGCCGACACCCCCGCCGCACCTGCGCGCCGCCGGACCCGCTGACGGGACCTGCGGCACGCAGGTGTGACGGGCGGGCCTCGGCGGGCAGAGGGGGCAGAGGGGACGGGCGGGTCAGGCGAGGGCCGGCTCCGGGAGCCCGGCGGCCCGCTCCCGCTCGACCCGCGCTGTGCGCTCCGTCCGCTCCTCGTGCCCGAGGGTGCCGCTGGCCAGCAGGTACTGGGCCAGGATGTACGTCGCCATGATCCAGAACTGATGCCCCGGCAGCTCCCGCCACTTCGCCAGCTGGGTGGCGATCAGCGTGTCGGACAACAGGAACAGAGCCCCGCCCAGGCCCGTCCGCCAGCCCAGCCCGGCCGACGTGACCGCCGTCGAGGCCAGCAGCAGGCTGTATCCGGCCACCGGCACCTTCAGGTCCCCGAGGTCCGGCCACAACTGCCCGATCATGCCGACCCAGGCCGTCGCGTACGCGGCCGCCACCACCAGGGCCCGGCGCCGGTCGGTGAGCGCGCCGCGCCGCACGAACATGGTCACGTAGCAGACGTGCGCCGCCGCGAAGGAGCCCATGCCGGCCAGGAACGCGGTGTCGTCCTTCAGCTGCAGCAGCACGTCCCCGCCCGCGCTCAGCAGCAGGGCGGGCGCCAGCAGCTGCGGCGCCTCCCGCTCGGCGGCCCGCGCCGCCGTCCGGCTGTGCGCGGCCAGCAGTGGCATCAGGGCCGGCTTGGTGGCGTTCTGCAGCACCGACGCCCCGGACAGGATCGAGCCCAGGTGCGCCGCCGAGGTGGCCGCGAAGCCGCCCAGCAGGCCGGAGGCCGAGCGGGAGGCCGAGCGCAGGCGGGTGCCGAGGGCGGCGCGGGCGGTCGTGCGGATGGTCATGCGGCTGCTGCCTCCGTGGTCGGGCGGTGCGGGGGAGATCCACCGACCCTAAGGGAGCCGCTCCGGTGGGGGAAGAGCGGGTTACCGGCGCGTAACTCCGGTGCGGCACGGCCCGCCGGTCGCGGCGGGACGGCCGGATCCCGTCCCGCCGCGGGCCCGGCAAGGATCCAGGAGACAGGCCTTAGGCTGGTCCCCGACATGGAGCAGCAGGAGTACGCGGTCGGTGCCACCCGGGTGGCCGCCGGTCGGCCGGACGGGCGAACGGGCGGGGTGGGGGCCACCGACGCCGCCGTTGCCGTGCGCGAAGCCGCCGTCCGCGCCGCGTCGGGCGGTGACGGCGCACCCGATGCCGTGCCCACGGCCCGCCCTGACGCCGCCGTACGTGACGCGGTCGCACGTGACGCTGCCGCACATGACGCCGCCGCAGCACGGGGCGCCGACCCCGAGCTCTCGCCCGACCCGGGCCTGCTGCGGCTCGCCCGCTGGTTCGCCGCCGCCGCGCCCGACACCGCCGACGACCTCTGCACCGCCTCCTTCGGCCTCTACCCCGCCCGGCACTTCGGCGCCCCCGCCGAGTCCGCCGCCGACCCCGAGGTCAGCTGGTGGCACGGCCCCACCGCCCCCGCCGCCCGGCGCCCGCGCGAGGCCCGTACGGACGGCGGGCTGCGCCGAGCCCGGCGCGACGCCGCCGCGCTGCCCGTCGTCCGGTCGGGCGCCAAGCCCGGTCGGCCCGGTCGGCACCGCAGGACCGAGCGCGGCCGCGCGCTCCCGGACGCCCCCGCCACCGCGCAGGATCGTTCCGGCGAGGGCCACACCGCCGCCGAACGCCGGATCGCCGCCCGGCTGCTGCTCGCCCACCCGCTGGTCACCGCCTCCGGCCCGCACGCCGACGGCTTCCCGCTGATCCGCCGTCACCGCGACTGGCTCACCGAGCGCTTCGACACCCTGCTCGGCTACCGGCTCGTCGTCGGCCCCTGGCACGCCCGGCTCCGCAAGGCCGGCCTCGGGCCCGGCGCCGCCCGCCGCCTCGAACACCCCGCCACCGGTGCCCCGTTCACCCCGGCCGCCTACGCCCAACTCGCCCTCGCCCTGGCCCTGTTGGTCGACGCTCCGGAGCAGCTGCGGTACGGGCGGCTGCTCGACGCGATGCGCGCCGCCGCACCCGAACTCGTTGCCGCCCCGGCCGACCTGGCGATGGCCCTCGCCGCCCTCGCCGACTGGCAGGTCCTCGGCGAGCTGCCCGCCGACCCGGCCGACACCGCCTTCCCGCTCACCGTCGACCGCGAGCTCGCCCGCGCCGTCCCGGCCGGCCCGCCCGCCCTCGCGGACGGCCCCGCCGACCTCATCCGCCGCGCCGCCGAGGCCGAACCCGCGACCGCCGTACGGCGCCTGCTCGCCGAAACGCCCGCCGTGCTCGCCGCCGACCTCCCCGAGGACCGCCGCGGCTGGCTGCGCCGGCACCGGCTCAGCGGCCCGGCCGCGCTCGCCGAATTCCTCGGCCTGGAGACCGAGTTGCGCGCCGAGGGCGTTGCCCTCCTGGACCCGGCCGAAGAGCTCACCGACCTCGCCCTGCCCGGCTCCGGCACCCTCGCGCAGGCCGCCCTGCTGCTGGTCGAGTGCCTCGTCGAGGAGGTCCGCCCGCTGCCCGGCGACATCCCGGACGGCGACGTGCCGATCCCCGACGCGCTGATAGACGGCGCCCTCGGCGACGTCGCCGACGAGTACGGCCTGCCCTCCCGCTACCTCGCCGACCGCACCGCCCTGCGCCGCGACGCCCTCGACCTGCTCCACCGCCTCGGCCTGATCACCCCGGCCCCCCGCGCCACCCGGCCGCCCGCCTGGCTCCTGCGCCCCCCGGCCGCCCGCTACGCCCCGGCCCCCGACCTGCACCC
>NZ_JZKH01000125.1 GCF_000961885.1 Streptomyces rubellomurinus
GGGCTGGCGTTCGCGCCGCCCGCCGCACCGCTTCCGCCCGGCGCGCCCTCCGGGCTGCCCGCCCCCGGCACCGGGACCACGCCGGCCACCGCGCCGTTCGCGCCCGGCGCGGGCTCCCCCGGCGCGCTGGCCGCACCGCCGCCCGGCGCGTTCTCCGCCTGCAAGCCCCCCTGGTGCTCCGCGCGCCCGGCCGCACCGCCGGGGCGCCCGGCCCCCGGCGAGGCCGAGGGACCGCCCGTCGCCCCCGGCTTGCCCGCCGGGCCGACCTGCCCGACCGGCGCCACGCCGTGCTTCTCCTCGGCCGCCGAACCGACCGACATGCACCCGGTCAGCCCCAGCCCGGCCACCGCCAGCACCGCCGCCGCCCGCACCACCCGCACCGTACGCACCGAAGCCACCGCGTTCCCTCTCCACCGCCCCGCCCGGGCCGCTCCTGGCGCGCGGCCGCTTCCGGTGCCCAACGCGCGCCCACCCCGGCGGGACACGGGCGCCGCACCCGCGGGCGCGGCGGAAGGCCGCTCGGCGACAGCCCCCCGGGGCGCTCAGCCCCAGAGCGCCGAGGCCAGCCCCGCCCCCGCGTACACCGCCGCCAGGCCCGCCACCAGGCTGCTCGCGACGTTCGCCACCGCGTACCGCCCGGCGCCGGACTCGGCCAGCCGCAGCGTCTCGTACGAGAACGTCGAGTACGTCGTCAGCGCCCCGCAGAAGCCCGTCCCGACCAGGAGTTGGACGTGCGAGGAGGCCGCGCCGGCCGTCACCGCGCCCGCCACCAGCCCGAGCACCAGGCAGCCGAACACGTTCACCGTGAACGTCCCCCACGGGAACACCGAGTCGCGCCGGGATTGCACCGCCCGGTCGGTCAGGTACCGCAGCGGCGCGCCGACCACCGCTCCCGCCACCACCAGCAGCCAGTTCACTCGGCTCCCCCGGCCCCGGACGCGCTCCCGCCGACACCCCGGCCCGCGTACCGGACCACCTCGCACCGGTCGAGCAGCACCAGCCCCTCCGCGACCAGTTCCTCCAACTGCGGCAGGAACGCCCGCACCCGCTCCTCCTCGTCCACGACCAGCACCGCCACCGGCAGGTCCTCGCTCAGCGACAGCAGCCGCGCCGTGTGCACCAGCGAGGAGGCGCCGAAGCCCTCGATCCCCCGGAACACGCTCGCCCCGGCCAGGCCGGCCGCCCGCGCCCGGTGCACGATCTCGCTGTACAGCGGGCGGTGGTGCCAGGTGTCGCTCTCGCCCACCAGCACCGTCAGCCGCAGCGCCGGGCCGCTCAGCCGGCTCACCGGGCACCGCCTCGCACGGACCCGGCCGGGCGGTGGATCAGACGCCTGGTCAGCACCGCCGCCGTCCACACCGCGCCCATCGCGGCCGCCAGGGTCAGCCCGAGGTACGCCAGCCCGGGCCCGAGCCGGCCCGCCTCCAGCAGCCGCCGGACGTCCACCGCGTACGTCGAGAAGGTGGTGAAGCCGCCCAGCACGCCGGTGCCGAAGAACGGCCGCAGCAGCGGGTGCGCCGGGCGCCCCTCGGTGATCGCCACCAGGAACACCCCGATCACCGCGCAGCCGACCACGTTGATCAGCAGCGTCGTCCACGGGAAGGCCGTCGACCCGGTCTCCCAGCCCAGCCCGGCCGCGTACCGCGCCACCGCGCCGATCGCCCCGCCGGCCGCGACCACCGCCACGGCCGGCCCCTGTCCGCGCAGCACCGGCGGCCGCGCCGGGCGCGCCGGGCGGTCGGCGGCGCCGGTCTCCGCAGCGCCGGTCACGGCGTCCTCCACCGCGTCCTCCGAGGTCGTCACCACCCCATCAAACACCGGCCTCCGCTGCCTGGCACACCGTCACCCCAGACCCGACAATGATCCGGTGGAGATGACCCGGGACGACTTCGAGACGCTGGTCGCCGACGCCCTCGACCAGATCCCCCCGCAGCTCGCGGCGATGATGGACAACGTCGCGATCTTCGTCGAGGACGAACCCGACCCCGGCGACCCGGAGCTCCTCGGCCTCTACGAGGGCACCCCGCTCACCGAGCGCGGCGAGTGGTACGCCGGCGTCCTGCCCGACCGCATCCTGATCTACCGCGGCCCCACCCTGCGGCACTGCGAGACCCGCGAGCAGGTCGTCGAGGAGGTCCGCACCACCGTCATCCACGAGGTCGCCCACCACTTCGGCTTCGACGACCACGAGCTCGACGAGCTCGGCTGGTCCTGAGCCGGGCGCCGCACCCCGCCCGGGCCCCGGCCCCGCGGGCCCGGCTCCCGACCGGCCGAAACCCGTTTTGGCGATCCGCCCGGCATCCCATATGCTTCTCGACGTCCCCGAGACGCCGGAAACGGCGGGACAGGCCGCAAGCCCTCATCGTCTAGTGGCCCAGGACGCCGCCCTTTCAAGGCGGTAGCACGGGTTCGAATCCCGTTGGGGGCACGCAGTACCAAGGCAGTACCGTAGTACAGTGCAGTGCCGCAAGACCTTAGTGGTTCGCCACTACAAGGTCCCGTGGAGCAGTTGGTTAGCTCGCCACCCTGTCAAGGTGGAGGTCGCGGGTTCAAGTCCCGTCGGGATCGCTCGTCTCGCAAGAGACGGTGCAGTACGGCCAGGTAGCTCAGTTGGTACGAGCGTCCGCCTGAAAAGCGGAAGGTCGCCGGTTCGACCCCGGCCCTGGCCACATCGCCTGACCAGGCACGATGCCCTCGAAGCAGCTCGCTTCGGGGGCATTTTCGTGCCGGTTGACGCCAACGCTGACGCCAACGGCCCCGAATCGTGGCGAACCCGGGCCGCTCGTCCTCGGGCATCCGATGATCGACATCAAGTGATGTGCATCACATCCGGGGTCCGCCAGGGTCCCGCCGTCGGCATCCCCGGAGGCACACACGCCTCCAGCCCGAGTCCGGCCAATCCCGGAGCAGGCAGGGTGCAAGAGCAGCAACCATCCCTCGCCTGCGACCAGGGCAAACGGGTCACGGCTGCAGCCGGCCGAGAGAACCGCGAACACGCGCTCCCGTTCAGAATGCCGCGTTCACCCCCAGTGGCATGAATTCGAAAATATATTCGCTTTCTGCTTTTTGTCGGTGGCCCCTTCTAAGGTGGGCGCTGCCCGCCTTCCGTAGGCGGGCGTGCCGAACGCGTGCGATCCAGGGTGGGGCTTGCATGGAATTCGATGACGTCACTGGTCTACTCGACCATCCGGCATGGCGGCTGCTGCGGGCGGAGAACGCCCCGCTGGTGCTGGGGTTCTGCGGCACGGTCTTCGTCGATGAGAACGTGCGAGGCGTACCCGAGAACGTGCTGGTCTCCCGCCTGGACGATCAGCTGTATGACCTCAACGAACGGGGAATGGGCTCATTCCCACGCCCTGCCGCCGCATATCTGACGGAGTGGACCAACAGTGGCTGGCTGCGTAAGTACTACCCGCCCGACGAGGACGAGGCCCATTTCGACGCGACCAGCGCCCTGGAGAAGGCCGTCGCCTGGGTCCGGGGGTTGCCCGCTCGTTCCTTCATCGGCACCGAGTCACGGCTGAGCACCATCGTCGCCCTGCTGCGGCAGATGACATTCGGCACCGAGACCGATCCGCAGGCGCGTATCGACAAACTCCGTCGCGAACGTGATCGGATCGATGAGCAGATCGCGCAGCTCCTCGCGGGCGAAGTCGATCTCCTGTCCCCGGTGGCCCTGCTGGACCGCTACCAGCAGGTCGAAAACACGGCGGTCGAGTTGCTGCGGGACTTCCGGGAGGTCGAGGCGAATCTGAGGGAACTGGATCGGCGGCTTCGTCAGGACGTGGCAACCGCGGAGGGAAGCAAGGGCGAGCTCCTGGCCTCATTCCTCATGGACCGGGAGATGATCGCCGAATCCGATCAGGGCCGCAGCTTCCAGGCGTTCTTCGATCACCTCCTCTCCCCTCAACGCCAGGAAGAGCTACGAGGCCTCCTGGAGCAGGTACACCAGTTGCCGCAGTTGGGCGGCAGAGCCAACAGGAACCTGCTGAAGATCCCATTCGCATGGCTGGAAGCGGCGGAGAGCACTCAGGACACAGTGCGGCAGCTCACCGAGCAGCTCCGCCGATTCCTGGCCGACCATGGCCGCGAGGAGGACCGCAGGGTCGTGGCGCTGGTTCGCTCTGTGCAGCGCCACGTGGCAGCCCTCGACGGCCGAAGTGATCTTCCCGGCATCGAGCTGGAGGTCCCCCAAGTGGAGCTGGCTCTGCCGATGGAGCGCCGGCTGTACATGCCGGTCGAACGGGTGGAGCTGGACAGCACTGCCGTCGAAGCGTTCGACGACTCTGAGGTGGATGTCTCCGAACTGTTTGCCGGCGTCCATGTGGACCACGAGGCCTTGGTCGCGCAGGTACTGGAGCTGATCCAGGCCAGCCCGAGTGGTCAGGCGAACCTGCCCACCGTCGTCGAAAAGTACCCGTTGACCCTGGGACTCGCGGAACTGCTGGCGTACTTCCAACTGGACCAGGTGGGCCTGGACATCGTGATCGACCCCAGCCACACCCACGACCTGGTCTACGAGCGAGTCCACTCTCCAGGGCACTCCATGGCCACCGTCCCGCAGGTGACGTTCGTGCTCAACGAGGGCGGCGTGACCGCCGGAGAGGTAGAGCAGGCATGAATGACGCTCTGACCGTACCCATCGTGAACCTGCTGAAGGCAGGCGTGCTCTACCAGAGCGACGTGCCCGCGATCTGGGACCAGCTCACAGCCCACCAAGCAGCCATCGGTGACTACCTGCGTGTGATCGGCCTGGACGTCGTGGTCGACCGTGCCGAAGGCTATGCCTACACGCGCCAGCTCGACCCGGATACCCGCGATGACGGCGCGGCCGTACCCCGGTTGGTGACACGCCACCGGCTCTCTTTCCCCGTCAGCTTGATGCTCGCCCTCCTGCGTGGGCGACTGGCGGAGAGCGATGCCACCTCATCGGACCCCCGTCTTCTTCTGACTCGTGACGACCTCGTGGAAATGGTCCGTAGTTTCCTCCCTCCTCGCAGCAACGAGGCACACCTGGTCGACCAGATCGACAGCAACATCAAGAAGTTGTGCGAGCTCAAGGTGCTCCGTCAGACCAAGCAGCCGGGCCTGTTCGAGGTACGGCGCCACATCAAGGCCCTCGTGGACGCCCAGGTTCTCAACGACTTCAACGAGCTGCTCGCCACCTACCGCAGCACCATCGCGACGCCGGAGGACAACGAATGAGCCTCATCTCCTCGGAACTGCCCCTCATCCCGAAGCAGTCAGGTCCAAGCGACGACACCCTCGGCATCGGCCCCGGCTTCCGGCTCACCCGCCTGGAGGTGCTGAACTGGGGGACGTTCCACCGCAGCATCTGGTCTTTCACCATCGACGGGCGAAGCGCTCTGTTGACGGGCGGCGTCGGATCCGGCAAGTCGACACTGGTGGACGCGATGACCACCCTGCTGCTCCCAGCTCACAAGATCGCGTACAACAAGGCCGCAGGCGCCGAAGCGAAGGAGCGGGATCTGCGCTCGTACGTGCTGGGCCACTACAAGAACGAGCGTGTCGAGGCGACCAACAGCACCCGTCCGGTCGGGCTGCGCAACGCCTCCTCGTACAGCGTGATCCTTGGCGTGTTCAGTAACTACGTGCTCGATACCCACGTCACACTCGCTCAGGTCTTCTGGGTTCCCGACGCCAACACCGGGCAACCCGACCGGTTCTACGTCACGGCCGACACCCCGATGTCCATCGACGCCGACTTCACCGGCTTCGGCACCGACATCGCGGACCTGCGCCGACGCCTGAAGCAGAGGAAGGCGACGGTCTATGGCCACTACCCGCAGTACGGAAAGGCCCTGCGTCGCAGCCTCGGTATCCCCAGTGATCAGGCTCTCGACCTGTTCCACCAAACCGTCTCGATGAAGGCCGTCGGGAGCCTCGACGAGTTCGTGCGAGACCGGATGCTCGAGCCCTTCGACGCACGAGCAGCGGTCGACAAGATCGTCGCGCACTTCGACGCGCTGACCGCCAGCCACGCCGAGGTGGTCCGGGCCAGGGAGATGATCGACGGGCTCGGGCCGATCGTGGATGCCTGCGACCGGTGCGACGGCATCCAGCGAGACATCACGATGCTGCAGCAGCGCCGTGAGGTCCTACCCGTGTTCTTCGCCCAACATCGACGCCGGCTTCTGGACCTACTCAGCCAGGACCTGAAGTCGCGGATCACCGAGCTCGCCGATCAGCAGACGGGCCGTGAGTCGGAACTGGAGCGGCTCCGCGACTCCGCTGACACCTTGCGCCGCCGCATCGACGGCGCCGGCGGCGAGAAGTTGGTGGAACTGGATGCCCGGATCAAGGAACTTGGCCGCGACCGCGAGCGGCGTCGCGACCAGGCTTCCAAGTACGACGGCTGGCTTGGTCAAGCCAGCCTGGCACCCGTCACGGATGCGGTGTCGTTCCGTGAACGCTCCGACCAGATCGCCCAGGTCCGAGCTCGGATCGAGCAGCAGGAGCAGCAAGCCCGCGAGGAACTCGATGCCCTTGCCGTGCAGCGGGACAAGAACAACACGGCAACGCAGGACCTCCGGAGGGAGATCACCAGCCTGCAGAGTCAGCGCTCCAGCATCCCCTCGCGGCTGCTGAGCCTGCGCCAGGACCTCGCCGCCGCTCTTGAGGTCGTCGCCGACGAACTTCCCTTTGCCGGTGAGCTCATCCAGGTCCGCGATGACGAGGCGGCATGGGCTGGCGCCGCCGAGCGTGTCCTGCGCGGCTTCGCCCTGTCCCTCCTCGTACCCGAAGTCCACTACGAGAAGGCCTCGGCCTGGGTGAACGGCAGACACCTGGGATTGCGGCTGGTGTACTACAAGGTCCCGGCCCACACACCGGCACAGGAACTGCCGAACGATCGCGACCTGCTTCTGGGCAAGCTCGAACTCAAAGACGACTGCTGGGCCCACGACTGGCTCGCCATGCAACTGCGGAACCGAGCCGACTACCTGTGTGCTGCGGATCTGGACACATTCACCCGTTCCTCTCGCCCCGCGGTCACGAGGCAAGGTCTGGTCAAGGGCGGGGGTGGTCGCCACGAGAAGAACGACGCCTCCCGCATCGACGATCGCAGCTCCTGGGTGCTCGGCTGGTCCAACCAGGCCAAGCTGGAGGCGCTCCTTGCGGAAGCGGCCAGCTTGACCAAGGAGAGCGCGGCGATCACCACCCGCACAGCAGAGCTGAAAGAACAGCAGAAGGGTCGCGAGAGGATCAGCTCGGCCGTGACGCTCCTCGCCAACATCAGCGAGTACGTTGAACTCGACTGGCAGGCGTGTGTCACTGAACTTGAGCAGGCCGAGACGCAGAAGAAGGCGCTTGTGGCGGAGGCCGGCCTGGACAGGCTCACAGCCGAGCTGAAAGACACCAACGCCAGTATCAGCCACTACGACAAGCTCGTGCGCACTGGCCTGGAGGCACTTGGTGGCCTTCGACGTGACAGCGAGGACGTCGCATCTCAGCTGAAGCAGGCCGAGGGTTCCATTGAACGGGCCGACGTCGAAGCGGTCGCCAAGCACGAGAGCGCGCTGAGGCTCTTCCTGCCGTCCCCGGTCGCAGACGTACAAGTCCACTTGGACCTGCTGAAGACGGCAGAGACCGAGGCCCCGGCAAAGCTGAGTCGTGATCTCGATGGGCGAAGCGACGCCCTTCGGCGCGCTGCGAGCCAGGCCACCTCGAAGATGACAGCATTCCGAAGCACCTACCCCCAGTACACAAACGATCTCGACGCTTCCCTGGAGTCCGCAGCCGGATATCGCGCGCTCCACAGCCAACTGGTCAGCGACGACCTACCGCGATTCGAGGCCCAGTTCCTGCTGTACCTGCGCACCAACGTCATTCGAGACATCGCGTCCTTCCAGGCCAACCTCCTCAAGCAGGAACAGGAGATCAGCGAGCGTATCGAGCTCATCAACACCTCGCTGGCGGGCATCGACTACAACCCCGGCCGGTACGTCCGGCTCAACGCCGCGCCCACCACCAATGTGGAGATCCGCGACTTCCGCCAGAGCCTTCGCGAGTGCACGAGCGATGTGCTGGCCACCGAGACCGACGACGCTTACACCGAGGAGAAATTCCTTCAAGTGAAGCGACTCCTCGACCGCTTCAAGGGCCGGCCGGAGCACACCCGTATGGACGCCGACTGGACAGCCCGCGTCACCGACGTACGTCGCTGGTTCACCTTCTCGGCGAGCGAGCACAGCCGGGCCGACGGTGCCGAGCACGAGGTCTACTCCGACTCCGGCGGCAAGTCCGGCGGGCAGAAGGAAAAGCTCGCCTACACCATCCTCGCCGCTTCGCTCGCCTACCAGTTCCGCATCGACCCGCAGGCCAAGAAGCCCAAGACGTTCCACTTCGTCGTCATCGACGAAGCGTTCGGACGGGGAGACGACGCCTCGGCCCACTTCGCCTTGGACCTCTTCCACCGCCTCGGACTCCAACTCCTCGTGGTCACCCCTTTGCAGAAGCTGCACGTCATCGAGCCCCACGTCACGCGCGTCGGCTACGTCGACCGTCCCGACAAGATCCGTTCGCGGCTGACCACGCTCACCATCGAGGAGTTCCGCGCCCACAAATCGTCCCGCCAGCCGGCTCCTCACTCCGAGGCCCAGCAGTGACCCGAACCCAGTGGACGACCCCGGACCAGGTCGTCGAAGTACTCCGTCGTAAATGGGACGGCGGCCGGTTCCTCACCGAAGCCGCCCAAGGACTTCCGTTCGAGCCCATCCGTATTCCACTCAAAGGCCCTGCCGCAGCCGACGTCATCAGCCATTTCGACAAGGCGCTGGCCTGGGCCCAGTCCTGGGCCGCCAGCCGACATCCCCACCTGCGCATCCAGACCAAGACCGTCAGAGGACGCGGAAACACTCCGACGAATACCATCCCTGACCGGGCCTGGATCGACACCCGCGAGAACCTCTGGGCCCTTCTCAGCGTCGACACGCAGGTCGACCTGTTCCACACCCTTCACTCCCGGGCAATCGACCACGATCAGGACCTCGCCCAGTGGATGGCCACTCACCCCATGAAGGTCCTCCAAGCCCATGCCCACTGGCAGCGCGTCGTCGACACTGTCTGCTGGATCCGCGACCACGTCACCAACCCGATCTACTTGCGGCAGATCGACATCCCGGGCGTCGACACCAAGTTCATCGAGACCAACAAGGGGCTCCTCAGCGAGATCCTCGACGTCGTCCTGCCCGCGAGCCGGATCAATGCCGACGCGCCAAGGACGGATTTCGCCGCGCGCTACGGCTTCCTCAGCAAGCCCGTCTATGTACGGCTGCGCTACCTAGCCGACCAGCCGGGCCCATTCAGCGAACTCATCGTTCGGGCCGATGAGCTGACCGCCCAGCCCTCCGGCGTCCGCCGCGTCTTCGTGCTCGAAAACGAGATCACCTACCTGTCGCTTCCTCCCGTGCCGAATGCCATCGCCATCCTCGGCTCCGGCTACGCCGCCACACTCCTGCGCCATCTGCCGTGGCTTGCCGACGTCGATCTCAGGTACTGGGGGGACATCGACACGCACGGCTTCGCCATCCTGAGCCAGGTCCGCCGCCATTTCCCGCACACCCGATCGCTACTCATGGATCGGAGCACTCTGTTGACCCACAAGTCGCACTGGGGCGAGGAGAAGACCCAGACCATCGAAACGCCCGACCATCTCACGCCGGACGAGAGCGAACTGGAACGGGATCTGCGAATGGGTACCTACCAGCCGCGCCTTCGCCTCGAACAGGAGCGCATCCCGATCAGCACTGTCGAACGGGCTCTTGCGGGGCCGTGACGGAGTCGCTCCGACCTGCACCGGAGTGGTCGTGACCGACCTGTGCCCGGCAGGACCCGTCTGCTGACGGGTCCTGCCGGGCACAGGGTATGGCTAGGAGAGCGCCTCCCCGAGGCGGCTCAGGGCCTTGAGGCGCTCGGCGAGGGAGGCGTGCGCGTAGACCTTCATGGTCACGCCGACGTCGCTGTGGCCGGCGATCTCCCGGACGATGTGCGGAGGCACACCGAGGTCGAGCAGCAAGGTGATGCAGGTGTGGCGAAGGTCGTGGAAGCGGAGGTCGTCCAGGCCGAGGCGACCGCGGACCGCGTGCCAGCTGCGGCGCAGGTTGTCCGGCTCGTACGGGGTGCCGATCCGGGACGGGAAGACGAGGTCGTTCTCCTGCCAGTCCATGCCGGCGGAGGCCCGCTCGACGGCCTGACGATCGCGGTGGTCCACCAGGGCGGCGAGGACCGGCGCGGGCAGCGGCAGGGTGCGCTCGGAGGACAGCGTCTTCGGCAGGACGAGCCGCAACTCGCCGTCGACCCGCTGGAGGTTGGTGCTCACCGTGAGGGTGCCGCGCTCCAGGTCGATGGAGCTCCAGCGAAGGCCGAGCAGCTCGCCCCGGCGCATGCCGAGCATCAGCGCGAGCACGTAGAGGGTGTGCAGGCGGTGGCCACTCAGCTCCTTGAGCACGAGCTTGGCCTGAGCGGTGGTCAGGCCCTTGCCGATCCGGTAGTCGGGCGCGGGGACCTTCACGAGCTTGGCCACGTTCTTGTGGATCAGCTCCTCTCGGACGGCGTGCTCCAGCGCGTTGCGGAGCACGGCGTGCACGGACTGGATCATCCGCGCGGACAGCAGCCGCTTGCAGCACTCGCCTGCGGCACAGCAGATCGGCTTGGGCCGCTGCGCGTCCCAGCCGCCCTTGCAGCACTGGCACTCGGCGCGCACCCGGTTCAGCCAGACCCGGACCTCCTGGGCCCGCAGGTCGCGCAGCCGCTTGGTACCGAGGCCGGGTATGAGATGGACGCGGACCACGCTCTCGTAGCCCTGGTAGGTCTTGGGCCGACGGTTGGGCAGGACCTCCTCGGCAAGCCAGTAGTTGAGGTACTGACCGACGTTGGAGTCGGTGTCGGGCAGCGGGATGCCGTTGATGGCGTCGGCCTGCAGCTCGACGAGGGCGTTGTGGACCTCGTCCCAGGTCTTGCCGTAGATGGAGACCCGCTTGCGGAGGCCGGAGGTGGTGATGACGTAGGCGCGGCCGTGGTATCGGCCGTCCTTGCGCAGGGTGATGCTGCCCGCGCCGTTGGGGTTGCGCTTGGCCATCAGGCCGCCACCTCCGCGAGCTCGGCGACGAACGTACGGACGGCGGCGGCCGGGACGCGGCGGGAGCGGCCGATGGTGACCGAGGGGAGGCGGCAGGTGCGGATGAGGTCGTAGACGGTGGAGCGGCCGAGCTGGAGCTGAGCCATGACGTCCGGGATGGTGAGCAGGAGCTGCTCGTGAGGGGCCATGGGGTCGGCCGCCCCGGCCGGAGCGGCGACAGGTGCGGAGACGAGGACCGGACCGCCGAGCGAGCCGGCGGCTTCGGCGGAGGTGAGCGACGGCGGCGCCGGGACCTTCGGCGAAGCAACGATCGAGAGTGCCATGCTAGGGACAGGACCCTTCAGTTGGCGGGCGCGCGAGCGCCCAGGTGCGGAGGGATCTGGCCCGGCAGGGGCGAAGGTTTGGCGACTGGACGCCTCTGCCGGGAACAGAAGAGAAGTCCCGACCGGCCTCGGTGCGGGGCGGCGGGTGACTGGGAAGAAGCTGTCGGCCCGAAGGCGGCACCGGGACGTGGTCACCGGCGACAGCGTGGATGGACCGTCAGATCGGTCTGTGGGCCGCGCTCGCGGCGGGCATGGCAGGTACGGCGAGACGGCCGAGAATGACCTCGGCCCGCGCGGGGCCAGTGGCAGTCTGGCCGACGGCATGGCGACGCGTGGACAGCACGCGGTTCCTTCCCCGGTGGTTGGTGGGCGGCAACCCGGCACCGTGGTTGATCGTCGTGGATGGGCATTTCACGCGGTTGGTAGCCGCAGTGGGGTGTGACAGTAGCTCTGGATTCCGGCCGCACCAAATGGCACGGCGACGGCCGAGGGGTGCTCGGGCGGTCGGCCCGGAACGGGCTGGTTACTGGGCGGTCTCCGAGGACTCCAGGTAGGCGAATTCATCAGGCAGCGCGGGAGGCACGACCTCCAGTTCGCGCATGCGAGCACGCCAGTTGCGGAGCGACTGGATGTCTCGTGCGTGAATCCTGTCGAGCTCGGCGACCATGTCGAGGAACTTCGCTCGGTGCTCGGGATCTCTGGCCAGGGCCGCCTCGCGGCGCTTCTCCTCGCCCAGCTCGCGGCTGAGCATCGCGACCGAGACGAGGATGCCGTGTTCGCGGAACATGTTGAGCACGGTCTGCGTGGGCGTCTTCATCGCCTCCTCCCGCGACTCACCAGTCACCCAGGCCACCGCGTCCCACATCGACACTTCCCGCCCCGGCAGCACCTCGATGGTGGGGGCGGTACCGAGAGGGAAGAGCATGGTGATCGGGGGCACTCCGAGGACCTCCGCAAGGACGAGGAGCTCGGCAACATCGACACTCGCCCGCCGGCCGCTCTCGAGGTTGGCGATCACGGTGCGCGGGATCGGGTACCCGAGCGCAGCGCAAGCGTCGGTGACGTCCTGGGCGCTCAGGCCGAGCTCCTTGCGCCGAGCTCGAAGAGCATCGGCGACGCGGGCTGTCACCTTGGACGGCCAGTCGGTCTGTGTCATGGATGCAAAATTAGCTCCGATTGTGTGTCGCCGCAAGTCCGTGGTAGGGATTGGGGCACCGACTTCCCGACCTGCCGGACGAGGTGAGCCCATGACTACACAGGAAGACCGGCCTGCTGTGTTGCAAGCCGAAGCCGAGTTCCCCAGACCTTCGCGCGGTGGCGCCTTCCGTCGCGCCGGCGCGTAGCCGAGCGGGCTCGCGCCCAAGCGCTGCCGGGAGACCGTGTCGAGCAGCCTCGTGACACCGGGCGGACCGCCCTGTCTGCCGTGAGCGGATGGGGCCACTTCGCGTTGGATCTTCGAGGGGGCTCGACATAGTGTCGAGCTCGCGCCGCCAAGCGGACGGTCGCTTCAACATCCTCTGCACGGCTGGCCGTTGACCAGACCTACCGGCTTCACCGAAGGGGCCGCCCACCTACACCGAGGCCCTCGGTGCTACCAACACCGAGGGCCTCCACGGATCCCCTAACCGCCCATCCACGACGATCGACCGCGGTGACCGGATTGCCGTCCGAAATGTCACCGGGGAAGGAATCTCCGTGCCCAAGCGTACGACGCCGCGTGCCGCCAGCGCACGCCTTGTCTCGCACGCCTTCTCCCCGAAGGCGGGGTGGTAGGCCATGGCGCGCATCCGCACCATCAAGCCCGAGTACCCCGTCTCGGAGGACCTCGCCTCGGTCTCCCTGACCGCCGAGCGCACGTTCGTCTGCCTGCTCACCCAGGCCGACGACGAGGGACGTCACCGCGACAACGCGGCCGTCCTCAACGGCGCCCTGTGGTCGCTGCGGCCCGAGCACACCGCGCTCGACACCGAGGACGAGCTTCGCCAACT
This sequence comes from Streptomyces rubellomurinus, assembly GCF_000961885.1. Classification (GTDB taxonomy): domain Bacteria; phylum Actinomycetota; class Actinomycetes; order Streptomycetales; family Streptomycetaceae; genus Kitasatospora; species Kitasatospora rubellomurina. The sequence continues at coordinate 13,410 of NZ_JZKH01000125.1, forward strand.
CACCGAGACCGGCCTGATCTGCCGGTACACCGGCTGCGACGGGCGCCAGTACCTGCACGCCACCAAGTGGCACGAGCACCAGAAGATCTCCCACCCCACCCCCTCGCGCCTGCCCTCCTGCCCCGTCCACGAGCCCGCGGGCTGGTGCGGCAAGTGCAAGGCCAAGGGCAAGGGCTGCGCGCGCCCGGCTCCGGAGAACTTCCGGAGCCTTCCGGAACCGCTCGCGACCCTCGCGGAGACCGTCCCCGCCCAGCGGCCCTTCTCGGCCGACGCCGAGTCCACCCCCGCAGCGGCCCTGCCGGTGCCAGATGCGGCAGCTCCGAGCGAAAGTGCAGGTCAGACGGCTTCTCCGGAGTCCCTCCGGAGGGCTCCGGAGAACGTCGTGCCTGGACCATGGACCTTGGACCATGGATCTACCCCTGAAGGGGGCGGCTTCGCCGCGCCCACCCCGGCACCCTCGTCGGCAGCACCCGAGCGGGTCGGCCCGGTCCTGGTCGCCGCGCCCACCGGCAAGCCGTCGGTGAACGCTGGCGACCTGGTGGCCGAGTACGTCGCCGGCTGCCCGAAGCCGGTACCGGCCAACGTGCGCGGGCACCTCGGCAAGGTCATCAAGGACCTGCTCGACGGCGGCACCGGCGACGACGACATCCGTGCCGGGCTGCGGCTGTACGCGGCGAAGCCGATGAGCCCGAGCGTGCTGCCGAGCATGGTCCACGAGGCGATCAACGCCCAGCCCGCCGGGGCCACCCGCGCCGGGCAGAGCGCTGCCCGCGCGCCGTACCGGCCCTTCGCCAACCCGGCCGACGCCCGCGACTACTACGAGGGGGACCTGTGACCGGCCTGCCCAACCCCCGCCGCGCGGACGAGCGTCGCGAGCCGCAGCCGGCCTCCGGCGCCGTCCTGCGCCTGGAGCGGATGCTGGCCGCCAAGGGCATCGACCCCGACCGGCCGCTGCCCGACACCGACCAGCCCTCCACCGCGCTGGAGCTCGCCGACCGCCGCATCCCGCCGCGCTACCGCCATGCCGAAGCCGACCACCCGGAGGTCACCACCTGGGTCCAGCAGGTCACCCTGGCCTGCCGACCCGGCCCCGGCGGCACCCTGGGCATCGCTCAGGGGCCCTCGCTCCTGATCGCCGGACCCACCGGCTCGGGCAAGACCCACCAGGCGTACGGGGCGATCCGCAGCCTGCTGAAGGCCGGGGTGCGTCTGCGCTGGACCAAGCTCACCGCCACCGAGCTGTACGCCTCCCAGCGGCCCCGCCAGGGCACGGACACCGAGCGGGAGATGCGCGATCTGATGGCGAGCCCGCTGCTGATCCTCGACGACCTCGGCGCCGCCAAGGCGTCCGAGTGGACCGAGGAGCTGACCCTGCGGCTGGTCGACCACCGCTACGAGCACCTGCTCCCGACGATCTTCACCACCAACCTGGCGCCCGGCGACATCAAGAACGCCCTCGGCGACCGCACCGCCTCCCGCCTCGCCGAGATGTGCGAACGCGCCATCCTCACCGGCACCGACCGCCGCAGGCGAACTGCCGCCTGACCGGCGCCGGTGCCCAGCGCACCCCGGCCGGTGCGCCGACCTCCCCGAACTTCACCCCACCACCGCCTCGCCGCTTCGCCACGCCCGCCTGCGGCGAGGCCACCCCTGGAGCACCACCCTTGACCACCATCGCGATACCCCCTGCCCACACTCCGACCGTCCGGGTCACCCTCTGGGACCGCCTCGCCGTCGCCCTGCTCGGCGTCCTCGGTTTCGTCCTGTCCTACGACGCCCTGCGGCAGATGGCCGGCGCTACCCACGTCCGCGGCCCGCTCACCTACCTCTTCCCGATCATCATCGACGGTTTCATCGCCTACGGCGTCCGGGCCCTGCTCGTCCTGCGCGAGGCTCGCTGGCCCGCCCGCGCCTACGCCTGGACGCTCTTCGCCGGAGCGACCGCGACCAGTGTCTGGGCCAATGCCCTGCACGCTGTCCGCCTCAACCAACTGCCTTCCACCGGCAGCGGGCTGAGGCTGACCGACACGGTTGTCGGTGTCCTGTCCACCCTCGCCCCGCTCGCCCTCGGCGGCGCCGTCCACCTGTACATCCTGATCGCCCGCCACGGCCACGACACCGCGAGCGCTCCCGCTGAGCAGAACGCCGTTCCGCGCACCGCGACTTCGCCCGACCCTGAACCGGAGCTCCGGCCGGAACGGGCGGAGGACCGCAGCGACGAGAACGCGCTCCTGACGCTCCTGTCCGCCGCCGGACTTCTGCCCGCCGAGTGGCGCGACGCGCTGCCCGATCCCGAACCGGCAGAAGCTGACGGCCAACCGGCCGATGCCCCGGACACCCGGGCCGAAGCCTCCGGAGGCGCTGGCGGGGCGGAGAACAAGCCGATCGGGCGTCCGCCGGGCGCGCCGATGGAACGGCTGCTGGAGGTGGGCCGCGCGGCGGTCGCTGCCGAGGGGCGTCTCACCCGCGCGATCGTCGAACAGGCCGTGCGCGAAGCCGGCCTTCCGCTCGGCAGTACCCGCCTCACCGAGCTGATGCGAAAGCTCCGCGAGGAGCAAGCCGACGAACAGAACCCTCCGCACCCCGAGGCCGGCTGACCGGCCCTGTCGGTCAGCCGGACACCGACTTCTGCCGACCCAGAGCCGCACTCGGCAGAAGGCCACCGCCGCCCGGTCAGTGCACCCGGCCGGACTCGACTCGCACCGCGGACACCAGTCCCATGTGGCGTTCGGTCCCGGGAAGGCCGCGCCTGACGCACCGCCCATACCTGCGAATTCCGGCATGGCCAAACCGGCAACCACCCGGACACTGCCCACCCACAAGCTCACCAGCCCGAATCGCCAGCCGCCACCGAGGAACGACACGCGTGAACGCCGTCCGACGAACCCTGCACAGCCTGCTCGGGAAGCCCGTAAGCTCCCAGGACCGCAACGGAGTTGACCACCTCCACAACAACAGCGGAGCAAGCGAGTGCGTACGGGGCCCCTATGGGGCCACGCACGCGAACGCCCCCGCCCAGGAGGGCGTGGACGAGCCGGCGCTGCCGAGGGCGGCAGCACCGGGGCTTCACCGCGGGGGCGCGGCGAAGGAGGAGGAGACGCCCGCCGTCGAGCCGCTCGCGCTCGCCCCAGCTGAGCGTGCCGCTCGTGCCAGCACGCGTCGTCCCAAGCGCCGCCGACGCGACAACGAGAACCCCAAGACGAAGAAGCTCGGCTTTCGCTGCACCGCCGAGCGCGAAGCGCAGATCAAGCGGCTCGCGCGGGAAGCCGGCCTGAACCTGGCCGATTACCTGGAACGCCAGGCTCTGACCACCGGCGGGGCCGACGCAGTAACCCGTGACGAGCAGCTGGACGAGGCCGTGCAGGAGCTCAGCGATACCCGGTTCCAGCTCGCCCGAGTCGGCGGCAACCTCAACCAGATCAGCTTCCACCTCAACGCTTTCATCGGCATCGAGCATGGTCCCGCGCAGGCCACCCTGGACAAGGCCACGCACCTGGTGGCCGCAACCAGCCGGGCCATCGCCCAGGTCGACGCCTCGGCGATGCGCATAGCGAAGGCTGGCCGCCGGTGATCACCACTGCCCGCTCGGGCAAGAACACGTTCAAGGCGCTGGAGTACCTGTACGGTCCGGGCCGGCGCAACGAGCACACCGACCCGCACCTCGTCGCGTCCTGGGACGGCTTCGCCCCCGACCCGGGCCGCGATCCCGAGGCCACCCTGGCCCAGCTGCGGGACGCCCTCGACCTGCACGTCGTGCGCTACGGCAAGCCGATCACCAAGCACGTCTACCACCGCATGGTCCGCGCCGACCCCTTCGACCGGAACCTGAGCGACCAGGAGTGGGGCGACATCGCCCGCCGGATCGTGGCCGCCGCCGGCATCGCCCCCGACGGCGACCCGGACGGCTGCCGGTGGATCGCCGTGCACCACGGCGACAACCACATCCACATCCTCGCCACCGTGGTCCGCGCCGACCTGACCCAGGCCCGCCTGCGCGGCGACCAGTACCGGGCCGAGACCGAACTCACCGAGATCGAAAGTCAGTACCGACTCAAGGACCTGTCCGACACCCGAACACCCGAGTACCGGGCCGCGATTCCCAAGCGCGCCAAGAGCCCTGAGCTGCGCAAGGCCGAGCGCTTGGGCCAGGAGGAGACCGGACGGGCCCGATTGCGAACCGGGGTGCGCCGGGCCCTGGCCGGCGCCGCCAACCAGGAAGAGTTCCTCGCCCGCCTCAGCACGCAGGGCATCCAGTTCGAGATCCGCCGCCCGCCCTCCGGCGACGCCAACGGCTACAAGTTCGCCCTGCCCGCCGGAGACCCGGGCGGCCCGGTGTGGTTCTCCGGCAGCCAGCTCGCCGCCGACCTCACCCTGCCCAAGATCCACGAGCGATTCGCCATCGGCCTCGACCAGCCCGCCCTCTCGCCCTCGAAGGCCCAGGGACAGCCGGCCATTGTCCGGTACCGGGCCAGCACCACCACCGACCACGCTGTCACCACAGTCGATGACGACCCCCGCCCCGCTGAGGTCGCAGCGGTGGTCAGCGGCGCGATCGAGGTGCTCGACACCCTCGCCCTCACCAGCCCCGTCCTGTCCAGGAAGGAGATCAACCAGGCCGCCCGAGCCCTCGAATACACAACCGTCGCCCGCACCCGTGCCGCCCGCGCCGAGGTCCGTGCGATGCGCTCCGCCGCCCGCGAACTCCTCTACAGCGGTCCCGCCAGCGGAAGCGGCGAGGAGGGAACGGCTGCTGCCACCATGCTGGCCAGCCTGGTCCTGCTCGCGATCGTCATCGCCAAGTGGCACGCCGCCCAAGGCCACCAGCGCCAGGCCGAGGCCGCACACACGGCAGCCGCCCATCTTCGCACCGCCTACGGCAGGCACGCCGGACGCCCGATCGCCCTGCTCGACACCCAAGGCCGACAACTCCCGGCCCCGGTCCGCGACCGGCACGAGACAGCGGTCCGCCAGGCACTGCCCGCCGACCAAGCCGTCCGGATCCTCGCCGACGACGGTTGGACGGCACTGGCCGCCACCCTGGCCGAAGCCGAACAGGCAGGCCACGACCCGCAGGCGCTGCTCGCCCACGCCGCCGGACGACGCGAACTCGCCAGCGCCGACTCGCCTGCCGCAGTCCTGACCTGGCGTATCCGGCGCAACACCCGCCTCCCGGCCCCCGCACCGAAGGCCACCGCGGAGGACCACCGCACCAGCGCGGCCCTGGCCCGTAGCACCACCAACCGCACCACCACCAGCACACCGTCCACCGCGGTCACCCCACCGCCGGCGCTACCCGTACCCGACCAGGCGCGCCGAACGCGCTAACCAACCCAGGTGGGCGGGTACGGTGCCTCCGCACCCGCCCACCGGCCCCCACC
>NZ_JZKH01000126.1 GCF_000961885.1 Streptomyces rubellomurinus
CCGCGCCGGTGTCCAGCTGCGCGATGCCGAAGTCCAGCACCTTCAGCTGCCCGGCCTCGGTGATCATGATGTTGTCGGGCTTGATGTCGCGGTGCACCATGCCCGCGTCGTGCGCGGCGGCGAGCGCCCCGCAGATCTCCCGCCCCCAGCGCAGGCTGAGCGCGGGCTCGGGCACGCCGCCCCGCAGCACCGCGGTCAGGGTGCGCCCGCTGAGCAGCTCCATCACCAGGAAGGTGACCTGCTGGTCCCCGAGTTCGCACTGCCCGAGGTCGTGCACCGTGACGATGTGCGGGTGGGACAGGTTGCCCGCCGCGCAGGCCTCCCGGACGAACCGCAGCGCCGCCTTGGCCTGGTCCCCGCCGTGGTGCCCGATGACCTTGACCGCCACCGGCCGCAGCATCCGGGTGTCCTGGGCCCGCCAGACCACCCCGAAGCCGCCCTGGCCCAGCTTCTCCCGCAGTTCGTACCGACCGTCGAGGACGTCACCGACTCGCATGCGCCGCTCCCCCATCCGCTGTGACGCACCGACTCTACCGACGCCCGCTCCACCGGCGCCCGCGGCCGCCCCTCCCCCGGCAGGGGGCCAAGTGGAAGGATGGGCAGCGAGCCCCCGTAACGACGCGGCGGGCCCGGCAGAGCCCGAGGAGCGCAGTCATGGCCAAGCAGGCCCCGCAGAGCGACCCGGCGCAGGACGCCCCCGAGGTGTCCGCGCCCAAGCACTCGGCCGTCGGCCTGCCCGCGGTCGGCCACACGGTACGGATGGCCGCCGAGCAGATGGGCGCCCGCCGCGCCGTCTCCACCCTGCTCAAGGTGAACCAGCACACCGGCTTCGACTGCCCCGGCTGCGCCTGGCCCGAGCCGGACAAGCCGCACGCCGTCGAGTTCTGCGAGAACGGCGCCAAGGCCGTCGCCGAGGAGGCGACCGAGCGCCGCATCCGGGCCGAGTTCTTCGCCGCCCACCCCGTCGCCGAGCTGGCCGAGCGCTCCGGCTACTGGCTCGGCCAGCAGGGCCGGCTCACCCAGCCGATGCTGCTCGACGAGGGCGCCACCCACTACACCCCGGTCTCCTGGGACGACGCCTTCGCGCTGATCGCCGAGGAGCTGCGTGCCCTGGACACCCCGGACGCCGCCGCCTTCTACACCTCGGGCCGCACCAGCAACGAGGCCGCGTTCGCCTACCAGCTGTTCGCCCGCCGGCTGGGCACCAACAACCTGCCGGACTGCTCCAACATGTGCCACGAGTCGTCCGGTTCGGCGCTCACCGAGACGCTCGGCGTCGGCAAGGGCAGCGTCAGCCTGCAGGACCTCTACCAGGCCGACCTGATCATCGTGGCCGGCCAGAACCCGGGCACCAACCACCCCCGGATGCTCGCCGCCCTGGAGCGCGCCAAGCGGGCCGGCGCCACCATCGTCAGCGTGAACCCGCTGCCGGAGGCGGGCCTGGAGCGGTTCAAGAACCCGCAGAACGTCCGCGGCGTGGTCGGCAACGGCACCAAGCTGACCGACCTGTTCCTGCAGATCCGCCTCGGCGGGGACCTGGCGCTGTTCCGCGCCGTCAACCGGATGATCCTGGAGCAGGACGGCGTCGACCGCGCCTTCGTCGCCGAACACTGCCACGGCTTCGAGGAGTTCGAGGCGCAGGCGCTGAAGACCGACCGCGACGAGGTGCTGGCCGCGACCGGCCTGCCCTGGGAGCAGATCGAGGAGCTGGGCCGGCTGGTCCTCGCCTCGCGGAAGGTCATCGTCTGCTGGGCGATGGGCCTCACCCAGCACAAGCACTCGGTGCCGACCATCCGCGAGGTGGTCAACTTCCTGCTGCTGCGCGGCAACGTCGGCCGCCCCGGCGCCGGGGTCTGCCCGGTGCGCGGGCACAGCAACGTCCAGGGCGACCGGACGATGGGCATCTTCGAGCGGCCCAGCGCCGCCTTCCTGGACGCGCTGGGCGCCGAGTTCGACTTCGAGCCGCCGCGCGAGCACGGCCACGACGCGGTGGACACCATCCGCGCGATGCGGGACGGCCGGGTCAAGGTGTTCCTCGCGATGGGCGGCAACTTCGTCGCGGCCACCCCGGACACCGAGGTCACCGAGGCGGCGATGCGCCGCTGCCGGCTGACCGTCCACGTCTCCACCAAGCTCAACCGCTCGCACCTGGTCACCGGCGCCCGCGCGCTGATCCTGCCCACCCTGGGCCGCACCGACCGGGACACCACCGCGGCCGGCGACCAGTTCGTCAGCGTCGAGGACTCGATGGGCCAGGTGCACGCCTCGCGCGGCCGGCTGCGCCCGCCCGCCGACGACCTGCTCTCCGAGACCGCCATCGTCTGCCGCGTCGCCCAGGCGGTCTTCGGGCCGGAGGACTCCGTGCCGTGGGCGGAGTTCGCGGCCGACTACGACACCCTGCGGGACCGGATCGCCCGCGTCGTCCCCGGCTTCGAGGACTACAACACCAAGCTCCACCGCCCCGGCGGCTTCACCCTCCCGCACGGCCCGCGCGACTCCCGCACCTTCCCCACCGCGACCGGCAAGGCCAACTTCACGGTCAACCCGCTGACCGCCCCGGAGGTCCCGCCGGGCCGCCTGCTGCTGCAGACGCTGCGCTCGCACGACCAGTACAACACCACCATCTACGGGCTCGACGACCGCTACCGCGGCATCAAGGGCGGCCGCCGGGTGGTCCTGGTCAACCCGGCCGACGCCGCCGAACTCGGCCTCACCGAGGGCGGGTACACCGACCTGGTCAGCGAGTGGACGGACGGCAGCGAGCGCCGCGCGCCGCACTTCCGGGTCGTCCACTACCCCGTCGCCCGCGGCGGCGCGGCGGCCTACTACCCGGAGACCAACGTGCTGGTGCCGCTGGACTCCACCGCCGACATCAGCAACACGCCCACCTCCAAGGCCGTCGTCGTCCGCTTCGAGCCCGACTCCGGCCCGGTCGCGTAGCGCCGCGAACGCGGGAAGGCCGCCCCCGGCACCGGGGGCGGCCTTCCCGTCGTTCCGGGCTACTTCGTCGGCGTGCCCAGCGGCAGCGTCGCGGTGGCGCTGCCCGGGGCCGAAGCCGCCCCGGTGCCGCTCGGCGTCCCCGGCGTGCCGGTGCCGGTCGGGGTCGGCGTGGCCGGCGTCCCCGTCCCGGAGGGCGTGCCGGTGCCGGACGGCGTGCCGGTGGGCGTCCCGGTCGGGGTCGGGGTTCCGGTGCCGGACGGCGTGCCGGTGGGCGTGCCCGGCACGCTCGGCGTGCCGGTCGGCGTACCGGACGGCGTCCCGGTGGTCGGCGTTCCGGTGGGCGTGCCGGGGGCGGTCGGGGTGCCGGTCGCGGGCTGGCCCGGGGCGGGGGCCGCCGGGGTCACCGGAGTCGCCGGGCTGGGCGCGATCGGCGTGACGCTGTCCCAGCCGGAAGGCAGGTCCGGCACCTTCCAGGCGCCGCCCGCGTCGTCCGCCGCGCCGTCCGGGTCCGGCCGGACGGCTCCGAGGATCGCCATCGAGCCGATCGGCGACACCTTGATGTACGCCCCGGGCCGCGGGGCCTGCACGATCAGCCCGCCGCCGATGTACATCCCGACGTGCGAGGCGTCCTGGAAGTAGACGACCAGGTCACCGGGCCGCAGCTGGTTCAGCGGGACGTGCGGCAGCTGCGCCCACTGCTCCTGGCTGGTGCGCGGGATCGGCCGGCCGGCGTGCAGCCAGGCCTGCGAGGTGAGGCCGGAGCAGTCGTACGAGTCCGGGCCGATGCCGCCCCACAGGTACGGCTTGCCGAGCTGCGCGAGCGCGAAGGCGACGGCCGCGCGCCCCTGGACCGAGGGCGTGCGCTCCCCCTTGCCGAGCGCGCCGGAGGCGAGGAAGGCCAGCTGGGCCTCGTCGGCCTTGGCCTTCTCCAGCTGCTCCAGCTCGTTGCGCTGCGCGCCGGTGAGCGAGGAGACCATCGTCTCGACGGCGGCGAGGTCGGCGGCGGCCTTGGCCTTGGCGGCGTCCTGCTGGGTGACCAGCGCCCTGGAGGTGTTCAGCGCCTCCTCGGTCTGCTTCTTCAGCCCGTCGAGGGCGTCGCGGTCGCCCTTGAGCTTGTCCAGGAACTCCGACTGCGAGCGGCTGGCCGCCCGGAGCAGTTCGGCGATGGTGACCGCCTCGTACGGGTCCTTGGAGAGCAGGAGCTCGGCGTAGGCGGAGGCGCTGCCGTTGCGGTACTGGGCGGCGGCCAGCTGGGACGCGAGGTCGGTGCCGGCGTCGACCTGCTTCTGCTGGCGGTCGAGCCTGCCCTGGAGGTCGGTGAGCGCGGTCTGCTGCTCGGCGACCTTGGCGACGGCGCCGTTGTACTGCTCGGTGGCCTTCTCGGCGTTCTGGTAGAGCTCGTGCAGCCGGTCGAGCATCGGGCCGACGGTGGCCTTGGCGGCGGCCAGCGGGTCCTGGGCGGTGACGGACCCGCCCGGGTCGGGGGCGGCCCAGGCACCCTGGGCGCCCAGGGGGAGGGCGAGTGCGGCGGCGGCGAGGGCCGCTCCGCAGCGCAGCGCCGCCCGCACCCAGGGGCGCACGCCCGTCGATCCCGCGTCCCGCGCAGCTCTGACTTCCGCAGCCCCGCCCATGGGTTGGTCCTCCCCGGCCCCGACCTTCTGCCTCCCCCGGGATCCCCGGTTGCCGCAGATCCTCCCACGGGTTACTCGCCGGAAACAGGGCGCACACCGACCGCCGGGTTAAATCTCCGTTCGAAGTGTGAGACAACTCTCAGCAAACCTGATCGAATCCGGAGGTTTCCCGACAAACTCCAGCTCAACACGCCCATGGACACCCCTGCGAAAGCCCCCGGACATCCTCGGGCAACCATGGGAACCACGATTCCCGTCCTAGTTCACCTTCCGTTCACCCAGCAGACCTACCGTCACGACGACACCAACGTCCGTGCGACAACTACGACGATTGTTTGGGTATGGAACACATCTCGTTCCTGGTAGCCGTTGTGATCATCACGGCGCTCGCCTTCGACTTCACCAACGGGTTCCACGACACCGCCAACGCGTCCGCCACCGCGATCGCGACCGGGGCCCTCCGTCCGAAGGTCGCGGTCACCATCGCGGCCCTGCTCAACTTCGCGGGCGCGTTCCTGTCCGTGAAGGTCGCGACCACCATCTCCGGTGGCATCGTCAACGAGAAGGCCGGCGTCCACCCAGAGATCATCTTCGCGGCACTGGCCGGTGCGATCCTCTGGAACCTGCTGACCTGGCTGCGCGGCCTGCCGTCCAGCTCGTCGCACGCGCTGTACGGCGGCCTGATCGGCGCCACGATCGTCGGCGTCGGCATGAACGGGGTCAACTTCGACACCGTGGTCACCAAGATCATCATCCCGGCGGTCGCCTCCCCGCTCGTCGCCGGCCTCGCCTCCTGGGGCGCCACCAAGCTGGCCTACGCGATCACCCGCAAGGGCAACCCGGCGGTCACCGACAAGGGCTTCAAGACCGGCCAGGTCGTCTCCTCCTCGCTGATCTCGCTCGCGCACGGCACCAACGACGCCCAGAAGACGATGGGCATCATCACCCTGACCCTGGTCTCGGTCGGCGCCCTGCCGCACGGCGCGCTGCCCCCCACCTGGGTGATCGTCTCGGCGGGCGCCGCGATCGCGCTCGGCACCTACATGGGCGGCTGGCGGATCATCCGCTCGATGGGCAAGGGCCTGGCGGACATCAAGCCGCTGCAGGGCTTCGCCTCCGAGTCGGCCGTCTCGACCGTCATCCTGACCTCCTCGCACATGGGCTTCGGCCTCTCCACCACCCAGGTCTGCACCGGCGGCATCATGGGCGCCGGCCTCGGCGGCCCGAAGCCGGAGCTGCGCTGGAGCATGGTCCGCCGCATGGTCTACACCTGGGGCCTGACCCTGCCGGCCGCCGGCCTGGTCTCCGGCGGCGCCGCGCTGCTGGCCCAGCAGGGCACCTGGGGCGTCGTCCTGGTCGGCGCCGCGCTGGTGGCCGGCTCGGCCACGATGTGGCTGATCTCCCGCCGCCAGCCGGTCGGCGCGGACAACGTCAACGACGTCGCCGAGGTCACCCCGGTCGAGCTGACCCCCGCCGCCGCCCCCGCGAACCCCACCCCCGCCTCGACCACGGTCGCGGCCTGATCGGCCGAGGAGCCCTCACATGCACATCAAGTGGAACGCCCTCGCCCAGACCGCCGGCTTCAGCTTCGGCATCACCGTCACCGTGGTCGCGGTCTTCGCGCTCGGCATCCTGGCCCTGTCCCGCCGCGAGGCCGCACTGAGCGCCCGCGAGGGCGACGGCGCCGGGGGCGCCGCCAAGCCCGCCCTGCTGGCCGGCGCGTACGCCTGCTTCGCCCTGTGCGCGGCGGCCGTGGTCTACGGCCTGGTGCTGATCGCCGCGCCGTAACGGACCGGAACACCCGAACGGGCCGGGGAGTGCACACCGCACTCCCCGGCCCGTTCGCGTCGCGGAAGCTCAGCCCTGGCTGGTCCGCAGCGCGGTCTCGCGGATGAACAGGACCGTGACGAAGGCCAGCAGCGCGAACGGCGCCGCGAACAGGAACACCATGCCGACGCCGTGGCCGAAGGCGTCCGTGACCAGCGGGACGATCGGCGCGGGCAGCTTGTGCAGGTCCGGGATGCCCCCGCCGCCGGCCGCGCGCCCGGCCGGGACGTGCGCGGCCGCCAGGTTCTCCGCCAGGTAGTGCGTCACCTTGTTGTTCATCAGCGCGCCGAGCGCGGAGACGCCCATCGCGCCGCCCATGGTGCGGAAGAAGGTGACCACCGAGCTGGCCGCGCCGAGCTCGTGGCGCGGCACGGTGTTCTGCACCGCGAGCACCAGGTTCTGCATGGTCAGGCCCAGGCCGACGCCGGTGACCGCCATGTAGACGGACAGCAGGGTGTAGTCGGTGTCGACCCGCACGGTGCCCAGCAGCCCGAAGCCGATCGCGAGCAGCGCGGTGCCGGAGACCAGGTAGGCCTTCCACCGGCCGTACTTGGTGATCAGCCGGCCCGCGACGGTGGAGGACAGCGCCAGGCCGAGGATCATCGGCAGGGTCATCAGGCCGGCCATGGTCGGGGACTTGTCCTTGGCCAGCTGGAAGTACTGGCCGAGGAAGGTGGTCGCGCCGTACATCCCCACGCCGACCAGCACGCTGGCCAGCGCGGCCAGGGCGACGGTGCGGTGCCGGAAGAGGTCCGGCGGGATGACCGGCTCGGCGGCGCGGCGCTCGACCACGACGGCCAGCGCGCCCAGCAGCAGGCCGCCGCCGACCATCGCGGCGGTCTGCCAGGACAGCCAGGCGTAGTTCTTTCCGGCCAGGGTGATCCAGATCATCAGCAGGCTGACGGCGCCGGTGATGGTCAGCGCGCCCAGGTAGTCGATCTTCACCTTGCGCTTGACCACCGGCAGCTTCAGGGTGCGCTGGACGACCAGGATCGCGGCGATCGCGAACGGGATGCCGACGTAGAAGCACCAGCGCCAGCCCAGCCAGGAGGTGTCCACGATGACGCCGCCGATGAGCGGGCCGCCGATGGTGGCGAGGGCGAAGACCGCGCCGAAGTATCCGCTGTAGCGGCCGCGCTCGCGCGGCGGGACCATCGCGGCCAGGCAGATCTGGCCGAGCGCGACGACACCGCCGGCGCCGATGCCCTGCAGGGCGCGGCAGGCGATCAGCTCGCCGGTGTTCTGGGAGAGGCCGGCCAGCGCGGAGGCGCCGATGTAGATCGCCAGGCCGATCTGCAGCAGCAGCTTCTTGCTGGCGAGGTCGGAGAGCTTGCCCCAGATCGGGGTGGAGGCGGTCAGCGTGAGCAGGGCGGCGGTGATCACCCAGGTGTACGCGGACTGGCCGCCGTGCAGGTCGGTGAGGATGTGCGGCAGGGCGTTGGAGACGACGGTGGACGAGAGCACGGCCACGAAGGTGCCGAGCAGCAGTCCGGACAGCGCCTCCATCACCTGCCGGTGGGTCATCGGTCGGTCGTCGGCGGCTGCGGGGGTGCCGGTCGGGGCCTCAGTGGTCACGGTCATCCGAGTCCTTAGAAATTCGTTGTCTAACGCAACCATATGCCCGAATGGTTGACTTAGGCAACTTTCCTCAAGGCCAAGTAAAGCCGGGTCGATGCCGGAGGAGTGGCCGGATCCGGCGCGCGGGAGTGCGACAAGCGAACTACTTCATGGTATTAAGTATCCGTTTTCCCCCGATACGCAAGGAGATGTGGATGGCAGCCCCGGGGCAGGGTTTCGTCGCCGAACTGAAGAGCGCGGTCACCCCGCGCGCGGCACTGCTCGTGATCGGCGTGCTGCTGCTGCAGCTCGGCTTCATCACCTCGTACGTGGGGGCGCTGCACCACCCGACCCCGCACAAGCTGTCCATCGCGGTGGTCGCCCCGCCGCAGGCCACGCCCAAGCTGGTGGCCGCGCTGGAGGGCGTGCCGGGCGAAGCCGTCAAGGCCGTCACCGCGCCGGACGCCGAGACGGCGACCCAGCAGATCAAGGACCAGAAGATCTACGCGGCGCTGGTCCTGAACCCGAACGGCACCGAGGACACCCTGCTGGTCGGCAACGCCCGCGGCACCTCCGCCGCCAAGGCCGCCGAGAGCATCACCACCGCGCTGGACAAGGCCCAGGGCCGCACCGTCGCGGTCCAGGATGTCCTGCCGCTGGCCAAGGGCGACACCAACGGCCTCTCCTCGTTCTACCTGGTCATCGGCTGGTGCGTCGGCGGCTACCTGGTCGCCTCGATCCTCGGCATCAGCGCCGGCTCCAAGCCCGCCAACGTCAACCGCCTGCTGATCCGCCTCGGCGCCCTGGCGCTGTACTCGGTGGTCGCCGGCCTCGGCGGCACGGTCATCGCCGGTCCGGTGCTGGACGCGCTGCCCGGCTCGGTCCTGTCCCTGACCGCGATCGGCGCCCTGGTGGTGTTCACGGTCGGCGCCTTCACCATGGCGCTGCAGTGCCTGTTCGACATCCTCGGCATCGGCATCGCGGTGCTGATCTTCGTGGTGCTGGGCAACCCGAGCGCAGGCGGCGTCTACCCGGCCCCGATGATGCCGCCGTTCTGGCGGGCGATCGGCTCGCTGCTCCCGAACGGCGCGGGCACCAGCGCCACCAAGTCGATCGCCTACTTCGGCTCCACCCACCTGGGCATGCCGATCCTGGTGCTCGTGGTCTGGGCGCTGATCGGCATCGGCGTCGCCGTGCTGGCCGTGCTGCGCGGCCCGCGCTCCGGCGGCCGCGAGCTGGTCAGGGAGACCGCCGCGGCAGCCTGAGCCCCGTGCTCGCCCGAGCCCCCGGCCCCACCAGGGTCCGGGGGCCCGGCCTGTCCAGGGCCCGGGGGCCCGGCCTATCCGGGGCCCGTCCAGCCCTCCCCCGGCCCGGGCGCCGCCAGCGGCCCCGGATCGGCGACGATCGCCCGCACCACCCCCACCGCGGCCCCCAGCAGCGGCCCGCGCCGGCCCAGGCGGGCGACCGTCAGCCGTTCCTCCGCCCACGGCCGGACCGTCACCCGGGCGGCCAGCTCGGCCCGCAGGGCCGGCAGCAGCCAGGGCGCCAGCTCGGCGTAGCCGCCGCCCAGCACCACCTCGGCCGGGTCCAGCAGGTTGACCGCCCCGGCGGCGGCGATGCCCAGCGCCCGGGCGGCCCCGGCCAGCGCCATGCGGGCCGCGGTGTCCCCGGCCGTCGCCCGTTCGGCGAGCAGCGCGACCCAGTCGCCGCGGGCGCCGGTCAGCCGGGCCGCCCGCAGCACCGCGGCCTCGCCGGCGTACTGCTCCAGGCAGCCGCGCGCGCCGCAGGCGCAGCGGAGACCGTCCGGGTGCACCGGCACGTGGCCGAACTCGCCCGCGTAGCCGCGTGCCCCGCGCAGCAGCCGGCCGCCGACCACGATCGCGGCGCCGACCCCGGCCTCGGCGGAGACGTACAGGAAGTCCTCCGGGCCCGCGCCCAGCCAGCGTTCGGCGAGCCCGCCGAGGTTGGCCTCGTTGTCCGCGCCGACCGGCAGTTCGGCCAGGTCGTCGCCGGCCGCGCGCAGGGCCGGGCGCAGTTCGGCGGCCAGCGGGACGTCCTGCCAGCCGAGGTTCGCGGCCCGCTGCAGCACCCCGTCCGCGCCGACCAGGCCGGGCACGGCGAGGGTCAGTCCGGCGGGCGCAGGCCGGCCTCGGCGGCGGCCGCGTGCAGCAGGTCGGCGAGGTCGGCCATGACGGCGGCGGGCCGGCGGCCCTGGTTGCGGATCTCCAGGCGGCGCCAGGCGCGGACCTCGCCGCGCAGGTCGACCACGCAGGCGCCGAGGTGCCGCACGCCGATCTCGGCGCCGAGCCCGGCGGGGCCGTGCGGGTTGAGCCCGAGCGCGGTGCCGGGGCGGCCGACCCTGCCGCTGGGCGCGGCCGGGCCCTCCTCGACGACCAGGCCCGCGGCGATCAGCCGCTCGGCGAGGGAGGAGACCGCGGCCCTGGTCAGCCCGGTCTCGGCGGCGACCTCGGCGCGTGAGCGCGGGGCGCGGGCGATCACGCCGAGCACCAGCGCCAGGTTGGCCCGGCGCATCCCCTGCTGGCTGGCGGGCCCGGCCCGGAAGCCGTCCGGTTCCCCGCGCATCGCGCTCACCTCGTGGTTCTCCGACTGGGCACCTCGGGTGCAGGGTAACCGGCGTCGGTGCCGGTCGGCGTGCCGGTGAAGACCCAGCGCTGGATCGCCCAGAACCGGAACAGCATGGCGACGAAGGTGCCGACCACCATGCCGCTGAGGAAGTCGGCGACCTCCTGGGCGAACGGCCCGACGTACGGCTCGCGCAGGTCCAGCAGGTAGCGGGAGACGGCCAGCGGCAGGTCGTTGACGGCGACGGCCACCGCGCTGACCAGCGCGAACAGCAGCGGCTCGCGGCGGCGCCCGCAGGCCCGGAAGGCCCACCGCCGGTTCAGCACGTACGAGACCACCGTGCCGATCACGGTGGCCACGGTCAGCGCGATCACCGGCTTGTGCTCCAGCACGGTGAACTTCAGCTCGAAGTCGATCACCAGGGTGAGCGCGAAGCAGAAGCCGCCGACCAGCAGGAACTTCACCAGTCGGCGGTGCCGCACCAGGGCCGGGCGGAGCCGCTCCGGCACCCGGGCCAGGGCGCGCTGCGTGGGGGACGGCACCTCCGCAGTGTCACACGCGGAGGTGCCGTCGGCCTCCCGGCCGGTGGCTCAGGCCGCCGCGACCAGCACCTCGGCCGGCTCCAGCGCCAGCTCCAGCACCTCCCGCACGTCCGCCACCGGGTGGACGGTGAGCCGCTCCAGCACCTCGGCCGGGACGTCGTCCAGGTCGGCCTCGTTGCGCTTGGGGATGATCACCGTGGTGACGCCGGCCCGGTCGGCGGCGAGCAGCTTCTGCTTCACCCCGCCGATCGGCAGCACCCGCCCGGTGAGCGACACCTCGCCGGTCATCGCCACGTCGGTGCGGACCTTGCGGCCGGAGAGCAGCGAGGCCAGCGCCGTGGTCATGGTGATGCCGGCGCTCGGCCCGTCCTTGGGGACGGCCCCGGCCGGGACGTGCAGGTGCACGCCGCGGTCGCGCAGCGAGGTGACCGGCAGCTCCAGTTCGGCTCCGCGCGAACGCAGGTAGGAGAGCGCGATGTGCGCGGACTCCTTCATCACGTCGCCCAGCTGCCCGGTGAGGGTGAGCCCGGTGCCGCCGGTCTCGGCGTCGGCGAGCGAGGCCTCGATGTAGAGGACGTCGCCGCCGGCGCCGGTGACGGCCAGCCCGGTGGCCACGCCGGGGACGGCGGTGCGCCGCTCGGCGGGCTCCTGGGCGGCCTCCGGCACGTGGTGCGGCCGGCCGATCAGGGCGCGCAGGTCCGCCGCGCCGACCGCGGCGGGCAGCTCGCGCTCGCCCAGCTCGGCCTGGGCGGCGATCTTGCGCAGCACCCGGGCGATCGAGCGCTCCAGGTTCCGGACGCCGGCCTCCCGGGTGTACTCCCCGGCGAGCTTGCGCAGCGCCTCCTCGTCGACGCCGACCTGCTCGCCCCCGAGGCCGGCCTTCTCCAGCTGGCGCGGGAGCAGGTGGTCGCGGGCGATGACGACCTTCTCGTCCTCGGTGTAGCCGTCGAGCCGGACCAGCTCCATCCGGTCGAGCAGCGGCTCGGGGATGGCCTCCAGCACGTTGGCGGTGGCCAGGAAGACGACGTCGGAGAGGTCGAGTTCGACCTCCAGGTAGTGGTCCCGGAAGGTGTGGTTCTGGGCCGGGTCCAGCACCTCCAGCAGGGCGGCGGCCGGGTCGCCCCGGTAGTCGGAGCCGACCTTGTCGATCTCGTCGAGCAGGACGACCGGGTTCATCGAGCCGGCCTCCTTGATCGCCCGCACCAGCCGGCCGGGCAGCGCGCCGACGTAGGTGCGCCGGTGGCCGCGGATCTCCGCCTCGTCCCGGACGCCGCCGAGCGCGACCCGGACGAACGTGCGGCCCATGGCGCGGGCCACCGACTCGCCGAGCGAGGTCTTGCCGACGCCGGGCGGGCCGACCAGGGCCAGCACCGCGCCTCCCCGGCGGCCGCCGACCAGCCCGAGGCCCTGGTCGGCCCGGCGCTTGCGGACGGCCAGGTACTCGACGATCCGCTCCTTCACGTCGGCCAGGCCGGCGTGGTCGGCGTCCAGCACGGCGCGGGCGCCGGCGATGTCGTAGGCGTCCTCGGTGCGCTCGTTCCAGGGCAGCTCCAGGACGGTGTCCAGCCAGGTGCGGATCCAGGAGCCCTCCGGCGACTGGTCGGAAGCCCGCTCCAGCTTGGAGACCTCCTTGAGCGCGGCCTCCCGCACCTTCTCGGGCAGGTCCGCGGCCTCGACCCGGGCGCGGTAGTCGCCCTCCTCGTCGGCCGGGTCGCCGTTCAGCTCGGCCAGCTCCTTGCGGACGGCCTCCAGCTGGCGGCGGAGCAGGAACTCCTTCTGCTGCTTGGCCACGCCCTCCTCGACGTCCTTGCGGATGGTGTCGTTGACCTCCTCCTCGGCGAGGTGGTCGCGCAGCAGGGTGAGCGCGTACTCCAGTCGGGCGACCTGGTCGGCCTCCAGCAGCACCTTGAGCTTCTGCTCGGCGGTGGCGAAGGGCGCGTAGCCGATGTTGTCGGCGAGCTCGCCGACGCCCTCGATCTGCGCGACCCGGTCGACGATCTGCCAGGCGCCGCGCTTGCGCAGCCACTGGGTGGACAGCGCCTTGTACTCCTTGACCAGCTCGGCGGCCCGCCCGGCGACCGGGGTGCCCACCGAGGACTCCTTGAACGGCGTGGTCTCGACCCAGAGGGCGGCGCCGGGGCCGGTGGTGCCGACCCCGATCCGGACCCGGCGCACGGCGCGCACCAGCGCCGCCGGGTCGCCGTCGGCCAGCCGGCCGACCTGCTCGACGGTGGCCAGCGTGCCGGCCGCCGCGTACGAGCCGTCCACCCGCGGAACCAGCAGGACCTGCGGCTTGCCGGGGCCGGCGGCCGCGGCGCGGGCGGCCTCGACGGCGGCGCGCACCTCGGTGTCCTTCAGGTCCAGCGGGACGACCATGCCCGGCAGGACGACCTCGTCGTCGAGCGGCAGGACGGGCAGGGTGAGCGGTGTGGACGTCGATGCCATGATCTCTCCCCAGTCAGTGAACTTGAGTCGACCTGACTTAAGGATTCGCGGCCCGTGGATGTTCCCGGCACATTGTTCGCCGTGAGCGAACGCTTCGAACCCGGAAACGGTGCTCGAACGTGCGTCGGGGAGCCCCCGTCAAAAACCGGCCGTCCGGGCGGGCGGAGCGCTCTCAGCGCGCGGCCGGCACCCCGGCGGCCCCCGGCCCGGCGGCGACCCCGGCGGCCCGCGCCGCCGCTTCCCGGCGCGGCCGGCGCCGCTCGACCCCGCGCAGCCAGCGCCACAGCGCCACCCCGGCGAGCACCGCCGCCGGGTGCCCCACGGCGGTGACCACGTCCTTCTCGGCGGCGATCTGCTCGGCGATCATCAGTCCGACCCCGCCCAGCGCGAGCACCCGCCCGCGCCGGGACAGCAGCCCGGACACCGCACCCAGGCAGGCCAGCACGCCGTAGCTGACCCCGATGTCCAGGCGCTCCATCACCGCCGGGTCCATCCGCCCGGTCTCCACCGCGACGAACACCACGCCCTGCGAGAGCAGCGTGGCCGTGACGTGCCCGACCGCGAACACCAGGGCCGCCCGGGCCGGCCCGACCCTGCGCTCCAGCGGCGCCAGGGTGAAGGCGAACCCCCACAGGTAGGGCATCCAGACCTCGCCGGCCACCCAGAATCCGCTCAGCACCAGGGCGCGCAAAGGGTGCTGCAGCAGGTTGTGCCCGTCCGAACTGGACGCCTCCTGGAGGCGCTGCACGAGTTCCGGGTCGGCGAGTTTCGCGAAGGTCGTGGTGAGGCCCACCACCGCGAGGTATCCGAGCGTGAAGGGATTGCGCCGGGGCGTCGGCACCCGCTCCAGCAGCCAGTCGAGGACGGCGGTGCGCAGGCCGTACCGGAGCATTCCGTACGGCACGCCCGCCGATGGCGGACCCTGCCGTCCGGCCTCCTGCCGCAGTCCCGCCATGCCGCCTCCGCTCCACGCCCGCAGCCACCCGAGTCCCTCGCGCCAGTGCCCAACGTACCGGCGGGCGCGGAGGATTCCGCTGGTCGGGTGTCGACGCGACCACGTTACGTCGAGGTTCTGAGAGGCAACTGGGAAAAGCCCGTGAAGACCTGCCCGGAGTCGGAGACTCCGAATAGCGGGAATTGGTCCGGACCTAGTTCTGATTGACGCGTCAGTAGCGGCTCTGACCGGCGACTCAACGTCAACTGGACCGCATACGTACCGTTACGCAGAGAAAATTCGCCGGGTAAGGTATCGGCCCGTGCCCACCCCTCGGTGGGCCCGCGGGCGGTCCGACAGGCCGGCCCGCGGGCCGGAAACGTCCGGTCCACCTGCCGGAAAGCATCCGCTGTCCGTACGCTGCGGAGTGCGTGGGAGAACAGCGGGCGGCGACCATCCGCCCGCACGGCTCCCGAATCGCGCGGCGGGACGGCGGACCCGGCACAGTCCACGACGGAACAAGACTACGAGCGGAGCCCCGCCATCCCCACAGGTGGCCGGCCCGCAGCCCTGGGGGCGGTGGCGTGACCGTGACAGAAATTCAGCAGGACCACCACAACACCGGCGGCACGGTGAGCAGCCAGCGCAGAGTGCTGGTGGTGGAGGACGAGCCCACGATCGCCGAGTCGATCGCGGCCCGACTGGGCGCGGAGGGCTTCAAGGTCGCCGTGGCCCACGACGGGCCCGGCGCGGTGGACGGCTTCCACACCTGGCAGCCGGACCTGGTCGTCCTCGACATCATGCTGCCCGGCTTCGACGGCCTGGAGGTGTGCCGCCGCATCCAGGCCCAGCGGCCGGTGCCGGTACTGATGCTGACCGCCCGCGACGACGAGACGGACCTGCTGGTCGGCCTCGGCGTCGGTGCGGACGACTACATGACGAAGCCGTTCTCGATGCGCGAGCTCGCGGCCCGGGTCAACGTGCTGCTGCGCCGCGTCGAGCGCGCCCAGCAGGCGGCCCGCACGCCCGCGCTCGGCAGCCTGCGCTTCGGCGAACTGGAGATCGACCACGTGCAGCGCCGGGTGCGGCTCGCCTCGGGCGACGTCCACCTGACGCCGACCGAGTTCGACCTGCTCGCCTGCCTGGCCGCCCAGCCGCGCGCGGTGCTCACCCGCGAGCAGCTGCTGGCCGAGGTGTGGGACTGGACCGACGCGTCCGGCACCCGCACCGTCGACAGCCACGTCAAGGCGCTGCGGCGCAAGATCGGCGCCAGCTGGATCCGCACCGTCCACGGCGTCGGATACGCACTGGAGGCCCCGCTCTCGTAGGCGGGCTTCGGGCGAGGGCCACCGGGGGGCCCGCGTCCCGACACCGCCGTGCGAGCAAGCGGGGATCACAGGGATCCATGACCTTTCCACAGCAACGCAACGGCGACGCCGAGGCCGGGCGCTCACAGACGCTCGCGGCCCGCGCCGCCCGACGGGTCTGGGCCGACATCCGGCCGCTCGACCCGGTCCGCTCGATCAAGGGCAAACTCGCCCTGCTGGTGATCGTCTCCGTCTTCCTGGCCACCGGCATGGTGGTCGTGGCGATCCAGTCCGCGACCCAGATCCGGATCATCATGGTCTTCTCCATGATCGCCTCGCTGCTGTTCATGCAGTTCCTCGCGCACGGGCTGGCCTCGCCGCTGCGCGAGATGACGGCCGCCGCCCGCGCGATGGCCTCCGGCGACTACAGCCGCCGGGTGGAGGTGAGCTCGCGCGACGAGATCGGCGAGCTGGCGGCCGCCTTCAACGCCATGGCGGCCGACCTCCAGGCCGCCGACCAGCACCGCCGCGAGATCGTCGCCAACGTCTCGCACGAGCTGCGCACGCCCATCGCCGCGCTGCGCGCCGTGCTGGAGAACGTGGTGGACGGCGTCGTCCAGCCGAACCCCGCCACCCTGCAGGCCGCGCTGGAGCAGACCGAGCGGCTCGGCCGCCTGGTCACCCACCTGCTGGACCTCTCCAAGATCGACGACGGCGTGGTCGACCTGGACGCGCGCCCCTTCGAGGTGCGCGAGTTCCTGGACGGCGTGCTGCGCGGCGTCACCGTGGACGGCGCGACGGCCGGCGGGGCGTTCTCCCGGCGCGGCGACGTCCGGCTCGCCCTGGAGGTCAGCCCGGCCGGCCTGACCGGCGTGGCGGACCCGGAACGGCTCCACCAGGTGGTCGCCAACCTGGTCGACAACGCCTGCAAGCACTCCCCGCCCGGCGGCACCGTGACGGTGCGGGCCCGGCCGGACGGCGAGGACGGCGGCCTGCTGCTGGAGGTCCAGGACGAGGGCCCGGGCATCCCGGCGGCCGACCGCGACCGGGTCTTCGAGCGGTTCAGCCGCAGCGGCAGCGCGACGGCCTCCGGGCCGGGCGCGGACGGCGGCACCGGGCTGGGCCTGGCCATCGCCCGCTGGGCGGTGGACCTGCACGGCGGGCGGATCGCGGTGGCGGAGTCGCCGAAGGGCTGCCGGATCGAGGTCCGGCTGCCGGGGCACCCCTGAGCGGAGTCGAACGGCGAGCGGCCGGAGATGGTTCGACCGCACTCCGTTTGTCACAGAACCGACACAGACGCATACGAAGATCGTGAGGGCATTCGATCGGAGCTATGTCCGGTTTCGTCCGGATTTGCGGCCCGGTCGCTTCCCCTCAGATCCGGCTTTCTAACGCAGTTTTTCGGCCAAATCGCAGGTCAGGACTGTGATCTGGGCGACGCCTGGGGCCCGGGGACTGCGCGATCACTGGTCAGGGGCGTAGCCTTAATCCCCGCTGTCCAAACATCCCAAAAGGAAGCGGAAGAGGGCGGTTGCCGCCGTGTCGCCACAGTCCCCAGAGACCCCCAACAGCTCGGCAAGCTCCACTGGCTTCGGCCCCAATGAGTGGCTCGTCGACGAGATCTACCAGCAGTACCTCCAGGACCCGAACTCGGTCGACCGAGCCTGGTGGGACTTTTTCGCCGACTACAAGCCCGGTACCGAGGTGACCCCAGTGACCCAGGCCGCGACCCAGGCCGGCCCCGCGCCGACCCCTGCCGCTGCCCCCGTGCCCGCCGCTGCTGCTCCGGCCGCACCCGCCCCCGCCGCGCCGGCCGCCCCGGCC
>NZ_JZKH01000127.1 GCF_000961885.1 Streptomyces rubellomurinus
CCCCCCGGGGGCCCGTGGCAGGCCGCCGCGGACAACCCCTAGGGTGTGACGGTCCACCACAAGATCGACACCGGGGATCCTCGACCGATGCCTTCGCCCGCCGTGTACAGCCCGCCGCGAACCGCCGCCACCGCCGCCACGGTGGCGCTCGCCCTCGGCTGCGCCGCGCAGTTGTTCGTCCTCGTCGCCGACTTCCACATTCTCGCGGCGGCGGACGACCGTTTGGCGCTCGACGACGCGGGCCGTCTGTTCGACGGCGCGCTCGTGCTGCAGAACCTGGTCCTGACGGTCGTGCTGGTCACCTTCCTCACCTGGTTCTACCGGATGCGGGTCAACGCCGAGGCGATCAACCCGCAGGCGCACCACCAGCTCCAGCGCTGGTGGTCGATCGGTGCCTGGTTCGTCCCGGTCGTCTGCCTCTGGTTCCCCCGGCAGATAGCGGTCGACATCTGGCAGGCCGGCGTCCTGCCGGACCGCCCGGGGGAGCGGGCGCCGCAGTCGTTCACACTGCTCAACTTCGGCTGGGTGGTGTTCCTGGCGGGCATCGGGATCGGTGAGGTCGGCGTCATGGACTACGACCAGGCGCACTACCCGGACAGCTTCCAGGAAGCCGCCCAGTGGATGATCACCGGTGAGACGCTCCTGCTGGCCGGCCTGGTCTGCGCGATCCTGCTGGTCCACAAGATGACGGAGATGCAGGAGCAGTACGTCGCCGCCCGCGCCGCCCGCGCCTACGGCGTCCACGTCGGCGAGGTCCAGGGCTGAGCGGCCCGCCAAAGCGTCGAGCCGGCCTCACCCCGCCCGGGCGACGCGCAGCATCGCGGCGCCGTGGGCCGCGACGGTGGCGCTGATGGTGCCGGAGGTCGCGCCCGTGGTGTGTTCCCACAGGTCGCGCACCGTGTAGGAGCCGGCCTCCGGCAGGCCGACGGCGGAGGCGGTCGTGGAGATGACGGCCGCCTCGGCGCCCTCGTTGAACAGCGTGACGGCCACCGAGCCATCGCTGAGGGGTTTGGCCAGGACGTCCAGGCCCCCGAGCGCGCCGACGGGGCGGCCCTGCTTGCCGAGGGGGTCCTGGTCCACGGCGATGACCTCGGTGTTCCTGAGGACGGCCAGGGTGCGGGGCGTGGCCGTGCGCAGGTCGGTGCCGGCCAGCAGCGGCGCGGCCATGGCGGCCCACAGCGAGAAGTGGGCGCGTTCCTCCTCGGCCGTCATGCCGTTGCCGACCTCCAGCGCGTCGGGGTCGTTCCACGCGCCCGGGCGGGCGTGGTCCGCGAGCAGCGCGTTGACGTGGAAGATCTCCACCATCCGCCGGTAGCTGGGGTCGATGTCCGCGGTGGTGCGCCACAGCTGGCCGACCTCCGCGCCCCAGCTCACGACGTCCTGGTCGCCCCAGTTGCACAGGCTGAAGACGATCGGACGGCCCGTGGCGGCCAGCGCCTCGCCCATCGCCTCGTAGCGCTGGCGCGCCGGGATCGGCTGGGAGCCGGGGCAGCTGTCGTACTTCAGGTAGTCCACGCCCCAGGCCGCGAAGGAGGCCGCGTCCTGGCGCTCGTGGCCAAGGCTCCCGGGGAAGTGCTCACAGGTCTCCGCGCCGGCGCTCTCGTAGATGCCGAGCTTCAGACCCCGGGCGTGGACGTACTCGGCCACGCCCGCGATGCCGTGCGGGAACTTCACCGGGTCCGGCACCAGGCTCCCGTCCGCGGCGCGCTCCCGGCTCATCCAGCAGTCGTCGATGTTGACGTACCTGTAGCCGGCGCCCTTCAGACCGGTGTCGCCGATCGCGTCGACGGTCTGCTCGACCAGCTGCTCGTCGACGTCGCAGCCGAAGGCGTTCCAGTCGTTCCAGCCCATCGGCGGGGTCGGCGCCAGCTCGGCACCGCCCGAAGCCGCGCCCGGCACACCGGCCCAAGCCGCGCCCGGCACACCGCCCGGCACACCGCCCGGCGCAGCGGCCGTCGCGACGGCGGGCGCACCGCCCGGCGCAGTGGCGGTCGCGACGGCGGGCGCAGTGGCGGGCGCGCCGGCGGCCGGGGCGACGGCGAAGCCGGCCACGCTCAGCACGGCCGCGAGCGCGGCGGCCCAGGGTTTGCGCATCATTCCTCCAAAAGGGGGGGGGCAGGCAGGGCGACAGGACCGCCAGGGGCACTGCCGGGCACTGCCGGGGGGACTTGCGGGGACGGACAACCGATGCTTCGTAATCTGCTGACACCGCGCGGCCGTCAACCGGCGACCCCTCCACGACCACTCGAACGTGTCAGAGCGCAGGCCTGGGCGGACGTGCCGCCGACCGCGGACGGACATCGGGGACCCGCACCCGCACGCGGCGTCAACCGCCCGCGCGGGCACGGGCCTTCGGGGCGTGAATGGCCGCTTTCGCCCCACTGCGCCCCGCCCGAAGGGCTACGCTGCGAACGTGCCGCGTCACCGACCGCAAGCGGCCGTTCGCGAAGGAGTCCCGTGTCCTCGTCCTGCGACCCCCAGTACGCTCCGATCGGCGACGTGAGCACCGCGCTCATGCTGATCGACTCCCGGCTCCAGTCCGTCTACGAGGGCAAGACCGCAACGGACCCCGAACAGCGGCGCATGGTCGACCAGTTCGCCGCATCCCTGGGCGCGGCCGGACTCGACGACCTCCTGGAAGGCACCTGCACCCTCATCTACATGTACATGAACTGGCTGCGGCAGGCCTGCGCCAGCCAGGACGAGGACGTCGTCGGGTACTCGGTGCCCGCGCTGGTCGCCACGATGCGGATGATGCCCCGCACCTTCAAGCCCGAGGTCGTCCCGATGATGGCCGGCCTGCTGATCGCCGCGGGGACGGGGCTGAGCCCCAACCTGTGGCGCGCCCAGTACGGGCCGTGGACCAAGGACGAGATGAACCCGCTGGAGGCCACCGCGGTCCTGCTCGCCGAGCACATCAACCGCATCGCCGGCGACGACCACAGCTTCGCCACCCGCCTGATCTCCGACGCGCTCGGCCGCCTCGACGAGGAAGAGGTCTGAGCAGGAGGAACACAGGGGCCCCGCTACCCGCGCACGGGTAGCGGGGCCCCGGCGACGTTCAGGCGTCGCCGAACTCGCCGCAGCGGACGGCGGCGACGAACGACTGCCAGGCATCGGCAGGGAAGGCCAGGACGGGACCCTCGGGATCCTTGGAGTCACGCACCGGCACCCGGCCGGGAGCCCCGATCGCCACCTCGACGCATTGCCCTGCCTGGTGGCTGTAGCTGCTCTTGCGCCACGGGAGCGCCACCTCGACGCACTGCCCCCCGTTGCTGCTGTAGCTGCTCTTGCGCCAAGTCAACACGGCCAGCTCCTTGGACTCTTATGCCGGGAAGTCGCCCTTGCGGACGGCCGCCACGAAGGCTGCCCAGGCGGAGGCCGGGAAAACGAGCGCAGGGCCCTGCGGGTCCTTGGAGTCACGGACGGGGACGAGGCCGGGAAAGCCGGGGGCCACCTCGATGCACTCGCCCGCGTTGTCCCCGCTGTAGCTGCTCTTCCGCCACAACGCCCTGCTCAGCTCGGCGTTCTGCATGTCGATATTCCTCCATCGCTTCGGCGATCAGGGCACGGGAGTCGTCCATCGAGAGTACAGCCCCTCGGACGAGATCGAAGTCCCGGCGGCTTTCCTGCACGATCGTAGGAGCGTCACTGAAGTGCCCTCGGTGCAGGCTCTCCGAGTAGACCCACTCCTTGCCGTCCGGCAACTCGAGAAGGATGACGGATGCGCTCGGCAACTTCCGGGCCCTGAAGGCGAACGGCGCCACCTGAATGACCACGTTCGTCCGCTCTCCCGCCGACAGGAGGTGCTCCATCTGCCGTCTCATGGTGGCCGGCCCGCCGATGACGGAGCGGATCGCGCTCTCGTGGAGGACCACGATCATTGACGGGCCGTCATCGACCAGGAAGCGCTCCTGCCGACTCAGTCGAGCCGCCACCCGTTCGGCCAGCCACTGCGGATTGTTCCGGGCATCGCCGAGGCGGAAGATCTCGTGGGCGTACTCCTCGCACTGCAGCAGGCCGTTGATCCGCATGTACTGCAGCACTCGAACCCCCACGGCCTCCCCTTCCAGGCCGACGTACTGTTGGAACCAGTCCGGATGCTCGATGTCCGCATACCAGTCCACTCGCTCCCACAGCCGCACCAACAGGCCCCCCATGGCGAGTACTTCGTCGGCCCTCTCCACGGTGGCTCGATCCATGGGCCTCTTGCCGCCCTCGTACCGAGTGATCACCGTTCTGTGGCAGTGCAGGAGTCTGGCCAGGTCTTCCTGCTTGAGGCCGGCCTGCTCGCGTGCGAAGCGGAGCGCTTCACCGAACATCACCGCCGGGCTGGACGTGAGCCCGTTCTCGAGTCGCCGATGTGACATCCCAATTCCCCTCAGGTGCTGCGGATCTTTGCACCCCGATTTGGTCGTCACCGTAGCGCCAACGGCGGATCATTGATGCCGGAACGCGATCTTCTGCGTGCATAGCGTGATGGCGCGCTCCTTTCGTACGCCCGCTTCCGCCCCCGAGGTGCTTCGCCATGCTCACATCCTGCTGCAGCCCCCGCCCCCGTGCGTTCGTCGCGCGGCTCGACTCCTGCCTCGAATCGACGCGCCTGGCGCGGCAGTTGCTCCGGGCGTACCTCGCGGCCCTGCCCTCCGGGGAGCGCTACTCGGACGTCGCCGAGCTCCTGCTCGGGGAGCTGTTCGCCAACGCCGTCCAGCACTCGGACGCGCCCGACGACCGCCGCATCGAGATCCGCTTCGCCCTCACCAACGGGCTCCTGCGTATCGAGGTCCACGACGCCGGGAGCGGCCGGCCGTCCCTGCGTTCGGCCTCCGTCTGTGACGAGCGTGGGCGCGGGCTGTTCCTCGTCAACGAGCTCTCCGCGCGCTGGGGTTGTTGCCCGCGCGTGGGCGGGATCGGCAAGTTCGTCTGGGCGCTGATCGCCCCCACCGCCGCGCTCGCGGCCTGACAGGGAGTGCCCACCATGCGACTGGCCCTCACCGCCCAGCACCTGCTCGACACCGGCCACGCCCCCGCCGAGGCCTATGCCGCCCTCGCCCGCCGCACCGGCGAGCCCCTGCGTTCGGCCCGCGCCGTGTGCACCGCCCTCGCGATCCCCGCCGCCGAGGTCGACCGCCGCCTGGACGACTGCTACGACGCCCTGCTCGCCGACCCCCGCCCGGGCGGCGAGGCCGACACCGGTGAACTCCTCGAAGCCCTCGGCGTCTTCGACGTCCCCAAGCGGCTCACCCCGCACGAGCTCGCCGTCGTCGACCTCTTCCTCACCGCGATCGACGCCCTCGGCGGCATCCGCGCCGGCCACCAGCACGGCCTCACCCGCTGGTTCACCACCGGCAACCTCACCGCCGCCTACCTCTCCCTCGCCGCCACCAAGCCCCTCCCCACCGCCGGCGACCCCGCCCGCTACTGGGCCACCCTCATCACCGCCGGCGAACTCCTCACCGCCACCCCCGCCCCGGACGTGCGCCTGCGCAACGCCCTCGCCCGCTGCCGCACCCACGCCGCCCGCACCATCGCCTGAGCGCGGGAAGTCGGCCCCGCCGACTTCCCGCGCCCGGGCGCCCCCCGGTCAGGCCTTGTCGAGGACCTCCGCCAGGCCCGCCGCGGCGAAGGCGGCCTCCAGCTCTGCGCGGCCCTCGGTGAAGTGGGCCCAGCTGTCGTGGTGGACGGCCACCACCCGGCGCGCGCCCAGCAGCGCGGCGGCCTCGGCGGCCTGGGCGCTGTCCAGGACGAGGGTCGCGCCGTCGAACAGGACGGGGAAGCGCGGCGCCCCGGCGAACAGGATCGCCGTGTCGAGGGGCGCGTAGCGCTGCGCGATCTCGCCGACGACCTCCAGCGAGGCGTTGTCGCCGCTGACGTACACGCTGGGCAGGCCCTCGCCGGTCAGCACGAAACCGACGACCTGGCCGGTGACGGCCTCGACGTCCTCGCGCGCGCCGGGCCCGTGCAGGGCGGGCACGCCGGTGACGGTCACGGTGCCGCCGCCCGGGCGCTCCAGCTCGACGCTCTCCCAGTCGGCCAGCCCCCGGGCGGTGCCGCCCAGGCGCTCGCCGCCGCCGGGGGTGGTGAGGGTGAGCGGGACGTCGGCCAGCAGCGCCCGGCCGGAGGTGTCCAGGTTGTCGGCGTGCTCGTCGTGGGAGAGCAGCACCACGTCGATGCGGCCGACCTCGGCGAGAGCGCCTGCGGGCGGGGCGGTCTTGACCAGCAGCGGGCGGCCCTCGCGCCCGTACTCGCCGGGCTCGTCGAAGGTCGGGTCGGTGAGGAAGCGCAGGCCGCCGTACTCGAACAGGGCGGTCGGGCCACCGAAGACGCGCACGGGGAAGGAAGCGGCGGAAGAAGCCATGACGACAACACCTCTCACGGATGGGATCGGAGTATCCGTGAGAAAACCTAGGGGATCATCACGGATGGGCGCAACCGATACCATGAGAAACATGACGGAGACCGCCCCCGACGCCCCTGCCGACACCACCCCCGACACCGCCTCCGACGCCGAAGACCCCACCGCCGTGCCCCCGGCGCCCGGCGAGGAGCAGCACCCCTGCCTGGCGCTGGCCAACAGCGCGATCGCCCTGCCCGGCGGCCACCTCCTCGACGCCCTCGCCACCCCCGCCGGCGCCGACCACTGGCTCCTGGAGAGGGGCCTGACCCCCGGCCCGGCCGGCCTGCAGGAGATGTGCGCCTCCCAGCTGCGCGCGATGCGCGAGCACGTGCGCTCCCTGCTGGCCGCCCGGGCCGCCGCCCACCCCGCGCGGCCCGCCGCGCTGGCCGCCGTCAACGACGCCCTCACCCGGGTGCCCACCGCCCAGCTCCTGCAGTGGGACGAATCCGGCCCCTTCCGCGCCGCCCCCCACCCCACCGCCGCGATGCTCGACCACGCGCTGGCCGCCGTCGCCGCCGACGTCGCCGACCTGCTCACCGGACCCGACGCCGAACGCCTGGCCGCCTGCGGCTCCCCGCCGTGCAACCGGTTCCTGCTGCGCCAGGGCCGGCGCCAGTGGTGCTCCACCCGCTGCGGCGACCGCGCCCGCGCCGCCCGCGCCTACGCCCGCCGCACCCAACAGCCCACCCCCTGAACCCCGTTCCTCCGACCGCGGGCCGCCGTTTCCCCCACCGCGCCGGAATAAACCGTGCAACTGGCCCAAGTCCACGGTTGCACGCAACCCGCTGACTGAAGGAAAGTCATGGGGTTTGGAGCAACTGCAGAGGTTCGTACGCTCGCACGGAGCTAAAGCAATCAATTGCAGGGGGAATCGCGAAGATGGTTTTCAGCAACCTGCCCCAACAACAGCGGGAGTTGCCCGAGGACGGCACGACCAACCTGTGGGGAGTTTCCAGACTGTCCGAGGTGCACCGGGTCCCGGTCGCCTCACTGCGCCCGGCCGACTCCCCCCGGCACCAGTCCGAACAGGCCGAACACACCCACCTCCTGGCCAACAGCGCCCAGGAGTTACCGCCGATCGTCGTGCACCGCCAGTCCATGCAGGTCGTCGACGGCATGCACCGGGTGCGGGCCGCGGAACTGCGCGGGCAGTCGGAGATCCGCGCCCGCTTCTTCGACGGGGCACCGGAGGACGCCTTCGCCCTCGCGGTGCGGGCCAACACCAGCCACGGCCTGCCGCTGTCGCTGTCCGAGCGCACCGCGGCGGCGGTGCGCATCCTCACCACCCACCCCCACTGGTCCAACCGCGCCATCGCCGCGGTCGCCGGGCTGTCCGCCAAGACGGTGGCCGCCCAGCGCCGCAAGCTCGGCCCGGCCACCCAGACCACCGCCCGCATCGGCCGCGACGGGCGGGTACGCCCGGCCAACAGCGCCGAGGGACGCCGCCTGGCCGGCCGCCTCATCCTGGAATCGCCAGGCGCCTCGCTGCGGGCCATCGCGCAGAAGGCCGGCATCTCCCCGGGCACCGTACGCGACGTCAGGGCCCGGCTGCTGCGCGGCGAGGACATCGTGCCGCTGCGGCACCGGTTGGACGAGAACGGCCGCGGCGGCCTCAACGAGAACCGCCAGAGCGGCGAACGCCGGCCCCCGGTGGCCCGCCTGGTCGCCGCCCCGCCCCCCGCCCCCGGCCGCGACGAAGGCGGCGTCAGCGGCATCTTCCCCAGCCTGTGCCGCGACCCCTCGCTGCGGCTGACCGAGAACGGCCGCCGGCTGCTGCGCATGCTGGAACTGCACACGCTGGACGGGCAGGGCTGGCAGAGCGTCGCGCAGTCGGTGCCCGCCCACCGCGCGCAGATCGTCTCCGAGCTGGCCCTGGAATGCGCCCGGCAGTGGCAGCGCTTCGCCTCCCAGGTACGCGAGCGGGCCGTGGCCCCGGTCGCGTGAGCGAGCGCCGCACCCCCGGGCAACCGCCGCCGCCCGAACAACCGCCGCCCGCCCGGGCAACTGCCGCCACGCGCCCGGGCAATCGCCGCATCGTCTGAACAACTGCCGCCACCCGCCCGAACAACTGCCGCCGCGCCGCGTGAGCAACTGCCGCCCCCCGCCTGCCAGTCGCGGCGGATTTCCCCACTTGCCCATCCTTGACTCCGAGTTCGCGCCACTGCTTACCTGACGCACCGCAACCGGATGTGTTCGTCCACCGACCTGTCCCGCTGGTATACCGCCGCAGAAAGGCCGTATCGACAATGAGCGAGCCCAGGAATGCACCCGCAGCCGAGCAGCCGGCCGGCGCCGGGGAACTCCCGTTCAATCCGGCCGACCCGGCACTCCAGGCCAATCCGTACCCCGCCTACCGCCTGCTGCGCGACGCGTTCCCGGCCCTGCAGGGGCCGCACAACGTCTGGCTGATCAGCCGCTACGAGGACGTCGAGGCACTGCTGCGGGACCGCCGCCTGGGCAAGGACTTCAGCAACTCGACGTTCTTCGAGCAGATCACCGGTGCCGAGGGCGACGACCCGCTGCCGTTCCTGGGCGTGGACGACCTGGACGCCAAGCTGTTCATGCTGACCGACCCGCCGGAGCACACCCGGCTGCGCGGCCTGGTCGCGCAGGCCTTCACCCCCGCCACGATCACCGCGCTGCGCGAGTCGGTCGCCGAGATCGTCGACGAGCTGCTGGGCGAGCTGCCCGAGCGCTTCGACATCATGGACCGCCTCGCCACCCCGCTGCCGATCCGGGTCCTGGGCACCATGCTCGGCATCCCCGAGGAGGACCGCGAGCGCTTCACCCTGTGGACCCGCGAGATCGCCGCGCTGCTGGACTTCGACACCGTGCTGACGCCCGAGCAGTCCAAGGCCCGCCGGGTCGCGGTCGCCGAGTGCACCGGCTACTTCGTCGAGCTGGCCACCCGCCGCGACGGCACCGAGGGCGACGACATCGTCTCCCAGCTGGTGCGCGCCCGCGACGAGGGCAGCGCCCTGACCACCCACGAGATCGCGGCCTCCTGCCTGCTGATCGTCGTGGCCGCCCAGGAGACCTTCTCCAACCTGATCGGCAACGCCGCCCTGGTCTTCGCCCGCCACCCCGAGGCCCTCGCCCACCTGGCCGACGACCCGAAGACCACCGACGCCACGATCAACGAGATCCTGCGCCTGGAGCCCCCGGCCCACCAGGTCGGCCGGATCGCACTGGAGGAGGTCGAACTGCACGGGAAGACCATCAAGCCCGGCGAGGCCGTCATCCTGATGGTCGGCTCGGCCAACCGCGACGAGCGGGTCTTCACCGACCCCGACACCTTCCTCCTCGACCGCGAGGGCCCCGGCCACCTCAGCTACAGCCGCGGCATCCACTACTGCCTGGGCGGCCCGCTGGCCACCATGATGGCCCGCGAGGCCCTGCTGGGGCTGGCCACCCGGATCACCTCCCTGGAACTGGCCGACAAGGACGTCACCTTCAAGCCCGGCTCCACCGGCCTGCGCGGCCCCGCCCAGCTGCCGCTGGTGGTCACCAAGCGCTGAGGCCTGCCCTGAGGCCCCCACGGACCGTGCCCTGCCCCTTCCCCCGGGGGCAGGGCACTTCGCGTACGCGGGCAAGCGCCCCGCGGCCCGCTCACGGCAGCACGTCGTAGGTGTAGAGCGCGGAGGCGTCGAGCACGGAGGCGGGCGTGGCGCCGGGCCCGAGCGGGGAGACGATCGGATCCCCGCTCCGCTCGCCCCGGAAGGTGGCCGCCGGGAAGCTCATGTCCGGGGCGTACAGGCGCCCGAAGCGGTTCATCCAGCCCTCCCAGATCCGGTCGACGTTGCAGTGGTGGAGGAAGAACACCGGGTCGTTGGGGGAGGTGCCCGGCGACATGTCGCCGCCGATCCACACGTGGACCTGGTTGTGCAGGTGCACCGGGCGGGCCGGCTCGCGCGGCAGCCAGCCCTCCAGCAGGTTGCGAAAGCCCTTCGAGGAACTGTCGAAGGCGGGCGTGTCGTAGCGGTCGGCGGCCTTCGTACTGCTGGCCGGCGGCTGGTAGGCGAGCGCGCTCTTGACGTCGGCGCCGGTGGGCAGGGTCGGCCAGTCGACGGCGAAGGAACGGCGCAGGCCCCGCGGCCGGGGCGTCTGGACGGGCATGCCGCTCAGATCGCTCTCGATGCGCACCGCGAACGAGGCCGCATCGGCCGCGTCGAAGGCGAACCTGCCCGTGCTCACCGGGTCGCCGTCGCCACCGAGGTAGTCGGGGCCGAAGACCGCGGCGTCGGTGGGGGAGCCGAGGTCACCGTCGGCGGACCAGTCCCAGTAGGGCAGGGCGAAGCCCGGCTTGCCCAGGACCTGCTGGATCCGCGCCTCCAGCAGGCCCAGCATGACCCGGTGCCAGGGCAGGAAGATCGGCCCGCGGTGGGCGGCGTTGCGCCGCGTGGGGTCACCGCCCGGCGGAACGGGCGTCATCATCGTCCAGCAGTGCCAGATCACGAACTGGTCGTACGTCGACACCGGGACGCTCGGCCCGGGCACGCCCAGCCGGTCGGTGGTCACACCGGCGCTGTGGTCCTGCTTGAGCGCCAGCACACCGGCGACGTAGTCCTCACGCGCGCCCGCGTCGGTCAGGATGTTCCTGCGCACCAGAGCCATCTCAGCCACCACCCCCGCCGCCACCGCCCTGGCCGCCACTGCCACCGTCCTGGCCGCCACTGCCCTTGTCACCACCGGCCTGGTCGAAGGCGCCGGGGAAGTGGCGGATCAGCGCCTCGACGGTGTCCACCGCCGAGTAGAACTGGTAGGCGGGCAGGCCGTGGCAGAACAGCACCCCGTCCCGGTCCACGTCCAGGGCCGCCGGCAGCGCACGCCCGTCCACGGTGATGTCGTAGGTGGTGACGATCCTGATCCGGTGGCCCTGGTACTGCGCGGTGCGCACGGAGGACGAACGCCCCGCCTGCCCACCCATACCGCCCATGCCGCCCATACCGCCCATGCCGCCCATGTGGCCGGGCGCGGGCCTGATGCCCGCCAGGTAGCGCCCGAAGGCGTCCGGCTCGGCGGCGGCGGCCAGCTGCGCCGCGGTGAAGGTCGGGTCCATGTCCACGTCCCGGGAAGTCGCGCCATCGACGCACCGCCGGCCGGCGGCCGCCGTCCCTCTCCCACCATCGCGCCGCCCCCGCCCCGGCGCAGCTCGGGCAGCGGGCGGCCCCGGCGCGCACCACGCACCGGTTGAAGAGGCAACCAGCCCGCGGCGCACCCCGCCACCGAGCGTGACCGGCGAGGGGCCCGCACCGGCGGGCGCGAACCGCGAACGCCGTCCGCGCCCCTGGCGGCCCGTCAGGTATCGTCACTCGCCACCGAGACGCGACCGCCCGTCCCGGTGAGCCCGGGAGGACCCATGGAGACCCGACCGACGCCGCAGGAGCCCCGCCCGGTCCTGCTCACCGGCGCCGCCGGCCGCATCGGCACCAGCCTGCGGGAGCTGCTGCCCGCCTACGGCTACCGGCTGCGCTGCTTCGACCGCCTGCCGGTGCCCGGCGAGCCCGAGGCGATCACCGCCGAACTGCAGGACGCCAAGGCCCTGGCGGCGGCGGTGCGGGGCGTCGACGCCGTGATCCACCTGGCCGGGCTCGCGGGGGAGGCGCCGTTCGCCGACATCCTCGCCGCCAACATCGACGGCACCCACCGGCTCTACGACGCCGCCCGCACCGCCGGGGTGCGCCGGATCGTCTACGCCAGCAGCAACCACGCCACCGGCTTCACCGAACGGCCCGCCGGCGGCGCCGTCGTGCCGGTGGACGCCCCGCCGCGGCCCGACACCTACTACGGGCTCTCCAAGTGCTTCGGCGAGAACCTCGCCTCCCTGTACGCCGACCGCCACGGCACCCAGACCGTCTCCCTGCGCATCGGCTCCTTCGCCGACCGGCCCCGCACCGTGCGGATGCTCTCCACCTGGCTCAGCCCCGGCGACTGCGCCCGCCTCGTCCACGCCGCGCTCACCGCCCCCGTGTCCGGCCACACCGTCGTCTACGGCATCTCCGCCAACACCCGCGCCTGGTGGGACCTCTCCTCGGCCCGCGCGCTCGGCTACCGGCCCCAGGACGACGCCGAGGCCTACGCCGCCGAACTGACCGCGAGACTGGGGGAGCTGCCCGCCGACGACCCGGACCACCGCTACCTCGGCGGCCGCTTCACCCAGACCGGACACTAGGCCCACGCCGCCGAGGCCCACGCCGCCGAGGCCTGCGCGGGCGAGGCCTGCGCGGGCGAGGCCCCGCGCGGGCGAGGTCAGCGCGCGCCCATGTCGCCGGTGGCGGGCGTGCCTTCGGCGAGGGCGTAGCGCAGGTACACGGTGCCCTTGGGGCCGGCGGCGGGCGGCTGGAGCAGTGTCAGGTTGGTGGGCACGGCGCCGGCGTCGAAGACCTTCTTGCCGACGCCGAGCGTGATCGGGTGCACCCACAGGTCGAGGCGGTCGAAGAGCCTGTCCCGCAGCAGGGTCTGCACCAGGTCCAGGCTGCCGACGACCCGCACCTGCTCGTGCCGCTCGCGCAGCGCGCCGACCTCGGCGCCCAGGTCCGCCCCCACCCGCACGGACCCGGCCCAGGAGAGGTCGGGCGTGCCGCGCGAGGCCACGTACTTGGGGACGCGGTTGAACAACTCCGCGATCTGCCCGTCCTTCTGGTGCGGCCAGTACGCGGCGAAGATGTCGTAGGTGCGCCGCCCCAGCAGCAGCGCGTCCGTGCCCTCGTACGCGGCCAGGATCTGCGCCCCGGTGGCCTCGTCCACCAGCGGCGCCTGCCAGCCGCCGAACGGGAAGCCCGCCGGGTCCTCGTCCGGCCCGCCGGGCGCCTGCCCGACGAGGTCGAGGGTCGTGAACAGCTCGATCCGAATGACGCCCATGCCTGCTCCCGGTGAAGTCGATCCGCCCCCGTCATGATGCAGACCCCGGGACGCCGGAAAACTCATCGCCGCGCCGCCCGCCGCAGCCTCCCTCGGCACGAAAGCGCCGCGCCGCCCGGCCGCCCGCGGGCCGGCCGTGGCCTGCCCGGGGGTGCTGGCCGCCACCCCGGGAAGGCCCCGGCCCGCCCGCGCGTCCTAGCCGCGCAGCCGGGTGGTCTCCAGCGCCGGGGAGGCCGTGATCTCGGCCTCGGTGAAGCGCTCCGTCACCCACTGCTTGCGCGAGAACAGCGCGGTCTGGTCGGTGTAGTGCGGCGACGCCGGGTTGACCGACTCGCCGTAGGTGAGCACCGTGCGGGTGCGCGGGCCCTGCGGGGTCAGCTCGGTGGCCATGACGAAGCTGGAGCCGCGCGCGCCGGTGCCCGGCTGCGGCACGCTGCCGCCGGTGCTGCCCGAGGCCGGGGACGCGGTCACCACGTCGAAGCAGCCCGCGCCGTCGTCGCAGCCGTGCAGCGCGATGCCCGCCCACCGCTGGACGTCGCCGATGGTGGCGTCCAGCGCGGTGCCGTCCCTGCCGAGGCGTTGCACCGCGTCCGCCAGGGCGCGCCGCACGTCGGGGCTGTCGCCGTCGAGCCCGCGCGGGGTGGTCAGCGGCTGCGCCGGGTCGTACGGCACCCGCCACACCGGGTTCCTGGTGTGCAGCCCGTAGCCGAACGCCTGCCACAGGACGGCGCCGTGGCCGGTGTCGTCGGCGCGGGTGTTCCAGGCCGCCAGCACCTCGCAGGCCCGGCTCACGTCCACCCGGCTGCCGTCGCTGGCGCTCAGCACCGGGTTGGCCCGGCACATCGCCACCGCGTCGTCCCGGTCGAGTTCGGCGTTCTGCTCGCGGTCGCCGAACATCGCGGCCTGCAGGGTGGACAGGGTGAAGCCCGGCGCGCCGAGCCCGTCCGTGCCCTCCCGGCGCTCGGCGATCATCCGCAGGCCGAGCTGGGCGCGCGGGCTCAGACGGGGCTCGGTGCCGTAGATGCCGGGGTAGCCGGCCAGCGGGGCCGCGGGGTTGGTGAGGTACGGGTTGTTGTTGGAGTTGGCGACGTAGTCCGCGCGCTCCAGCCGGGGGTGGTTCGCCGGGCCGAACAGGCCGGGGACGACGGCGCCCGGGTCGGTGCCCCAGGCGCAGGAGGTGATCGAGCCGTCCAGGACCGCCGGCAGGTCGTGCGAGGGCACCAGCGTGCACCGCGCGAGCTGCTCGTCGCTCAGGTGCGGGACGGCGGAGGAGTCGGTGAAGTACGTCGCGCCGCTGACGTCCGAGGCGAAGGTGTAGCTCCACGGCATGCCCTGGTAGGTGTCCTGCGCCCGCTTCAGCTCGGCCACGCTCTGCGAGCGGTCCATCGCCAGCCACTCGCTCATCGAGCGCAGGTTGTCGGCGTTGGCGTCGCGGAAGGCGTAGGCGTAGGTGTCCGTCCAGCCGACGCCCGCGTCCTGGTCGGCCAGCACCGGGCCGTAGCGGGAGGTGTAGATCGTGCGGGTGACGGTGGACAGGCGCCCGTCCGCGCCCCGGACGGTGACGGGCACGTCCTGGCGCCCCATCCTCTCGGCCCGGCCGTCGACCAGGTAGGAGGTCGGGTCGCCGGGCACGAGCGTGAGCCGGTAGACGGACCCGTGGTCGGCGAAGCTCGTCGTCGACGTGAAGGCCAGGTCGCGGGTGTGGCCGATCTCCACGACCGGCGTGCCGTACAGCGCCGCGCCGGAGACGTCCAGCACGCCCGGGATGGTCAGCTGCACCTGGTAGAAGCGGTGGCCGCCGACCCACGGCAGGTGCGGGTTGGCCAGCATCATGCCGTGCCCCTCGCGGGTGGCCTCGCGCCCCAGCGCCCAGGCGTTGCTGCCCAGGTCCCGGCCGTTCTGGCTCCCGTCGGCCGGGCGCTTGACGCCACCCGCCCGCGCCGGGGCCGCACCGGACGCGGCCGCGCCGGGCGGGGCGGCGGTGGCGACGGCCGCCTGGACGTCGGCGATGCCGGCGTTCCCGTTGACCTCGTAGATCAGGTTCCAGATGTCCTCGGCGGTGATCGGGCCCACCCACTGCCGGCCCCGGCAGCTCGCGTCGGGCAGGGCGTCCACACCGGTGTCGCGCAGGTAGCGGTCGTAGCCGGCCGCGTAGCCCTCGACCATCCGCCGCAGGTCCTCGGTCGGGCCGAGCGGCGCGCTCTGCTCCAGCAGCCGGTGCACCGTGCCGGCCCGCCGAAGTCCCTGGTGGTAGGTGTCGAGGGCCAGGTTCATGCCGTCGCCCGGGCTCTCGCCGTCCGGGCCGAACCAGCGCGACCGCTCGCCGCGCAACGTCACCACCTGGTCGGCGAGTTCGCACAGGTTGTCCTGCGCGAAGGCGTACCCGTACCCGTAGCCCAGGCCCCGGAAGTCGTGCGCGAGGACGTGCGGGATCCCGTACTCGGTGCGCCGCACCTGCGCCGAGTAGCCGTCCCCGCCGCCGAGTTCGCGATCGTCGCCGGCCGCCAGGGCCGGAGCGGGCAGCAGCGCCGCGGTGACCGAGGCCAGCGCGAACGCGGCCAGGGCGCAGGCGAACCGCCGCGGAAGAAGAGTGAACTGACGTCGAGTCATGCCCCCACCCTGCCGCCCCGCGGGCCGCGCGACATCGGCCCGGCGATCTATCCCGCCCCCGGCCCATGGGCCTGCGGATGTACACCCCGGGGCCTGCCGGAATACCGCCGCGCGGCGCCCGGTTGAGCCGGAGCGTGAACCAAGATCCACACCAGCTCGCCGGCCTCCACCCGCTCCTCGCCCAACGCGCCAGCCCCACGGCCTTCGACCCCTCGGCCGCCGTCGACGACCACACCCTCGACCTGCTGCTGGAAGCCGCCCGCTGGGCACCCTCCGCCGGAAACTCCCAGCCCTGGGGATTCCTCACCACCCGGCCCGGCGAACCGCGGCACGAACGCGTCACACGCCACCTCGCCCCCAGCTCGGCCCGCTGGGCGACCGGCGCGGGCCTGCTCGTCGTCACCCTGACCCGCCGCCACGTCGACGACAGCACGATGACCTACTCGGAGTTCGCCGACTACGACCTCGGCCAGGCCGTCGCCCACCTGACCCTCCAGGCCCAAGCCCTCGGGCTCGCCGCCCGCCAGTTCCGCGCCTTCGACCTGGACGCCCTCACCGAGGAACTGCGCCCCGCCCCGGGATGGGCGATCGTCTCCATGGTCGCGCTCGGCAAACCCGCCGCGGGGCCCGCCGCCCCCCGCACCCGCCGCACCATCGCCGACCTGCGCACCGCCCCCTGGGCACCACCCCCGCAGTGACCACCCCCGGCCTCACGCCCCCGAACGCGGGGCAGGGGAGGCGCCGTCCGCCGGCACCTCCCCTCCCGAACCCTCGGCACCGCCTTGGCGCCGGCCCGTCAGCACGCGTGCTGCTTCACGGCGCGACGCTGGAAGCGTGCGGCCACCGGACGGCGGCGCAGCCGGGCCGCCTGCCGGGCCTCGCGCACCAGGCGCTCGTGCTCGGCGCGGTCGGCGAGCTCGTGGGCCTGCTGCTGGAAGGTCTGGTACTCGATCATCTCGGTTCCCCTCCGGGGGTCTTGCCGTTCTGTTTCCCTGACGAGTAAGAGCTTCCTCTCCCAGTGGGGGGCGGGGCATCGGGAGCCTGCCCGATCCTGCGGCCCCCGGATGCCTTAGACCGGGCCCCGGACACCGTACTTACCTCGATTCAGAGGAAACCGCAGGGTCCTTACCTTACTTAGAGGGACTTAGATGCCTTAGACGCCTTCGATGGGCGGGGTTGACGCGCCCTCAGTGCCCTCAGGCGGAGCCCCGGCGGAACCACGCGCTCCGATCGCGCGTCCACGGGTCGGACCCCGTGCGGCACCCGCCCGCGGCCCACCGCACGACAACCGAACGGCGAAGGACCGACCGACATGACCATGCCCCCCACCACCCCCGACA
>NZ_JZKH01000128.1 GCF_000961885.1 Streptomyces rubellomurinus
GACCAGCGACGAGCATCAATCTCGGATATGTCCCCACCCATGAACGGCCCAACGAGCGAACCCAACAACCGTCACGGTAAGCACCGTTGCAGTACTAGCATCCGGGTCCGACAATCAGGGCGCACGGGGCTGCTCTTTCAGCCGCTCTTGTGGCGGCGGTTCAAGCCGTCCGCCGGCTTCGGAACGCCCGCGGCGCCCGGCTTGACGCCCGGCCGGCGCGTGTCCGAGGCGACCACGACACGCCGGTCGTTGGCGGAATCTCAGCGATCGTGATCACCTGGCTGCTCCTCGGCGACGAGGCTCTCCACGAAGGCCGGAGACAGGGAAGGGGATGTGTGTGGACGGCGACGAAGCACTTTCGGCGGCGGTGGAGAAGCTCCTCGGGGACCCTCGGACGGATCCAGGTTTCGACATCTGCAGCGTCCGGCAGGCGGCTCAGGCCGTCCGTCTGCTCGACGAGGGCCTGCGCAACGGGCTCGGGGTGTACCGGCTCATGGCCGAGGGTGGGCAGAAGGGGGCCGAGACGCTCTCATCGGACCGGCTGCAGGTCCTGTCCGAGATGGTGCAGAACGCCGATGACACGGGTGCGGGCGAGATCCGCTTCGTCTGGCGGTCGACCGAACTCCTGATCGCGCACGACGGCCAGGGGGTGCGCCTGCCGGACCTGCTCCTCCTCGGTCTGCCCTGGCTCAGCGGCAAGACCCGCGACGCCGAGGCCACCGGGCGCTTCGGCATCGGGCTGGCGACACTGCGGGCGCTGTCCACGGCTTGGGAGGTGCACTGCCACCCCTTCCATGTCCGCTTCGCCGACCTCAACCTGGAGCCGGTCGAGCCGCTGGATCTGCCGGGCGACATCGCCGACGAGGCCTGGACAGTCTTCAGAATCCCCCTGGAACGCGACACTCTGTCGCCGGCCGAGCTTTTCCGGTGGTTCGACACCTGGAGCGACAGTTCACTGATGTTCCTGCGTCATCTGAAGCAGATCACCGTGCTGAGGGACGAGCCCGGCGCGGCGCGTTCGAGTAAGGTCCGGTCGAGCGCCGTGCTGCGGTTGTCCTGGCGGGACGTCGGGCAGCAACGCCTTATGGTCGGCGGGACGGCGGCGAACGTCGGCGTCCGCGAGGCCCGTACGACCGACGGCGCGCTGTGGCGGGTGTACGACACCCGGGTCGCGTCGTTCGGCGAAGGGACACGCCGTCACAAGGCCTCGGGATCGTCGATGCCGGTCGCCGTAGCGCTCCCCCTCGGTTCCGGCGCGGCCGGCAGTGTGCACGCCGGGCTGCCGGTCGTGCCGCTGGACGTCGCGGTGCGCGTGAACGCGCAGTTCGATCCCGTCATCAGTCGTGAGGAGTTCGCCACCAGCCAGTTGAACGACGCCCTGGTCCCGCTGGTCGCAGATCTGGGAGGCGGCCGTTCTCGACGTCCTCGGCCACGTCGCACCCTCGGCGTGGCACCTCATTCCGCTGCCATCGCAGTCCGACGCGACTGCTCCGGCCAGGCTTCAGCACACCCTTCGAGCGGCACTCCTGGACCGGGCCCGCAACCAGGTGGCCGACCAGCTCTCGCTGTCGCTTCCGCACGACGTGGTGGCGCCGCTGTCTGACCTCGCCGTCGAGGAGGCCGCCCTGTCGGGAGTGATCGACTGGGCGGACGTCGCCCAGCTCGCCGAACTGCCGCACGCCTATCCGGAGAACGCGCGGGACCACGCCGGTCGCTGGCGCCGGGTCCTCGCCGACTGGCGGTCCCACGGTCGGGCGGGCCTCCGCGACGAGGTGCAGATCAGGCACGCGGTTAGCTTCCTGAGCTTGATCTTTAACCTGTGCGGCCGTAGTGCTGGTCGAGCGTCTCGGCGCGTTTGACGGTCTTTCCCGGTGTGTGGCGGGGCGCTCTCGCTCGGTTGCTCGACCCAAGGGGGCGCCCTGGGCCGGGGCGGGAGGGTTTCGGTGCAGCCGCCGGTCGGGCCGCCTTCGCGCGGATGTTGCGAAATCCCCGTCGCACCCGGGCGGGCGTCAACTTATCCGCCGGCAGTGGGCGTTCCCAGGGCCGACGTAGATCCTTCACGGCTTGGCGGGCGAGCCACAACTGGGTGTGCGCGACGATGATCAGCCATGTCCAGACGTCGGCGCTGGCTGGCTCTCGAAGCTTGGGCGTGGTCCAGCCCAGTGTCTGCTTCAGCAGGCGGAAGGTGTGTTCCAGGTCGAATCTGCGCAGGTATGCCTGCCAGAGCTGGTCGACGTGGCGGGCGTCGGCGCCTGGGCGCGAGGACCACAGCCATACCGGGTCCGGGTCCCGCCCGCCGGGCAGGTGCTCGACGGTCAGGCGGACCACGAGGCCATGCAGGATGGGGAGTTCGGCATTTTGGTCGGCGATCCAGGCCGAGCGGCGGGTGAGCCGGGGGTGAAGGCGGTCCCATGCGCTGGCGATGGCGGTGCCGTAGCGTGTCGTCGCGGTCCGGGTCTCGATCTGAGGATCCCCCAGGTGGTGGCCCTGGCGAGGGCGAACGGGGTGCCGTGCATACGTGGGCGGCCCGGCCGAGGAGCGGCGTTGTGCGGAGCGGGGTCCCTGGCCAGCACCCGGTCGGAACGTAGCCTGCCGCACACCTCCACGGGCAGGTCGGCGAGCAGGAAGGCCAGGCGGGCCAGGTCGTAGCCGGCGTCGGCGACGATCAGCAACTCGGGTTCACCCGGCCTCCAGTGGCCCGCTGCGACGATCCGCCCGATGACGTCACGCAGTTGTGCAGCGGTGACCGCCGCGGCGTCGTCGGCCGGGCCGAGTCGGACCGCGTCCAGCAGCCGGCACCAGGAGGTGCGGCCGGACTCCAGCACGGCGACGAAGGAGTAGGGTCAGCCGGGGATGAACTGGTCCTTGCTGCGACCGCGCCCGTAGACGTGGCAGAACAGCCGTTCGGGGCTGGTCTCGGCGTCCGGCCGCAGCCAGTTGGAGATGTCGACGGCCAGCACGATCCGGCCCTCGACCGCGCGCGGCACGGGCAGCGAGGCCAGCAGGGCGCGAAGCCGGGCCGGTTCGACCCAGCCGGTGTTCAGCGCCTGGTACAGGGCGCCGTGCCCGCGCCGGTGCTCGGCCTGCAGACTCAGGTCCACCAACGCTCGCACGGGTCCGTCCTTGCACAGGATCGCGTCGGTGAGCTCGAAGAGGGCATCGGCGCGGACGTACAGGCATTCGTAGAACTCGACCCGAAAGCGGGACAACACGTCCAACGCCGCACCTGCGGCAGCCTCAACCGGGACACTCATGGGCAGCGGCCGTTCTCTCTTGCTTCCTGACTCGACACCTCGAAGCGTGGGGAACGGCCGCCTCCGCTGTCCCGGGAAGAACCACAGATCAGCAGGTCGGGTGACCTGCGAGGTTAAACAACAAGCTAAGCAGTTCGACAACGCTGTCGCCGGAGCGGATCGCTGAGATCGACGAGGTCATCGATCGCATCACGCGGTGGGTGAGAGGCCGCGAAGACTCGTCGGTCTGCTCCTCGTCGAATCATGCGCCCGCAACGCCGCACGACCCGACTCCGACATCGACATCGTCCTGCTCACCACGGACGAGCCCCGATACCTTGACGACGCCGCCTGGGCCGGGGAACTCGGCCTGGGCGAACTGATCCGC
Organism: Streptomyces rubellomurinus; assembly: GCF_000961885.1. Taxonomy (GTDB): domain Bacteria; phylum Actinomycetota; class Actinomycetes; order Streptomycetales; family Streptomycetaceae; genus Kitasatospora; species Kitasatospora rubellomurina. The sequence goes on from NZ_JZKH01000128.1 coordinate 3,622, forward strand.
ACCCAGGAGTGGGGGCCGATCACCGAACGGCGCTACTCCATGGCCTCCGGGCTCGAGGTCGAGGTCGGGACCGGCTCTCCGACCTGGGCGAAGACGGATCCCGTCGATCCGGGGACGCGTCGCGTGGTGACGGACGGCGCCCGCGTGCTACACGATCCGTCAGGCATTCTGGCCGATCTGCTCGCCGCTTGTTAGTCGACCGGGGGCCTGTCGGACCTGTCCGTCGAGGTCGTCGTCCTCCTCGTGGAGGGGGCGGCAGCCGTGGATGCCCGTGTTTGTAGGCGGCTGTACGGCTCAGTGCCCAGGAGAGGGCAGTGCGAGCGCTTGGCGGCGGACTTCGGCCGCTTTGTCGGTGTCGCTGCCCGTGATCGTGGCGACCCCGGCGGGCGAGGGCTGTCCTTCGACGGTCACGGCGACAAATGAAGTGTGCGGGTTGGCCTTGGCCGCGGCATTCAGTGCCTGCCCGAAGGTGGGGCCAACTGCGACGATCAAGTCGCAATGCTGAGCAGCGAGTCCGGCGAGATAGGGAAGCGCCTGGTCGGCGGTGGTGGCTGCAGGGAATAGCTGTTGGACATTCAACTGGCCCTGCTGGGATGCCTCTTGGAGGGCTGCCCAGATCGTACTCGTGTCAGTCCGATTGCCGGCCTCGGTGGTGTCGCCGGTCAGGCAGGCGGTGCGGCGTCCGGCGATGTTTGAAGGCGTGACCGGGGCCGGTCGATTGTCCGCCGTGTCGTCTGTCCCGAGGGTGAGCAGCGCGACGACAGTGGCGACGGTCAGGGCTGAGACGAGTCCGAGCGCCCAGCGCACGTGCGGGCTGGTGGGGAACATCATGACGGGCTGCTCCTGGCGCGTGGTGGTCGTTGGCGTGGACGACGGAGTCCAGCGGTGACGTCAAGCTTCGCCCAGCGGTTTCTCTCTCCAGGTAAAGAACATGAAAAAAGTCTGAAGATCATATGCGGGCATTATGGGAGGTAATTCCATCAATTGACCATGGGGTTGTCGATTTTGATCTGTACCGAAAGGGCTTGAGCCGGATAGGAAGGAGGCGGGCCGGAGCCAGGGGAGACTCGGCTGCTTCGTCGGTATTTGTGGGGGATTGGCCATGCGTCGCTGGCTTGCGTTCATCACGGCCCTGGGTGTCCTGCTGACGGTCGGTACTCAGGAGGCGAGTGCGTTCACTGCCGCCAATGCGCCGGCCCGGACGGCCACTCCGAACACCCCGCAACAGCTCAGTGGTGACCCGAGCCAGGGGAGCCACACGGTTTCGTCCTCGCAAACCAAGAAGGACGGCGGCACTCCCGGGGGGACCGCTCACCAGGCGGGCCCAGGCGAGCTGCCCGAGACCAGAGCGGTGGCCGGAGACACCACCACTCACCCCTCGGGCGACGGGCAACCCAAGACCCCGGTGAAGGGCGAGGCCGTCACCCCGCCGCCGTCACTGGAACACCGCCCCGGTGATGCCAAGCCCGGCATTCCACGGTCCGGCGGTCCGGCGCAGCCGAAGGCTGCCGCACCGCAGAACGACACCAAGGACGACAAGGGAACGAAGAACCGCGGCGCCAAGTCCGCGGTGCCCTCGGCCCAGGACCTCCAGGCCCGTAACGACGCGGCCACCGGTGCCGGCTCCCCGGCGCCGTCCGCCGAGGGCACCGAGGTCACCGGTGCCCGGACCGACAGCACCTCGGTCTACCAGAACCCGGACGGTACCAGGACTCTGCGCGTGTACCCCCGGCCCGTGCACTACCGGAAGGCAGACGGCAGCTGGGGCGACATCAACACCAACTTCTCGCTCGACCGCTCCGGTCGCTGGGCCGAGCAGGCCAACAGCCAGCAGGCCACCTTTGCCGTCAAGTCCGATGATCCCTCGGTCGTGAGTTGGTCCCTGGACTCCGGGCACACGGTCTCCTACGGCCTGCAGGGCGCGGCATCGGTTCGCGGTGTCGTCCAGGGCGACACCTTGACCTACCCACTCGCGCGCCCCGCAAGTGACGTCGTCTACAACGGCCTTGCCCAGGGCATCAAGGAATCGCTGGTCCTGCATGATGCGACCGCCCCGACGAGCTGGCTCTTCCCGCTGCACGCCACCGGGTTGACCCCGGCGATCGGGCCGGCCGGCGAGGTGCAGTTCAAGGACGCCTCCGGCGCGGTTCGGCTGACCATTCCGCGCGGCTTCATGATGGACGCGAAGGTCGACCCGGCCTCCGGCGACGGCGTGGTCAGCGACGGCGTCCACTACCGCCTGATCGATCAGAACGGCGTTCCCGCTCTGCAGATGGACCTGGACGAAACCTGGCTGCACGATCCCAAGCGTGTCTTCCCGATCACCGTCGACCCGTCGACCACGTCCATTGGCGTCGGCCAGTCGACCTTCGTCCGGTCCGACCAAACCGCGAACTTCTCGACCGACCCGCTACTGCGGATCGGCACCTCAGACGGCGGCGCCTCCAAGGTGAACAGCTACCTTTACTTCCCCGGCGTGGCCGGCGCGCTGCAGAACGACTACCTGCACGCCGTCAGCCTCAACCTGAACAACACGCATTCGTACGAGTGCTCGCCGCACCCGGTGTACGTCAACCAGATCACCAGTGGGTGGGACCCGGCGACGATCAACACCTACCCAGGTGTATCGATCGGCCAGCAGATGGGCACCGCCAGCTTCTCCGCGGGCGAAACGTGCGGGGGCGCGATGTGGGAGCCCATCGACCTGGGGCGCAGCCACAACGACCCGGGCGTCCAACTGGTCGAGAGCTGGGCCCGCGGCGGTGCCAACTACGGCCTCGCGCTGACGGCCAGCACCACCGACTCCAACCACTGGAAGAAGTTCTCCAGCGCCAACAGCGCCTACCCGCCCTACCTCTCGATCGTCTACAGCGACTGGGCGGCGACCTACGCGCCGGCCGGCAGCTACATGCCGCCGACCTACAACACGCCCGGCTACCAGCAGGTCACCCTGACCAACATGGCGGCCAACTGGTGGAACTCGCAGAGCATGCAGGTCAAGGCCCGCCTGTTCGACTCGAACTGGAACGAGCAATGGTTCAACGCTCCGCTCACCGGCGTCTCCGGACTGGTCAAGACCTATGACTCCGTGACAGTCAACGGGGTGATCCCGCCACTGCCGCTCGGCCGGTCCTACTACCTCTGCTGGGACGGGTACGTCGGCGGAACCACGTCCCTGCACGACTCCTACTCAATACCCTTCGGCACCTGCAACACCGTCTCCGGGGCCAACACCGCTCCCCAGTTGGACGTACTGGCGCCACCCAACAACACCGTGGTCGGCAACCTCACCCCGCAGCTCTACGCCACCGGCCACGACCCGGACAACTATCCCGGTACGGGGCTGGACTACGACTTCCGGGTCTACACCAACCCGTCGTCGGGCGACCCCCAGCTCATTGCCGAATCGGGCTGGCAGTCCAGCACCTCGTGGGCGGTACCGACCGGCAAACTCGCCTGGAATACTGGCTACCTGTGGAACGTCAAGGTCGGCGACCACATCGGTGAGAGCCCGCTGTCCAGCACCGTCTCCTTCTCCACTCAGGTCCAACAGCCGGTGATCACCTCCCACCTGGGCGGTGCGGTCGGCGACGGGGCCGGCCGTCCCTTCGACGCCAAGGTCGGCAACTACACCACGGCAGCCACCGACGCGGACGTCAAGAGCATCGGACCGGCGCTGACGGTCAACCGCTCGTACAACTCCCTGGATCCGCGCGCGTCGACGCTGTTCGGCAACGGCTGGACCTCGAACTTCGACATGCGGGTCCAGCCCGACAACGACGGCACCGACTCTGTCGTCCTCACCACCGCCAGCGGCCGGGCGGCCCGCTTCGGGGCCGACCCGAACAAGGGTGCCCTGTACACGCCGCCATCGGGCGAGTTCCAGTCCCTCACCAAGGTCGCTGCCGGGTTCGACCTGATGGCCAAGGACGGTACCCGCTACGAGTTCCACGTCGTCTCGGGCGACGGCTATGCGTTGTCCCTGGTGCGCGACGCGGTCGGCCGCACCCAGGAGCTGAGTTACACCAACGGCGTTCTGACGACGGTGAAGGACACATCGTCGAGCCGGGTGCTGCATTTCGAGTGGACGACCGGCAACCGGCACGTCGCGAAGGTCTACACCGACCCGGCGACCGGGGCTGACTGGAACACCGCCCAGGCCTGGACCTACACGTACAACACCAGCAATCTCGATCAGTTGGACCAGGTCTGCGCACCGGCGACCGGCGGGAACACCGCCCGATCCTGCACCACCTACACCTACGGCACCGGATCGCACCTGCGCTCGGCGGTCCTGGACTCCGCGCCGGCCTCGTACTGGCGCCTCGGGGAGAAGTCGGGCAGCACCGCCGCCAGCGAGGTGGCCGAGAACCAGGGCAACGACAACGCACGCTACTCCAGCACGGGTGTCACCCTTGGCACGCCCGGCCCCACCGCCTTCGGGCCTACCGCCTCCGGTGCCACGGCCGCGACCTTCGACGGATCCTCCGGCTTCGTCGGGCTCCCGTCGAGTGTTCTGGACACCTCCTCGTACACCTCGGTCGGCCTCTGGTTCAAGACCACCAGCTGGGGCGTGCTGTTCAGCTACCAGGCCGACGCCTTCCCGGGGAACGGAACCACCCCGGTCAACTACACCCCCGCACTGTTCGTCGGCCGGTCCGGCAAGCTGCACGGCAAGTTCTGGAACGGCCCGTCGAACACCATCGACTCCAAGAATCCGGTCAACGACGACAAGTGGCACTTCGCCCTGCTCTCGGCGGCCGGCAATACCCAGACCCTCTACCTGGACGGCGACGCGCAGGGCACGCTCCCGGGAGCCGTGATCGCCCCCGGACAGCGGTCCGAAGCGGTCGGCGGCGGCTTCCTCAGCTCCGGCTGGCCGGACAACCCGTACGGCCAGCCGGGCCAGGCGAACTACTTCAACGGCAGCATCAGCGACGTCGCCTTCTACAACAGGGCCCTGGGGGCGCCGGCCGTCAAGTCCTTGTGGCAGGCGGGCAGCCAGCAGTCGGTCGAACTCTCCGGTATCAAGCTTCCCTCGGGTAAGTCCCGGCTGGCCGTGACCTACGACACCGTCAACGACCGGGCCGCCAAGGTGACCGACGAGAACGGCGGCACCTGGTCGCTCGAGCAGCCGACCGTGACCGGTTCCTCCCAGGAATACCGCGGCTCGGTCATGGGATCCCGGCCAAACGGATACTGGCGGCTGTCAGACGGCGCCGGCGCGCAGGCCTCCAACCAGGTCTACACACCACGACCGACCCCCAACAACGGCACCTACGCCAACGTCGACCTCGGTTCACCCGGCCCGATGACCGGCTCGACCGGCTCCGCGTCCTTCGACGGCACTACCTCCTGGGCGGAACTGCCCGCTGCCTACGCCCCGCAGAACGGTCCTGGCGCGCTCGCCCTGTGGTTCCGTACGGACCGCGCCGGCGTGCTGCTCTCGTACCAGTCGTTCCCGGTCAACGGCACCCCCAACGGCACGACCGACCGCTGGAACCCGGCCCTGTACGTCGACAGCAACGGCAAGCTGCGCGCCCAGCTGTGGATGGGCGATGCCGCACCAACCCTGGCCAGCGGTGCCACCGTCACGGACAACAAGTGGCACTTTGCGGTGATCTCCGCCGACACTCAGAGCAGCCAAACCCTCTACCTCGACGGCACGCAGGCCGCCGGCCCGCTCAATGGCACGATCATTCCCAACGGCACCGGCCACGTCTTCCTCGGCGCGGGCAACGTCACCGGGGGCTGGCCGCAGGCACCGGCCGACCGGGCGGGCCACTTCAAGGGCCAGCTCGCCGACGCAGCCGCGTACCCGCACGGTCTGAGCGCCACCGCCGTCTCCGCGCTCTACCGGCTCGCCACCACCGCCGACGCCACCCAGTACGATGCCGCGGTGGTGGACGGCAAGCCCACCGGCTACTGGCGTCTCGGCGACACCGCCGGCAACCAGGCCGCCGAGCTGATCTCCTCGGCCGCGCTCGCCCAGAACCGTGGCACCAACCACAACACCACCTGCTGCCAGACCGGCCCCTGGGCCTCCGGGACCTCGACGGCCACCGGCTTCAACGGCACCAACGCCTACGTGCAACTTCCCCCCAACACCGCGCCCAAGCACTGGGGCGCGGCCACCGTCGAGCTGTGGTTCAAGACCACCGCCCCCGGCGTGCTGTACAGCTACCAGTCCTTCCCGATCGACGGAAAGCCGAACGGATCGACCGACCGCTGGAATCCGGCGCTCTACATCGGCTCGGACAAGAAGCTCTATGGCGCCCTGTGGACCGGCTCGGCGAACAACGCCCTGGTCTCGTCCTCCACCGTCACGGACGGAGCCTGGCACCACGTCGCCCTGGCAGGCGACAGCAACGGCCAGACCCTCTACTTGGACGGCGCCCCCACCGCGACCAGCACCACGGCGCTGCCCATCACCTACAACGGCTCGGCCTACGCCTACCTCGGCGCCGGCTGGACCGGCGGTGGCTGGCCCAACCCTCCCTCGGACCAGGTCGGCTACTTCAACGGTGCCATCGCCGACTTCTCGATCTTCCGCTACCCGCTCAGCAAGGACACGGTCTCCGCCCACTACAACCGCGCGACCTCCGCAGCCGTGGTAGGCGGCCTGGACGCCGCGAGCGCCTACCGCGCCGAGGAGATCCAGGACAGCGCAGTCGGCTACTGGCGCCTCAACGATCCGTCCGGATCCTGGTACGCCGCGAGCCAACTGGGCTCCGCCCGTCCGGACGTCAACAGCGGCAACCTGACCGACGTCTTGCTGAACGGCAACGGCCCCTCCAGCGACCCCAACCAGAGGTCGGCCGTGTTCAACGGCACCACCTCGCAGATCCAGCTACCGGCCGACGCCGCGCCCGTCCGGGGGCCGGCCAGTATCGAGTTGTGGTTCAAGACCACGAGCGGTGGACCCTTGTACAGCTACCAGGACTTCCCGGTGGGCGGTCCGTTGGGGAACAGCTGGAACCCTGCCCTGTACGTCGGTTCGGACGGCCGAATCCACGGCGAGTTCTGGATGGGCCCGAACACCGTCATGACCTCCGACCGGACGGTCAATGACGGCAAGTGGCACCAGGTGGTCCTTGCCGCCGACGACAGCGGCCAGACCATCTACATCGACGGACAGGCCAGCGCCTCCGACACCAGCGGGCGCAAGATCACATTCAATGGCACCCCGTACGTCTACCTCGGTGCCGGCACTACCAGTCCGGGCTGGCCCGGCGGCGGCTCCGACCACTTCGCGGGCAACATTGCGGAGGCTTCCTACTACACCAGCCGGATCGACGCTGCCACGGTGGCAGCCCACTACAAGGCCATGGGCAACGGCGGTACCGCCACACCAGTGACCACCGCGATCGTCACGGACCCGACCGGCTACAAGCTGACCTACCAGTACGACACCCGCTCCTCCCGGCTGCTCTCCCGTAGCGACGGCTATGGGAACACCACCCGCTACAGCTACGACACCGCCGGCTACCTCTACGCCGTCAGCGACGCGAACGGACACACCATCACCACCGGGCACGACGCCCGCGGCAACACCGTCTCCCGGACCACCTGCCGCGGCGCCGGGAGCTGCCAGACCAGCTACGCCACCTACTACCTCGACGCCGGCAACCCGTTCAACCTGGCCAACGACAAGATCCTGACCTCCAGCGACGCCCGGTCCTCCGGCCCCAGCGACACCACGTACACCACCCGCTACACCTACGACGCCTACGGTCAGTTGGCCTCCACCACCCTCCCGGCGACGCCGGACTTTCCCAAGGGCCGGGTCAGCTACACCCTGCGCACCAACGCGTCCACCCCGGCCGTGAACGGTGGAACGGCCCCGATCGGACTGGTTCGGAGCCAGACCGGCCTGCTCGACCCGGTGGCCTACCCGGACCCCAACAACATCCCCGCCGACCAACAGACCACATACCTCTACCAGAACAACGGCGACGTAGCCTCCGTCATCTCGCCACTTCGGCCCAAGGCCAGCTACGGCTACGACAACCTGGGCCGCACCATCAGCCAGTCGTTCAACTGCGACGACTGCCCGGGCGGAACCATCACCGCACCCCGGACGCTGGAGACCGACTACACCTGGGACGGCCAAGGCAACCAGGTCACCCGCACCGAGCCGTACACCACCGACGCTGTCACGGGTGCCAAACACACCCGGCAGACCACCAGTGCCTACGACATCGACGGCAACCAGGTGAGCCGTACCGTCGCCGACACCACTGGCGGTGACCAGGCACGCACCACGACCTGGACGTACGAGCCTGACACCAGCCGGGTGAAGCAGGTCAAGGACGCCGGGGGCCACCTCACCTCGTTCACCTACGACCGCTACGGCAACACCGCCACCCGGACCGACGCGGCCGGCACCACCTACAGCTACAGCTACTCGCCGATGGGGCAGCTGCAGCAGACCGCCATCACCAACTACACCGGAAGCAGCGCCACCCCGACCGCACCGCGCTGGCAGGTCATCGGCTCCCGTGCCTACGACCCCGCAGGCCGCCTCGCCACCGACACAGACGGCATGGGCCGCACCACCCACACGTACTACAACGACGACAACACCGTCGCCGAGATCGACCTCGACGGCTACCACAACACCGACGGCACGCTGCGCAACGTGGTGCTCCAGCAGAACACCTACGACGACGCGGGCCACCTCGCTCAGCAGGTGACGGGCGGCGGCAAGACCACCACCGCCACCGCCTACGACGCGGCCGGCCGAGTCATCCGGACGACCGTGGACCCCGGCGGCCTCAACCGCACCACCGTGTACACCTACGACGTTGCGAATCGCCCGACCACCGTGGTCAGTACCGGCGGCGCGGACACGAGCTCGACCGAGACGGACTACGCCTACGACGTCACCGGGAACGTGCTCAAGCAGACAGCCCGCAACCAGCCCGCCGACTCGGTGGTGGTGAACGGTTACAACAGCCGCGGTCTGCGGATCAGCACCATCAGCCCGAACGGGAACGCGGTCGGCGCCGACCCGGCCGCCTACACCAGCAGCGTCGCCTACGACGAGGCCGGCCGGCCTACGGTCACCACCGGCCCGCTGGTCAGCGCGGAGTCGTTCGACCCGACCAGCCGCGGCAGCAAGTCGCAGCAGGTCCGGCCGATCGGCCGGATGGGTTACGACACCTTCGGCCAGTCGACCTCCCAGGTCGACGCGCTGGGCAACACGGTCACCTACACCTACGACCTGGACGGCAACCGGGTAGCCGTGGCTGGTGCCGCCTACACCGACCCGCAGTCCGGCACCACGATCACCCCGACCTCGACGGCGGAATATGACGCGCTCGGCCGGCCCGTCACGACCGTCATCGACCCGACCGGCCTCAAGCTGACCCGCACCATGCGATACGACCAGGCCGGCAACGTGGTGCAGACCACCCTCCCACCATCCGGGGGTACTAGCACCCCGACCGTCACCAACTCCTACGACCTGGACGGCGAACTGCTCGCCACCACCGGTCCCACGGGCGCGGTCAGCCAGTCAACCTACGACGACCTCGGGCGGCGCATCACCAGCACCCAACTGGAGCGCTACCCGGCAGCGGCCGCCTACACCACCACCTTCACCTGGGATGACGCGGGCAACCAGCTCAGCTCCACCACGCCCGGCGGCGGCACGAGCAAGGCCACCTACAACGCCGCAGGCCAGGTGCTCAGCGCCATTGACCCCGCAGGCCTCACCGTCCGCCAGGCCTACGACGGCTTGGGCCGTGCCGGCCGGGTGACCAAAGCAGACGGCACCACGACCGTCACCGGGTACGACAGGCTGGGACGGACGGTGAGCACGACCGACCTGGACACCATCGGCGCAGCCGTGGCCACCCAGTACGCCACGTACGACCTGGAAGGCAACGTCCTCAGCGCCACCGACAAGGTGGCGACCAGCGCCGACATCGCTGCACACGCACGACAGTTCAGCTACAACCCGGCAGGGCAAATCGTCCAGCAGGTCGAACCGGTCGCCGCCGGCCAGACGATCACCACTTCCTACGGCTACGACACTGGCGGGCGCAAAACCCGCTGGACCAACGGGAAGAACATCCCGGTCTACTACACCTACAACAGCCTCGGCCTCCCCGAATCGACCGTCGAGCCTCCTACCAGCGCCCACCCGACCGCCGCCGAAAGCCTGTTCACCACCAGCTATGACGCCGCCGGCCGAGCCGTCACCCTGACCGAGCCCGGAGGCGTGGTCCGCCGCCGCAGCTATGACGGCGCGGGCAACCTGACCCAGGAGACCGCCACTGGAGCGGAGGTGGCGACCCCGAACCGCACCCTCGGCTACGACGCCGCCGGCCGCCTCACATCGGCCGGCACCCTCGGCGCCACTCCCGACACCTACAGCTACAACGACCGCGGCCAACTGCTCACCTCCGCCGGCCCCGGCGGCGCCAGCAACTACAGCTACAACGGCGACAGCCGGATGACCGCCCGAACCGACGCGGCGGGCACCACCTCCTTCGGCTACAACGCAGCCGGCCAAGTCACGAGCGCAACGGACCCGTTGACCGGTACCACGGTCGGGTACGACTACGACACGGCTGGGCGCCTGGCCACCGAGCGCTACGGTACCGGCGGCACCCGCAGCTACGGCTACGACAACCTCGGCCGGCTGCGCGACGACACCATCAAGAACCCGAGCGGGGCGGCCGTCGCGTCGATCGGCTATGGCTACGACCTCAACAACCGGATCACCAGCAAGACCACTACCGGCACGGCAGGGGCCGCCACCAACCAGTACGGCTACGACCTGGCTGGGCGACTCACCTCGTGGAACAACGGCGCTACCGCCTCCGCGTACGCCTGGGACGCGGCCGGAAACCGGACCTCGGCCGGGGGCGCCACGTCGACCTTCGACGAGCGCAACGAACTGCTCAACGACGGGACCACCACATACAGCTACTCAGCCCGTGGCACCCTCACCGGCAGCACCGCCCAGGGCTACCAGCCCAAGGACGTCCAGTTCGACGGCTTCAACCGGATGGTCAAGGAGGGTCCGTCCACCTACACCTACGACTCGACCGACCGCGTCACCCAAACCGGCAACACCACCTTCACCTACGACGGTGGCTCCAACAACATCGTCACGGACGGCACCGCCAGCTACACCCGAAGCCCCGGCGGCAGGCTCCTCGGCACGGCCACCACGGGCGCAATGCCCAACCCGCGCCTGGTGATCAGCGACCAGCACACCGATGTGGTCGCCACCATTGACCCGGCCGCCAAGAGCGTCGCCGGCTCCACCGCCTACGACCCCTTCGGTAAACCCACGGCGAGCGCGGGGGCTGGCAACTCGCTCGGGTACCAAAGTGGTTGGACCGACCCCGCTTCGGGCGACGTCAACATGGCCGCCCGCTGGTACCGGCCCGGCAGCGGCACCTTCGCCTCGCGTGACTCCTGGCAGCTGGGCACCAACCCGTCCGTCCAGGGGAACCGGTTCACCTACGGTAACGGCGACCCGATCGACTCTACCGACCCGTCAGGGCATTACACGTGTTACCCCGTTTCCAATTTCCCATTTCGCGGCTTCTCGATTACTTGTGAGCAGTACATCGAGGGGCCCGGCTTTGATCCGCGTGACTTTGAGGGGAACGACTGGTCCGGCGGGTCAGATGATCCCCCTGTCAAGCCGCAGATCAACTGCGACAAGTACTGGTGGACAACGGACTGCGGAGGTCTTGGCTATCAGCCACCGCAGTCGACTGGGCCAATATCAACAAGTGAACTCGGGAGCATCATTCGCGGGGGCGGCTCGGGTGACGGAGGTCGCGGCCACCCGGGGCCACATCGTCGGCGCCCTGGCCCCCGCACACCTCCCGGCCCCACCTTGCCCCGGCCCAAGCCGCCAGTGGACTTCCGCCCGATCAACGACCACGACCGCCCCCATGCCGACCCCAACCCGTTCGACTTCTTCACGGACACCATCGTCGCAGTCGGTGCTGCGGCCGTGACCACCGTGGTCGCTGAAGGCGCAACGATCGTCGTCGGCACAGTCACTACCGTCGGCCCCGGCCTCGTCGCCGGCACTGACGCCCTGATAGACCTTGGTAAGGATCTTCTCGCCAAGCCAGAGCCGGCTCCCGAGCCGAAACCGCGTGGTAGGCCCGCGCCTGGGACGGATGAGGATCGCGACTGTCGGAACGGCTTCGGTACCGGCTGGCGAAGCTATTCACCGGTAGACGTGGCTCGTGGGAGTCGGGCCACCAGTGTCGAGGCCTGCCTCGACGAGAACTTCATCAAACCGAACGGTAGTGGGACAAAGACGAGGGGAGATGACACCATCACGCCGCCAGGGTACTGGTGGGCCAAGGACTACGTGAGGGATCTGGGTAACGGCAACAAGGTGGGGTCCTGGCGAAACGCCTGCCACCTGCTGGCCAGTTCCTTGGGGGGCGACGGGGACCGCTACGAGAACATCGCCACCTGCTCCCGCACGGCCAACAGCTACGCAGTGGACAAAAGGGGGCCTGAGCATCGGATCGAAAACATGGATCACTGGGAGAAGAAGGTCAAGGAGGCGGTGGAACAGGGGGAGGTCGTGCATTACACAGTGACCCCGAGGTACGACGGGGATAGGGTGGTGCCCATCGGGTTCGAAATGAAGGCCAATGGCTACAAACCAGGTGGCGTGCCCGGAATCTCCTTCAACAAGTACGTTCCCAACGAGATGTTCAGCCTTTCTGACCAGCAATGGCACAACATGGGCCAGTATGCGCCAACGGAGTTCAAGTACTAGCGTGATCGACAACACACGGAACGGTAGGGAAGTCATGTTCGAGCTGACGAAACTTCTGTCGTGCTTCGGGCCTACTTGTGGGGACGTCGTCGACTGGGGGGCGGTGGAGGCGGCGTACGGGCGGCGTTTGCCCTCCGATTATCAGCAGTTCATGGCTGCATTCGGGTGCGGTTCGATCGAGCAGGCGTTGTACATTCACGCGCCCGCCATTACGAGTGACGAACTTGCAGGGAACGTCGTGTCGGCACTTCCCGCCGGTATCCTCGCCGGGAGCGCGGAGGACTGGAGGGATCCGGCCCAAGCTGGCCTGTACCACCTTGAGGACATGCTCCTCTGGGGGATCACGGAGGAGGACTTCCTCTGTTGGGTTACCTCGGACGAGAATCCTGACCGTTGGCCCGTGGCCGTCTACTCCCGCTGTCATGCGGCCTGGTCGGTGTACCCGTACGGAATGGTGGAGTTCCTACTCAGGCTGTTTCGCGATGGGTTTGACGAGTGGCCGATCAGTGACATGGGACTGCGGTCCATCTCCGAACCGCGATTCCTGCACGACACGGACGAGGAGGCGGGCTGGGAGCTGCAGGAGAGGCCCTGGGAGTGACTGGCCACGCCTGGTCTAGTACTGCAACGGTGCTTACCGTGACGGTTGTTGGGTTCGCTCGTTGGGCCGTTCATGGGTGGGGACATATCCGAGATTGATGCTCGTCGCTGGTCG
>NZ_JZKH01000129.1 GCF_000961885.1 Streptomyces rubellomurinus
CGGCGACGGGCTCGGCGTCCGGCACTCCGGCAGGTCCCCGTCGAACGGGTAGCTGTGGATCTCGTAGCCGCCCGTCCCGGTGTGGATCAGGTTGCCCGCCAGGTAGACCCGCCCGTTCAGACCGGGCTGGGCGATGGTCGTCGTCCCGCCCGGGTTCCCGGCCAGCACGGAGCCCTGGAACTGCGCGCTGCCGAGGATCTGCGCCGAGGTCGCGGTCGGGAAGTTGTACATGAGCTTGGAGCGCATGTCGGTGGTCTGGTCGCCGGCGAGCCCGGTGCCGGTGTAGGTGTTGATGACCGGGCTGTCCCCGAGCATGTTCACCACGACGGTGGCGCCGGCCGGGATGTTGGTGAAGACCAGGCCGATCTGTCCGCCGGTCGGCGAGGTGAGGTTCTGAGTGACGTTGAAGACCTGCTTCGTGCTGGTCCCGTCGCCGGTGAAGGTCGCCTGGCTGGAGGAGACGTCGACGGTGCCGGTCGCGGCGGCCTGCCCGACGCAGTCGGAGACCTCCTCGATCCGGGTCAGCACGGTCTGGTAGGGCGCGGCGGCGTTCGGGTCCTGGATGGACTGGCCGGTGGGGTCGATGCTGACGGTGCCGGTGACGCTGCCGGCGTGCCGCAGGTTGCCGAAGGCCGGGCCGTGCGAGTCGCTGCCGCCGATCAGGATCGAGTTGCCGCTCTTGACGTCGACGTTGCCGCCGGTGGTGACGAAGTCGCTGCCGTTCGGCGGGACGACGCGCGAGCCGACGCCGACGACGCCCATGTTGTAGACGCCGCCGCCGTTCTTGTCGACGGTCAGGTTACCCAGCGTGACGATCTTGCCCTCGGCCTCGGCGGCCCGGCCGTTCACCGTGTAGTTGCCGCCGGTGAAGACGTTGATGCTGGCGTCCCGCCCGGTGAAGTCGCCGTTGTTGGGGCCGGGCCAGACGGCCGGGCAGTCCGGCCCGGTGCAGGCGCCGAGCGGCGGGGCCAGCGGCGCGGCCGAACCGACCGTCAGCGCGGCGGCCAGCGGCACCGCGGCGACGGCGGTGGCCACGGCGATCCGGACGGCCCGGCGGCGGGCGGTGGCGGGGGTCCTGCTGACGGCGGTCGTTCTGCGACCCGGCGTCCTGGTGCGGCCCTGATCCATCGACACTTTCCTCCGCGCATAGAAAAGGGCAGGTGCCGAGGACCTGCCGCGTTCTGTGAGACCTGCTGTCGATCCCACAGATTCGGGACATCCAATCGTAAAACGGACGATTCCTACCCTACGGCCCCTCAGATCGGATCCGAGAATCGCCCGAACGACGCAGCGTGTCGCCACCCCCGGCCCGAACGTCCGTACGGAGGTAGGTTTGAGGACATGACCTCCGAGCCCCAGGACCAGCGCCCGCCGCTCGTCGCCGTCGCGTCCGCCGACGCCGTGCTGCGGCACCCCGAGGTGGGCGAGCACCTGCTCACCGCCCTGGAGCGCGAGCGCGCCGGGCGGTTCCGGCAGGAGTCCGGGCGGCTCGACTTCACCGCCGGGCACCTGCTGGTCCGGCTCTGCGCCGCCCGGCTGCTCGGCGTCCCGGCGGACGGCCTCGTCCTCGCCCAGCAGTGCCCGGACTGCGGCCTCGCGGACCACGGCAAGCCGTACCTGCCGGACCACCCGGAGGTGCACGTGACCCTCTCGCACACCCGGGGCGTGGTCGCGGCCGGCGCCGGCTTCCGGCCCATCGGGGTGGACGTCGAGCTGGCGGTGCGCGGCGGCTCGCTGCGCGCGGTCGCCCGCCGGGTGCTCACCCCCGGCGAGCTGGCCGCCGTCGAGGCGAGCCCGGAGCCGAACCTGGCCTTCCTGCGGCAGTGGGTGCGCAAGGAGTCGCTGATCAAGATCGGCCGGGCCCGGCTGGACACCCTCGGCGAGATCGACCTCGCCGAGCTGCCACTGGACGTCCCGCCCGGCGCCCCGCTGCGCAGCCGCCACGGGGACCTGCACCTGCTCGACTGGACGGACCGGGAGCACGGCGCCGCCGTCGCCGCGGTCAGCACCGCCGCGCCGCGGGTGGTGGAGCTCACCTCCTAGCAGGTCCCCGCGCGCGGGGCAGGCGGATAAGAGGGTGTTAGCGTGCCTGGTCGCGGGCGCGCCGCCGCCGCGCACCGCCGTACCCACCACCCACCACCGGATCAGGGGTGTCCCCGCCATGGCCAAGTTCCTGCTGAGCCTGCACGTCCTCGCGTCGGTCCTGTTCATAGGCCCGGTCGCGGTCGCCGTCAGCATGTTCCCGCGCCGGGCGCGGGCCGCGCTGGCCGGCGGGCCGGACGCCGCCGGCGAGGCGGGCGTGCTGCGCGTCCTGCACCGGATCACCCAGGTCTACGCGCTGCTGGGGATCGCGGTGCCGGCGATGGGCATGGGCGTGGCGCAGGTGATGGGCGTCATGGGGCAGTCCTGGCTGATCGTCTCGATGGTGCTGACCGCGATCGCCGGGCTCGCGCTGCTGTTCTTCGTGCTGCCCGGCCAGCAGGCCGCCGTCGACGCGCTGGCCCTCGCCCCGGAGGACGAGCAGCGCGCCAAGGCGGTCGGCGGCCTGCGGCTGCTGCCGATGACGGCCGGGGTGTTCAACCTGCTGTGGGCCGTGGTCGTGGTACTGATGATCATCCGCCCGGGGTCGACCACCGGCGCCTGACCGGCCCGCCCGCGGTCAGCCGGGGCCGAGCCCGAACAGCGCCGCCGCGTTGTCGTGGCAGACCGCCCGCAGCCACTCCTCCCCCAGCCCCAGCCCGGCCAGCGCCTCCAGCTGGTGGAGGTAGCGGTACGGGATGTTCGGGAAGTCGCTGCCGAGCAGGACGCGCTCGCGCAGGTCGCGCAGCCGGGGCAGCTCCGCGCGCGGGAACGGCGCGTCGGCCTCGGCGAAGTCGGTGAACGCCATGGTGGTGTCCAGCCGGAGGTCCGGGTGGCGCTCGGCCAGGTCGAGGAAGTCGCCGTACTCGGGCATGCCCATGTGCGCGACCAGCAGCACCAGCCCGGGGTGCCGCTTCAGCACCTCGCCGATCGGCCCGGGGCCGGTGAAGCGGCCGGGCACCGGCCCGGAGCCGCAGTGCGCGACCACCGGGGTGCCGGTGCTCGCGAGCAGGCCCCAGACCTCGTCCAGCGCCCGGTCGGCCGGGTCGTAGCCGCCGACCTGCAGGTGCGCCTTGAACACCCGGGCGCCGCCCTCGATCGCCCGGGCCACGTAGCCGGGGGCCTCGGGCTCGGGGTAGAAGGTCGCGGTGTGCAGGCAGTCCGTGGTGCGGGCGGCGAAGTCGGCGGACCAGGCGTTCAGCCAGGCGGCCATGCCGGGCTTGTGCGGGTAGAGCATCGCGGTGAACCCGCGCACCCCGAACTCCCGCAGCCGGCGCACCCGTTGCTCCTCGGCCTCGCGGTAGGTGATCGGCCAGGGGCGGTTCACCAGCGGGCCGGCCGCGTCGAAGTACGCCCACACCTTGTCGAGGACGTTCTTCGGCATGAAGTGGGTGTGCACGTCGACCAGCCCGGGCAGGCCGAGGCCCTGCCAGAACGCGCGGACGTCCGCGGCCTCGTTCACGCGGGCACCGGCCGGGCCCGGTCGATGATCGCCGCGCCGTCGACGCCGGAGGGCAGGGTGCCGAAGGCCGCGCCGTGGTCGCCGCCCAGGCGGCTGGCGCAGAAGGCGTCGGCCACCGCCGCGTCGCCGTGGCGGACCAGCAGCGAGCCCTGGAAGGCCAGCGCCATCGACTCGACCAGCCGGCGGGTGCGGTACTCCAGGTCGGCCGGGTCGCCGAGCTGTTTGCGCAGGTCGGCGACGGCCGCGTCCAGGCGGCGGTCCGCGCCGGCGGCGGCGTCGAGCTCGCCGAGGAAGGCCTCGACGCTCTCCGGGCTCCTGGCCATGGCGCGCAGCGCGTCCAGGGCGGCGACGTTCCCGGAGCCCTCCCAGATCGACACCAGCGGCGCCTCCCGGTAGAGCCGGGGCATCCCGGACTCCTCGACGTAGCCGTTGCCGCCCAGGCACTCCAGCGCCTCGGCGGCGTGCGCCGGCCCGCGCTTGCACACCCAGTACTTGGCCACCGCCAGGCCGAGGCGCCGGACCAGCGCCTCGTTCCCGTCGCCGGCCAGGGCGAGGTCGGTGGACCGGGCGAGCCGCATCGCGACGGCGGTGGCGGCCTCGGACTCCACCACCAGGTCGGCCAGCACGTTGCGCATCAGCGGCTGGTCGACCAGCGCCTTGCCGAACGCCCGCCGGTGCAGGGCGTGGTGGACGGCCCGGGTGGCGCCGTAGCGCATGCCGGAGGCGGCGCCGATGGTGCAGTCCAGGCGGGTCATGTTGACCATCTCGATGATGGTCGGCACGCCCCGGCCCTCCTCGCCGACCAGCCAGCCCACCGCGCCGTCGTACTCCAGCTCGGCGGAGGCGTTGGACTTGTTGCCGAGCTTGTCCTTGAGCCGCATCAGCTGCAGCCGGTTGCGGCCGCCGTCCGGCAGGATCCGCGGCAGCACGAAGCAGCTGAGGCCGCCGGGGGCCTGGGCGAGGGTCAGGAAGAGGTCGGACATCGGCGCCGAGGTGAACCACTTGTGGCCGGTGAGCCGGTAGGTGCCGTCCGGCTGCGGGGTGGCGGTGGTGGTGTTGGTGCGGACGTCCGAGCCGCCCTGCTTCTCGGTCATCGACATGCCGGCGATCAGTCCGCGCTTGGTGCGCGGCTCGCGCAGCCCGAAGTCGTACTCGGGGGCGGCCAGCAGCGGCTCCAACTCGGCGGCGAGGGAGGGGTTGTGGCGCAGCGCCGGGACGGCGGCGTAGGTCATCGAGATCGGGCAGGTGTGGCCGGCCTCGACCTGGCCCCAGACGAAGAACTTGGCTGCGCGGGCGGTGTGCGCGCCGGGCCGGCCGTCCCGCCAGGGCGCGGCGTGCAGGCCGTACGAGACGGCGGTGCGCATGAGCTCGTGCCAGGCCGGGTGGAACTCGACCTCGTCGATCCGGTGGCCGAAGCGGTCGTGGGTGCGCAGCACGGGCGGGTGCTCGTTGGCGAGGCGGCCCCACTCGGCGGCCTGCTCGGAGCCGGCCAGCCGGCCGAGTTCGCGCAGCTCGGGCTCGGCCCAGTCGGCGTCGGCTTGGCGCAGCGCGTCGAGCAGGGTCTCGTCGGCGGCGGTGTCGTGTCCGTACGGCAGGGGCACCTGGTTGGTGACCTCATGCGTCGCTGTCATCGCGTCCTCCCAGGGCACGCAGGGTGAAGGAGACCAGGGCGGGGACCACCTCGGCGGCGGCCCGCGCGGGGTCGGCGGCGCCGCTCTCGGGCGCGCCGGCCAGCGGCCCGGCCAGCGCCTCGCCGACCGCGCCGACCAGGGCGGCGGCGGTCAGCACCGGGTCCTGCTCGGGGAGTTCGCCGTTCGCCAGGGCGGCGGCGATCTCGGTGGCGAGCATGTCGCGGAAGGCGCGCCGGAAGACCAGGCGTTCGCCGTCCACCACCGCGTCGGCGGGCTCGACCAGCAGGGCGTACGCCAGCCGGGGGGCGCGCAGGGCGCGGGTGGCGAAGGTCTCGACCACGGCGGCGATCCGCTGCTGCGGGGTGTCCTGGCGCGCGAGGGCCGTCCCGACCTCGGCGATCTCCCGGTTCACCACCCGGCGGAACAGTTCGACCGACAGTTCGGCCTTGTTGGCGAAGTGCTGGTAGAGGCTGCCGGTGGCGATCCCGGCGCGGTCGGCCACGGCGGCGACGGTGCAGCCGCCGTAGCCGCGCTCGGCGAGCAGTCCCACGGCCGCCTGCAGCACCACTTCGCGCTGGGCGTCCAGGCGGGCTTGGACGGCGGGGGTGCGTCGGTAGGCCATGGAAGCATTGAAGCACCGATTCACCTCTTCGGGGAGGGGTTCCGCCGAACCGGTGCGGACGCGCGGAGGCCGCCCCCGCGCGGGTGCGGGGGCGGTCTCCGGGCTGCGTCCGGGGGGCCTTTCGGGGCGCCCTTCGGGGCGCGTTACAGCGGGCGGCGCTCCTGCTCCAGCTTCTGCCCCTCGACGTCGAGCGGGCCGAACGCCGGCAGCAGCTGCGGGGTCTTCGCCAGCGAGCGGGCCGCGTCCTGGTCGCCCAGGCCCGCCCACTCCAGCACCTTGGCGGTCGCCTCGGCCGACTGCGCGGCCGGGAGCTTGCCGATGTTGGAGCCGTGGTTGCCGCCGGGCACGGTGTAGACGTAGCTGTCGTCACTGCCCCGGCCGAGGCGGAACGGCTTGGCGCCCCACGGGTCGTTCCCGCCGTAGACGTACATGATCCGCTCGGCGTCGTGCTTCACCCAGCGGTCGATGTCGCGCATCGCGTACGGGTTGAAGGCCGGGACGTTGATGTCCTTGGCCACGTACGAGCGGGACGAGTACAGCTCCTTGTAGTCGTAGTGCAGCAGGCCGTTCAGGTTCGAGACGTCGAAGTACGGCTGCCCCAGCTCGGTCGCGGCCTGGTAGTAGTACGCGGTGTACTTCGCCAGCGACTGGTCGCTGTTGCCGGTGATGCCGGACTGCGCGTCGAACCAGGCGTACAGCTCGTCGTCGGTCGCGGTGGCGGCCACCGGCACCTTGGCGCAGTCCGCCTCCAGGCTGTACTGCCAGAACGCCCAGACCGTGTCGAGCACGCCGGCCTCGTAGGCGCGGTCCGGGGTGCCCAGGGTGGTGAAGGTCGAGCCGGCGGCCTTGTTGTCGGCCACGTAGCGGGCCTCCAGGCGGTCGCGGCGCACCAGCAGCTCGCGCTGGGCGGCGGACAGGCGCGCCCGGCACTCGGGGGTGCCGACGGTGCGGAAGAACTCGCTGTACGCCGCGTAGTCGTCGACGTCGGTGTTGTTCGGCGCGACGTAGGCGACGGTGCCGGCCATGTCGTCCGGGTAGAAGCGGCGGTAGTAGGTGGACGACATGCCGCCCTTGCTGGCGCCGGTGGAGAGCCACTCCTGCTCGTAGATCCGCTTGAGCGCGGTCACCAGCCGGTGCGAGTCGGCGGCCTGCTGGCGGATGCCCGCCTTGGTCCAGTCGGCCGGCTCGGGGCGGGAGGGGGTGAAGAAGCGGTACTCGATGGAGACCTGGTTGCCGTCCACCAGCCGGGTCGGCTCGGTGCGGGACGGGTTGGTGCCCAGGGTGTAGCCGTTGGTGTAGAAGACGGTCGGGCGGTCGTAGCCGCGGTGCAGCAGGGTGAAGCGCTGCTGGAAGGTGCCCAGCCACGGGCGGAAGTGGTCGATCGGCTGGGTGTAGGTCGCCACGAAGAAGCGGTGGCCCGTGGTGGTCGGCTTCTCCTCGGTGATGGTCACCCCGGGGATCGCCGCCAGACGGTCCTTGATGTCGGCGTTCGGGTCGTCGGCGGGGCTCAGGGCGCGGGCGGCCCCGGCCGTGTCGGCGCCCGCCGCGCCGGCGGCCAGCGCCGGGGTGGCCAGGCCGCCGCCGAGGCCGAGCAGCGGTATCAGCAGGGCGGAGACCAGCAGTCTTCTCACGGTGGTGCGCATCAACTCTCCATCTGGTCAACGGACATGGCTCGCGCCGGGGTTCGGCACGACTCTGCGGTACGGATGGTGCCTCGGTCGCCCGGTGGACGGCCGAATGGGCCACCCGCCGGTCGCGGGTGGCCCATCGGGGGGAAGGTGCTGGTCAATGCGCCTCAGCTGCTCGGTGTTGTCGGCCGGCCCGGACCGGGCGGACCGGGCGGACCGCCGGTCACGGCCTCGGCAGCGTGCAGCCGGGCAGGGTGAGGTCGAGCTGGTTGCCGGCGGCGAAGCAGGCCGGGATGCCGTACGTCTCCTGGGCGTAGCCGATGCCCTGGTGCACCGTCACCGCGCCGTTCTCGTCCACCTCGCACGGGTTGTCGACCGTGCAGGACTCGCCGTTCTCGTTGATCGTGTTGTTCACCGCGACCAGCCGGCCGGTCGAGGCGTCGACCACCGGCGAGCCGGAGGTGCCGCCGATCACGTCGCAGCCGGAGGTGTAGCGGACGGAGTCCTTGAACGTCCAGTCGCCCTCGTTGAGTTGGTAGGCGAAGCCGTCGATCGAGCAGGAGTAGATCTTCTTCCAGTAGCCGGAGACCACCCGGATGTCCGCGCCCTGGGCGGGGTGGGTGTCCGCGATGGTGAGCGGGGCGATGCCGTACCGGGACTTGATCGAGGCGTAGGTGGTGTTGAGCTGGTAGATCGACACGTCGGTGTCGGTCATGGCGCCGTAGACCACCTTGGTCGCGCGCAGCGTGCCGAGCTTGCCGCCGGTGGCGCTGAGCAGGCTGAACGTCCGGCTGGACGGCTGGTTGAGGACGACCTCGCCGGGGCCGGGCATGCCGGACTCCAGGCAGTGCCCGTTGGAGAGCACCAGGGCCGGGTCGGTCGCGGCCGAGCCGGGCAGCCGGACGAGCGAGCCGGAGCAGTTGCTGAGCGCGACGGTGCCGGCGAAGTTGACGGTGGCGCTGCTCGGGGCCGAGGCCTGGGCCGGGAGGGAGCCGGCCACGACGGTGGCCCCGGCGAGCGCGAGCGCGGCGAACGTACCTATGAGCGGCTTCATGGGAGACCTCTCGGTGTGGGGGTCCACGTGGGGGTCCACCAAACCTGTCGCGGACATGACCGACTGTCAAGAGGTGCGAACCGTCCCGGAGGCCGCCACCGGCGAGTCACCCCTGCGGGGATCGACGCGCGCTCAACTCCCCGTCCAGTGCCGCCGACCGAGGCTGATCAGGCGCAACTGCAGCCGCGCGGTGGCGGCGATCCGCTCCACCCGCGCCGGGTCGCCGCCGGAGTCGGCCTCCCGGGCCTCCAGCAGGGCCGCGGCCGTCGAGACCATGAGGTCCACGTACAGCTCGGCGAGCATCCGCAGGTCGCGCTCGCTCCAGTCGCGCGAGGACGGCTGGAGCGCCAGCGCGGCCCCCACCTCGGCGGCGAAGCGCCCGAGTTCGGCGTCGATCGCCTCCCGCACCAGGCGCACCCCGCCGTGCCGCTCGCGCGCCAGGAAGCGGACGTGCGGACGGTGCTCGCGCACGTGCCGCTCGATCACGTCCACCGCGCGGTCGATCAGCTCCTCGGCGCCGCCGGCCTCCGCGAGCACCGCACGGATCATCACGTGCAGGCTGACCAGCGACTCCTCGACCAGCGCCACGCCGAGCGCGGCGAGGTCCGGGAAGTGCCGGTAGAACGCGGCCGGGGAGAGCCCGGCCTCCCGGGTGACCTCGCGGACGCCCAGGCTGGCCAGGTTCTGCTCGGCCAGCAGGTGCAGTCCCGCGTCCAGCAAGGCGCGCCGACTCTGCTGCTTCTGGGCCTGCCTGGCCCCCACGGTGTGACTCACGCCATTCAGTAAACAGTCGTTTGCCGAACTTGGCCAGCCGGGCGTACAGTGGTGCCCGAAGTCAGTGAACACTTGTCAACCGAAACACCGAACCGGAGGAGTCGGCCGTGATCCTGTTCTCCGCCCTCGTCGCCATGGGCGTCCTGATCGGCGCCGCCGCGCACACCTCGCTCCCGGTCTTCCTCACCGCCTCCGCCGCCATCGCCGCCTGGTTGCTCGCCTTCGGCGCCCGCGAGGGCATCGCCCGGCTGCGGCACCGCTGACCGGCCCCCACCGTCCACTCACCGAGAGGACCACCGCCGCCATGAGCACCACCGCCGAACACACCGCCCGCCCGAGCCGTCCCGGCCGGCAGACCGACCCCGGCCGTCCGGCCCGCCCGGCCACCGCCGAGGCCGACAGCCTCGCCGTCGCCTCCTTCCTGCTCGGCCTCCCCGGCCTGCTGATCTTCAACATCGCGCTGGGACCGCTCGCCATCACCCTCGCCACGCTCGCCCTCGTCCGCGGCACCCGCCGGCGCGGCCGGGCCGCCCTCGGACTGGCCCTCGGCATCGCCTCGCTCGTCATCCTGGCCGTCACCACCGCCACCTCGCACGGCGTCCTGATGGACTTCCACTCCTGATCAACCGCGGTTCCCCGGTGGCAGATCCCGGCCAACCCCGCCCGAACCCGCGGTCCGCGCCGTAGGGTGGCGGTACAGGCGTGGTGAACACAGGGGGACGGAAGTGACGATCGAGAACCGCAGCGACACACCGGCGGCGCCCAGCGGGGCGGGCGGGCGGCTGCTCGCGGTGAGCGACCTGCACATCTCCTACCAGGAGAACCGCGACCTGGTGGAGAAGCTCCAGCCCACCCACCCCGACGACTGGCTGATCGTCGCCGGGGACATCGCCGAGAAGTCCGAGAGCATCGAGTGGGCCCTCGGCCTGCTCGCCGAGCGCTTCGCCCGGGTGATCTGGGCGCCCGGCAACCACGAACTGTGGACCCACCCCGAGGACGCCGTCCAGCTGCGCGGCACCGCGCGCTACGACCACCTCGTCCAACTCTGCCGCCGCCTCGGCGTGCTGACCCCCGAGGACCCGTACCCGCTGTGGCAGGGCGCCGGCGGGCCGGTCCTCGTCGCGCCGCTCTTCCTGCTGTACGACTACTCCTTCCGCGCTCCCGGGACGAGCACCAAGGAGGAGTCGCTGGCCGCCGCCTACGAGGCCGGCATCGTCTGCGCGGACGAGCACATGCTCCACCCGGACCCGTACCCGGACCGCGACTCCTGGTGCCGCGAGCGCGTCCGGCTCACCGAGGAACGGCTGGCCGCCTGCGACCCGTCCGTCCCGCTGGTGCTGGTCAACCACTACCCGCTGGTCCGCCACCCCACCGAGATCCTCTGGTACCCCGAGTTCGCCCAGTGGTGCGGCACCGAGCTCACCGCCGACTGGCACCGGCGCTTCAACACCGCGGCGATGATCTACGGGCACCTGCACATCCCGCGCCGGACCTCCTACGACGGGGTGCCGTTCACCGAGGTCTCGCTCGGCTACCCGCGCGAGTGGCGCAAGCGCGGGCTGCCGGACCCGCTGCTGCGGGAGGTCTTCCCCTCCGCGTGACTCCCCTCGCGGGGAACGGCGTTCGGGCGCGCTCCTGGTCGCGGAGCGCGCCCTGCCGGCCCGGCCGGGCTCAGGCCGTGGAGGCCTCCGGCCGCGCCATGGTGACCGTCAGCTCGCCGTCGCTCACGTCCGCGATCAGGGTGTCCCCCGCGCGCACGCTGCCGTCCAGCAGCAGGTTGGAGATCCGGTTGTCCAGCTCCGACTGGATCGTCCGGCGCAGCGGCCGGGCGCCGAACTCCGGCTGGTAGCCGCGGTTGACCAGGTACTCCTTCGCCGCCTCGGTGACGTCCAGCTCGACGTCCTGGGCGCGCAGCCGGCGCCGGGTGCGCTCCAGCAGCAGGTCGACCACGGACAGCAGGTCCTTGCGGGTGAGCGCGTGGAAGACGATCACCTCGTCGATCCGGTTCAGGAACTCCGGGCGGAACTGCTGCCGCAGGTCGCGCATCAGGTCGTCCCTGATCTCGTCCACGTTCCCGGAGTGGTCCAGGATCCGCTGCGAGCCGATGTTGCTGGTCATGATCACCACGGTGTTGCGGAAGTCGACCGTGCGCCCCTGGGAGTCGGTCAACCGCCCGTCGTCCAGCACCTGGAGCAGCAGGTTGAAGACGTCCGGGTGCGCCTTCTCCACCTCGTCGAACAGCAGCACGCTGTACGGCTTGCGGCGCACCGCCTCGGTCAGCTGCCCGGCCTCGTCGTAGCCGACGTACCCGGGCGGGGAGCCGACCAGCCGGGAGACGGTGTGCTTCTCCTGGAACTCGCTCATGTCGAAGCGGATCATCCGGTCCGGGTCGCCGAACAGCAGCGTCGCCAGCGCCTTGGCGAGCTCGGTCTTGCCGACGCCGGTCGGGCCGAGGAACAGGAAGGAGCCGGTCGGGCGGTCCGGGTCGCCCATCCCCGCCCGGCCGCGGCGCACCGCCTGGGCGACGGCGGTGACCGCCTCGTCCTGGCCGATCACCTTCTCGTGCAGGTGGTCCTCCAGCCGGAGCAGCCGCTCCCGCTCGGTCGCGTTCAACTCGGCGACCGGGATGCCCGTCCGGGCCGACAGCACCTGCGCGATGTCGTCCGCCGTCACGTCGACGACCTCCTCGCGGGCTTCCGCGATGGCCGCCAACTCGTCCTCGGTCTGCCGCAGTTCGGTCTTCAGATTGGCGGCGCGCACGAACTCCTCGTCCGCGACGGCCTCGTCCAGCTCGCGCTTCAGCTTGGTGATCCGGTCCTGGACGGCCGTCGCCTCGGTCGAGCCGCTCAGGCTGCGCAGCCGCACCCGGGCGCCGGCCTGGTCGAGCAGGTCGATCGCCTTGTCGGGCAGGAAGCGGTCGCTCACGTACCGGTCGGAGAGCGTCGCCGCCGCGTCCAACGCCTCGTCGCTGAACCGGACTTGGTGGTGCGCCTCGTAGGCGTCGCGCAGCCCCCGCAGGATCTCGATCGTCTCCTCGACGCTCGGCTCCGGCACCAGCACCGGCTGGAAGCGGCGCTCCAGCGCGGCGTCCTTCTCCACGTGCTTGCGGTACTCGTCCAGCGTGGTCGCCCCGACCACGCTCAACTCCCCGCGCGCCAGGGCGGGTTTGAGGATGTTGCCGGCGTCCATCGAGCCCTCGCCGCCACCGCCCGCGCCGACCACGGTGTGCAGCTCGTCCAGGAAGAGGATCACGCTCTTCTCGGCCGCCGTCACCTCGTCGATCACGCTCTTCAGCCGCTCCTCGAACTCGCCCCGGTACTTGGAGCCGGCCACCAGCGCCGTCAGGTCCAGCGACACCACCCGCTTGTCCGCCAGGCTCCGCGGGACGTCCCCGGAGACGATCCGCTGCGCCAGCCCCTCGACGATCGCCGTCTTGCCGACACCCGGCTCGCCGATCAGCACCGGGTTGTTCTTCGTCCGGCGGGACAGGATCTCGACGGTCTGCTCGATCTCCTCGGCCCGCCCGACCACCGGGTCCAGCCGGCCCGAGCGCGCCTCCTCGGTGAGGTCGCGCCCGTACTCGTCCAGGGTCGGCGTCTCGCTCGGCGCCGCGCCCGTACCGCCGCGCTCGCCGCCGGCGCCCCGGCCGTCCAGCACCGTCTTCAGCGCCTCCTGCGAGGGCGCCGCGTTGCGCAGCGCCGCGCCCGCCCCCGACCGCTCCTGGT
Source organism: Streptomyces rubellomurinus (assembly GCF_000961885.1). GTDB lineage: Bacteria > Actinomycetota > Actinomycetes > Streptomycetales > Streptomycetaceae > Kitasatospora > Kitasatospora rubellomurina. Next base: position 12,976 of record NZ_JZKH01000129.1, read on the forward strand.
CCAGCAGCGCGCCCAGCAGGTGCTCCGGGCCGATGTACGAGGCGCCGGCCTCCTGCGAACGGGCGTGCGCGGCCAGCAGCGCCCGCTTCGCCGCCGGGGTGAGCGCCGGCCGCCCCTCCAGCGCCTCGGCGTTGCCGGACGGCAGCGCGTGCTCCAGGTCCTCCGCCAGCTCGTCCGGGTCGATGCCCGCGCGCGCCAGCATCCGCCGCGACGGCTCCACCCGGGTGGCCGCCCACGCCAGGTGCGCGGTGTCCAGGTCGTTGCTGCCGTCCGTCGCGGCCCGCTGCGCGGCCAGCGCCAGCAGCTCCTGCGAGGACTCGCTCAGCAGCCGCCCGATCGGCACCCGCTGCACGGCCGGCGGGGACGCCAGCGGGCTCATCCCGAAGAACCGACTGAGCAGGTCGGAGAACGGGTCGTTCGATCCGAACGGGGGCATGGTCACGGAGGTTCACCTCTCCCAAGCGGTTTGCAGCCACACAAACACAGGGCCGCGCCGGCCGCCTCCCGAGCGCGTCACCCCGTGACGCCGTCCAGCAGCAGGCCGCCGGAGTACGTCACCGCCATCGCCAGCAGCCCGCCCGCCACGTTGCGCGCGACGGCCCGCGCCGGGCCCGCCCCGCCCAGGCGGGCGCTCACCCAGCCGGACAGCGTCAGCGCGGCCACCACCGCCGCCACCGTCACCGGCAGCCGCCACGACCCGGGCGGCAGCAGCACCGCCAGCAGCGGCACCAGCGCGCCCAGCGTGAACGCCGCCGCGCTCGCCAGCGCAGCCTGCCACGGACTGGTCAACGCCTGCGGGTCGATGCCCAGTTCGGTCCGCGCGTGGGCCGCCAGCGCGTCCCGCTCGGTCAGCGCCACCGCCACCTCCCGCGCCAGCCCGTCCCCCAGCCCGCTGCCCCGGTAGTAGTCGGTCAGCTCGTCCAGCTCCCCCTCCGGATCCTCCGCCAGCTCCCGCCGCTCGTTCGCCAACGCGGCCCGCTCGGTGTCCCGTTGGGTGCTCACCGACACGTACTCTCCGGCCGCCATCGACATCGCCCCCGCCAGCAGCCCCGCCACCCCCGCCGCCGGCAGCGCCGTCCGCGAACCGGCCGCCCCCGCCACCCCGGTCACGATCCCGGCCGTCGACACCACCCCGTCGTTGGCCCCCAGCACGGCCGCCCGCAGCCAGTTCAGCCGCGCCGACAGCTCCGCCCGCTCAGCCATCCGCCCACCGCTCCCAGGGATCCGCCCGACCGCCACGATCGTCACCCGCCCCCGGTCACCCCGCCACCCGCACGCGCTCGGGCAGCCCGCGCTCAGGCAGCCCGCCACCCGTACGCACTCAGCCGGCCAGGGCCCGGCGCAGATCCTCCGGCCCCCGGTAGAGCACCCCGGTCATCCCCAACGCCACCGCCGCCGCGACGTTCTCCTCCCGGTCGTCGACGAACAGGCACCGCTCCGGCGCCACCCCGGCGCGCTCGACGGCGACCTCGTAGATCCGCCGGTCCGGCTTGGCGCTGCCCACCACCGAACTGTTCACCACCGCGTCCGCCAGATCCGTCAGCCCCAGCTCCGCCAGGTCCTCGTCGAACCACACCGTCGCGTTCGTCACCAGCACCACCCGGCAGCGCTCCCGCACCCCGCGCAGCAGCCCCACCACCGCCTCATCGGCCCGGAACGGCGCGTTCGCGAACGCCTCCGCCATCGCCCGCGCCGCCTCCCCCGGCACCCGCCCCGCCAGGCCCCGCGCGATCGACTCCACCCACTGCGCCTTCGAGATCCGCCCCAACAACAACGGCAGATCGTTCGCCGGCGCGAACCCGACCGCCGCCGTGCTCCCCACCTCGATTCCCGCCGCCCGCTCCAGCGCCGCCACCCCGTCCCCGTCGAAGAACCGGATCACACCGTCCACGTCGCACAACACCGCGTCGAACCCCGGCTCGCCCATCCCACCCACCCTGTCTCCGAATGCCCCACGGAACGCATTCCCATGGTCGCTGAACCGGAGTCACGCATTCAAGTTCGTCAAACCACCGTTCGTGCGTGATGGATGTCACCGAAGCGTCCGCATAACACCGATAGCCGGACGGGTACTGTCCGTTCGGAACGCCCACGATCAGTCACCTACTCGGCGGTACGGTCGATTCCGGTCCGATTCCGCGATATCGACACCACCGTTATGAGCACCATCGATGAGCACCCCACCGAATTCACCCAGGGAAAGGCGACGACGCATGCGTGTCGAGCGGAATGTCGAAGTACCGATGCGGGACGGCACGATCCTTCGAGCGGACATCTTCCGCCCCTTATCGGACGGCCCGTGCCCGGTCATCCTGCTGCGCCTGCCCTACGACAAGTCCGTCCTCACCGAGCCGTGGTTCCCCTCCGAGGTCAGGTACTTCGTCCCCCGCGGGTACATCTGCGTCGCCCAGGACGTGCGGGGGACGTACACGTCGGAAGGCACGTTCCACCCCTTCCGTGACGAGACGCCGGACACCGTCGACACCATCGAGTGGGCCGCCGGGATCGAAGGATCCAACGGCAAGGTCGTGATGACCGGCCAGTCCTACCTCGGCAGCGTCCAGGTGCAGGCCGCCGCCGAGAAGCCCGCGCCGCTGGTCGCCATCAGCCCGGTCTCGCCCCTGCTGGACTTCACCGACAACGGATTCCGCCGCGGCGGAGCCGTCGAGTCCTCGTTCTACTTCGCCTGGGCGACCAACATGGCGATCCGCGAGGCCCGCCGCCACGGCCGCGAGGAGGCGGCCACGGCGCTCGCCACACTCACCGAGGACCGGCCGGTCGACGCGTTCCCGCCGCTGTCGCGGTCGAACGGCCTGCACGCCCCCTTCGACGAGGTCCTGCAGCAGTACGACGCGGTCGCGCCCTGGGTGCGGCAACTGCTGGACGAAGCCGGCCGGCCCGAGGGCGGTGGCTACCTCTCCACCCGGCGGCTCGTCCCGAACATCTCGGTGCCGTCGCTCTACGTCACCAGCTGGTACGACGCGTTCCTCGGCGGCAGCCTCAACGCGTACGCGGAGGGCACGTCCACCGGCGCCGCGCCGACCCACCTCGTCATCGGCCCGTGGGAGCACGCGCACTACGGCGCACCGCAGTCCATCGCGGGGGAAATCGACTTCGGGCCGACCGCCGAGCTCGACCTGTTCTCGCTCCTGGAGCAGTTCTTCGCCCCGCTGACGGGCCTGGGGCCGCGCGAACCCGTCCCCGGGGTGCGGTACTTCACCATGGGCATCAACGAGTGGCGATCGGCGGACGCGTGGCCGCCCGCCTCGACCCCCGTCCGACTGTTCCTCCACTCCGCGGGCGGCCCCGTCACCAGCGGGCCGACCGGCACCCTCGACGCGATCGCACCGACCGACGGGGCGTCGACGGCGGCCGACGAGTGGACGCACGAGCCGAAGGCCCCGGTGCCGTCCACCGGCGGCCAGACCTGGGCCATCCCGGCCGGCCCCCGCGACCAGTCGGCCCTGGTCGAACGGGCCGACGTCCTCGCCTTCGACAGCGAACCGCTGCCGTCCGCCGTCGAAGTCACCGGCGCCGTACGCGCGAAAGCCTGGTTGGAAACCGACGCCGCCAGCGCGGACGTCATCGCCGCCCTCGTCGACATCCACCCGGACGGCCGGCGCTATCCGGTGACCCAAGGAATTCTGCGGCTCGGCACCGAATCGGAACCCCTCCACGAAAAGGGGCCGATCGCTTTCGACATCGACCTGTGGGCCACCAGCCACGTATTCCTGGCCGGCCACCGCATTTCCGTCCAGATCGCGTCCTCCGACTTCCCCCACTGGGACGTCAACCCGTCCGACGGAAAGCCCTGGCCCACGAGCTCCGCCCCGGAACCCGCCCACCACCGCCTCCTCCACGACGCCGCCCACCCCTCGGCCATCACCCTCCCCACCATCGGCC
>NZ_JZKH01000130.1 GCF_000961885.1 Streptomyces rubellomurinus
CGTGATCCCGGGCATCGGCGGCTCGCAGCGGCTGACCCGGGCGATCGGCAAGGCCAAGTCGATGGAACTGTGCCTGACCGGCCGGATGATGGGCGCCGAGGAGGCCGAGCGGGCCGGACTGGTCTCCCGCATCGTCCCCGCCGACCAGCTGCTCGACGAGGCGCTGTCCACCGCCGAGACCATCGCCGCCATGTCCACCCCGGCGGCGATCATGATGAAGGAGGCGGTCAACCGCGCCTTCGAGACGACGCTGTCCGAGGGCGTGCGCTTCGAGCGCCGGCTCTTCCACGCCGCCTTCGCCACGGCGGACCAGAAGGAAGGCATGACGGCCTTCGCCGAGAAGCGCCCGCCGAAGTTCGAGAACCGCTGACGGACGACGGTCGGCGCATGACGGCGAACAGATAACAGCTGACAGATTTCAGATTTCATCATCTGAAATCTGTCAGCTGTTCGTCGTCAGCTGTCCGCCGTCTCCTCCTCGACCAGCGTCGTGTTGAGGCGGGCGAGCCCGCTGCGGGTGGCGGCGACGACGATCCGGTCGCCCGGGGCGAGGCGCCGGGTGCGGTCGGGGAAGTTCCAGTCCAGCCGGGGGCTGCGGGCGAACCCGACCGCGATGACCCGGACGCCGCCCGGGTCCTCCAGGTCGTGCCGGTTCAGGTCGATCAGGGGGCTGCCGTCCTCCACCGTCAGTTCGGCGATGAGCAGCACGTGCCGGAACACCGACAACGTTCCGCGCACCTCACGCCCCATCAGGGCGGCGGCGAAGGCCGGCGCGGCCAGATAGGAGACCGAGCGGGAGGCCGCATTGTCCAGCGTGGCGTAGAAGTGCCTGGCGAAGTCGTCGTCGAACAGCCGCACCACCACCCGGACGTCGGGGTTCCCGTGCCGGGCCTCCAGGGCCGCCTCCACGTTGGTGGCGTCGTCGCCGCTGACCGCGACCAGCGCCCGGCTGTACCGGAGCCGGGCCCGGCGCAGTTGCTGCTCCAGCGGCCCGTCGCCCATGACGACCGGGATCCCGAGCGCCCGGACGGCGCCGATGCCGCGCGCCTGCGGGTCGCGTTCCATGCAGACCACCGGCACGCCGAGCTGGTGCAGTTGGACGGCGACGCGGGTGCCGACGTTGCCGAGGCCGACGACGATCACGTGGTCCCGGGTTCCGGCTCCGGGGTTGCGGGGCTGCCCGCGGCGTCCGGAGCCGAGCACCTCGACCGCGATGGCGGTGGCGACCGGGGCGAAGGTGATGCCGCAGACGGTGATGACCACCTGGGCGACCCGCTGCCAGATCCCGCCGGTGCCGGTGCCGTTGGCGATGTCGGCGAGCTGGTCGGGCTGGGCGGCGCCGGCCAGGTCGAGCAGCGAGATGTAGACCGTCCAGCCGAAGTCCCGGTTGAGGTACCAGAGCACGCCGAACGCCATGAGCACTGCGGCCAGGGCGGTGAGCAGCACCAGCCGCATCCGGGCGCTGGTGAAGAAGCGCATGGTGTCGAGCAGTCGCCAGCGCAGCCGCCGCGCCCAGCTGATCGGTTCGCGGGGTTCCATGGGCAGCGCCTGGAGGGCGGCGATCCCGCCCGGGTCGGCCGGGCCGCTCTCGTCCGCCGGGTCGTACTCGTTCGCCGGGCCGTGCTCAGCCGCCGGATCGTGCTCGTTCGCCGGGTCGTGCCGGCCCGGTGGGTCCTGGGGCGCGTCGGCCTGTTCCGGGATCGTCCCGGACCGCTCCGGTGGGCGCCGCACGCCACCGGGTCGCACCGGGCCGTCGTCGCCGAACTCGCGGGCGAGCTTGACGAATTCGGCGAACTCCTGCTGCTCCGGCAAGAGGCGGATCCGGCTGAGGTCCTGGCGGTCGACGTGGTCGGCGACCACGCAGATCCGGTCGGGGGTGATGGCGTCGTCGAAGGCGACGTGCAGGAAGCGCCCGCCGACCTCGACGGAGTTGGGCCGTCCGAGCGCGGCGGCGGCGAAGGCCGGGGCGGCGGTGGCGGAGCCGGAGAGTGCGGCGCCGTTCTTGAGCAGCCGCTCGATGTGGTCGCCGAGGCGCTGGTTGAACATGCGGAACACGATCCGGATGTCCGGGTTGTGGCCCTGCGCGCTGAGTGCGGCGTGGATGTTGTCCTGGTCACTGCCCTCGACCAGGGCGAGGCCGCGGGCGGTGCCGATGGACACGGCGCGCAGGGCCTCGTCGGTGATGGTGGCGTACTCGACGACGGCGGAGACGCCGGGTAGTTGCTCGATCTGGGGCGCGTGGTCCCGGGTGCGGTCGGCGACGAGGACGACGACCGGGACTTCGTAGTGTTCGACGAGTTCCAGTACCAGTCGGTGGGCGAGCGCGTTGCCGCCGCACACGATGTAGTGCTGGCTGATCGGTTCGACCGGCGGGGTCCCCCACCCTGCAGGAGTCATACCACCGGATGGTATCGACCACGGGTGGATGGAACATGGCATTCCGGCAACCGGGCGCCCATCCACTGTGGCACGTGGGGCACCGGGCGTCTCCGAACCGGTGGCCCCCGAACGGCGGTGTCGGGCGCGCGGACCGGCGGCGGCGCGGTGAGGCTGGGGACCGTCCCCTGTCCGTTCCCTGTCCGTTCCCTGTTCGTCCGCCGTCCTCGCCCGCCGCGCGGGCCGGCCGGCCGCCAGTCCGAGGAGTGCGCCACCGTGGTTTCTCCGATCGTCACCCCCGAGGGTTCCCCGGTCCAGGGTCCGCTCGGACTGCTCGCCAAGGCGGCGTGGCAGATCCTGCTGGCCGCCGGGATCGCCTCGCTCGCCCTCGGGATCGTCGTCTTCGCCTGGCCGCGCGAGACCCTGCTGGTGGTGGGCGTGCTGTTCGGCCTCTACCTGCTGGTGATCGGCGTCGTGCAGCTGGCCGCCGCGTTCGGCACCCACGTCACCACCGCGCTGCGGGTGATGGCGTTCATCAGCGGCGCGATCTGCGTGCTGCTGGGCCTGCTGTGCTTCCGCAGTGCCGTGCAGTCGTTGCTGCTGCTGGGGTTGTGGATCGGGATCGGCTGGTTGTTCAGGGGGATCACGCAGCTCGCGGCGGCGGCGTCCGATCCGCTGATGCCGGCCCGGGGCTGGCAGGCGTTCGCAGGCGTGGCCAACACGCTGGCCGGGGTGCTGCTGATGGTGTGGCCGGTCGGTTCGATCGCCGCGTTGACGGTGTTGGCGGGCTGCTGGCTGGTGATCCTCGGGGTGATCGAGGTCGCGACGGCGATCCAGGTGCGGGGGCGGGCCAAGCGGATCCCGTCCGGGATGTGACACGGCGAGGGCCCCGAGGTCGGGCGCGGCCCGGCCGGGCGCACTGCGGCCGGGCGCAGCGGGGTCGGACCGTCAGCGGGCCCGGGCGGGGCGTCAGCTCTGGGCCAGGCCTCAGCCCCGGGCGGGGCGTCAGCTCTGGGCGGACGGGCTGACGGGCCTCGGCGCGTAGCCGAGCAGGAAGGTCGCGGCCTCCAGCCGTTCCGGGCTGAGCCGGACGTCGGTCAGCCGCTCGGCGAGGGCGAACGCGGCCTCGGTGCAGAGCTCGTGGTCCTCGGTGTCGAGGTGGAAGCCGCAGTGGGTCATCAGCTCGGGGATGCCGGGGGCGTCGGCGTCCGAGCCGTGGCGGTCGTCGGGGAACAGCGGCTCGAAGTGCAGTCGGCAGGAGCCGTGCTCCCACCAGTCGAAGGTGTCGGCTGCGTTGACGTTCCGGTAGTGCGAGACCAGCCGGGTGCCCTCGGCGAGCCGCGGTATGACCTCCCACAGGGTGCCGAGGTAACCGTACGGCTCCACGGCGATCGCCCAGCCGTCGAGTTCGGTGACGGCGACGAAGATCCGGTCCTCGGTCGGGTCGGACTGCGCCGCGGCCTCCCCGGGCCCCTCGCCGTCCTCGTCCTCGTCCTCGTCCTCGTAGTCGTCCTCGTCCTCCCCCTCCTCGTACGCGTCCCAGGCGGCGAGGACCGCGTCCAGGCCGACGACGCTGCCGGCGGGCAGCGCGTCGTAGCGGCGCAGCAGTTCCTCGGCGTCCAGCCCCTGGACCTGGGCGAGGCAGTAGGCCTCGCCCAGGATGGGGTAGCGCTGGGCGGTCCACGTGTAGTCGGCGGCGTGTGCGGTCATGGCGGTGATGCTGCCAGACGCCACTGACAGACCGTCCGCGCGGGGGCCGGTCAGAGCCGGACGAGCCCGTCAGAGCCAAACCGGCCGGTCAGAGCCAAACCGGCCGGTCCGTGCCCCAACGGCCGGGCGGGCGGGTCCAGTCGGTGGGCGCGCCGTCGTAGCCGATCGGGGGGAGGGCGTGGCGCAGTTTCCCGTACGCGGAGTCGGTGACGGTGAGGTACGGCGCCGGGTCGTACGGCTCGGTGCCCTGCTCGGAGGATTCGGCGGGCGGTTCGGGGGCGATGCCGTGCAGCAGCCAGGAGGCGGTGCCGGCGAAGGAGTAGCGCAGGTGGCGGCCGCCGGGGCGGCCGGTGCGCTGGTCGGTGAGGGCGCGCAGGATTCCGGCGGCGGCGAGGTAGCCGGTGCCGTGGTCGAGGGCCTGGGCGGGCAGGGCGCCGGGGCGGCCGTCCGGTCCGGCCTCGTGGGCGGCGATGCCGACGCCGGCCTGGACGAGGCTGTCGAAGCCGCGTCGCCCGGCCCAGGGGCCGGTCCAGCCCCAGGCGCAGATCTGGGCGAGGACGAGGTCGGGGCGGCGGGCGAACAGCGCCTCGGGGGCCAGTCCGTAGGCGTCGAGGGTGCCGGGGCGGTAGGCGTTGACGACGACGTCGGCGGTGGCGAGCAGGTCGTCGAAGGCGGCGCGGTCGGCCGGGTCGGCGAGGTCGAGGCGGGTGGAGCGCTTGCCGAAGCCGGTGTCGGTGTGGGCGTCCTCGGCCTCGGGCAGGCGGGGCGAGTCGATCCGCAGGACGTCGGCGCCGAGCAGGGCGAGGGTGCGGGTGGCGACCGGTCCGGCGATGACCCGGGTGAGGTCGAGGACGCGGATGCCCGCGGCGGGCCGGTCCACCGGGGCCGGTCCGAGCGGCCGGGCGGCCGCGGTGCCGGGTACGGGCAGGCTCTCCGCCAGGGGGTGCGTGGCGTCGCTCACGGGCGCGACCGCGACGGCGAGCGCCCCGGCGGCGTACGCGCGCTCCTGGACGTCCTCGGCCCGCAGTCCGCTCAGCGTCTCGGCGAGCTGTTCCGGGCCGGCGTCCGCGGGCAGGCCGAGGACGGCGAGGAGGCGGTCGCGGTGGTGCGGGTAGTTGGCGTGGGTGCGGACCCAGCCGTCCGAGGTGCGCCAGAAGCCGGAGAGCGGGGCGAAGCCGACCGGGGTGCGGCCGTCTACGGTCAGGTGGCGTTCGCTGACGAAGGAGGTGCCGACCGCGCCCTGGTCGACCCGGACGGCGGGGACGGGCCCGCCGGTGCGGTGGGCGGCGAGTTCGGCGGCGGCGAGCGAGCAGGCGGCGACGGTGGCCCGGGCGAGGCGGCGTACGGGCAGGCCGGAGGGCAGGACGTCGTCCGGGCCGTGGAAGCCGACGCGGTCCAGCAGCTCCGGCGCGCCGCCGAGGGCCGCCCAGGCGTCGGCGGTGGGGCGGTCGACGCGGGCGGTGGTGGGACCGGTGGCGGTGGCGGTGCCGGAGCCGGTGTCGGCGGCTGGGGCTGGGGCGTCGGTGGGCGGCTGGTCGGTGGGGCGGCCCCCTGCGGGCGACGGTTGCTCAGTCATGTCCGGCATTGTGCTCCCGGGTTCGGCCGCTCGCAGTGACGCCCGCCACCTGCGCGGCTCGGCGCCTGACGGGGGACCAGCTGAAGCCCTGCCGGGGACTTCCGGCGGGCGGGTAGGGTGCGGATGAGGGCCCCGGCCGGGCCCTCGGCCGCGGGGAGCGGGCGCCACCCGGGCTTGCGCGGCCGTACGGGCCGTACACGCCGTGCGGGCCGTACGGGTTTCACGGGCCGTACGGGCTGCGCGGGCCGTACGGGTTTCACGGACAGTTTGAACAGGGGGGACCGACCATGTACCCGATCCGCCGACTCGACCTGGGCTTCTTCGTCCGGCCGGCCTCCGAAACGGGCGGGACGGAGCCGCGGGTGGAGCCCGTCCTGGCGTACCTGGTGCAGCGGCCGGAGGGCCTGCTGCTGTTCGACACCGGGATCGGTGCGGGCGAGCCGGAGACCGAGGCGCACTACCGTCCGGTCCGCCGGCCGCTGCCGGAGGCGCTGGCGGCGGTCGGGGTGTCGGTGGCCGACATCGACCTGGTGGTCAACTGCCACCTGCACTTCGACCACTGCGGCGGCAACCCGCTGCTGGCCGGGGTGCCGGTGGTGGTGCAGGCCACCGAGCTGGCCGCGGCGCGGGCCGGCGGCCACACCATCGACGCGCTGGTCGACTTCCCCGCCGCCGACTACCGGGTACTCGACGGGGAGGCCGAGGTGTGGCCGGGGGTGTGGGTGCTGCCGACTCCCGGTCACACGGAAGGGCACCAGTCGCTGCTGGTGGAGCGCCCCGGCGGGCGCTCGGCCCTGCTGGCCGGGCAGGCGTACGACTCCGCGTCCGAGTACGGCCGGGCGGCGCTGGCCCGGCGGGCGGCGCTCGACGGTGTGGCGCCGCCGCTGCCGAGCTACCCGGCTTGGCTGGACCGGGTCGAGCGGTTCGCGCCGCACCGGGTGCTGTTCGCGCACGACCTGGCGCTGTGGGAGCGTCTCGGGTAGCGGCGGGGGGCGCGGACAGGAGCGGACGGGCCGGGCACGGGCCGGGCATGGTCTCACGAGGGGGAACCGGTCTTCACCGCAGGGTGCGGTCCGGACCGGGCGGGGCGGATGCGACGATGAGTGCCATCGTGATGACCGACCGAGTTCGCCTGCTGCGCGCCGTGGTCTTCGCCGCGCTGTGCGTGGCGCTGGCCGCCGCGGCGCACGTCGCCATGTCCGGCGCCGGCGTCTCGCCGGCCGTGCTGGCCGGCGCGTTCGGGGCCGTCCTCGGACTGACCTGGCTGCTCGCCGGGCGGCGGCGCGGGCTCGCAGTGATCGGCGTCTGGATGGTGGCGGCGCAGGGCGCGCTGCACCTGCTCTTCGAACAGGCCGGGGCGGCCGCCCGTGGGGGCGGCGCCGGCCTGGGCCGCCTCGCCACCACGGACTGGGCCGCGCTGCTGCTCTGCAACCCGGACCGGGCACCGGGCGGCCTCTCCGCCGCCGAACTGGCACGGATGGCCGGCCTCGACCCGGGCGGCCCGCCGCCGGCGGGCCGTCTGCACGTCATGGCCGGGATGCACCACGGGGCGGCGGCGCACGCCGCCTCGGGGGGCGGCGGCATGGCGCACGACGCGGCGGCGGGCAGGGTGTCCGGCGCTGCTGACGGGATGACGGACGGCGTGTCCCAGGGCATGGCGCACGGCATGGCGCACGGCATGTCGCCGGGGATGCTCGCCGCACACGTGCTGGCCGCGCTGGCCTGTGCGTTGCTGCTCTGGCGCGGCGAGGCCGCGCTGGTGCGGCTGTTCGACCTGCTGGGCGCGCTCGGCGGGGTGGTCGCCGGGGCGCTGCTGCGGCCGCTGCTCCCGCTGCTGGCACTGGTCGGGCGGCCTCTCGGCTACCGGCGGCCGGCCGCGCCCCGGCCCGTCGACCGCGCCGCCCGGCCGCCCCGGTCGGTGCTGCTCACGCATGCCGTCGTGCGGCGCGGGCCGCCGGCTCTCGCGTTCGCCTGCTGACGCGCCCGCCGCGCTCCTTCCGCCCTCCGCCGTCGTACCGGTTCCGGCTGTTCACGCTGTCGCCGGTCACCGGCCGCCGGGGGCCTCACCCGTGGCGGGCAGGTCGCCCCTGCCGGTCGGTCGCACCCTGTGCCGCCGCCGTGCCGGGGCCCGGGCCTCGCCGCTGACGCCGCCCTCCGGGAGGTGCGACGCGGTGCGCGCGACGCCCACGGACGCCGACGGTGCCGCCACGCGCGGCGCCGTCCCCAGCCCTTCCCCCGGGACCTTCCCATGCCTCACCACGACGGCGCGCCGACTCCGGCCCGCGCCCGCTCCGCCTTCGCCGTTCCGGCTTCGGCCGCTTCAGCGCGGCCCGTCCGCCGACCCGGTTCCCGCTTCGCCCAGCCCGGCCAGCAGCCGGGCCGACCACTCCTGCGAGGGGCCGTCCGCGGCGGTCCGCCCGGTGCGGGTGCGCAGCCGCTCGGCGTGGTCCAGCCACGTGCGGCAGCCGGTGCAGCGCGCGAGGTGCTTGTCCAGACGGATGCCCGGCAGGCCGGTCGGTTCGCCGTCGAGCCGGGCGGACAGAGCGGTACGGAACTGCGCGCATCTCATCTGACCATCGTCTCGCACGGTCGCCGTGCCGGGACCGGCCGGGTGGGGGGCTGCCGTGGATGACGACCAGCTCACCGCGCTCGCGCTGACCGCCCGGGCCGGCCGGGCCGCCGACGTCGAGGCCTTCATCCGCGCCACCCAGCGGGACGTCTGGCGGTTCGTGGCCCATCTCACGGACGTGCAGTCCGCCGACGACCTCGCCCAGGAGACCTTCCTGCGCGCGCTGCGCGGCCTGCCCGCGTTCGCCGGACGCTCCTCGGCCCGCACCTGGCTGCTCTCGATCGCCCGGCGGACGGTGATCGACCGCTACCGGATGGCCGCCGCCCGGCCACGCTGCGCCGCGCTGCCGGACTGGCAGGAGGCGGCGGAGCGTCAGGGGGCGGGGGCCGCGCCGGCCGCCGGGTTCGAGGACGGCATCGCGCTCGGCGACCTGTTGGACCGGGTGCCCGCGCAGCGGCGGGAGGCCTTCGTCCTGACCCAGGTGCTCGGCCTCAGCTACGTGGAGGCGGCGGAGGTCGCCGGGTGCCCGGTCGGCACCGTCCGCTCCCGTGTCGCCCGCGCCCGGGAGGAGCTGATCGCCCGGCTGCGGGCGGCCGAGCACGGGGAGCTCGCGACGGCCTGCTGAGCGGACGGGCGGCGGGGGCTCCCGGCCGGCTGCGGACGACTGACGGCCGACTGATGTCAGCGAACAGATAACAGATAACAGCTTTCAGATTTCAGCTTTCATCATCTGTTATCTGTTCGCTGAAAGTTGTTCGCGCGCGACCGTCGTCCGTCCGGGGGCGTCTTGCCCGCGTGCGCGGGGGCCGCGCGCCATGGCCATTCGGCCGCCGCCGCCGGCGGACGGGCCCCGGGACGGCGACGCCATCTCCGCGTCGCCACTGGAGGCCGCGCCGCGAGCCATCGCGCTACTGCGCGCCGCGAGGGCGGAGTTGGACGAGGTGCTCCGGGAGTACCGCGACGGGCTCACCGAGGTCTACCAACTGCAGACGATGACCGGCTGGCGGGGCACGGGCCACCGTCCCACGGAGGGCGTCAACTCCTTCCTCGGCCCGATCAGGGGCGAGGAGCGGAGGTCGAAGCGCATGACGGAGCTGCTGTTCAGCGGCGGCACCCTCCCCCTGAAGCCGGACGGCGGGATCGACTTCGGGGCGATCGAGCGCGGCGAGTTCTGAGCCCCCTCCCGCGCACCCGCGAAGAAATCCTTCAGGTGTTCGGAACCAGGGGCGCCCCTCCCCCGACTGCTGTACCGGACCCCGCCGACGAGGCGGTGTCCGGCAGAACAGCGGCAGTCGATCGGAGGGCACCATGGCGGCTCACCAGAACCCCTCCCCAACGAATTTGACGGATCGTCGGATTCCGCAACCGACGCAGGACCGGTGGAGCCTGGTCGTGGCCGCCGGGTTGCTCTCGTTCGTCGCGATGCTCGACATGAACGTGGTCAACCTGGCGCTCACCGACATCTCGGTCGGCCTGCACGTCTCCCCCGGTGTCGCCCAGTGGGCCGCGCTCGGGTACCAACTCCCTCTGGTGGCCCTGCTGTTGCCCGCCGGCCGATGGCTGGACCAGGTCGGCACGCGACCGGCGCTGCTGCTGGCCGTGGGCGGCTTCGCCGGCTGCAGCGTGCTGGCGGCACTCGCGCCGTGGGCGGCCTGGCTGATCGCCGCCCGGCTGGCCCAAGGGGCCTTCGCCGCCGTGCTGTTCGTGCTGATGCCGGTGCTCGCCGCCACCTCCGTACGGCCGGAGCTGCGCGGGCGGGCGATGAGCGTGCCCGCCACGCTGGGGCCGCTCGGGGCCGTCACCGGGCCGGTGGTCGGCGGGCTGCTGCTGGACCACTTCGGCTGGCGGGCGGTCTTCCTGGTCAAACTGCCGGTCTGCCTGGCCGCCGCCCTGATCGTGCACCGATGCGCCCCTCGGCGCGGCGGGCTGCGGCCGCCCGAGCGCGAGGCGCTCGGCGACGCGGCGCTGATCGGTGCCGCCGTCGCCTCCGTCCTGCTCGGCCTCACCCTGTCCGCGCGGGCGCCGCAGTGGCTGCTGCTCGCGCCGGCCGCCGTCCCACTCGTGCTGCTGTGGCTGCGCCGGCCCGGCGGGCGGCCGGTCGCGGAGCTGCTGCGCACCGCCCGTACCGCCGGGGCGAACGCCTCGGTGCTGGCGCTCGCCGCGGGCTTCGCGGCCTGCCACTACCTGCTCGCCCAGAATCTTCGCGGCCCGCGCGGCGAGAGCGCGACCGCCACCGCGCTGACCATGCTGGCCTTCCCGCTCGGCATGGTGCTGGCCGGCCGGTTCGGCGGGCGGCTCGCCGACCGCTGGGGCGCCCGCCCCACCGCACTGCTCGGCGCCGCCGTCACCGCGCTCGGCCTGGCCCTGCTCGTCCCGCTGGACCCCGGCTGGTCCGGCGGCGAGATCGCCTGGCGGCTCGCCCTGGCCGGCGCCGGGATGGGCCTCAACGGCGGCCCCACCCAGGCCCTGGTGATGTCCGCCGCCCCGCCGGGCCGGCTCGCCACCGCCGGATCCGCCGTCCAGCTCTGCCGCAGCCTGGGCTTCGCGCTCGGCCCCGCGCTCGGCACCGCCGCCGCCCTGGCCGGCGACCGCGCCGGCACCGGCAGCGGCACCGGTGCGCACACGGGCCTGGCCCTGGCCGCCCTGCTGGCGGCGTCCGCCGTGGCGCTGCTCGCCCGGCGCCGCCCGTCCGCCCGCTGACCTCACGCATCGACCCCGCGGCCCGATCTCACCGTCCCGCCGCCAACTCCCCGAAGGAACACCGAAGATGACCGACACCGCCCACCAGGGCGCCGAGGCCGCGCGCTGCCCGTACGCCGGAGGCGACGGCGGCCCGCTGCCCGATCCGGTGCCGCTGTACGGGCCCGCGTACAAGCGCGACCCGTACCCGCTCTACCGGCGGATGCGCGAGGCCGGGCCGGTGCACCGGGTGGAGTTCCCGAGCGGCATCCACGCCTGGCTGGTCACCGGCTACCAGGCCGCCCACGCCGCCCTCAACGACCCGCGCCTGGGCAAGAACCACGCGCTCGGGAACGCCAACTGGCGCCGACTGGCGTCGATCATGCCCGAGCCGCAGCACTCGGCGCTGCAGGTCCACCTGCTGCACCAGGACCCGCCGAAGCACACCTCGATGCGCCGGCTCGTGCTGGACGCCTTCGCCCCGCGCCGGGTGGAGTCGCTGCGCCCGCGCTTCCAGCAGCTCGCCGACGCCCTCGTCGACGAGCTGCCCGAGACCGGCGGCGCCGACCTGGTGGCCGGATTCGCCGCCCACTACCCCTTCCGGGTGCTCGCCGAAGTCATCGGCCTGCCCGCCGAATTGGCCGCACGTTTCGACCGCGACTGGGGCAAGGTCGTCCAGCCGGTGGGCCCGCAGGACCCGGGCCGGCCCGCGTACGAGGCACGGCTGCGCGGCCTGCAGACGTACATCGCGGACGTGGTCGACCGCAAGCGCGCCGACCGCGCGGCGCCCGGCTGGACGGCGACCGAGGACCTGCTCGGCCGGCTCGTCGAGGCCCACGACGCGGGCGAGTTGAGCCGCGCCGAACTCGACTCGATGGTGTTCCAGCTGCTGGTCGCCGGGCAGGAGCCGGTCACCAACCAGATCACCACCATGGTGGTCACCCTGCTGCGCCACCCCGACCAACTCGCCCGGCTGCGAGACTCCTTGCTCGGCTCCTCACCCGACACCCCGCGCGACTCCCCGCGCGACTCCTCGCCCGACCGGCCGGGCCACGACCCGGGCACGCTCGCCCGCGCCGTGGAGGAACTGCTGCGCCACGACGCCGCGTTCGAACTCACCACCTGGCGGTTCCTCGCGGAGGACGACGACCTGTTCGGCACCACCGTCCCGGCCGGAGACTCGGTGATCGTCTCGCTCTGCGCCGCCAACCGCGACGAGGCGCGCTTCCCGGACGCCGACCGGCTCGACCTCGACCGCACGCCCAACGCCCACCTGGCCTTCGGCCACGGCATCCACTACTGCCCCGGCGCCGCCCTGGCCAGGGCCGAACTCCAGGTCGCCCTCGCCACCCTGCTCACCCGGCTGCCCGGGCTGCGCCCCTCGCCGGAGCCCGGCGAGGGACTGGACGAGCTGGGCTGGATCCCCGCCGTCCTGGCGCGCGGGGTCGACCGGCTGCCGGTCGCCTACGACCGCCGCGCCTGACCACGCCGCCCCGCGCACCCCCGCGCACCGCCGCGCACCGCCGCGCACCGCCGCGCACCGCCCCGACTTCCCCGCCCCTCGTCACGGAGGACCCCGCCATGCCATCCGCCGGCACCCTCACCGCACCCGCCCGTCCCGCCTCCATACCCGAGCGCGACCGCCGCGACGGCCAGGATGCCCCCGGCGCCGCCCGCCTCGCCGCCCGCGTCCTCGCCCTGCTGCTGCCCCACCGGCGCGCCGCCGACCCGGAGTTCGACGCCCGCCCGGAGCACTTCCCGCTCCAGCTCGCCCAGGTGGCCGACTTCATCGCGGCGGGCGAGCCGATCCGGTTCACCCTGCCGGGCTTCCCCTGCAAGTCCCCCAACCCGGCGAAGGTGCTGGGCCACCTGCCCGACGAGGGCGAGCGCCTGTCGCTGACCTTCCTCGACGGCCTCTGCGCCGAGATCGGCCGCCTGTACGCGCCCGGCGCCCGCATCCTGATCTGCTCGGACGGGCACATCTTCGGGGACCTCGTCCACGTCCCCGACCGCCACATCGACGAGTACTCCGACGCGCTGACGCGCATGATCGCCTCCGAGGGCCTGACCCGCCTGGACACCTTCGACCTGCGGGCCGTCCTCGGCGACCTGCCGCACGACGAGAAGCGCGCCCTGGTGCACGCCCGGTACGCCCCGGGCCTGGAAGAGTTGCGCGAGCAGGTGCTGGCGGACGAGGAGACCCGGCGGCTGTACCTCGGCATCACCCGGTTCCTCACCGAGGACTCGACCGGCTTCCCCGGTACCCGCTCGGCGCTGCAGCGGGACTGCCGCCGCCGCGCCTACGGGGTGATCCAACGCAGCCGGGCCTGGGGAGAGTTGATCGCCGAGCGACACCCCCGCTCGGTCCGGCTGTCGATCCACCCGCAGCCGGCCGGCGCGCCCAAGTTCGGCATCCGACTGCTCGCCGCGCCCGATGCCTGGACCACCCCCTGGCACTCCGCGGTGCTCCACCGTACGGACGGGAGCTGGGAGTTGCTGCGCAGCGAGGAGGCGGCCCGGCTCGGCCGCCCGGTGCTGCGGGACGGCCGGCCGAGCCATTACGAGAGCCACGACGAGAGCAGCGACGAGAGCAGCGACCAGGGCCAGGACCAGGGCCATGACGAGAGCCGCGACCAGGGCCACGACGGGGGCAGCTGAGCGCTCGACGTACGACGCACGCCGGCCGGGCAGGAGGCCGCTACGCGCCCTGCCCGGCCGGTGTGCGGTGGTCGAAGGCGATCAGCGGATCGCCGGTGAGCGGGTGTTCGACCACCGCCGCCCGGACGCCGAAGACCTCGGCCAGCAGCTCGGCGGTCAGCACCTCGCGCGGCGCCCCGGAGGCCACCAGGGCGCCGTCGTGCAGGACGTGCAGCCGGTCGCAGACCGAGGCGGCGGCGTTGAGGTCGTGCAGCGCGACCAGGGTGGTGCGCCGCTGTTCCCGCAGCAGGGCCAGGAGTTCGACCTGGTGCCGGACGTCGAGGTGGTTGGTCGGCTCGTCCAGGACCAGGACGTCGGGCTGCTGGGCGAGGGCGCGGGCGAGCAGCACCCGCTGCCGTTCGCCGCCGGAGAGTTGGGCGAAGCGGCGGTCGGCGGCGGCCGCCATGCCGACCCGGGCCAGCGCCTCGGCGGTGATCCGGTGGTCCTCGGCGTCGTCGGCGGCGAACGCCCCCTTGTAGGGGGTGCGGCCCATCGCGACGACCTCGCGCACGCTCAACTCGAAGTCACCGCCGCGCTCCTGGGGAAGGGCGGCGATGTGCCGGGCGGACTGCGCGGGCCGCAGCGCGGCCACGTCCCGCCCGGCGAGCAGCACCCGCCCGGCGCTCGGCCGCAGGTGCCGGTAGACGGTGCGCAGCAGGCTGGACTTGCCGCTGCCGTTGGGGCCGACGAGTCCGGCAATCTCGCCGTCCTCGGCGACGAGGTGGACTCCGGCCACCACCCGCCGGCCGGCCAGGGTGACGCTCAGGTCCTCGACGGCGATCCTCACTTGGGCTCCAGTCGTCGGTCCAGCAGGTAGAGCAGGGTGGGGGCGCCGAGGACCGCGGTGACCACGCCGATGGGCAGTTCCTGGCCGTCCAAGGCGGTGCGGGCGGCGGTGTCGACGACGACGAGCAGGACGGCGCCGGTGAGGGCGGACAGGGGCAGCAGGCGGCGGTGGTCGCCGCCGACGAGGAGTCGGCACACGTGCGGCACCATGAGTCCGACGAAGCCGATGGCGCCGGAGACGGCGACCAGGACGCCGGTGAGCAGGCTGGTGACGACGAAGACCTCGCGGCGCAGCCGGGTGACGTCGATGCCGAGTCCGGCGGCGGTCTCGTCGCCCATGAGGAGGGCGTTGAGGCCGCGGGCGCGGGCCTGGAGGAGGGCGAGTGCGAGTGCCACGGCTGCTGCGGGGAGGGCGAGTTGGGCCCAGACGGCGCCGCCGAGGCTGCCCATGAGCCAGAACAGCACGCCGCGGGTCTGCTGTTCGTCGCGGGTCTGCAGGACGAGGTAGCTGGTGAGGCCGCCGAGGAACTGGGCGATGCCGATGCCGGCGAGGACGAGGCGCAGGGGGGCGAAGCCGCCGCCGCGGCGGGCGATCAGCCAGACCAGGGCGAAGGCGGCGAGGGCGCCGGTGAAGGCGGCGAGGGAGACGGTGAGGCCGAGGGCGCTGCCGAAGGTGAGGTCGAGGCCGAGGGTGGTGCCGAGGACGACGGCGGCGACGGCGCCGAGGGAGGCGCCGGAGGAGATGCCGAGCAGGTAGGGGTCGGCGAGGGGGTTGCGGACGATGGCCTGGACGGCGGTGCCGACCAGGCCGAGTCCGGCGCCGACGACGGCGGCCAGCAGGGCGCGGGGCAAGCGCAGTTGCCAGACGATGAGGTCGCGGGTGCCGGGTTCGGGGGTGCGTCCGGTGAGGCGGCGGGCGATCACGGCCCAGACTTCGCCGGGTGGGATGTCGACGGAGCCGAGGGAGACGGCGGCGGTGAGGGCGAGGAGCAGGGCGGCGGTGAGGGCGGCGGCCAGCGGCCCGGCCCGCAGGGTGCGGGCCGGGCGCCGGGTGCTGCTCGTGGCGGGGGCGGGGGTGGCCGAAGTCACGTCCTACTGGCCACTCTTGGCGGTGTCGGGCTTGACGAGGTCGGGGTGGACGGTGGCGGCGATCTGCCGGACGGCGTCGGCGTTGCGCACGCCCGCGATGGTGGTGGCTTCGGAGCCGAGGCGGATGAAGTGCCCCTGCTGGACGGCCTTCAGGCCCTGGGTGGCGGGGAAGCTGCGCAGGAAGGCCTCGGCGTCGTCGTAGGCCTTGCGGGTGGCGTCCTCGCTGCCGCGGTTGCGGACGGCGAGCTGGATCCAGTCGGGGTTCTTGGCGACGACGTCCTCCCAGCTGCCGGGCTTGAAGTCGGCGTCGCAGTCGGCGAAGACGTTGCGTGCGCCGGCCAGGGTGATGACGGCGTTGGCGACCTGTCGGCCGCAGACGGCAGTCGGCTGCTTGGTGCCGGCGTCGAAGTCGAAGAGGAAGTAGCTGGGGCGCTGTTCGGCGGGGACGGCGGCGAGTGCGGTGCGGACTTCGCCGATCCGCTGTTCCATGCCGGTGACGAGTTCCTCGGCGCGGGCGGCGGTGCCGGTGACGGCGCCGACGCGGCGCAGGTCGTCCTCGACGGCGGCGAGGTCGGTGCGCGGCGCCTTGGCGGCCTTGGGGGTGCCGGCGCAGGCGGTGGAGAGGAGTTGGACGTGCTGGATGCCGGCCGCCGCGTACTCCTCCTCGCTGGGGGCGGTGGCGGCGCCGCCCATCATCGGCATCGCGCCGAAGGTGTCGAGGTAGAGGTCGGCGCCGGAACCGAGGAGCTTCTCCTTGGGGATGGTCTTGTCGCCGAGGACGGGCACCTTGGCGCCCTGGTCGGCGAGTTCGGCGGGCAGGGTGCCCTTGCCGGGCGGGAAGCCGGTGCCGATGACGCGGTCGCCGGCGCCGAGTCGCAGCAGCATCTCAAGGCTGGCCGCGTTGCTGGTGACGATCTTCGTCGGTGCCTTGGTGACGGTGGTCTCCTTGCCCGCGCAATCGGCGACCTTGACGGGGAAGCCGCTCG
>NZ_JZKH01000014.1 GCF_000961885.1 Streptomyces rubellomurinus
TATCAGATGTTTTCCGCTCCGTTTTCCGGGGCTTCGTCATCCAACTCGCCGGTGTCTTCCGGGGCTTGACGCCCCGTCCGACGTTTCAAACTCTAGCCGATCCCCGCTCCGAAAAGCGAATCCAGCAGAGTCCGACCGCAACCCGATAAAACGCGCACGCCGAATACGCACCGAGCCGCACCTGCACATGACAGGACCGGCCCGGTGCGAACCGGACGTGATGTCTCAAAGGATTGGCCGCCCCGGGACCGTCCGCGCAGATGCGTGTCCGGTGCTCCCAGCCGAGCGACTGGGAGACAGTACTCCTCCGCCACGCTCAAAACAAAATGCGCAGGCCGCCCCGGGTGGGTCAGCCGAGCGAGGCGAGGATCGGTGCCCAGGTGGCTCCGGTGAGGGCGGCCACCGCCTGCTGGTCGGAGAGCGGCGGGCCCGAACGGGTCGGCTTCGGCACCTCGCTTCCGCTACCGCCGCCGGTGCTGTTCCACTGCACCATCTGGAGCTGAGCGCCGGTCGACTTCAGGGTCACCGTCACCGTCCAGCGGTGGGCGGTGTCCGGGCCGGCCGGGTGGCCGGCCGCGGTCTGTTCCGTCATCACCAGGGCCCCGCCGGGGAGCGCGGCGCTGCTCGGCAGCTCGCTCACCTTGCAGGTGTCGCCCGCGGCGCGGGGCCTCGCACTGCAGCTCAGCCCCTCGCCGTCCTCCAGCGGCAGCTTGAGCCGCTGCGCCGAGACGCCGACGTAGGCGGCGCCGTGGCCGTCGTCGAGGACCAGTCCGCCGTTGGCGACGTAGCCGCCGGACGGGTCCGAGGGGTTGTTGCTCTGCCCGGTCTCCTGGCTGAACCGGCCGCCGGGGAACGTGGCCTCCACGGCCTGGATCATCTGGGCGTCGGTGATCGTGGTGCGGGGCGCCGCCATCGGCATCTCCCGCTCTCCCGCGGAGTGGCTGCCGGCGAGCGCGGCGGGGAGCACCAGGCCGGCCACCGCGAGCACGGCGCAGCAGGCGCCGGCTCCGGCGAGGACGGCGGCGGTGCGGCGGCGCCGGCGGCTGCGGCCGCGTTCGACGGCGCCGTTCAGGAAGGTGCCGAGCTCGGGTTCGAGGGCGTCGGTCGTGCGGTCGAGGGCGTGGGCGAGGTCTGTTTCGAACGACATGGTGGGGTCACCTGTTCTGTTCTGTTCTGTCGCGGGTGAGGGCTCGGGGCGGTGTCGGCCTGCGCGGACGGGGTGCTCAGTGCGGGATCAGGTCGGACAGGCTGTCGCCGAGCAGCGCGCGGGCCCTGCCGAGTGCGCGGGTGCTCTGGGAGCGGACCGCGCTGCTGGTCATCCGGAGCATCTGGGCGGTCTCCTCGATGCTGCGGTCCTCCCAGTAGCGCAGCAGCAGCACCGCCCGGTCGCGGGGCGGGAGTTGGCCGAGCGCGTCCAGCAGGGTGAGGCGCAGCGCGGTGTCCGGGCCGGTGGCCGCGTTGTCGGGCAGGGTCCCGGTGGGGCGTTCGGTGCTGCTGCGGCGGCGGCGCAGGCTGAGGAAGGTGCGGACCAGCACCGTCTGGGCGTAGGCCGCCGGGTTGTCCGCGCGGACCACGCGCTTCCAGTGGACGTACACCCGGCTGAGGGTCTCCTGGACGAGGTCCTCGGCGAGGTGGGCGTCGCCGGCGGCGAGGACGTACGCCGAGCGGTACAGCGCCTTGGCCCTCGCGGCCACGAAGGCCAGGTACTCGTCCTCCTGTGCTGACTTCACTCGGTGCCCGCCCGTTCCCTGGTGGTGTGATCTTCGTGCATACCCCTGATGACTACGTGGGGCGCCGGGATGTCGTGCGGGGCTGGGCACTTTTTTCTCCGGAACTCATTTCTCCGGAAACCCCTTGTCCGGGAACCCCGTCTCCGGGAACGGCAATGCTCCCCCCGGCCGGGGCCGGGGGGAGCTGCCGCGCGCGGGTCGGCCGAGGACGGCCGAGGTCGGCCGGGCTCAGCCGAGGACGGCCGAGGTCGGCCGGGCTCAGCCGAGGACGGCCGGGTCCTCGGCGAGGTCGGCGAGCAGGGCGTCGAGCTTCGCCCGGTCGACGGAGGGCATCACGAAGACGTGCACGTAGCTGCGGCGGGTGGACTCGTCGCCGGGGACGAGCAGGACGTCCTGCGAGGACAGCGACCACTTCGCCACCAGGTCGGCGCTCGGCTTGCGGAACCGTACGGTGACGGCGCCCGGGGTGCGGGCCGGCCAGAGCTCGACGCCGAGCTCCTGTTCCATGGCCAGCAGGCGGCGCTCCAGGTAGGCGGCGAGCTCCTGGGCGGTGCGGATCCGGTCGACCTGGTCCTGGTAGGAGTGGCGGGACAGGTGGTCCCAGAGGATCAGCGGGGAGAAGCCGTTGCGGGAGCCGGCGAAGGTGGTGTCGGGCGCGCCTATGTAGTCCGGCTGGGACGGCGGCGAGATCTGGTACTTCACCTTCGTCATGTAGATGCCGCACGGCCACGGCGCGCCGGCCCACTTGTGGCCGCTCATGGCGATCGAGGAGACCATGTCGACCTCGCCGTGCTCGGCGGTGGGCAGGGCGAGTCCGAAGTCGAACTCCGGCAGCCCGGTCTCCGGCGCCCAGCCGTACGCCGGGTCCTCGGCGGCCATCCGCAGGAACGGCGCGTAGCCGGCGCCGAGCGCGCCGTCGACGTGGATCCAGAAGCCGCGGCGCACGTCGACCAGCGGCTGCCCGCTGTCCGGGCAGGTCCCGTAGACCACCTCGCGGCGCACCAGGCCGTACCGCTCGAAGATCGGCAGCAGGCGCTCGCAGACCGTCCGGACGTCGTCGTGGGCGCCCTTGAAGGTGCTGCCGAGGTTGAGGTTGACGAAGACCGGGTGCCCCTTGGCGGCGAAGAACTCGACGAGGACGGCGAGCGCGTCGACGTCGATCTCGCCGGGGCCGTCCCAGGAGTACCCGGACGGGCCGGGGCGGGAGGGCACCTCGGCGGGCCATTCGCGGCGCCCGGTGGCCGGGTCGGTCAGCGGGCACTCGTCCGGGTACAGCTCCAGGCCGACGGCGTGGAAGGTCTCGACGGCCAGCACCCGGACGGCCTTGGCGAAGGAGTAGTGGGTGTCCTCGGAGTAGAACGCGACCGGGCGGTGGGCGTTCGGGTTGTGCCGGTCGGGCTCGGCCTGGACGTAGCGGACCTCGTCGCGGGCGGCGGTCGGCGGGTGGATCAGGGCCTTGCCGCTGAGGTAGTCGCGGGCGTTCCAGAGCGCGTACATGTTGCCCTCGGTGGAGCCCATGGACAGCATGTAGCCCCAGTACGACTCGGGGTCGGCCGGGTCGTGCGGGCGCTTCGCGTGCCACAGCCGCGCGTAGTAGTCGAGGACGGCGCGCTCGATGACCTTGGTGTTCGGCTTGTAGCCGCCGCTCTGGAACGGGTCGCCGAGGTTGTTGATGTTGTTCGGCATGAACCGGGCGAGGTCCAGCGCGGTGCCCTGCATGTCCTGGGTGGCCTGGTAGCCGACCAGGTGCTTGCGCTTGCGGGTCAGGTACTCGTCCACGGTGTCCAGCGCGCGCAGCCGCCGGGTGTCGTCCAGGCCGGTCGCGGGGAGCACGAACGCGTCGCCGTCCAGCTCCGGGCCCGGGTCGACGCAGGTCGCGGTCGCGGGTGCGGGCACGGCGAAGGTGGCGGTCGGGCTCATGGGCGGGGCACTCCGGGCGTGGTGGGGGGTCGGGGGGCGTTCGCCGCCCGCGCCCAGGATGGAACTTTCCGGCGGTTTCCGGAAGCTCGGCCGAAGAAGATTCGGTCGAAGCCCGAACGAGCTTGCTCATCGACGGAATCGGCTGGGATCCTGGCGGGCATGCCGAACAATCCGCAGCAGCGGCGGACCCCCATCGACGACACCGACCGGGCGATCGTCCGCGCCCTGACCGACAACGCCCGGCTGCCGAACAACGCCCTCGCCGAGGCGGTGGGCATCGCCCCGTCCACCTGCCTGGCCCGGGTGCGTGCCCTCCAGGAGCGCGGCATCATCCGCGGCTACCGCGCCGAGGTCGACCCGGCGGCCATCGGCCTGCCGCTGCAGGCGATGATCTCGGTCCGGCTGCGCGCCCACACCCGCGAGCAGAACGAGAGCTTCCGCACCACCGCACCCGATCTGCCCGGCGTCCTGGCCGTCTTCCACATGGCCGGCTCGGACGACTACCTCCTGCACGTCGGCGTCGCCGGCCCGGAGGCGCTGCGCGACTTCGTCGTCGACCACCTCACCACCCACCCGGCGGTGGCCCAGACCCGCACCAACCTGATCTTCGAGCAGATACCGGGCCGCCGTTACCTGGGGCCGGTCTGACCCGCGCGGACCACCCCGGGCGCGGTGCTGTCCGCTGCGCTCCGTCCGGTGGCCGTCAGGTCGGGAGCTCGGTGTGGTCGGTGAAGGGGTGGCCGCAGATGTCCCGCCGGCAGATCGCGTGCGGGCCCGAGCCGCCGGAGAACGCGGGGCAGCCGTCGTCGCGGCGGCAGTGGGTGTCCGGCGGGGGCTGGTGATGGATCTTGTGCGATTCGCCCCACGTGTGGCCGCATCCCGGTTGCACGCACACGTCGTCCTCGGCACCGCTGGTCCCGCCGTTCGCGCTGCGGTAGCCGGGGCAGCCGTCGTCCAGCCGGCAGGCCGGTCCCAGTCCGTGGAAGCCCTCGCCGTGTCCGCACCCGGTCTGCCCGCACGGGCCTGTGGTCGGCGCGCCGAGGGCGGGCTCGTACGGCGGGGGCGGGACGTAGCCGGGGCAGTGGTCGATGTTGCAGGGGGCGCCGGGCGACGGCGGCGGGTAGTTCGTGCGCTTGACCAGAATGGTGAGCTGCGCCTGGTGCCGCCCGTCGTTGGCCTGGACGGTGTGGGTGACGGTGGTATCGGCGTCGGCGCCGTTGTGGTGGACGCCGAAGACGATCTGGTCGACTCCGTGCGTGTCGAGCAGTGGGTGGTGGTCCGGATCGGTCCGGGCGGGCAGGGCCGCCATCACGGCGGGGCTGTCTGGGCCCCCGATGGACTCCCCGGCCTTCTCGTCGAACACGAGCGGGGCGGTGCCGAGGTTGCGCACCGTCACCGCGTGGGTCGTGAACAGGCCCGGCAGGAAGACGTGGAGTTCGTTCGGGTCGCCCGCCGCGGTGAAGTTCCCCGGGGTGGCGCCCCACACCATCCAGGGCTGCAGGGTCTGGTCGGGGTCGGTGGAACTGATCGCCACGAAGTGCAGGGTCTGCGGGTCGTTGTTGGTGAGGCGCAGCTGCCAGGGGCCATTGGTCTCCGCGATGGCGAAGAGGTGGACGAGGTAGACGTCGTTGTTCCCCCGCACGCACGTGCCCTGCGCCGCGACGACGCCGTCCGTCCCGATGACGGGTACGGCGGTGGTGCCCTCCCCCAGCGGCGTCACCGTCAGCGGGGTCAGCCCGCCCTGCCCCGAACGGACCTCGACGGTGGGCGCCTTCCCGCCGAGCGCCTGGTTGTCCCGCCACAGCGCGATGACGCGCAGGTAGGTCTCGCCGATCTCGATCGGCACCAGGTCGGAGAACGGGAACTCGTCGCTGACCTGTTGGAACGCGAGCTCGACCACCTGCGAGCCGAACGGAAAGTCGAATCCCATGGCGACCTCCTGGTGCGCTCTGGGTGTCGGTCGGATGCGGGATCAGGGCGGGATCAGGTCAGGCGGACGGTCTCGGCGTACACCAGCCGGGTGCCCTGGCGTCCGGGGCCCGGGTCCTGCGCGGGGTAGTTCTCGACCTCGGTGACGAGGACCCGCAGCGGACGGGTCTCCCCGGCCGGGATGCTCAGCTGGAGCTGCGCCCCCAGGGCACCGCTGGTGGCCGCGACGGTCGTCCAGCCGGAGGAGCCGATGACCGCGTCGTCGCCGAGCGCCGCGGTCGCGGCGCTGGTGGCGGCCTGCAGCTCGACGCGGACCGTGTTGGCCTCCGGACCGTCCGGGCCCTTGCCGCCGAGGACCGCCGTGATCCCGGCCGCCGCCTGTGTGACGACCAGGTCCCGGGGCGGGAACAGCTGCAGCGGTTCGGTTTCCACCGGCGCCGACAGGTGGGGCACGTCCACGGCCGTGTGCTCCTGGTAGCGGCAGAGCGACAGGCGCACGAACGGGCGGTACGACGTCGCGGCCAGGGGTGACAGGTCGATGTCGGCGAGCCAGCAGTTCGGCTCCGCGTCGAAGGTCACCGGGTGGAGCACGGCGGTGACCCCTCCCCCGGCCTCGTCGAGCACCTCCGGCACCGCGCCGAGGGCCGCCACGACCTGATCCGCGCGCAGCGGGCTCTTCGGCGCGTCGGTGGTCCAGATCGGGTCCTTCCCGGTGAGGCTGACGTGGTCCGGCTCGGAGCCGGCCGAGACGATCACGGCCAGCCGTTCGTCCGTCCCGGAGGCGAACCAGGGGCGTTCCAGGAACACCCGCAGCCCGCCGCCGCGCGTGGAGCGGTGGACCCCGCCACTGCTGCTGCGCGACCAGGCGAACGCGGGCACCGTGTACCGCGGCCGGGGCGCGGGCGGCCGTGCCGAGCAGGGCACGTCGGTGGTCCCGGGCAGCGTGACCCGTACCGTGCAGGCCTCGGGGTCGACGGCGGTGAGCCTGCCGAAGAAGTCGTGGAACCGCGAGATCGCGGTGACGGTGTAGGTGACCTGCCGGCGGCGGGTGTCGCCGAAGGTGTGCACGATCGTGGGCAGGGCCAGATCCGGCCTGGTGTAGGCCACGTCGTAGGAGCCGACGTGGGTGGCGAAGGCCGCGGCGGCCGGGGCGGACGGCGGATCGGTGATGACGTCCTCGAAGTCCGACCACTCGGCGTGCACGTCGATGCGCCCGGTGCTCGCGACGTCCAGGACCAGGTCGGTGATCCGCAGGATCGCGTCGGTGTCGCCGGTCTGGCGGCTGGCCACGAAGCGGCCGCCCGGGTCGACCAGGGGCCGCTGCACCGCGTGCACGACGGTGATGGTGTGCGGCGGGGTCACGGTGCGGATGTGGCCGTGGTAGACGAGCTGGTTGGTGGTCTTCGTCGAATCGGCCGGATCCGCGCCGGCCCAGATCGCGACCCCGTGGTTGGGAACGTCGGCGAGGCCCGGGCAGGACACGAGGTCCAGCGTCGCCTGCTCGGCCGGCCCCAGTTCGACGGTCATGACGCGTGGTGCCCCCGTGTCCGGAATGCTCGCCGTGCATCCGGCGGGGCCGGCGACGAGTCGCAGGCCGACCGGCGGGTAGTCCGGCCACTTCCCCCAGCGGTGCTGCAGGTGCAGGTGGTCGGCGCCGTCGAACCCCGTCGTGGTGCCCTCCGTTCCGGTGACCGGGTCGACGGGGCGCGAGCGCACCCCCACGGCGAACAGCGGGGCTCCCGGATCCGGCAGCCACGGCAGGTCGACGCCGGTCGCGGGCACGACCTGGTAGGAGCCGGCCCCTTCGTCGTGGGGCTGCGCGCCGGGGATGTCGGTCACGTCACGGTCGGCGCGGACGGCGGTGGTGAACGCCGAATCGATCGGCGGCACGGCCGCGGCGCCCACCGCCGAGTCGAACACCCCGTGCTGGAGGGCCAGTTCGAGCGGGGCCTTCGGCGCGAACAGGTACCGCAGGTCATCCGCCGGGTACCCGTGTGCGGCGGCGTAGTCGGCGGCCGAGGTCCCGCGATCGCTGCGGACGACCAGCCGGCTTGGCCCTTCGCCGTCGACGTACGGCCGGGTGGGCAGGAGCTCGGGTGCGGGGACGGGGTCGAAACGGCGGTGCGGGAACGACGCGCTGTGCTGCTCGTCGGCATCGGGCTCCCCCGGTCGCAGCCCGCCTCCGGCGAGATCGGCCAGGCGGGCTCGCAGCTGGTAGTGCCGGCCGAACCGCAGCCGGGGCAGGGACCCCGGTTCGTGGCCGAGCACCATCGTGAAGGGCAGGTCGGGGGTGTCGACCGGCTCCGCGATGCGGTCCGGCCGCGGGGCCACCGCGCTCCACCCGTCCCAGCGGGCCACGGTCTGGTGCACGTAGACGGCGCTGTCCGCGCCGGCGCCGGTGGTCACCGAATCGACCCGGACGCAGCCTTCTTCGAGCAGCCCGTCGGCACCGCCGAGTTGGAGGCCGCCGACGCCGTACCGCACTCGGCGCTGACACAGCGACCGCCAGGTCCGGGTGCGGTCGTCCCAGACGTCGAGGCGGTATCCCGCGACGAGGTTGTCGGCGGTCAGCGGCGAGCCCAACAGGCCCTCCCTGGTCGCGCGGTCCTGGGCGCGCCGCAGTCGGTTGTCGTGCTCCTGCTCGCGGTCGGTGTCGAGCAGGGCGACTCCGGCCGACCGCAGGGCGGGCAGCCCGGTGTCGTCGGCGTGGTCCGAGGCGGGCCCGCCGTCGCCGGACGCGGCGATGCCGACCATGCGCAGCGCCGCCCCGTCGACGTCGAAGGGCATGATCTCGAACCGGCCGTTGGCGCCGTCCCCCGCCGGGGCCGCACCTGGGGCGGCGCCCGGAGCGGCGCCCAAAGCCGCGCCCGCCAGGGCGAGCATGCCCAGCGCGAACGGGGCGGCCTGCGGCCCGGAGCCTGCGGCGGGCACGAAGCGGGTGCCGGACAGGGTGTAGGCGGTGGTGGGTGACAGGTCGTCCTGCGCGGCGCCGGCCCAGCCGGCCGTGGGCTCGGACCCGGGCCACCGGGGCGTCACCCGCAGGGTGGCCGGGGCGGTGGACGGGGCGAGCGCGGCCACCGGGACCCCGAGGTCGACGATCAGCCCGAGCGCCCGCAGCAGCATCGGGTGGTCGGCGAGTCTGGCGACGATGTCGTGGAATTCGGGCTGCTCCGGGGCGCCGGGCGGGGCCGCCGCCGCGCTGTCCGGACGCCGGTAGAAGTCGTAGGCCCGGCGCAGCGGCGACGGCTCCGTACCGGCGTCGGTGTCGGACGGTCGCAGGCCGCTCTGCCAGCCCTCGTTGACGGTGCGCAGCGTGGCCCGCAGCGCCTCGGGATCGGTCTGGTGCGCCGCCGCCAGCGCGGAGCCGCTCTGCCCGTAGGCGGCGCTGATCTGCGCGCCGGCCTGGCTGGCGGGCATGTGCACGGCCTGCCGGTCCTGGTAGGAGGCGGGCTGGTAGGGCCGGACGGCCAGGTCGGGCGGGAACAGCGCGCTCCACGCGGACTGCTGCTGCGCGGCCGTGAACAGCGTCGGGTTCCCATCGAGGTCGAGGTGCGGCACGGGCTGCGCCGGCACGACGGTGTCGCCGCGGTTCATCGTGAAGCCGACCGCCGCGAGGGCCTGCGGCCAGGCTTGCAGGCCGAAATCGGAGAGCCGCAGCGGCTGGTCGGCCGGGCCCAGCAGTCGCGGGGTCAGCAGCACCGAGCACAGCGCCAGTTGGCCGCCGTCGACGGTCGCGACGCGGCCGGCCGGAATGACGGTCCACACGAACTGGCGGGTCAGCGAGGTAGCCATGCGGATCACTCCGGTGCGAAGGCCTGGCAGTACGTCTGCCACGGGTAGGACGCCGTGTCCCGGCCGAGAGCCTCCTGCACCGAGAACCCGGGTTCCGGGCCGACCATGAAAGCGACCAGGGCGACGGGGTTGCCCCCGTGCACGGGCGGCGCCGGTTCGGAGCCTCCGAACGACTTGGAGCACCCGATCTCCACCGAGGTCGACCA
Source organism: Streptomyces rubellomurinus (assembly GCF_000961885.1). GTDB lineage: Bacteria > Actinomycetota > Actinomycetes > Streptomycetales > Streptomycetaceae > Kitasatospora > Kitasatospora rubellomurina. The sequence continues at coordinate 9,578 of NZ_JZKH01000014.1, forward strand.
GAACGTCAGGTCGACGCTGATGACCAGCCGGGCCGACCCCGTCAGCATGTTCGGCACGTAGGTCATCGCGATGGTCAGTTCGACCGACACCGAGACCAGTCCGAGCACCCGGACCATGCCCCCGATCCGGAGGTAGCCGGTGATCTCGACGGCGCTGCCCTACTTGGTGAACGTCACCCCGCCGAACACGTGCACCTCGCCCGAGGCCACCCCGAAGTCCATCGCGGCGCAGGCACCGAACTCGAGCGAACCGACGAACCGTTGGAGCCCGCCGGAGTCGCCGGCCCCGATGGCCAGTTCGAGGTAGCCGCCGCCTCCGAACGCGGAGACCACCACCAGGAAGGGCTGTTCGCGCGATGCGAAGGAGAACTCCACCAGCACCGGCTCGTTGACGAACGACAGGGTGATCGCGGCCTGCAGCCGGATGTTCCGCAAGGTGAAGGCGCCCATCGACAGCGGGCTCGGCACGGCCGCCGCGAACGTCGCCTTGATGGCCTTGTCCGAGACCTCGATCGCCGGGGCGGCGTCGCCCACCTGGGGCAGCGCCTGCTGCAGCTTCTGCACGAAGGCGAGGCTGCCGGTGAGCCGGGCGCCGCCGATCGAGAACGAGGTGGTGGGCAGGGCTCCGGTTTCGGCGTGGAACTTCAGTTCGCGGAAGTCGAGCTCGACCAGGGTGTCCTGCGGCGGGATGCTCAGCGTGAAGTTGCTGACGGTGCCGTCCGTGACCACCGGCGGCGGCCCGCCGTTCGCGGCGGCGGGCTTGGTCGTCACGGTGAGGCCGACCTGGCAGGTGGCGCCCGTGGTCGGGGCGAACGGGCCCGACGGCTGGGTCAGTTCCTGCGCCCAGGTCAGTGTCGCGACGGGATGGTCGCCGCCCGACCACGTGATCGTCGGGCGGCCGTGCTCCGGCGAGATCCGGGAGATGAGCTCGCGGAGCGGGAAGACGCCCAGCAGGTTCGCGTCCGGGGGGAACAGCTCGGCCGGGTCGGTCGGGAGACGATCGGTGATCGGCCCCAGCGTCCGCGAGATCCGGTTGACGTTCATGTTCGGCGCGGCCACCACCCCGGCGCGGGCCGAGCCGAACTTCAACGGGAGCGTGTCGAACTTCAGGAGCACATCGGGGACTTCGGCCCCGGCCGGGGTCTGCACCAGCTCGTCGGACAGCTGGGCGTTCAGGATCCCGTCCGCTCCCAGCAGCTGGCGCACGGCCGGCAGCATCACCTCGAGCCCGGTCACCACGGGGTGGAATCCGGGGCCGTCCGCGACGGGTTTGCCGCCGAAGGTCAGCGACCGTACGTGCTGGACGGCGCCGTCGAAAGCCTCGGTCGGGCTCTTCACCGCGACGGCCATGAACCGCCCGACCGACGCCTGAGGTCGCCCAGCCGCCGCGTCATGGACGGCGCCCGGCCCCTGGGCGTAGACGGCGTCGAGCTGGTCGGACCCGGCACCGGCGTGGAACAGCAGTGGCAACGCCATCTCCACGACGTCCCCGGCGGCCCGGGCATGCACCGAGAACAGCACCGGGGCGCCGCCGCGCGTCGGCCAGAACGTGGTGGTGTCCGCCGGCTGATCCAACCCGTCGACCATCAGCGGGGCCAGCTCGACGTGCTGGAACGGGAATTGGCGCTCCGCGAGGTCGAAGTCGCGGGCCGGCTCGGTGATCACCAGTGACCGCGTCCCGCGCAGCACCGCCACCGGCGCGTCGCCGGACTCGAACCGGCGTTCGTAGGTCTCGACGAAGGATGCCCGGTGGCCGAAGGGGAACAGCACGCCGGTTTCCAGCACGCGGACGTAGAAGTCCCGGCCCATGGCGGCGCGGTGCGTCCAGTCGAGCTCCCCGGCATCCCCGCGCCAGCTGATGGAGCCGCCGAACCACGCCCCGGACGCGCTGAGGATCAGCCGGTCCACCGCCATCGGCTGGCCCGGATGTGCGGCCGCCTGCGCGTCGATCCTGTCGAAGAAGCCGCCCAACGGGGTGCCACCCGCGAAGCCCGCGTCGCCGCCCAGCGGCAGCGTCCGCAGCGGGGACACGGACGCGTACGCACCGCCGTCGGCGACCAGCCGGGTGTGCCACAGTTCCGTGACGCCGCCGGACCCCGTGGCCGGCGCGGCGCGGTGCACGCAGGTGGTGTCCGCCACCAGCCCGAGCAGCACCCGCCACGGAATCTCCAGCGTGCTGCCGTCGGCCGCCGTGCCGGGAACCGGTCGAAGCCGGCCCATCGCCGTGAGGAGACCGCTCCCGGACAGCGGAATCGGCCGGTCGTCCACCGGGAACTCCAGCCTGGAGGGCCCGGCCGGACGGCCTTCGCTCGACGACGACCCGGGCGGCGGCGCCGTTTCGGCGATGTGCTGCGCGGCGAACTCGACGACCAGCCGGCCGCCCGGCCCGGTGGACACCAGCTCGGGCCCGGCCGCTCCCTCCTGTTCGGCCAGACCGACCGCCGTGACGGTCACCCTCACGAGGTCCGGCGGTCGCAGCACCAGAGAGGTCACCGGCTCGGTCATCGCTCATCCACCACCTTCCCGCCGCCCGGCGGCCGTCCCGTCCGCGAAGGTGAGCTCGCGCAGCAGCGCGCGGTCCGTGGGGGTAGCTGGGGCAGGAGGGGCCAGGAGGTCGTGCACCAGGCGCTCGGCAACGCGGAGTCTCACGAGGGCACGCCGCACCCCGAGCAGGAGGAAGGGGGTCGGCGGGGTCGAGCCGGGGCGCGGAACGCGGCCCTCGTGCGGGATCCGGAGGGCACAGACGGGCGACGCTCCGGATCGGATGCTTCGTTCACCCCCACACTACGCCGGTCGGGTGAAAAGCAACACCGTCCGTACTCGCCGCCGCCCTGACCGAGCGTCACCGCTCGCCGCCGCCGGAGCGTGACCGGCGGGGACACGGCCGCCGGGCGGCGGGGTCACGGGGTGGTGGGCCGGTAGCGTCGCGGGGCATGAGGATTCTGGTCACCGGCGGTGCCGGGTTCATCGGGTCGACGGTCGTCCGGGCGCTGGCGGCCGCGGGGCACGAGGTCCGGGTGCTGGACGCGCTGCTGCCCGCCGTGCATCCGTCCGGCGTGATGCCCGTGCTGCCGGACGGCGTGGAGGCGCGGCGCGGTGACGTGCGGGACGCGGCGGTGGTCGGGCGGGCGCTGGAGGGTGTGGACGCGGTCTGCCACCAGGCGGCGATGGTGGGGCTGGGGCTCGACCTCGACGACGCGCCGGACTACGCGGCCTGCAACGACCTCGGCACGGCCGTGCTGCTCGCCGCGATGGCGCGCTCGGGGGTGCGGCGCCTGGTGCTCGCCGGGTCGATGGTGGTCTACGGGGAGGGCCGGTACCGCTGCCCGGCGCACGGGGACGTCGCGCCCGGCCCGCGGCGCCCGGCGGCGCTGGACGCCGGCCGGTTCGAGCCGCCGTGCCCGCACTGCGGGGCCGAGCTGGGCCCCGGGCTGGTGGCGGAGGACGCGCCGGCCGACCCGCGCAACGTGTACGCGGCCACCAAGCTGGCCCAGGAGCACCTGGCCGCCGCCTGGGCCCGCGCCTGCGGCGGCCGCGTCCTGACGCTGCGCTACCACAACGTCTACGGGCCGGGCATGCCGCGCGACACCCCGTACGCCGGGGTCGCCTCGCTGTTCCGCTCGGCCCTGGCCCGCGGCGAGGCGCCCCGGGTGTTCGAGGACGGCGGGCAGCGCCGGGACTTCGTCCACGTCCGGGACGTCGCCGACGCCAACCTCGCCGCCCTCGCGGCGGTCGGCGACCGGCCGCCGGGCAGTGCCCGGGCCTACAACGTGGGCAGCGGCGAGGTCCGGACGGTCGGGGCAATGGCCGAGGCGCTGGCCGCCGCCCACGGCGGGCCGGCGCCGGTGGTGACCGGCGAGTACCGGCTCGGCGACGTCCGGCACGTCACGGCGGACTCGTCCCGGCTGCGCGCCGAGCTCGGCTGGCGGCCGCGGGTGTCCTTCGCGGACGGCATGGTGGAGTTCGCGGCCGCGCCGCAGCGCGCCTGACGGCGAGTGCGGGAGGATCCCCCGAACGGCCCCACCCGGGCGGCCGCGGCACCCCCGCACGGGCGCGGTTCGGCCCCCTCGGCACCGGCCACCGTTAGCGTGACCGCCGTGACTCCTCCCCCTCCTCCCCCGTGGGCCGTCGACGTCGTGCTGCCCTGCCTCGACGAGGCCGCCGCACTGCCCTGGGTGCTCGCGCGGATCCCGGACGGCTGGCGGGCGATCGTCGTGGACAACGGCTCCCGGGACGGCTCCGCCGAGCTCGCCCGCTCCCTCGGCGCGACCGTGGTCGAGGAACCCCGGCGCGGCTTCGGCGCCGCCTGCCACGCCGGGCTGCGCGCCGCCACCGCCGACCTGGTCTGCTTCCTGGACTGCGACGGCTCGCTCGACCCCGCCCAACTCCCCCGGGTCACCGGCCCGGTGCTGGCCGGCGCCGCCGACCTGGTGCTCGGCCGGCGCCGACCGGCCACCGCCGGCGCCTGGCCCCCGCACGCCCGCCTCGCCAACGCCCTGCTCGCCCGCCGGCTGCGGGCCCGCACCGGCGCGCCGCTGCACGACCTCGGCCCGATGCGCGCCGCCCGCCGCGAACGGCTGCTGGCCCTGGGCCTCGGCGACCGGCGCTCCGGCTACCCGCTGGAGATGGTGCTCGCGGCCTCCGCCGCCGGGCTGCGGATCGCCGAGACCCCGGTGGACTACCTGCCGCGCGCGGGACGGTCCAAGGTCACCGGCACCGTGCGCGGCACCCGCCAGGCCGTCCGCGACATGCGGGCGGTGCTGGCCGCGCCGCCGCCCACCCTGCTGGTGATCGCCAAGGCGCCCGCCCCCGGCCGGGTGAAGACCCGCCTCACCCCGCCCTGCACCCCGGACCAGGCGGCGGACCTCGCCGGGGCCGCGCTCGCCGACACCCTGCACACCCTGGGCGCGATGCCCGCCGGGCGGCGCCTGCTGGTCCTGGACGGCGTTCCCGGCCGCTGGCTGCCGCCGGGCTGGGAGGTCGTCCCGCAGGGCGGCGGCGGCCTCGACCGGCGGCTGGCCGCCGCCTTCGCCGACGCCGCCCGGTTGGCCCCGCGGGCCCCCGCGCTGCTGGTCGGCATGGACACCCCGCAGCTGGAGGCGGCCGCGCTGGCCGAACCGCTGTCCGCCGCCCGCCGCCCGGGCGTGGACGCCTGGTACGGCCCGGCGGCCGACGGCGGGTTCTGGGCGCTCGGCCTGGCCCGGCCGAGCGCGGAGCTGGCCGCCCGCCTCCTGCACGGCGTGCCGATGTCCACCCCGGGCACGGGCGCGGCGCTCCTGCGCCGCCTGGCGCAGGCCCGACTGACCGTCCACCACCTGCCCCGGCTCACCGACGTGGACACCATGGAGGACGCCCACCAGGTGGCCGCCGAGGCCCCCGGCAGCCGCTTCGCCGCGCGGCTGCGCGCCCTCGACTCCGCGCCGGAGGTGGCGAGTTGACGGTCGCCGCGGCCTGGGTGGACGACCCCTTCGCCGACGCCGTCCGGACCGGCCGGGGCCCGCTCTGGCTGCGCCGCGAGGACGGCCGGCGGCGGCGCCTGGACATCGAACGCTGGTGCGCGCCGGCGGCCGGCGCCGACCACAGCCTGCTGCTGCGCTGCGCCCGGCTGCGGGCGCCCGTCCTCGACCTCGGCTGCGGCCCCGGCCGGCTGGTGACCGCGCTGCTCGCCCTCGGCGTGCCCGTCCTCGGCGTGGACGTGACCGGGGCGGCCGTCGCCCGCACGGTGGGCCTCGGCGGCCCCGCGCTGTGCCGGTCCGTCTTCGACCGCCTGCCCGCCGAGGGCCGCTGGGGCGCCGCACTCCTCGCCGACGGCAACCTCGGGATCGGCGGCGACCCGGGCGCACTGCTCCGCCGCGGCGCCGAACTCATCGCCCCGGACGGACAGTTGCTGGTCGAGGTGGAGCCACGGGAGGTCGAGGAGCGCGCCCTCGTCCGGGTGGAGGGGCCGGACGGCCGGCTCGGCCCGGCCTTCCCCTGGGCCCGGCTGGGCACCGCCGCCGCCCTGCGGCGGGCCCGCGCCGCGGGTCTCGTCGAGGCGGAACGCTGGACCTCGTACGGCCGCCGCTTCCTCGCGCTGCGCAAGGCCTGAGCCGCCGGTCCGCGTGCGGGCGGGCCGGCGGCCCGGCCGCTACTCCGGCTCCGCGGCCCGCCAGTGCGGGTGCTCGCGCTCGGCCCACCGCCGTTCGACCAGCCCGGTCCGCATGCCCAGCCGCGCCTCGCGGTCCCGCCAGGCCATCCGGACGTGCCCGGCGACGACGACGGCGATGGCGGCGGCCAGCCAGTCGTGCACGAAGGTCGCACCGGTGCGCCAGGACGCCGGGGCGAGGTGGGTGAGCCACATCAGCAGCCCGGTGCCGACGATCACCAGGATCGCGCCGAGCGTCCACTGCGCGTACAGCTTCTGCCCCGCGTTGAACTTGCCGGCCGGCCGGTGCGCGGCCCGGCCGCGGACGGCCCGCAGCCACTGCCGGTCCACCGCGGTGAAGCGGCTCAGCCGAACGAAGTCCGCCCGCAGGTCGCGGAAGGCGAGGCCGAGCAGCAGCGGCACCGGCAGCGCCAGGCCGCACCACACGTGCACGGTGACCACCAGCGGGCGGTTGCCGACCAGTTCGGCGAGCGGCGCGACGTAGAGGCAGGCGGCCGTGGCGAGGCAGACGCCCATCAGTGCGGCGGTCGTGCGGTGCACCCAGCGCTCGGCGCGGGAGAAGCGCAGGACCAGGTCAGCTCGTCGGCGCATCGTCCCTCCCGTTCGACCGGCCGACCCAGGCGTCGACGTCGTAGCCGTTGCGCTCCCAGTAGCCCGGCTCGACCGCGCCAGTGACGGTGATGCCCGAGAGCCACTTCGCCGACTTGTAGAAGTACATCGGCGCGACGTACAGCCGCACCGGCCCGCCGTGGCTGTGCGAGATCGCGTCGTCCCGCATCCGCAGCGCGACCAGCACGTCGTCCCGCCGGGCCTGCTCCAGGGTGAGGCTCTCGGTGTACGCGCCGTCGAAGCAGCTGAAACGGACGGCCTTCGCCCCCGGCCGCACCCCGGCGGCGTCCAGGAGGTGGGCCAGCGGCACGCCCTCGAACGGGGTGTCCGGCACCCGCCAGCCGGTCACGCACTGCACGTCCTTGACCAGCCGCCGCTGCGGCATCGCCCGCAGATCGGCGAGCCGGTGGGTGCCGGGGCGCTCCACCAACCCGTCGACGGTGAGGGTGTAGTCGGCCTCGGTCCGCTCGGGGACGGAGGTCACCACCGAGTAGTAGCGGAAGCCGTTGTTGCCGGGCAGCAGCCCGGACAGGCCGATCGGGTCCCGTTCCGCGAGCGCCGACTCGGCCCGCTGCAGGTACGGCCCGGCGGCCACGCCGGCGGCCCCGAGGCCGAGCAGGCCGAGCACGACCCGGCGCCCGACCGGGGTGCCCCGGCTCTCGTCGTCTGTTCTGTCCACCCGACGATTCGAGCAGGTCGGGGCGGGTGTCTGCCAGGGCCGGGGGCGTTCTTTCAGACTTTCGTCATCTCCGGGCGCATCTCGTGTCCGGGCCGGGCCGGTGCCGTGCGTAGCAGCCGGCGCAGTGCCGGGACGGCGAGCACGCAGGCCAGGGCGGCTCCGTACGCGGCGCGTTGGGCGTCCTCGCCGCCCGTCAGGTAGAGCACCTGGCCGGCGGCGGGCACCGCCAGCCACTCCCACCGGCCGTCCAGGGCGACCAGGGCCACCACCAGCAGGCCGTACCAGGGGTAGCTCGGCGCGACGACCAGCAGCGCGGTGCCGGTGACCAGGAGCGCGCCCCGCCAGGGCCGGCGGGGGTCGCCCCGGCGCAGCACCCACAGCGCCACCGCGGCGAGCAGCAGGGCGGCGGCCCCCGGGGTCCACGCGTCGGGGAGCAGCGCCCGGAGCAGGCCGAAGCGTTCGAGGTGCCCCTGCTCGTAGCCCTCCTCCCGGAGGTATCCGGGCAGGTAGCCGAGGACGCCGACGCCGGAGGCGGCGACGTACGGCAGGTAGGCCGCCGCGAAGGTCCCCAGGGCCGTGGCGAGCAGGACCAGGTCGTGCCGCCGAGGCCGCCGGGCGAACAGCCCGGACAGCGCTCCGGGCAGGGCTGCGGGCACGGCTGCGGACAGGGCTCCGGACAGCGCTCCGGGCAGGGCGAGGGCCGGGAGCAGTTTGGTGGCGACGGCCGCGCCGAGCAGGGCGCCGCCGGGGCCGGCCCGGCGGCGGGCCGCGCAGGCCAGCCCGGCCGCCATCAGGAGCGCGCCGAGGGTGTCGACGTGCGCGTCGTTGACCGCCCACACCGTGACGCCCGGGCACCAGCCCCACAGCGCGGCCCGCCGCCGCTGCCGGCCCCCGGCGGCGAGCAGGACGCCGGTGGTGGCGACCGCCAGCAGTGCGCCGCCCGCCTGCGCGCCGCGCACGCCGCCGCCGAAGGGGTGCGCGGCGAGGAACCAGGCCTCGGCGACGGGCGGGTAGATCGTGTGCACGGCGGGCCGGTTGATCCGGGTGCAGTCGCCCGCCGCGGTGCGCCGCTCGTCCCAGCCCGTGCAGCCGTCGCCGACCGGGAACAGGCCCGGGTCGCGCAGCCGGGCCAGCGCCGGGTCGTCCGGGGCGTGCGCGTACGGGGAGATGCCGGCCGCCTGGACCCGGCCGTCCCACACGTACCGGTAGGCGTCGTCGCTGGTGCGCGGCGGCGCCAGCAGCCCGGCCGCGGCGACCAGGGCGCTGCCGGCCAGCACCAGCGGCGCCACCCGGCGGTCGTCCACCCCGCGCAGCAGGAGCAGGGCGAGCGCGAAGAGGGCGGCGTCGAGGGCGTACCAGCCGTACAGCGGCGGCCGGTCGGCGAGCGTCCCGCCGCCGGTCACGGTCAGCGCGAGGGCCGTGACCAGGGCGGCGAGGACGAGCGCGCAGGGGAGGACGGTCCGGGCGGGCATGCGGGCGGGCCGGGCCGGGTCAGTGGCCCGGGACGCCGGGGAGGCCGGTGGTGAGGCCGTCCAGCGCGTGCGAGCAGGGGCAGTCCCGGTCGGCGGGCAGGGCCTCCAGGGCCTTGAACAGCACGGTGCGCAGCCGGTCGACGTTGCGGGCGAAGACCTCCAGCACCTCGGCGTGGGTGACGCCCTCGCCCGACTCCACCCCGGCGTCCAGGTCGGTGACCAGCGCCAACGAGGTGTAGCAGAGCCCGAGTTCGCGGGCGAGGACGGCTTCGGGGTGGCCGGTCATGCCGACCACGGACCAGCCGTTGGCGGTGAACCAGCGGGACTCGGCGCGGGTGGAGAAGCGCGGGCCCTCGATCACCACCAGCGTGCCGCCGTCCACCGGCTCCCAGGCCGCGGCGCGGGCGGCGTCGAGGGCGGCCTGCCGCCCGGTGGGGCAGTACGGGTCGGCCATCGACACGTGCACGACCTCGGGGACGGTGCCGTCCGGCAGCGGCAGGCCGTCGTAGTAGGTCTGCGCCCGGCCCGAGGTGCGGTCGACGAACTGGTCCGGCACCACCAGCGTCCCCGGCCCGTACGCGGGGCGCAGCCCGCCGACCGCGCACGGCCCGAACACCTGGCGCACGCCCAGCGAGTGCAGCGCCCACAGGTTGGCCCGGTAGTTGATCCGGTGCGGCGGCAGGCCGTGGCCGCGCCCGTGCCGGGGCAGGAAGGCGATCCGGCGGCCGGCGGCCTCGCCGAGGAACAGCGCGTCGCTCGGCGGCCCGTACGGGGTGTCGACCCGCACCTCGGTCACCTCGTCGAGCAGGGCGTAGAGCCCCGAGCCGCCGATCACGCCCAGCTCGGCCTGTGCGGAGTCCCGACGAACCGTCATCTGTACCACCTCTCTTGGAAGGAATGCCCCGGCTGATGCACGAGCCCTTCGAGCCCTACCCCGCAGGCCCCGGTCCTACGATTCGCCGTCCTACGATTCGCCGCCGTCCTCGCCCGACCCCCGCGCCGGTCCCGATCGGCCGGCCCGGCGGAGCCGGAGGGCCAGGGCGAGGGCGGACGCGCCGAACAGGGCCCCGGTGACGGCGAGCCAGCGGCCCAGGTAGACGCCCTCCGACAGCCCGGTGGCGCCCGGGTAGGGCACCGAGAGGTCGAGGACGAGCGGGAACCAGACGAGCAGCAGCAGGCCCGACAGGAGGGCCGGCACCCGCAGGTGGTTGATCCAGGGCACGGCCGGTGCCGGCCCGCGCCGCCGGCGCAGCACGGACCGGGCCGAGAGGTCGGCGAGCGAGTAGAGCGGGAGCAGGAGCAGGTCGTGGGCGACGGCCGCGCCGACGAACCAGACCGCCACCGCGAGGGGGCGTTCGGCCAGCAGGCGCTGGACGGCGAAGCCGGTGAGGGCGAGGGAGGCGAGGAGCGCGAGCAGGTGCAGCGGGCCGGCGCCGTACCAGCGGGTGAGGGGGGTGCGTCGGTTCATCGTCCGTCCCGGTCGTGAGGTGCTCGTGCGTCAGGCCCTGAAGGTCAGCCGGTGGACCCACTTCGTGTTGTTCACCCCCGGGTTGGCCGGGACGATGACGCGGGCGGGGTACCCGTGGTCGAGCGCGAGGTCGACCCCGTTGACGTGCAGGGCGAGCAGCGAGCGCGGGTCGCGGATCTGGTTGCCGCGCAGCACCACGGAGGCGTACGGGCCGGGCGGCTGGACGGAGTCCACCAGCACGCTCGCCGCGTCCGGGAGCCCGGCCAGGGCGGCGAGGTCGGCGAGGCGCAGTCCGCTCCAGTGCTGGTCCCCGGTGGACCAGCCCTCCACGCAGGCGATCGGCAGCCGGGCCGCGTGCTGGGCCATCGCGAGCAGGTCCTCCCGGGTGAAGGACCGCACCGGTCCGGCGCCGTGCAGCTCCAACCGCCAGTCGGGGCCCACCATCGCCGCGGTGATGCCGACCGCGGCGGCGGTCTTGTTGACCTGGAAGCCGTTGGGCCCGTCCGCCGGGGCCCGGTTGTGCGGTGCCAGCAGCGCGGTGGCGCGCAGCCGGCCGCCGATGCTCTGCCCGGCGGTGACCACGAACAGGGCCAGCGAGCCCGCGCCGACCAGGGCGAGCGCGCCGCGCCGGGCGATCGTCGGCGGGGCGGGTGCGACGGCCACCAGGCCGTCCGCGTCCGGCGGTTCGGGCCGGGTGTCGGCGAGGCCGGTGCGCAGCTCGCCGAGCAGGGAGCGCGACCCGAGCGCGCGGACCATCCGGCCGAGCCGCAGCGCGACGTGGACGGCGAACGCGGCGATGAACACCCACGCCCCGTAGAAGTGCAGGGTATAGAAGGAGCCCGGGAAGACGTAGTGGAGCTGGATGTTGAGGATCCCGGTGGCGAACTCGAAGACGGCGCCGCCGACGAGCATCAGCAGCGACAGCCGTTCCAGGGCGTGGGCGGCGCTGCGCGCCGGCGGCCACTCGAACAGCTTCGGGATCACCGACCACAGCTTGGCCAGCAGGACCGGGACGAGGACGACGCCGAGCGTCACGTGCACGCCCTGGACGAGCCGGTAGAGCCAGGCCGGGCGGGTGGGCCAGTCGAAGAGGTAGAAGCCCAGCCAACCCTTGTCCGGCGTCTGGTCGTTCAGCGGGCCGAGGTCGGGGTTGTAGGCGGCGTAGGACAGCGCGCCGGTCACGAACAGGACGGGGATGCCGACCAGCAGCACCAGCCCGAACACCGAGGTCAGCCACGGCCCGCGGATCGGGCTGCGCCAGAAGCCGGGCCGGAACGGTCCGGGCGGCGCGGGCGCCCGCCGGAGCCGGTCGGCGACCGCCGACAGCCGGGCAGCGACCGCCGACAGCCGGGCACCGGCCGCCGTACGGGCTCGCGCGGCGGCCCGCGCGGCGTCGCGTCCGAGGCGGCGCGACGCGTCGGCGGCCGGCCGAGGCCGGCTCCGAGGCGATCCACCACCGCGCCGACCCATGACCACCGACCGCCTCCCACCGCCCAGGAACCCGTGGCGCGCGTCCCCGGCCGGAGCTGCGCCGCGCGGCCGGGGAAGGGCCGACTGGCCGGCGCCCGCCGGACAGCCAACCACCGGCGGAGCGGCGGCCCCGCCGCCACCACACCGGACCGGCGCCACGATCACCCGTACGGATGACCCCGCCTTTCAGCGCGTGGTGACGGGGATCACAGCGGGTTTCGCGCGGGCACCGAAATGCGGGGGCGGCCGCAGTGGTTGGCACGGGCAACCGTTTCCGTCCCGGCGCACACCGCCGCGGCACCCCGCAAGGAATCCGCTCATGACCGTCACCGAGTCCTCCGCCTCCCGCGCGGCCGAGATCCTGTCCCGGCCCGTCGCGATCAACGGACTGACCGTGCCCAACCGCATCGCGATGGCGCCGATGACCCGCATGTTCTCCCCCGGCGGCGTGCCCGGCGAGGACGTGCGCTCGTACTACGCCCGCCGCGCGGCCGCGGGCGTCGGCCTGATCGTCACCGAGGGGACGTACGTCGGGCACGAGTCCGCCGGGCAGAGCGACGCCGTCCCGCGCTTCCACGGCGAGGAGCAGCTGGCCGGGTGGGCCCGGGTCGCCGAGGACGTCCACGCGGCGGGCGGCACCATCGTGCCGCAGCTGTGGCACATCGGCATGGTGCGCAAGCAGGGCGACCCGCCGTTCGCGGACGCCCCCGCGGTCGGCCCGTCCGGCATCCGGCTGGACGGCACCGAGGGCACCGGGCGGGCGATGACCCGGGCCGACCTGGACGCCGTCATCGGCGCGTTCGCCGAGGCGGCCGCGGCCGCCGAGCGGATCGGCTTCGACGGCGTCGAGCTGCACGGCGCCCACGGCTACCTGCTGGACCAGTTCCTCTGGGCGGGCACCAACCGCCGCACCGACGCCTACGGCGGCGACGCGGTCGCCCGGACGAAGTTCACGGCCGAGCTCGTCGCCGCGGTGCGCGCGGCCGTGTCCCCCGAGTTCCCGGTGATCTTCCGCTACTCGCAGTGGAAGTCGGAGAACTACGAGGCCCGCCTCGCCGAGACCCCGCAGGAGCTGGAGGCGATCCTGACCCCGCTCGCCGAGGCCGGCGTCGACGCCTTCCACGCCTCGACCCGCCGCTACTGGGTCCCCGAGTTCGACGGCTCGGACCTCAACCTGGCCGGCTGGACCAGGAAGCTCACCGGCCGCCCGGCGATCACCGTCGGCTCGGTCGGCCTGGACGGCGACTTCATCCGTGCCTTCGCGGGCGAGGGCGCCCCGGTCGGGGCCCTGGACAACCTGCTCGACCGGCTGGAGCGCGACGAGTTCGACCTGGTCGCGGTCGGCCGCGCGCTCCTGCAGGACCCGCAGTGGGCGGAGAAGGTCCTCGCCGGCCGGTTCGCCGACCTGCGCCCGTACGACGCCGCCGCGGTCCGCACCCTGAGCTGATCGCCCCCGGACAGCCGGAGGCCCCGAGGCCCCGGCCGCCCGCGCCCGACGTGGCGCCGGCGGCCGGGGCCTCGGCCGTCCGTCGCCGATCGCTTCCAATCTGTGACATGGCCCCGTCTAGTTCGTTCGCGTCCCGGTGTGGTGGGATGTGCGCTCACGGGGTGACGACTGCAGACGGGGGTTGTGCGGTGCGAAGTGGACGGCTGAGGGAACTGGGCGGCGACGCGGCGTGCCTGGTCGCGGTGGGACTGGTCCGGCTGGGCGCGCGCGAACAGCTGGGCGCGACGGGCCGGTCCCCGGCCTGGGTCGGCGGGCTGCGGGCGGCCTCGTTCGCGGACGCCTGGCTGGCGTTCGGCGACGCGCCGGGGCCCGGGCTGCGGGTACCCGCGCCCACCGCGCTGCGCACCGTCACGGAACGGGCCGCCGAGCTGGTGCTCCGCTCCTGCGGCGACGACGGCCCGACCGCGCTGGAACGGCTGGGACGGCAGGCGACGGACAGCCGCGAGCAGGCCCGCCGGGACGGCGTGACGCACCCGGCCGAGCCCTGCGCGCTGACCCTGGTCTGGCACGGCGTCCAGGCGCTGGCCGCCGAGGACGGGCCGTCCCACGACCGCCGCATCGAGGAGCGCAGCGAGGCCTACGTGCGGGAGCGGCACCGCCGCCAGGACGCCCTGGCGCTCGTGCTGTGCTGCGCGCGGATCGCCGCCGCCGCACTGGTGGAGCTGAGCGAGGGCGATCCGGCGCGGGTGGACGCGTGGCTGGAGCAGGAGGCGGCCCACGCGATGCCCCGCACCGGCCCCGTGCCGCTGTGGGTGCCGGGGCGGCCCTGGCAGCCCGCCGGCTGACGGCCCGGCGCGCGGCCCGGCTGACGGCCCGGCTGACGGCCCGGCGCGCGGCCGGGCAGGCGGTCGGGCCGGGGCCGCCGTCCGGTCGTGGACGCAGGGCCGAACGCACGCCCGGCCGCGGCCTCCCCCGCCCGAACGGGTTTCCCACGAGCCATTGAGGACAGGGCGTTCCCGCCCCTACACTCGCGCCCGTCCGTGACCTCGTGTCGCGGCTCCCCCACGTCCCGGAGTCGTTCGATCCGACCCGGGCCGGGCCGAGCATGTCCCCCAACCATCCCTCGTGGAGGACTACTTGAAGGCTCCATCGATACGCCGGCTGCTCCTGGCGGGGGTGAGCAGCCTGGCCCTCGCGGCCTCCGGCGCGCTCGCCGTCCCCACGGTCAGCAGCGCCGCCGCCTACCCGGTGGTGCATCCCACGCTCGCCGACTACGCCCAGGTGTCGGCCGGCACCACGCCCCCCACCCAGGCGCAGTGCGCGTCGGCGGGCCGGCGCTGCTTCAGCCCGCAGGCGGTCAGGGCCGCCTACAACCTGGGCCCGCTCTACACCGACGGCTTCGACGGCCGGGGCCAGACGATCGCCGTCTTCGACTCGTACGGCAGCGACACGATGGCGCACGACCTGCACGTCTTCGACCAGGCCTTCGGCGTCACCGCGATGTGCGGCGAGGAGGGCGTGACCTGCCAGCCGGGCATGCCGACCTTCAGCACCCTGCACGTCCAGGGCTCGCCGGGCACCACCGCGCCGCCGTCCACCAGCCAGGGCACCGGCCAGGAGGACAAGTCCGCCTGGGCACTGGAGGTCGCGCTCGACGTCGAGACCGCGCACGCGATGGCCCCCGGCGCCAACATCCTGCTGGTCAGCACGCCCACCGCCGAGACGCTCGGGGTCCAGGGCTTCCCCGCGCTGATGGACGCCGAGCAGTACGTGGTCGACCACCACCTGGCGAACGTCATCTCGCAGTCCTTCGCCTCCGCCGAGGGCGCGTTCGCCAGCGCCCAGTCGATCGAGCCGCTGCGGCACGCCTTCAAGTCGGCGGCCCTGAACGGCGTCACCGTGCTCGGCTCCTCCGGCGACAACGGCACGGCCGGCTCGACGAAGACCCCGGTCAAGTCCGGCGGCACCACCCTCCCGTACCCCTCGGTGGAGTGGCCGGCCTCCGACCCGCTGGTGACCGGCGTCGGCGGCACGTACCTGTGCACCGACCCGAACGCGACCGCCGGCCGGGTCGCCGACAGCACCGACAACCCGTCCAAGTGCCAGGCCAACCCCGGTGCGGCCGAGGTCGGTTGGACCTTCGCCGGCGGCGGCTTCAGCCGGGTCTTCGACAAGCCCGGCTACCAGTCCGCGCTGCCCGCCGGCTCCACCCCGATCGGCGCCAAGCGCGGCGTCCCGGACGTGGCCCTGCAGGCCGCCCCCGGCACCGGCGCGCTGGTCTACGTGTCGCTCCCGCCGGACGGCAACTCCGGCCTCAACTGCGGCGCCACGCCGTGCAGCACGGGCTGGTACGACATCGGCGGCACCTCGCTGTCCTGCCCGGAGTGGGCCGGCCTGGTCTCGATCGCCGACCAGATCAACGGCGGCGGCCTCGGCCCGATCAACCCGGCCCTGTACAAGCTGGGCGCCGACCCGGCCACGTACGCGGCCGACTTCAACGACGTGACCATCGGCAACAACACCGCCGACCCGACCGTGCCCGGCTACTCCGCCACCACCGGCTGGGACCCGATCACCGGCCTCGGCACGCCCAACGCGGCGAAGCTGCTGCCCGACCTGGTCAGCGCCGCCCGTACGAGCTGACCTCGCGAGCTGACCGCACGAGCTGACCGCGCGCAACACCGGAGGGCCCCGCTGCACCCGCAGCGGGGCCCTCCGGCCGTCCCGGGCTCCGGGTCCCGGGCTCCCGGTCCCGGACCGGCTACCTGAACAGGCGGTCGCCGCTGGTGGCCATCCGGTGGGTGGCGCCGTGCCGGTTCACCCAGTCGCGGACGAGGTTGACGGCGTTGGCGCACTGCCAGCTGTTGTCGTACTCGCGCACACCGGTGAAGGCGCCGTAGCCCGCGATGATGCCGTCCACCTTCGCGTCGCCCAGCAGCTTGTCGACGTACCACGGGTCGTTGTAGGTGGTCGTCCAGGACAGCGTCGCCGCGAGCCGTCCGCCGGCGCGGTCGTCGGCCCCCTTCTTCAGTTCGGCGCAGGTGTTCCAGGTGGCCTCCGTGCAGTTGCCGAACCCCTTGGTGATGTCGGTGTCGCCGTAGTCCATCACCCGGTGGCCGGCGGGGATCCCGGAGCCGGAGCGGTCGAAGGCGCTGCGGACCTGGTCCCGGGTCCCGGTCGTGGTCATGCCCTCCAGGCTGCCGAGCTTGCCCTCCAGGCTCTTCCACCCCCGGCCGCCGACGTCCGGGGTGCTGCCGCCGTGGTACTCGTAGAAGCCGTAGAGCACCTGGATCCCGGCGGCCGTCAGCCGCTGCGCCTTGTCGTGCAGCCCGGCGACGCTGCACCCGCGGTTCTGCTGCTCCCCGCAGTAGTTCGGGTCCTTGATGTCCAGCCAGACCAGCGACAGCCGGCGCCCCGCGTGCGCGTTGGAGACGATCCGGTCGATCATGCTGTCGAAGCTCGGGCCCAGCCGGTTGTCGCCGGCCGAGGAACAGTCGTGGTAAGCGCGCCACTCGTTCGGGTTCCACCAGGCGCAGACGTCGATCTCGATGCCGTTGGCACCGTGGCTCAGCGCGGCGTCCACGCCGTCCAGGGTGTCGACCCGGTGCGCGATGGCGTAGACCGGGTGGCGCTGATCGGCCGCTGCCGCCGGGGTCGTGCCGAGCGCGGTGGCCCCGACGATCCCGCACAACGCCGCCGTCAGCGCCGCCAGCGTCCGGCGGCCGGCGCCGCGCCTGAGGTGAGTGGTCAAGGAAGGAACTCCTTCTTCTCGGTCTTCCGCGCCGGTGGCCCGACACGGAGAGACGATTTCACCAACTGCGCTTGGCCACATGGTAAATGAGTGATGGTCAGGCTGCCTGCGGGGCGGGTCGCCGCCCGTCCGCGGCGCACGGCCCGGCGACGGCGTCCCGCTCGCGCAGCCGCTCCAGCAGGGCCACGAGCTCGGCGTTCCGGCCGGTGGCCATCAGGTAGATCATCATGAGGTCGCCGGAGAACGCGGCCACCGGGTCGGTGAATCCGACCGGCTTGTTCTTCTCGAAGACGAAGTGCCCACTCCAGGCGAAGCCGAAGAACGCGGCCGGCACCCCCCACAGCAGGCGGGCCCGGCGCCGCCCCACGGCCGTCACCGCCACCCCGACCGCGGCGGCCATCCCCGCCACGTGCATCCAGCGGCTGGTCTCGTTCGTGTGGCCGCGCATGTAGTCCTCGAAGCGCTGGTCGAACTCCCTCATCGTGCTACCTCGTCTCTGTGGTGGTCGGGTGTTCCGTGGTGGTCGGGTGTTCCGTGGTGGTCGGGTGCGGGGTCCGGACGGGGCAGGCCGCCGCCCCCGCCTCGTAGGCCTCCCGGTAGACCTGGGCGACGCTGACATCCGGCTCGAAGCGGGCGCCGAACCGGAGCCGGTACTGCTGGAACAGCTCGGGATCGTGGTGGAGGAAGAGCACGTCGTGCAGCGCCATGTTGCGCATGGCGAGCATCGGGACGGGCGAGCGGGAGACCGGGAACTCGGGGTTGCGCGCCGCGGGCTCCGGGCAGTCGGGGTGGAACTGGCCCAACATCAGCCCGTCGCCGGCCAGTTCGGCCTTCAGCTCGGCCTGCACCGCGTCCAGGAGGTGCCCGTGCGACCGGGGGAGGTCGGGGAGCACCAGGATCAGGCAGTGGATCACGGGGTTGCTGCGCGCCCACTGCGCGGTGCGGAAGGTCCGGGCCATCTCCCGTACGAGGGCCCGTAGTTCGGCGCCGCCGGCGGTCGCCAGCCCGGTCCGGGTGTGGAGGCGCACCGTGCCGCCGCGGGCGGCGGGCAGCATGAACGGGCAGACCGCGCCGTCCCGGCCGAGTTCCGGGTGCGGGCGGCAGACGTAGTCCGCCAGCCAGCGCACCGCCTCGGCCTGCGGTGCGTCCACGGCGGGCAGCAGCTCGGCGATGTCCGGCGGCGTGCTGCTCATCGCGGCCCACCGCCCGCCGGCCGCCCGTCGCCCGGCCGCGCCTCGAACACGCCGGCGCCGGCCGCTAGCCGCGTCACCCGTACGGCGCCGAAGCCCGCCTCGTGCAGCAGCCCGGTCACCTCCTCGCGGGTCCGCTCCCGGCCGCCGCCGAACAGCGACATCATGTAGAGGTCCATCACCGCGCCCCAGCGGTCGCCGCCGGCCGGGTCGGCGCCCGCCAGGTGGTCGACCACCACCAGCCGGGCCTCCGGACCCATCGCGGCACGGCAGTTGCGCAGCAGCGCCCGGCACGCGTCGTCGTCCCAGTCGTGCAGGATGTGCCGCAGCAGGTACCGGTCGGCGCCCGGCGGCAGCGGCGCGAAGAAGTCGCCCGCCACCAGCTCGCAGCGCGCGCCGAGGCCCGTCCCGGCCAGCCTGCGGGCGGCCGGCTCCAGGGCCTCGGCCAGGTCGACCAGCACGCCGCGCAGCTCGGGGTGGGCGGCCAGCAGCCCGGTCAGCAGGGCGGCGTCCCCGCCGCCGACGTCGACCACGGTCAGCGCCCCGGAGAAGTCGACCGCGTCCAGTACCGCCGCCAACTCCAGGGCGAGGCCGGTCTCCTGGGAGCGGTCGAAGACCGAGCGCAGCGCGGGGTCGGCGCCGAGCCGGCTGAAGAAGTCCTCGCCGAAGGCCTCGGGGAAGCCGGGCCGCCCGGTGCGGACGGACTCGGTCAGCCGCTCCCAGGCGGGGGCCACGGCCCGCGCGACCAGCAGCGCGGTGGGGAGCGCGGAGGCCGGGGCGTCGGTGCGCAACGCCGCCCCGAGCGGGGTGAGTTCGAAGAACTCCCCGGGCCGACCGGCCTGGACGGCCTCGCCGGACGGCCCGGACGACCCGGACGACCCGGACGACCCGGACGACCCGGACGGCCCGGACGACCCGGACGACCCGGACGACCCCGACGACCCCGACTGCCCGGACGTGGCCCGCAGCGCCCCGAAGGCCGCCAGGGCGTGCAGCAGGCGGGTCAGCAGCGCGGGGTCGGCGCCGGCCCGGTCGGCCAGTTCCGCGGCGGGCAGCGGCCGTTCGGCCAGCGCGTCGGCGAGGCCGAGTTCGGCCATCGCGCACAGGGCGCGCGAGCGGAGGTGTCCGTAGATCAGCTCGCGCATCCGCAGGGCGTGCCGGGCCTGCTCGGCGTCGGGCAGGGCGACGTGGCCCGGCGGCCGCGTGGTGGCGGCGGTCATGAGAGCGCTCCGGTGCAGGTGTCCGCCACGGTGTCAACGGTGTTCCGGCCGCGGCCCGGGGTCTCGCCGACCTCGACGAGCAGCCCGCCGCGCGGCACCAGCGCCGGAATGCCGCCGTACCGGGGGCGGGTGGTGAGCAGGGTGAGTTCGGTGCGCTGGGCCAGCCGGGCCAGCATCGCGGGCAGCACGGCTCCGGCGACGCCGGCGCCGATGCAGCGGTGGGCGCCGTAGCCGTACGGGAGGTACTCCATGGGCGTGGGGGCGCGGTGGCCCTCGCGCGCCGGGTCCCAGCGCTCGGGCCGGAACGCGTCCGGTTCGTCCCAGGCCTCGGGTGAGCGGTGGGTGATGTACTCGCTGATCGCGACCAGGGAGCCCGCCGGGATCAGGTGGCCGCGGAAGCGGAACGCCTTGCGGCAGCGGCGCGGGCTCAGCACCACCGGCGGATGCAGCCGCAGGCTCTCGTGCACCACCCGCACGGTGTGGGGCAGCCTGCGGACGTCGGCGGGGGTGGCCGGCGCGTCCCCCAGGACCTCGTCGGCCTCGGCCCGGATCCGCTGCCAGACGCCTTCGTGGGAAAGGGAGTTGTAGACCGCCCAGCCGATCGCGGAACCCACCGGGTCGTAGCCGGCGATCAGGGCGCTGACGACCATGTCGCGGATCTCGCGGTCCGTCATCGCGGCCCCGCCCTCGGCCAGCATCACCGAGATCAGGTCCTCCCCCGCCGGGCCGCCCGTGCGGCGCCGGCGGATCTCGGCGTAGATGCGGTCCTCGACGGCGGCGACCGCCGCCACCGCCCGGCGGCGCGGTCGGCCGGGCAGTCGCCAGGCCACCAGCTGCTTGGGGAGCGGGTAGTCCATCAGTTCGTGGATCTCGTCCAACCTGGCGATCAGGAAGGGGGCTTGGGCGGCGAGGCGGTCGCCGCAGAACATCCGCAGCATCGCGCCGCGCAGCGCCTCGCGCAGCTCCCCGTGGATGTCCAGCCGCTGCCCGGGCCGCCAGCCGTCGACGGCCCGGTCGAGGGCGGCCAGGATCATCCGGGTGCTCTCCGCCACCCCGGCGCGGTGGAAGGAGGGTTGCGCCTTGCGCTTGCGACGGTCGTGCGGTTCGCCGTCGGTGACGACCAGGGCGGTCTCCCCGGCGATCGGCCGCAGGATGTCGTAGGCGCCGGTGAAGACGAAGTTGTCGGGATTGCGCAGGACCAGGGCGTTGGCCTGCGGGCCGAGCAGGAAGTGGGTGCGGGTGGGGCCGAACCCGAAGACGCTGACCTCCCCGTAGCCGTCCCTCAGGTGCTCCAGCCCTTCGGGCAGGGACTGCTGGAAGGCTCGTCCGGCGCGGAACACCTGGGCGGGCGTGCGCGGTCCTGGAATCCTGGGCATGCGGAACTCTCCTCCGGTCTGTCGGCAACGGTCGGGGGTGCGGGGGTGGGTCAGCTGTCGGTCGGCGCGGCCGGCGCGGCCGGCGCCGTCATCTGCCGCGAGTCGAGGGCCAGCAGGTCGCTGCCGAACAGCAGCAGGGCGCCCAGCGCCACCGCGCAGACGGAGGCGACGTCGAAGGCGTCCAGCAGCAGCACCGCGACCAGGTAGCCGGTCGACAGCAGCATGTCGCGCTTGAGCACCGCGTTGGCCGTCGCCGCGTCCGGGGCCCCGACCATGGCCCGGCACTGCCGGAACGCGGCCACCACCAGGGGCAGCGCGAACAGGGTGCGCGGCGGCAGCGCCCCGCCGGCCACGAACAGGGCGAGCGACAGGTAGCCGGTCAGCGTGGCCGCCATGGCGACCCGCGCGGCGGCCTCCCGGGTGGCGAACACCGTCGCCGAGGTCCGCAGCCCGGCCGCGCGGTCGCCCTCGACGTCGGGCAGGTTCTTGATCATGCCCTTGGGCACGAACCAGAGGATCAGGAAGGCCGGCACCGCCCACGCGGCCCCGCTCGGCATCCGCACCCCGGTGCCGAAGTAGCCGAGCAGGTACGGCCCGAAGACGGCCAGGCTCATGCCGACCGGCCCGAGCCAGGGGCGGGCCTTGAGCCGCAGCGGCCGGAACGAGTACTGGAGTGCCCCCGCCAGGGCCAGCGCCATCGGGACCAGGTAGGCGACGCCGTACAGCGGCGCCAGCGCGAGCAGGGCGAGCACCATGGCGTGGCCGGCCGCCAGCATCCGCCGCGGCCCGACGAGCAGCACCAGCCAGACCCGCGAGGGCAGGTTGCGGCTGTCCTCGGCCAGGTCGGTGTAGGCGTTGTAGACATTGGCCAGCAGGCCGTAGACCACGCTCATCAGCAGCCCGAGGAAGAACTGCCAGGTCGCCGCGCCGCCGCCCAGGGCCCAGCCCCAGGCGAAGCCGAGCAGCCCCGGGACGCACGTCCGGGGCCGCCCGAGCATGACCAGCACGCGCAGCCCGGCGGCCCACCCGAGGTAGCCCGGCGAACGGCGCACGGCCGCCTCCCGCTGTTCGGGATCGAGCGCGGCGAGCTCGGCCTGGCCGACGGGCGGGGCCGGCTCGCTGATCGTGGTCGGTGACATCAGGTCCCTCGCTCAGTCCAGCGCCCGTCCACCGGCGGTGGGTCCGGGCGTGCGGTCATGTCCGTTCAAGGCCTTCGGCCTGCCGTGGCGGGCCGGGGCGGCCGTGCGGGGGCCCGGACGGCCGTGGGGTGGCGGAGGTGCGGCCGTTCCGGGGCCGTCCGGCGCCGCGTTCTCCCGGCACCGCAGACGCTAGGCCGGTCCGAGAGGCAGTCTCAATGCGCCTTTGTTGGCATCCGGGCTGTATCCGGCGGCCCGCCCCGGCGTCGCCACCGCCCGGGCCGGCACCGGGCTTCCCGTCCGCGTGCAACGTTTCGCGCCGCCCGCGACGTCAAAGAGAGGGAGGGCCGCGCGAAGGGCGCACCGACCGCGCGAGGGGGGCCGGCGTCGGGCCGCTCCGGCGAGCTGACGGAATTCCCGCACATTCTTTCAGTTCGCACACTGTCGACCTTTGCGGGCCATATCCGGCGGCTGTTGCACAGCCGTGACAGTCGCGTGCGAAAAACCGTTCGACCGGCGCTCGGTAAGGGTTAGCATTCCGGAATGGAATCGAAGCCCTCGCCGATAGCGAATTCGTCCGATGCCGTGGCTCCCCGCCCGCCCCGCACCACGCCGCTGCGGTTAGTCCGTCACGGTGCGACCTTCCTGGGGGTGAGCGTGGTGTCGGGCGCGCTGCTGGCAGGGCTCGTCCTGCCCGTCGCCGGTGGCATCGGGCTGGTCGCCAAGGACACCGCGGAGGGCTTCGACGACATCCCCGACGACTTCAAGACCCCGCCGCTCGCCCAGGCCACCCAGATCTTCGACGCCAAGGGCGGCCTGATCGCCAAGGTCTACGAGCGCGACCGCACCGTCATCACCGCCGACCAGATGTCACCGCTCATGCGGCACGCCCAGGTCGACATCGAGGACGCCCGTTTCTACGAGCACGGCGCCGTCGACCTCAAGGGCATCCTGCGCGCGATCAGCAAGAACGCCGAGAGCGGCACGAACTCGCAGGGCGCCTCGACGCTCACCCAGCAGTACGTGAAGAACGTCAACGTGGAGAAGGCCGGCGACGACACGGACGCCGTGCAGGAGGCCCAGCGCAAGACCCTGGGGCGCAAGATCCAGGAGCTGAAGATCGCGATCAAGTTGGACAAGGAGCTGAGCAAGGACCAGATCCTCACCAACTACCTCAACATCACGTACTACGGGAACGGCGCATACGGCGTGGAGGCCGCCTCCCAGCGCTACTTCGGCAAGAGCAACAAGGACCTGACCGTCGCCGAGGCCGCCACCCTCGCCGGGCTGGTGCAGAACCCGTCCCAGTACGACCCGAAGCGCTACCCCGACAACGCGGTCAAGCGTCGCAACGTCGTCATCGACAAGATGCTGGAGAACAAGCACCTCACCGCCGACCAGGCGAAGGAGGCGAAGGCCGCCCCGCTGGGCCTCAACTACCGCGAGCCGCGCAACGGTTGCATCACCGCCACGGCCGGCATGGGCTTCTTCTGCGACTACGTGCGCCACGTGGTCAAGCAGGACCCGGCCTTCGGCAAGAGCGCCGAGGAGCGCAAGAAGCTCTGGAACACCGGCGGCCTGAACATCTACACCACGCTCGACCCGGACAAGCAGGCCGCCGCCCAGAGCGCGGTGAGCAGCAAGGTGAGGGTGACCGACACCGTGTCCGCCGCCGCCACCATGGTCGAGCCCGGCACCGGCAAGATCCTCGCCATGGCCCAGACCCGCCCGTACGGTCTGGCGACGGAGAAGAACCAGACCGTGGTCAACCTCAACGTCGACGCCTCGATGGGCGGCGGCAACGGCTTCCAGCCGGGATCGACCTTCAAGCCGATCGTCGCCGCCGCCGCGCTCGAGGCGGGGCTGCCGGCGGTGCAGGAGTACTCGGCCCCGAACTCCCTCGAGTACCCGACGATGAAGACCTGTGAGGGGACCTGGCGCAACGACGCCCGGCCCAGGACGGTCGTGCCCAACGAATCCGCCGGCGAGAAGGGCCCGTACCAGCTCAAGGAGGCCATGGCCCGCTCGGTCAACACCTACTTCGTGCAGATGGAGCAGGAGATCGGTCTCTGCGCCGTCAAGCAGATGGCCAACAAACTCGGCATCACCGCCAAGGCCAGCGGCAAGCCGCTGGAGGAGGTCCCCGCGATGGCCCTGGGCGTGGAGGAGGTCAGCCCGCTGACCATGGCCAACGTCTACGCGACCTTCGCCGCCGGAGGCACGCACTGCAGCCCGCTCGCCATCAACAAGATCACCACCGTGGAGGGCAAGGACGTTCCCGTCCCGGCCGGTCACTGCGAGAAGGTGTTCTCCGACGAGACGGCACGGGCGCTGAACACCGTCCTGAACGGCGTGACCGAGAAGGGCACCGGCAAGGACCTCGGCCTGGACGACGGCCGGCAGATCGCCGGCAAGACCGGCACCTCGGACCACAAGCGGGCCGCCTGGTTCAGCGGCTACACCCCGCAGCTGGCCACCTCCGTCTGGCTCGGCGGCCCGGCCGGCGGCGTCGAGATGCGCGACATCACCATCAACGGGAAGTACCACGGCGAGGTGTTCGGCGCGGACGGCCCCGGGCCGATCTGGCGGGACGCCATGAGCCAGGCCCTGCGCGGCACGCCCGAGAAGTCCCTGCCGATGGCCGACATCCCCGACCCGGCCCCCAAGCCCGACCCGAACGCCACCGGCACCGGCACCGCCACCGGGCCCGGCACGGCCAAGCCGAACCCGGCCCCGTCCGGCTCGCCGCGCTGACCGCCGACACCGAGCCCGTCCCCCACCCGACCCGCCGAGCCACCGCCCGGCGGGTCGGTCGGCTTTCCCCGCCGATCCGCTGGGGCCGCACCCCCCGAACGGCGGGTGGCAATTCCGGCATCAGGGCCGCAATCAGGCGGGCCCACATGAAATGTCGTGAATTCAACTACAGAATGCGGGAATCCGTGCGGAGAAACGCGGAGAACCCCGCCGACAAGAGCCGCCGTGAGATCCACCTCACGCCTTCCCCCGTCTTCCGCCGGAGACAGGGCGCTGACCAGGCCTCAGATCGTGTCCACACCGTTCTGACGACCGCTCACCCTGGATCCCAAGGTGTACTCGGGTGCTAGCCTTGCTTCCTGCGAGCGAGAGGCCCCACCACTCCCGAGATCGCATCAGCTGACGAACCGTCCGCGCGCCTCCGGCTTACGGTGCGCCCGCTCGGTCCGTTTTCCCACCCGTGGCCTGCCGGGTCGCAGCGGAATCGAATTCCGCCGACCGCCGGCCCAACGATCGCCTCCGACCCATCGGGCGAAGTCGCGTCCCCACGCGACCTCGCTCGGCCTCGCATGCCTCAAAGCAGGAATTGATGCCCGTTCACTCGATAGCGGAGCTCGTACGCTTCGCGCGCCGCAACTCGCCCTTCTACGCCGATCTGTACGCCGGACTACCGGACGGGACGGCGCGGCTGACCGATCTCCCGGTCGTCCCGCAGTCCGAGTTCTGGCAGGCCAACACGCCTCGCGGCAACCGGCTGCTGACCGGACCGCTGGAGGAGGCGGTCGTCTTCAAGAGCGGTGGCACCACCGGCTCGCCGAAGTTCTCGTTCTACAGCCGGGAGGAATGGCGGGAGTTCACCACGTCGTTCGGCGCCGGGCTGGTCGACGCCGGGCTGCGCCCGGGGCACCGGGTCGCCGATCTCTTCTACGCGGGCGACCTGTACGCCAGCTACACCTTCGTCCTCGACGCGCTGCACCGCTCCCCCGTCTCCAACGTCCGGCTGCCGATCGGCGGGGCGGCGCCCCTGGACTCGACCGCGCGGACCCTGGAGCAGTTCCGGGTCGAGGTGGTGGCCGGCACCCCGACGACGCTGTGCGCACTGGCCGACCACCTGCTGGCCTCCGGACGCGAACTCCCCTCCGTCGAGCTGCTGTTGTTCGGCGGCGAGGGCCTCTATCGGGACCAGCAGCCGCTGTTGCGCGCGGTGTTCCCCAACGCCCGTGTCTCGTCCATCGGTTACGCCGCCGTCGATGCCGGTCTGCTCGGCCGGCCCGTACCGGGGCCGGACACCCGGGTGCACCGGGCGTTCACCCCGGAGACGGTGGTGGAGATCCTCGACGACCACACCGGCGAGCCGGTCCGCGCCGAGGGCGTACCCGGCCGGGTCGTGGTGACCGACCTGCGGCGACGGCTGATGCCCGTGCTGCGCTACCCCGTCGGGGACCGCGCGGAATGGACCGACGTCGCCGCCGGGCGGTTCCGCATCCTCGGCCGGGCCCAGGAGGGCGTGCGGGTGGGGCCGGTGTCGCTGTACACCGAGGACGTGCTCGACCTCGTCCGGGCCGCCGACCCGGCCGGCCGGGTGACCGGCGTCCAGCTGGTGGTTCGCCGCTGGGAGGGCCGGGACGGGCTGGTCCTGCGGCTGGCCTGCGACGGGAACCCGGCCGGGCTCCCCGAGCTGGCCGACGCCGTCACGACCGGCGTCCACACGGCACGGCCGCTGTACCCGGAGGCGGTCGCCGCCGCCCACGTCCACCCGCTGTCCGTCACGTGGGTGCGCCCGCACGAGCTCGCCGTCAACGCGCGGACCGGCAAGCTGATCCGGGTCCTCGACGAACGGCCGCACGCGTGACGGCGGCCCAGGCGGCCGCCCACCGCCTGCCGCTCGTCCTGCGCAACCGGCGCTTCGCCGCCGTCTGGGGCGCGCAGGTGCTCACCCAGGCCGCCGGGCGGATGTTCCAGGTCGGTGCGGTGTGGTGGCTGGTCGGCTACGCCGCGGGCCCGGACGGCGGCCTCGCCTCGGGCGCCTTCCTCGCCGTCAGCACGCTGCCCGCGGTCGCGCTGGCGCCGCTGGTGGCCTCGCTGATCGCCCGCCACCCGCACCGCACGGTGCTGGGCCTCTCCGCCGCCGTCGCCGGTCTGATCGCCCTCGGCACCGCCGGCTGGACGTACGCCGCGACGCCCCCGATGGCCGTCACGTACGGTGCCGCCCTGGTACTGGCCGGCTGCCAGGCGGTCTTCGACCCGTGCCTGACCACCTCCGTTCCCGACCTGGTCGAGGACGCCGACATCGAGGCCGCCACCGGCTTCGAACTCGCCACCCAGTCGCTGGCCGGCCTCGCCGGCGGGCTGCTGGGCCCGCTGGTGGTCGACGCCGCGGGCCTCGCCGGCATCGTCGCCGGCAGCGCCGGCGGGTACCTGCTGGCGGCCGCCCTGATCGCCGCGACCCCGTTCCCGGCCGCCCCGGGCACCCCGGGCACCCCGTCCGCGGGCGGCGGCGGCGGCGGTGGCGGTGAGGCACCCGCCGCCCGCCGACCGCTGCGCCGCATCCTGGCCGAACTGCCGTTCGTCCGCCGCGTGCTCCTCTGCTTCACCGCGGCGAACGTGTTCACCACCGCGGTGTTCGTGGTGATGCCGCTGTACACCCGGACGGTGCTGCACGCGGACGGCTCGACCGTCGCGGCCCTGGAGGCGGCCCTCGGCGCCGGCACACTCGTCGGCTCCTTCACGGGCGGCCGGCTCCCGGGCGCGCCCACGGTGGTCGGCGCCGGATGCCTGGGCCTGATGGCCGCCGCGCTCGGCCTGCCCGGCCTGGCCGCCGGAGCGGCCCCGGCCGTCGGCTCGATGACGGTCGCCGGCTGGTGCGTGGGCGTGATCGGCGTGCGGTTCGTCGCGCTGTTCCAGCGGCTGGTGCCGACCGAGGACCGGCCCGGTTTCTTCGCGGTCATGCAGGCGTTGCTCGGCGCGACCTTCCCGGTGTCCTCGGTCGTGTTCGGCCTGCTCGGCGACCACCTCTCGCCGCGCACGCTGTGCCTGGTCCAGGCCCTCGGCGTGCTGCCGGTCGCCGCCGCGCTGTGGTGGACCGGCCGGGGTGCAGCCGCGGCGGCCCCACCGGAGGACCCGGCCACGGCCGCGCGACCGAGCGGGGCCGCGCGATGACCGTCACGATCGCCCCCGCGGCGCCGCAGGACGTCGCGCAGCTGCGCCAGCTCTACTTCGACGTCTACGGCCACGGCTACCCCGTCCCGCTCGGCAGCGACCCCGCGGAGATGCGCCGCCTGATCGACGACCCGCACACGCACTGGTTGACCGCACGCCACGAGGGCGCCGGCCGGCTGGCCGGGTCGGTGGCGGTGCAGACCGACCCCGGCGGCCGGATCGGCAAGCTGGTGGGCCTGGCGGTCCACCCGGAGCAGCGGGGCGGCGGCCTCGCCGCACGGCTGACCGCCTCCGTCTGCGCGGACGCCTTCGCCACCGGCACGCTGGACTCGGTCTACGCGACCGTCCGCGTGGTCACCCCCGGCCCCCAGCAGGTCTTCGCCCGCAACGGCTTCCAGGCCCTCGGCCTGATGCCGAACGCCGTCGAGGTGGCCGGGTGCGAGAGCCTCGCCCTGTTCGCCCGGTACGCCGACGGCGTCCTGGCCCGGCGGGAGAACGTCGGCGCGGTGCCCCGGGCCCTGGTTCCGCTGCTGGACGCGGCCTGGCAGAGCACCGGCGTCGACTACGGCCGCCCCCGCCGCACGGACGCCCCCGCGCCGGCCGCCGACCGGAGCGCGCCGGTGACCGCGCCGATGGAGCTGATCACCGCGCCCGGCTTCGTCCGCCGCCGCTTCCTCGAGCTCCTCCCCGATCCGGGCGAGCGGTTCTTTCCGCTGCACGTCCCGAACACCGTGCTCACGCCGCCGGACGGAGCGTTCGAGGCGTACGCCGACCTGGACCGGGCCGCGGCGAGCTGCTCGCTGATCGCGGTGCACCCGTCCCCGGCGGCCGTCGCCGGGGCGCTGGAGCCCCTGATGGCGGCCGTCACCCGCGCGGGTGCCGACTACGTCGAGACACTGCTGCCGCTGGCCGACACCGCCGGGCTCGACGCCTTCCTGGCCGCCGGGTTCATCCCGAGCGCCGTCTACCCGGCGATGCGCCGCATCGGCGACCGGTTCCACGACTACGTGCTGCTGTCCCGCACCAGCCGTCAGATCGACTTCCGGGCCGCGGCCGTCAGCGGCCGGCTCCAGCCGTACCTGCTGGCCTACCTGACGGCCTGGACATCGACCTACCTACCCCTTCCCGAGGTTTCCCCGTGACCGTCCGTACCGAGACCGCCCGTCCCGTGACTGCCCCTACCGTGAACGCCCATCCCCTGAACGCCCACCTCGCGCCGGTCGGCGTTCCCGACCCGGCCGCACTCGCGCACGTCCAGCGGCTCTGCGACCTGACCGACCCGTACGCGGCCGGGCCGGAGGCCGACGCCCTGTTCGCCGCCGCGATGGCCGAGACCAACGCGTGGCACGCGCAGCGCTCGCCGTTCCTCCGCTCGCTGCTGGACGGCCCGGTGGAGACCCCGGCGCCGACCGTCGGCGAGGGGGTCCGCACGCCCCTGGTGCACGCCAACTTCTTCAAGCGGCACGAGGTGCTCTCCATCCCCCGGGAGGAGGTGTTCCTCCACCTCACCTCCTCCGGCACCACCGGCCAGAAGTCGCAGATGTTCTTCGACACCTGGACGATCCGCTCCGCGCAGCGCATGGTGGCCCGCATCTTCGACCACTACGGCTGGATCACGCCCGACCAGCCCGTCAACTACCTGCTGTACAGCTACGAGCCCGCCCCGCAGCTCAAGCTCGGCACCTCGTTCACCGACAACTACCTCTGCGACTTCGCCCCGGCGAACCACACCACCCACGCCCTGCGGCACACCGGCAGCGGCCACGAGTTCGACGTCCACGGCTGCATCGAGGCGCTGCGGCGGTACGCCGAGGACGGGCTGCCGGTGCGGATCCTGGGCTTCCCCGCGTTCCTGCACTTCACCCTGGAGCGGATGCGCGCCCTCGGCCTGCCGCCGCTCCAGCTGCCGCCCGGCTCCCTGGTCCTGCTCGGCGGCGGCTGGAAGGGGCACACCGACCGGCAGATCGGCAAGGAGCAGTTCTACGCCGGGGTCACGGAGCAGCTGGGCATCCCCTCGGACCGCATCCGCGACACCTTCGGCTCGGTCGAGCACTGCGTGCCGTACATCGAGTGCGGACACCACCGCCTGCACGTCCCGGTCTGGTCGCGGGCGGCGGTGCGGGACCCCCGCACCCTGGAGCCGCTGCCGTACGGCGCACGCGGCTTCCTCCACCTCGTCTCCCCGTACATCACCTCGGTGCCGGCCCAGAGCGTCGTCATGGGCGACCTCGCCTCGCTGCACCCCGCGGGGGAATGCCCCTGCCCGCTGCCCACTCCGTGGTTCACCGTCCACGGCCGCGCCGGGGTCAGCCGGAACCGCACCTGCGCGGCGGCCGCCGCCGAACTCCTGAAGGGAATGTCGTGAACCCCGAACTCGCGAGCACCGCGCCCCACTTCTGGCAGGGCTCGTTCATCGACGACGACGAGGCCGCCCGGCGTCTCGCCGAGCTGCCCGACCTCGCCGCCCGGACCCTGGCCGAACCCCTGCCCACCGAACTGGTGCTGAGCGCCTGCCAACACCTCGCCGACGCCCTCGGCGCGCCGGGCGACCCGGTCCGCGCCCGTCTCCTCGCCGAACTCACCGGTGGCGGCGTCGACCCCGACGAGGCGGCGGCGACGCTCGCCGAGATCGCCGGTGCGATCGCCCGCCCGGCCCTGGAACGCAAGCTGCGCAGCGAACTCGGCGGACTGCGCCCCGAGCGGCTCACCCGGCCCGACGCGCGGGAGACCACCTTCGAGGCGTGGGCGCCGGTCGGGCTCCTGGTCCACATCGCCCCCGGCAACGCCGCCGCCGTGGCCCCGCTGAGCGTGATCGAGGGCCTGCTCACCGGTAACCTCAACGTGCTGAAGACCAGCAGCGCCGACACGCCGCTCGCCCAGCACCTGCTCGCCGAGCTGGCCGCCGCCGACCCGACCGGCGCCCTGGCCCGCCGGATCGTCGCGCTCCGCTTCCCCTCCGCCCGCACCGCGTGGCTGCGGCTGATGTGCGAGGCCGCCGACGCGGTGGCGGTCTGGGGCGGCGAGGACGCCGTCCGCGCGGTCTCCGAACTGGTCCCGGCCGGCTGCCGCCTGGTCGAGTGGGGGCACCGGGTCTCCTTCGCCTACCTGACCCGTGACGCCTGGTCGGACCGGGTGACCCTGGACGCGCTCGCCGCCGACGTCTGCCGCTTCGAACAGCAGGCCTGCTCCAGCCCCCAGGTGGTCTACCTCGACACCGAGGACGACGAGGAGGTCTTCGCGTTCGCCGAGCGCTTCGCGGCCCACCTCGCCGACGCCTCCGCCGAGCTGCCCCGGCCCGAGCTCGAACCGGCCGAGCACGCCGAGATCACCACCACCGAACTGGTCGCCCGGCTGGAGGAGCACCTCGGCCTCACCAGGGTCCTGGCCGCCGAGGACGGCTCCTGGCGCGTCCTCGCCGACACCCGGCCCGCCCTGGCCGCCTCGCCCCTCCACCGCAGCGTCTGGGTCAAGCCGCTGCCCCGCGCCCGCGTCATGCCCGTACTGCGCCCGATGCGCCGGTACCTGCAGACCGCCGCGATCGCCGGCAGCCGAGCCGACGTCGCCCGGCTGTCGCAGGCCGTGCTCGCCGCCGGCGTGCTGCGGGTCACCCCGGTCGGCGGGATGCTCGACGGCTACCACGGCGAGCCCCACGACGGCGTCTACGCGCTCCAGCGCTACAGCCGCCGCGTCAGCGTCCGGACGGACCGCGCCTTCGCCACCACCGCCTGCCTGGACGACCTGGCGGCCCCGGCCTTCGTCCCCGCCGCGCCGAGCGGCCCGCTGCTGGACAAGGCCGGGGTGCAGGAGCAGCTGCGCACCCTCGCCCCGGAGCACGCCCACCTCCACTTCCGCAGCGGCGGCAGCACCGGGGCCCCGGCCCTGTCGGTGTTCACCAACGCCGACTACGACACCCAGATGCGGGCCTGCGCCGACGGCCTGCTCGCCGCCGGGTTCGATCCGGCCCGGGACCGCGCCGCCAACCTCTTCTACTGCGGCGGCATGTACGGAAGCTTCATCAGCTTCTTCTCGATCCTGGAACGCCTCAACGCCACCCAGCTCCCGATCGCCGCCGGCCCCGACCACACCGCCACCGCCGAGGCGCTGGTGACGAACGGGGCGGACACCGTGTTCGGCATGCCCTCCTACCTCTGGCAGCTGTTCCACGCCCGGGCCGACCAGCTGCGCGCCTACGGCGGGATCAGGAAGGTGTTCTACGGCGGCGAGCACTTCACGGCCGAGCAACGCCGGGTGCTCACCGAGGAGTTCGGCGTCGAGGTGATCCGCTCGGCCGCGTACGGCAGCACCGACCTGGGGCCGCTCGGCTACCAGTGCACCCACGCCGAGGGATCGGTCCACCACGTCCTGACCGACCTGCACACCCTGGAGATCCTGGCCCCGGAGGCCGACCGACCGGTGCCCGCCGGGCAGCCGGGCCGCCTGGTCTTCACCAGCCGCACCCGGGCCGGGCAGCGCCTGGAGCGGTACCAGATCGGCGACCTCGGCCGCGCGGTCGAGGGCGTCTGCCCCTGCGGCAGCCACACCCCGCGCCTCGAACTCCTCGGCCGGTACGGGGACGTCGTCCGGGTCGCCACGTACTTCCTCAACGTCCGGCGCTTCGTCGCGGTGGCCCAGGAGGAGTTCGGCTACCAGGGAGAGCTGCAGCTGGTCCTGGACGCGGGTGAGGGCCGCGAGCGGGCCGTCGTCCGGCTCGACGGACGGTACGCACAGGACGGGCCGGCGGCCCGCGCCGCCTTCCTGACCGCCATCCCGGAGCTGGGCTCGGCCGTGGACGAGGAGCTGCTCGACTTCAGGGTCGAGACCGTCGACTCCGGGGCGTTCGAACGGACGCCCACCAGCGGCAAGCTCCGGACGGTGATCGACCGGCGGCGGACCACGATGTGATGCCGCCACCGCCCGGCCGGGGCTGGGGCTGGGGCCGGGACACCCCGGCCCCGGCCGGGCGACCGTCTCGTCGGGTGACCTCGGGGCGTGGGTGCCGGGTCGGCCGGCCGATCGCTCGCATAGTCGGAATCCACGTCATATTCACCGATCGTGGGACGAGCCGATGATGCGATTGCCATGCCGAGAGATCCTCACCGCCGCCACCGCCCTGCTGCTCCCCCTCACGGGATGCGGGGCACCGCAGGCACGGCAGGCCGTGCCGTCGCCACCGCGGGAGCCGAGCTCCGCGGCCACTCCCGCCCCGGCGGGACCGCGGGCGTTCACCCTGGTCGCCACCGGGGACGTCCTGCCGCACACCGAGATCATCCAGCAGGCCAAGGAGGACGCCGGGGGCAGCGGCTACGACTTCACCCGGATGCTCGCCGGCGTCAAACCGGTCATCGGTGCCGCCGACCTGGCCATCTGCCACATGGAGACGGTGTACGGCGCGGACGGCGGGCCCTTCACCGGCTACCCGTCGTTCAAGTCGCCCCCGCAGGTCGCCCGGGCGCTCAAGGACGCCGGATACACCTCCTGCGACACCGCCTCCAACCACACGCTCGACGACGGGCCGGACGGCATCCGGCGCACGCTCGACGCCATGGACGCCGTCGGCCTGTTGCACACCGGCTCCGCGCGCAGCGCCGACGAGGCGGGCCGCCCCGCACTGCTCACGGCGGGTGGCGCCACCGTGGCCCAACTCGCCTACACCTACGGCACCAACGGCATCCCGCTGCCGAAAGGGCAGCCCTGGGCGGTCAACCTCATCGACCGGGAGCGGATCCTCACCGACGCGCGGGCCGCCCGGGAGCAGGGTGCGGACATCGTGGTGGTCAGCCTCCACTGGGGCACCGAGTGGCAGGACACCCCGGACGAGCAGCAGCTCACGCTCGCTCGTGACCTGGCCGCCGAGCAGAGCCCCGGCCGGCCCGACGTCGATCTGATCCTCGGCACCCACGCCCACATTCCGCAGGCGTACGAGAAGATCAACGACACCTGGACGGTCTACGGCATGGGCGACCAGCTCGCCGGACACATGTTCAACCACACCGGCGCGGAGGACCCCCGCGGCAACTGGAGCTCGATCGCCCGGTTCACCTTCTCGCCACCGACGCGGCCCGGGCAGCGCTGGGCCGTCACCCGGGCCGAGTTCGTCCCGCAGCTGACGGACCTCGGCCCGCCCTACCGAGTCCTCGACCTGACCGAGGCCGTCCGCCGCGATCCCGGCCGCGGCGACTACGCCCGGGCCCTGGACCACATCCGGTCGGTCGTGCTGAGCCGCGGCGGCGCCTCGGCGGGGCTGACCATGGCGCCCTGACCGGGCGGCGCGGACGTACGCGTGCGGATGAGAGGGTGGGCCCGTGAACGAGACGATCATGGCAGCCGCCCGCGAACGAGCCGCCGGGCACCGGCACCGCTTCGACCTCCGCTTCGAGGCCTACTTCGCCGCCCTGCCGGAACGCCTCGACACCCCGCCGCTCAGCCGCTTCACCCCACGCTGCCTGGAACTGCTGCGGGACCTCTCACTGCGCGGCGGCAAGCGGCTGCGGGTCGCCCTCCTGTACGAGGCCGCCCGACTGGTGACCACCGGCCCAGTCCCCGGCCTGGCCGAGGCCGCGCTGAGCATCGAGCTGCTCCAGACGCACGGGCTCGTCCACGACGACATCATCGACGACACGCCCCTGCGCCGCGGCGGCCCCTCCACCTACTACGCCTACCGCCAGGACTTCCCGGAGGCGGACGGCACCGCCCTCGGCCTCGCCGTCCTGGCCGGGGACCTCGCCGCGTTCCTCTCGATGCGGGTCCTGCTGGACGCGGACGTCCCCGCCGAGCTGCGCCAGGCGATGCTGGAGGTGCAGCTGAACGCCGGCGCCGAGACGGTCGCCGGCCAGATCGTCGACCTCGAACGCGACTTCCTCGCGCTCCCGGACGAGGAGTTCCTGCACACCGTCTGCGAGTACAAGTCCACCCGGTACTCCGTGCTCGCCCCGCTGCGACTGGGGCTGCTGGCCGCCGGCGAGGACCTGGCCGCCCACGACGCACGGCTGCGCCGGTACGCGACCCTGGTCGGCATCGGCGGCCAGCTCCGCGACGACTACCTCGACCTGTTCGGCGACGACGACACCACCGGCAAGTCCACCGGCACCGACCTCCGCGCGGGCCGCCGCAGCTACGCCCTGACCGCCCTGCTCGCCGCCGCGGACGAGACGCAGCGGGCCGTGGTGGAGTCCGCGCTCGGCGATCCGCACTGCTCCCCCGACACGGTCGAGCACATCCGCGAGCTGGCCCGGCTGCTGGGCGTGGACGGGAAGCTCCGCTCCGACATGCGCCGCTGCGCCGACGCGGCCCGCACCGAAGCCCAGGGCTGGCGCCCGCACTGGCGCGACGAGGCGGTGTCCTTCTTCGAAGGCCTGCCACTGTCGAACGTGATCCCGGGCGACTGACCGGACACCCCGGACTCTGGCACGCTCCCCGAAGGCCAACTACCGTACACGACAGGCACGTTGGCCCGCAATCAAGTCGCGGTACCAGGCGTACGACGCCCTCGGCGTGCGCCGCTGCGTCGCGAAGTCGACGTGGACGAGGCCGAAGCGCTGACTGAACAGCCCCTCTGCCCATTCGAAGTTGTCGAGGAGGGACCAGGTGTAGTAGCCGCGGACGTCGACCCCCTCGGCGACGGCCCGGGCGAGGGCGTCGAGGTGGGTGGCCAGGTAGTCGATGCGGGGCTGGTCGGGGTCGGTGTCCTCGGTGACGGAGCAGCCGTTCTCGGTGATGGTGATGGGCGGGAGGGTGTTGCCGTACACGTCGCGCAGGTTGAGCAGGAGTCGGCGCAGGGCGTCGGGGACGACGGGCCAGCCGAAGGCGGTGTGGGGGACGTCGGGGATGTCGACGAGGGTGAAGGGCAGGCCGGGTTCGGTGGGGGCGGCGACGCGGGTGGGGTTGTAGAAGTTGAGGCCGAGGCCGTCGAGGCCCGGGGTGCGGATGAGGTCGAGGTCGCCGGGGTGGACGGCGCCGAAGATGTCCTCGGGGACGCCCAGGGCGGAGAGGTCGGGGTAGCGGCCGAGGAGGACGGGGTCGGTGAACAGCCGGTTGTGCAGGGCGTCGTAGGCGGTGGCTGCGGCGAGATCGGCGGGGTCGGAGGAGGCCGGCTCGACGAGGGTGAGGTTGTTGGAGAGCAGCACCTCCAGGCCGCGCTCGTGCAGCACCGAGGCGGCGAGTCCGTGGGCGAGCAGCTGGTGGTGGGCGGCCGGCAGGGCCTCGAACATCAGGGTGCGGCCGGGGGCGTGGATGCCCAGCGCGTAGCCGAAGACGGTGTGCACGAAGGGCTCGTTGAGGGTGATCCAGGCGGGGACGCGGTCCCCGAGCCGGTCGGCGACGAGGGCGGCGTACTCGGCGAAGCGGTACGCGGTGTCGCGGTCGAGCCAGCCGCCGCCCTCCTCCAGGGCCTGCGGCAGGTCCCAGTGGAAGAGGGTGGGCAGCGGGGTGATGCCGGCCCCGAGGAGGGCGTCCACCAGGCGGTCGTAGAAGGCGAGTCCGGCCTCGTTGACCTTGCCCGCACCGGCGGGCTGGATCCGCGACCAGGCGATGGAGAACCGGTAGCCGTCGAGCCCGAGCCCGCGCATCAACTCGACGTCCTCGGCGTACCGGTGGTAGTGGTCGCAGGCCACCGCCCCCGAGTGCCCGTCCCGCACGGCACCGGGCCGGGCGCAGAAGACGTCCCACACGGACGGCCCGCGCCCGTCCTCGTCCACCGCCCCCTCGATCTGGTACGCGGCGGTCGCGGCACCCCAGCGGAAGCCTGCGGGCAGGTCGAGACGGTCCGTCATGACTGCGTCCCCTAACCGTGGAAAACATGAGGGGAACTCATGTTACCGACCGGGGACCGAAACACCAGGGCACCGGGAAACCGGCCGAAGTCGCGGTGCGGCCTTTCGGGTGGTGGGTGGGGGCTGACACGATGGCGCGGGGACTCCGAGTGAGGGAGAGCTGCGGTGGCGACGGTGCGCGTGAGTTCGGCGGTCATGACCCACCCCGTGCGGCTGGAGCAGGCCCGCGAGTTGGCCGCGCGGCTTCGGTTGGACGCTCTGGCGCTCGATCCCGAGCCCGATGGTCCGCCGTGCGCGCTGCGGACGGCGCTGGTCGCCTGGGCGGCGGCGGATCCGGCGGGGAGTCACCATCTGGTCGTCCAGGACGACGTGTCCGCGCCGGAGGAGATGGTGGCGCTGGTCGAGCGGGCGGCCGCGCGGTTCCCCGACGAGGCGCTGGTGTTCTACACCAACTGGCACGCGCGCAACGGCGGTG
This sequence comes from Streptomyces rubellomurinus, assembly GCF_000961885.1. Taxonomy (GTDB): domain Bacteria; phylum Actinomycetota; class Actinomycetes; order Streptomycetales; family Streptomycetaceae; genus Kitasatospora; species Kitasatospora rubellomurina. Next base: position 46,697 of record NZ_JZKH01000014.1, read on the forward strand.
CGGCCCGGCTGGCCGCGCTCGCGGGCGCGGGCTGGGTGCGGGCCGTGCCCGACGAGTTCACGCCGTCGCTCGCCGTCTGCCTGCCGGTCGACACGGCGGAGGACTTCCGCCGGTTCGCCACCGGCAGCACCGAGCGGCACGACGACGAGCTCTTCTCCGTCTTCTTCCGGGCCCGCGGCCGGATGAGCCTGATCGCCGTGCCCACCGTGGTGGAGCACATCGGCACCAGCAGCATCAACGGCCATGCCACCCAGGGGATCCGGCTCGCCGTCTGCCCGGTGGACGCCGCCGACGCCGGGCCGCTGCTGGAGCGGGGCCGCGTCCTGGAGGAGCCGGGGTGGGTCCCGTACATGCGGTACGGCGAGGGGTACGTCCGGCTCGTCGGCCAGGAGCACGGGCCGGACGGCGGGCGCGGCCATCACCGCTGGCGCGACGCCCTGCCGGCGACCGGGCTCGCGGAGCGGACCGTGCGCGAGGCGGTGGCGGACGCCATGCCGGCGGACCTGGCGGCCGAGGTCGCGGGCCGCTTCGGCCGGGGCTTCGCCGAGGAGCTCTGGATCCACTGCCTGCTGCTCGGCCGGCAGGCGGCCGAGGCCGCCCGCCGGCTGGGCGGCGATCACGGTGTACCGGCGGGCGCCCTCGCCCGGCTGCGGGAGGCGGCGGTGGCCACCGTCGGCCCCGCCGGGCTGCCGCCCGAGCGCCGGCCCGAGGCGGGGCCGGACGAGGTGCGGCTGATGTCCGCGTTCGCGTGGACGGCCGTCAGCGCGGGAGAGCGGCTCCCTCCGGCCTGACCGGATGGGCGATCCACACCCCGGGCTCCCAGTACGAGCCGAGGTCGCGGGCGCGCTCGATCCGCAGCGGGGACAGGCCGCCCGGGAAGACGTAGTCGCCGTCCTCCGGGAAGGCCAGGCCCGTCCAGCTCTCCCACTCGGCGACCGTCCCGGTGATCCGCGACGAGTGCTCCGAGGCCCCGACGACCGTGCCGCCTGCGCCCACCTGGGTACGGATCCACGGGTCGAGCGGGGCCCCGTCCGCCCGCCGCCAGGCCGCGTACCGCTCGATCGGCACCAGGGGGTAGCGGTCCTTCCAGGTGGGGCGCACCGGCACCAGCACCACCGGCAGCCCGGCCCGCCGGGCGACGAGGTGCATCCCGTCGAGGAGCAGCCCGGACAGGCCCTTGCGCTGGTAGTCCTCCGCGACCTCGATGCCCAGCGCGCACAGGGCGCCGGCGGGCCGCCCGGCCGCGCGGTCCGCGAACGCCCGGGCGATGGAGTCGTCCAGGCCGGGGCCGAGGTCGGCGGCCGTGCCGTCCCAGCTGCGCGGCAGCGAGCGCCCGGTGCCGGCCACCTCCTCGCGCACGTCGTCGTACAGGACGAACTGGTACGCGCGGAACTCCTCGAACAGCCGGTTCCAGTAGGTGTCGTTGACGTCGCCGTGCAGGTTGTACTCGGGGACGATGCCGGCGAACCGCTCCGGCATCCGGTCCCACAGCTCGGGGCGCTCCTCGTGGGTGACCACGACCAGGGCCATCAGGCCGTCCTCCGTTCCCGACTTTCCCAATGTTTCCGATGTTTCCGACGTCTCCGACGTTTCCGGTGGACCGACTACGCGGGGACCTCGACGTCCCAGACGATGACGATCGGCAGCCCCTCCCAGGCCGCGCGGGCCGCCTCCGCGATGAACTCCTCGTAGCCGCCGGGCGCGAGGCGGCCGTTGAAGAGCGGCTCGTGGCAGGCCCGGACGCGCAGCCCGGCCGCCGTGAACGCCGCGAGGTAGCGGCCCGGCAGGTGGACGTGGTTGCGGACGAAGGCGAGCCGGTCGGAGCCGTGCACGAAGACGCACTGGCCCTGGAGGGCTATGACGAAGGGATGCAGGTCCGAGACGAGGATCCGCCCGCCGGGGCGCACCACCCGGGCCAGTTCGGCGACGCCGGCCGTCAGGTCCGGCAGGTGGGTCATGGCGAGCGAGCAGACGGCGAGGTCGACGGAGTCGTCGTCGAGCGGCAGTTCCTCCAGGCTGCCGGTCCGGAACTCGGCGGCCGGGGCGCGCTCCTGGGCCTTGGCGAGCATCTCGGGCGACTGGTCCACGCCGATGGTGCGGTGGCCGCGGGAGACCAGGGCGGCGCTCTGGCGGCCGGTGCCGCAGGCGGCGTCGAGGGCGGTCCCGGCCGGGAGGGTGTCGAGGATGCCGTGCAGGACGGGCTCCTCGACCTCGATGTACGAGCTGGGCAGCGAGTCGTAGATCGCCGACCAGGAGGCGTAGCCCTCGGCGAGGCCGAGTTCGCTGACGGCGGCGCCGCCGTCCGGCAACAGCCCGTCGCCCGAAGCGAAACGCCGGATGTCCTCGACGCGTGCGTCGAGGAACTTCTCCTCCCCGTCCATGGCGTGCCGCAGCAGCGCCAGTCCTTCGATTCCCAGGACCAGTTCCCGCACCCGGAATTCACTGCTCATGCGGACTCCTTTTCGACGAACAGCGGAGAGGAATGCACGGCGGCCGGTCGGATGCGGCCGGATTTCGGCCTACCCGGGGCGGCGGAGGAGGATTCTGCCATTTCGCGCGCTGTCCGAAAGGCGGTGCCGGATGGCCGGTTCGGGGCGCCGTTGCCCGGGTTTTCGAAAAAGGCCTAGCATGACCGGCCGAAGCGGCCCGAACACCTGCGCGGAGGCGGAAATGATCGAGGGTTATCTCGGCCGGGAGAGCGTCGTTCCCGGGGGCGAGCTGGCCGTGCACGTGTCCACCGACGCCGCGCGGTTCCGGCTGAGGTTCTACCGGCTGGGAGAGGACGTCGATCCGGTGGCGGAGAGCGGCTGGCTCCCCGGTGCGCTCCACCTGCCGCCCCCGCACCCCGACGGGCTCCCCGGCCGGGCCTCCCCGGCCGACGACTGGGGCTGGCCGGCGCTCACCCTGCCGGTGCCCGGGGACTGGTCGCCCGGGATGCACCTCGTCCAGTTCGTCGCGGAGGGCGAGGACCCTCCGCGGGTCGACGCCGCGAACATCGAGGGCCCGGCCCGGGAGTTCTTCGTCGTCCGGCCGGAGCGGGCCGGCAGCCGCTCCCGGATCCTGTACAAGAAGTCGACCTTCACCCGGCACGCCTACAACCGCTCCGACCGGCCGGGCGAGGAACGCGCCGTCAGCCTCTACGACCACCCGGCGTACCTGCGCGAGGGCACCCGGCGCGGGCACAAGGTGAGCCTGCACCGGCCCGGCGGCGTCATCGACCTCGCCTACTGGGACGCCCCGTTCATCGCCTGGCTGGAACGCCACGGCTACCCGGTCGAATTCTGCACCGATCTCGACCTGCACGAGAATCCCGAACTGCTCTCCGACTACAACCTGCTGCTCAGCGTCGGCCACGACGAATACTGGAGCGAGGCGATGCGCGAGCACGCCGAAGGATTCGTCCGGGCCGGCGGGAACATCGCCTTCCTGAGTGCGAACACCTGTTGGTGGCGGATACACCCGACCGACCGGAACACCGCCTTCGTCTCCGACACCGACCATCACGTGGGCGAGGAATACCCCCATCTCCCCGCCACCGACCAGTGGTGGCCCCCGGCGCCGGACGGCGTGGGCCGCCCGGAGAACTCCCTCACCGGGGTGAGTTTCCGCAACGGCGGAATGTGGGCGAGCACCGAATGGCCCGGGGACCGCCCGCGCGAGGGGTACACCGTGCAGCACGCCGAGCACTGGATCTACGCGGACACCGGGCTGCGGGACGGCGACCGGCTGGGAGCCGGCACCCCGCTCATCGGGTACGAGTGCGACGGCGCCGCCTACGCCCGGGACGCCCGCGGCGTCGCCCGGTCCACCGGCGAGGACGGCACCCCGGCCTCCTTCCTCATCCTCGGCATCCACGTCCTCGAACCGGTCCACGAGGACTTCCACCGCTTCGCGTGGGGCCACTGGAACGGCCCGGCCCGCGAGCCGGGCGTCACCAGCCCGCGCGCCGCCACCATGGGCCTCTACACCGCGGACGGCACCGGCGGCACCGTGTTCACGGCGGGCACCACCGACTGGCCGGTGGTCTGCGGGCGCGAGCAGGACGCGGGCGTCGTCCGGGTCACCCGCAACCTGCTGGACCGGCTGCGGCACCGCCGTCCGCACGGCAGTCCGCACGCCTGAGCAGGTCCCGCAGCCCGCGGATCCGGGCCGCCCCCGCCGGCAGGGGCGGCTCGGCGCCGCGCACCGCCGGGTCCGGCCGGCACAGGTGGACGGGCCGCATCCCGGCGGCGAGCGGGCCGAGCACGTCCGGCGCCCACATGTCGCCGACGAACAGCACGTCCCCGGGCGGCAGGCCGCACCGGTCCAGCAGGGCCCGGTAGATCAGCGGATGCGGCTTGCGCGCCCCCGCCCGGGCCGAGCCGACCACCACGTCTACCACCGCGCCGAGGCCGAGCTCCTCGACGCAGTCCTCCAGGTTCCAGAACCAGTTGGAGCACACGCCGACCAGCAGCCCCCGCTCGCGGAGCTCCCCGAGGACGGGGCGCACGTCCTCGAAGAGCTCCAGCCGGACGGCCTTCATGGCCCGGTCGATCTCCTCGACCAGGCCGGCCAGCTCGCCCGCCGGCACCCCGCAGGCCCGCGCCCGGCGCCGCAGCCGGTCCAACTCCCAGCGGTGGTAGGCGGTTTCGCTGACCGAGTGGGCGGCATGCTGCTCCCCCTCGGCGGGGCCCACCGCCCACTGGTCGCCCCAGCGGGCGCCCTGGACGGCCAGGCCCCGGCGTTCGAAGAGCGTCCGGTGGTCGGGCGGCAGCGGCTCGACCATCCGCACCAGCGTCCCGTAGAAGTCGAGGACGACGGCACGGGTCCGCGGCGGCGGCAGGACGGGCACCGGAGCCGGCCTCAGTACCGGCCGTACCGGCGCGGGAAGTAGTCCTGCAGCGTGCCGTCCCGCTCGATGTCGACGGTCGCGCAGTGCAGACCGCCGCCGAACGGCCCGACCGCCCGGAACGGCACCGGGACGATCTCGAAGCCGTAGGAGGACAGCTGCTCCGCCAGCCGGACCTCCTTCTCCTCGATGCACAGGGTGTTCTCGTCCAGGTTCAGCATGTTCCCGGCGAGCCAGGGGCTGCAGAAGGACAGCTTCGGCGGGTGCTCCCAGCTCGCGGGCTGCACCGCCTCGACGATCTCCCAGTCGTTGCGCCGGAAGAACTCCATCAGCTCGGCGTCCGCGAGCCGCTCGCCGCAGTGCAGCACCAGGCCGGGGCGCAGCGGCACCCAGGTCGCGTCGATGTGCAGCGGGTGGGTGTTGGTGGAGGTGACGGCGTGCACCCGGTGGTCGGGGAAGTGCCGCTTGAGCCACTGGTAGCCGCTGCGGTTGGTGACGAAGGACAGCTGGACGAACAGGTCCTTGCCGAAGCGGGCCACGTCGGCGGCGTCGAACAGGGGCTCGGCCTCGGTCAGCACCAGGTCGTAGTCGCGGACCCGGGCCAGCTGCTCCTCGGTCGACAGGTCGTTGTAGGTGTCCCAGAACCCGGTGTGGTACGAGGCGTCGGTGAGCCGCGGCTTGGGCGCGGCCTCCCAGCGCATGTGCTCGTCGGCCTCGAAGAGGCTCTGCAGGACGGGCCGGTAGCACAGGTACTCGTGCCAGCGGCTGCGGTAGGACATGGTCGCTTCCAGGACTTCGTTGCCGACGGTGAGCAGCAGGTCCCGGGGCGGCATGCAGCCGAACATGGAGTCGTGGGTCCACTCGGGTGTGCTGACCTGCCGGGTGAAGTCGACGGGGGTGGGGCGGTCGACGCGGATGCCGCGGCGGCGCAGCAGGTCGGCGAAGTCGTCGAGCTGCTCCTCGGCCTCGGCGACCATGTCGGACGGCATCGGGCCGTGGGTCCCCAGCGGGAAGCCGTCGTCGGGGTAGTCGCGGCGGACGGCGTGCTCGGGGGCCTGGACCACGGTGCCCTCGGCCCGCCCGACGATCACGTGGCGCAGCGGGTCCCAGCCGTTCCAGGCGTTGACCCGGACCGGCCGGGAGGTGGTGTCGGGGGTCGTCCCGGGCGCGGTCGTCGTCTGCTCGGTCACGTACAAGCCCTTCGATCGGGGTCGTGTGGGTGACGCAGAGGCCCAACCTGGGGGCGCCACCCAGGAGGAGTCAAGGCGTTGGGCCCTCTGCGCGACACCGAACGTCATCTTCCGGCCGAATGTCCGCGCCTCCGCGCGGCGCGGTGATCGGACGGGTAGTCAGAAGACCGCCCCCATAGCGAACTTGGAGACCTCATGGCTCTTCGCTCGTCCCATCGCCCCCTCGCGCTGGCGCTGTTCCTGTCCCTGGCCGCGGCGGGGTGCGGCTCGGGGAGCGGGAGCTCCGGGGCCGGCGGCAAGCTGACGGTGTGGCTGGCCGTGGACGCCCAGGAGAGCTGGCCGCAACTGGTCCAGTCCACCAATGACCGGTTCGCGAAGGCGCACCCCGGGGTCGCGGTCGACGTCCAGTACCAGCAGTGGACGACGAAGAACCAGAAGCTGGACGCCGTCCTCGCCGGGAAGAACGTGCCCGACGTGGTGGAGATGGGCAACAGCGAGACCACCAACTACATCGTCAACGGCGCCTTCGCCACGCTCGACCCGTCCCGCTTCGACCAGTCGGGCTCCTGGCTGCCGGCGCTCGCCGACGCCTGCCGCCACGACGGCAGGACCTACTGCGTGCCGTACTACGTCGGGGCCCGGGTGGGCGTCTACCGCACGGACTACTTCACCCGCGCCGGTGTCGCCGGCCCGCCGAGGACGTACCCCGAACTCATGTCCGCGCTCGACCGGCTGAAGGGCACCCTCGGCGCCGAGGACCCGAACTTCTCCGCCCTCTACATGCCCGGCCGCTACTGGTACGCGGCGATGGCCTGGGTGAAGGACGCGGGCGGCGAGATCGCGGTGCAGGACGGCGGCAGGTGGAAGGGCGCGCTGTCCTCCCCGAAGTCCGTCGCCGGGCTCACCGAGTGGAAGCGGCTGATCGACGCCTACTACGTGGGCGACCGCGCCAAGGACAACGGCGACCAGCCGGGCGTCGTCGCCCAGGGCCGGGTCGGCGTCTTCTACGGCAACACCTGGGAGGCGGACGCCGCCGCCGACGAGCACGCCGGCGGGGACCCGAAGCTCAAGGGCCGGTTCGCCACCTTCCCGTTCCCCGGCCCGTCCGGAAAGCTCCTGCCGCCGTTCCTCGGCGGCTCCACCCTGGCCGTCCCGGTCAAGTCGACCCGCAAGGACCTGGCCGCCGACTGGATCGGGATGTTCACCGACCGGCAGTCGCAGCAGACCCTGATCGCCGCGAACACCCTGCCCAACAACACCGCCCAGCTGGCCGAGGTCGCCGCCGGCGGCATCAACGGGCCGGCTGCCCAGGCCGCGGCGACCGGGGGCTGGATGACGCCGTTCGCGCCCGGCTGGACGTCGGTGGAGAAGTCCAACGTCCTGCCCGAGATGCTGGAGCGGATCGCCAACGGCAAGGCCTCGGTGCAGGACGCGGCGCGGGAGGCCGACCGGCGGATCGACGAAGTGATCAATGAGCGCTGACCGGGGCCGGCGGCGGCGCCCGCGCCTGCTGCCGTACCTGCTGATCGGCCCGACCGTCCTCGCGCTCGTCCTGGTGCTCGGCTACCCGCTCGTGGACATGGTCGTCCTCTCCTTCCAGGACATGACCCGGGAACAGCTGTTCAGCGGCTCGTCGCCGCCCTGGGCCGGGCTCCGGCAGTTCCGCCGGATCCTCGGGGACGCGTTCTTCTGGACGGTGGTGGCCCGCACGGTGCTCTTCACCGCGGTGTGCGTCGCCCTGACGGTGTTCTGCGGGATGGTGACCGCGCTGCTGATGCACCGGGTCTCCCCGTGGGTGCGCTCCGTCATCTCCGGGGTGCTGGTCATGGTGTGGGCGATGCCGGTCATGGTCGCCGGGTCGATCTTCCGCTGGCTCTTCGACGCCGACTACGGCGTGGTGAACTGGCTGCTCTCGAACCTGCCCGGGGTGGACCTGGCCAAGCACAACTGGTTCACCAACCCCTGGGAGGGGTTCACCGTCATCGTCGCGGTCGTGGTGTGGGGTTCGCTGCCGTTCGCCGCGATCACTCTGCGGGCCGCGCTGGCGCAGGTCCCGCCCGAGCTGGAGGAGTCCGCGGTGCTCGACGGCGCCCGGCCGTTCCAGGTCTTCCGGCACGTCACCCTCCCGGTGATCCGGCCGGTCCTGCTCATGGTCACCACGCTGACGGCGATCTGGGACTTCGGGGTCTTCAACCAGATCTGGCTGATGCGCGGCGGCCAGCCCGAGCGGGAGTACTACCTGCTGGGCGTCTACTCCTTCATCGAGTCGTTCGCCGTGAACCGGTACAGCACGGGGGCGGCGATCGCGCTGGTGACGGTCGTCCTGCTGCTCGCCGGCTCGGTCGTGTACCTGCGTCAGATGCTCAGGACGGGAGAGGCCGAATGAGGCGACGGCGGTCGCTGGGACACGACCTGCTCGGGCTGGCCCTCGCCGCGGTGGTGGGCTTCCCGGTCTACTGGATGGTGCTGACCGCGTTCCGGCCGGCCCACGAGATCCTGAGCCTGCCGCCGAGGTTCTGGCCGGGCCGGCCGACCTTCGACAACTTCGCCCGGGCGCTGGGCACGGAGACGTTCTGGGCCAACGTCCGCTCCAGCGTCGTCATCGGCCTCGGCACCGTCCTGGTGTCGCTGGTCGTCGGCACCCTCGCGGCCTTCGCCCTGGCCCGCTTCCGGTTCGCGGGCCGCAAGGCCTTCGTCGTGGTGATCCTGATCGTCCAGATGGTCCCGCTGACGGCCCTGATCATCCCGGTGTACCTGCTGCTGAACGACGTCGGGATGACCGACAGCATCACCGGGGTGATCCTCACCTACCTGGTGTTCACCCTGCCGTTCACGGTGTGGATGCTGCGCGGGTTCATCGCCGGCGTCCCCGTGGAACTGGAGGAGGCGGCCATGGTCGACGGCTGCGGCCGCCTCGGCGCGTTCCGCCGGGTGGTGCTGCCGCTGCTCGCGCCCGGCATCATCGCCACCTCCGTCTTCGCCCTCGTCCAGGCGTGGAACGAGTACGTCCTCGTCTACGTGCTGCTGTCGAGCCCGGAGAAACAGACCGTCAGCATCTGGCTGGTTTCCTTCCAGACCAGCTTCGGGACGGACTACGGCGGCCTCATGGCGGGCGCCACGCTCACCGCCCTGCCCGTCGTGGTGTTCTTCCTCGTCGTCCAGCGCAGGATCGCCTCCGGCCTCGCGGTCGGCGCGGTCAAGGGCTGACCGCGAGCGCAGCAGACCCGGGTTGCCGGGCGGCACCCCGTTCACGTCCACAGGAGGATTCCGTGACGCACGACCGCCTCGATCTCGTGTCCAAGCTGTACCAGCCCTCCGGCTGGCCCCGCGTCCTGCGGGCCGCCTCGGGGGCCACCTCCGAGGCCCCACTCGTCGTGGACCTCGACCCGACCACCTTCTGCGACCTGGCCTGCCCCGAGTGCATCAGCGGAAAGCTCCTCAACCAGGGCCGCTTCACCCCCGAACGGCTGGCCGCGCTCGCCGAGGAGCTTGTCGCCCTGTCCGTCCGGGCGGTGGTGCTGATCGGCGGCGGCGAACCGCTCGCCCACCGGGGCACCCGCCGGGTCCTGCGGATCCTCGGCGAGGCCGGCCTGGCCGTCGGCGTCGTCACCAACGGCACCATGATCGACAAGAACCTCGACGAACTCGCCCGGTACGCCACCTGGGTCCGCGTCTCCATGGACGCCGGCACCGCCGAGACGTACGGCCTCTTCCGCCCCGACCGCAAGGGGCGCAGCGTCTTCGACAAGGTCGTCGCGAACATGCGGCTGCTCGCCGGGGCCAAGACCGGCGCCCTCGGCTACTCCTTCCTCGTCATGACCCGCCGGGAGCCGGACGGCCGGACCGTCAGCAACCACACCGAGGTGCTGCGCGCCGCCGAACTCGCCCACGACATCGGCTGCGACTACTTCGAGACCAAGGCGATGTTCGACGACGAGCACCACGTCGTCCAGGTGCCCCAGGACATCCTCGACTCGGTGGAGCGGCAGCTGGCCGAGGCGGCCCGGCTGCGGAGCGACAGCTTCCAGCTCGTCAACTCCTCCACCCTCACCTCGCTGCGCCGCCACAGCGGGCCCGTCCAGCCCAAGGACTACCACCGCTGCCGGGTCGCCGAGCTGCGCACCCTGATCACCCCGTCCGGCGTGTACGTCTGCGCCTACCACCGGGGCAACCCGCTGGCCAGGATCGGCGACGCCGTCACCGACGACCTCACCGACATCTGGCAGGGCTCGGACCGCGGCATCGTCGACCCGAGCCGGGACTGCCGCTTCCACTGCGCGCGGCACCGTTCCAACCTGGAGCTGGAGCGGATAGCGGAAGGAACGGGCGCAGCCCCCCTCGACGAGGACTACGACCCGTTCCTGTGACCCTCAGGGCCTGTCGCTAGATCCGGACGTCCGCCCGGCGGCTCCGGCTCCCCGGGGCCGCCCGGGCGGGGATCACCCGGGCCCCGGGGTGCGGGCCGCGCAGCGCCTCCGCCAGGCGCGCCACCACCCCGGGCGCGTCGGCCGCGCGGCACACCCCGACCAGCGAGCCGCCACCACCGGCCCCGCTGACCTTCAGCGGCAGCCCGGCGGCACGCAGCGCCAGCGAGCGCAGCTCCTCCAGCAGTGGGGTCGACATGCCCTGGAAGTCGCGCATCGCCGCGTGCGCCCGGGCCATCGCCGCCCCCAGCGCCTCGTGGTCGCGCCCGCGCAGCGCCGCCCAGGCGGCGGCGGACGCCCGGTCGGCCTCGGCCCGGTAGGCCGCCAGGTCGGGATCGCCGGCCGCGAGCTGCGCCCGCACCGTGCGGATGTGGTCGCGGGTGTCCTTCCGGGTGCCGGAGTCCACCACGACCACCCGCCAGTCGTCCGGGAACTCCAGCCGCTCCCGCACCCGCGGCAGGCCGCGCTCCCGGCCGTCGAGCAGCAGCGCGCCGCCCTCGGCGACGGCGAGGTGGTCCATGCCGCCGCCGTTGAAGCGGGCGAACTCGAACTCGTACGCCCACTGGACGATCGAGCCCTCCGGCACCCGCTCGCCGGGCGGCGACCCGGCCTCGGCGAAGGCCCGGAACAGCGCCACGATCAGCGCCGTGGACGAGGACAGGCCGCTCGCGGGGGGTGCCTGGCTGCGGACGCGGACGGCCGGCGGGCGCGGCGTCAGCCCGGGGAGCCGGCCGCGCAGGAAGGTCCACACCTGCGCCGGCCAGTCGTCCGCCGCCGCCACCTCGGTCGTCTCCCCGGGCACGACCTCGACCGTGGTCGGCAGGTCCAGGGCCAGGCTGACCGAGCGCCCGCCGCCCAGCCAGTCCAGGTCCTCGCCGGACAGGCACGCCCGGCACGGCACCGCCGCGCGGATCGCGTGTTCTTCGCTCACCTGGCCCGGAACCTCCCGTCGACGAGGAACTCCCGGTACATCGCCAGCGCGAGCCGGGTGGGCGGGTGCAGCGGGCCCGGCGGGTCGTCCAGCGGCCGGAACAGCGCGCGCCGCACCTCGTCCGCCCCGGGGGCCAGCTCCCCCGACCAGCGCCGGGCCGCGAAGCACAGCGCGAAGCAGTGGGTGACGTCCCCGTTCGGGTAGGTCAGGGTGTGCACGGCCGGTTCGGAGATCGACCCGAACGCGACCAGGTCCTCCTTCTCCACCCGCAGCCCGGTCTCCTCCGCCACCTCCCGCACGGCCGCGTCGGCGAAGCCGCCGTCCTCCTCGCAGGCGCCCGCGGGCAGCTCCCACACGCCCGTGTCGACCCGCTGCTGGAACAGCCCCCGGCCGTCCCCGTCGAGCAGCAGGACCTGGGCCCCCGGCACCAACAGCCGTCTGCCGCCCACCTTCTGACGCAGCGACCAGATGTACGACCCGACGTAGGCCATGCCCGTACCGCCTCCCTCGCCGCCCGCCCCGCGGCGGGCGCCCACGGCCCCACAGACTGTCACGCACCGTCCTCCGCCAGCCAGCGCGGCACCGCCTCGGGCGTCGACTCCAGCCACCGCACGTACCGGTCCACGCCTTGTGCCACGTCGATCCGGGCCCGCCAGCGCAGCAGCTCCCGGGAGCGCTCCGTGCAGGCGTACCCGCCGAGCGGATCGCCCTCGGGGCGCGGGGTGACGATCCGCCGGGCCCCCGGGAAGTACGGGGCGAGCAGGTCCGCGACCTCCCGGACGGACGTCGGGCGGCCCGTCCCCACGTTCACCGTCCGGCCCGCCATCCCCTCCTCGACGAGCGCGAGCGCCGTCGCCTCGGCCACGTCCTCGACGTGGACCAGGTCCCGCACCTGGACCCCGCCGCCGTTCAGCCGCATCGGGCGGCCGAGCCGGGCCTGCAGGGAGAGCCAGGGCACCATCCAGGAGTGGCTGCCGGGCTTCGGGATCTGCGGCTCCCCGTACACCGAGAAGTACCGGACGATCGCGTACTCGCAGTCGGAGGACGCCCCGAGCATCAGCCGGGTCTGGTGCTCCGCCCACAACTTGCCGTTCGCGTAGACCGACAGCGGGAACAGCGCCTGGTCCTCGTGGAACACGTGCGGGCCGGGCGAGTCGGCGGGGCCGTCGCCGTACACGGACGCGGAGGAGACCAGCACCACCCGGCGCACCCGCGCCCGCGCCGACTCCTCCAGGACGACCTGGGTGCCCTGCACGTTGGCCCGGAACGCGATCCCGGGATTGCGGGTGCAGGCCGCCACGTCCGCGTAGGCGGCCGCGTGGACCACGAAGTCGGCTTCCCGGACCAGCCCGGCGACCGCCTCGCGGTCGCACACGTCGCCGACGACGAGCCGGGCGCCCGTCCCCGCCACCCCGAAGACCTCGTGGCCGGACTCGGGGTAGGCGTCCATCCGGTCCAGGACGGCGACGTCCGCGCCCGCCCGGCACAGCAGGGCGGTGAGCCGGCTGCCCACCAGGCCCCCGCCGCCCGTCACGACGACGCGGGCGTCGCGGAGCTTCTCCAGCCGGGGCCCGACGCTCTCGGCGTCCTCGGCCCCGGTTCCGTTCGATGGCGCGTGCGATCCAGCGGACATGGGTGTCCTTTCCGTGGCGACGGCGAACTCGGATGCGCGCTCACACACAGCCACAGGCTTCCCACGGAAGGTGGCGTGCCAGGCCAGCATCCGGGGCTCCCCACCGCTCCGCCAGAGCGAATTCGGCACTCTTGCCAGCCCCCGGCGCGATCCGTACTGTCCGGAACCGGCGACATCCGCAGCGGACCGGAACCACACCCGTACCGCCAAGTCCCGGGCTCCACACGAGAGATGGGGAACGCACGTGACGCGTCATCAGCTCAGCGGGGTGGTCATGACCCACCCCAAGCGCCGGCGGGCCGCCGAGCGGATGGCCCGGGCCGCGCCCCCGGGCGCGCTGCGCGTCGTCATGGACCCGGACCCGACCGGCACCCCCTCGGTGCTGCGCACGGCGCTCGCCGCCTGGGAGGCCGTCGAGGACGGCGCCACCCACCAACTGGTCGTCCAGGACGACATGCTGTTGTCCGAATCGTTCTTCGAACGGGTCCGCCTCGCCGTCGCCGCGATGCCGGACGCGGCGCTGGCGCTGTTCGCCCTGTGGGACTCCCGCAACGGCGCGGCCGTCCGCTTCGGCGCCATGGCGGGCGCCCGCTGGGTCGGCGCCGTCAACGAGTACTTCCCGTGCGTCGCGATCGTGCTGCCCCGCGGCGTCGCCGAGGGCTTCGTCCGCTACGGCCGCGAGCGCCTCGGCGGCTGGCCCGACGACATCCTGATGAACCGCTACCTGCGCGAGAACGGCGTCCCCCGCTACGTCGCCGTCCCCAACCTCGCCGAGCACCAGGACGGCGGCTCGATCTCGGGCAACGCCTTCCGGGGGCCGCGCCGCTCGGTCTGCTTCCTCCCCGACGACCGGCCGGGCGAGGAGGGGGACCGGCTGACCGGCCTGACCGTCCTGCCGTTCTTCAAGTACGGCATCGCCCGCTGCGCCGTCCGGGTCGCCGGCCCCGGCCCCGAGCGCTGGCTGCACCTGGACTGCGAGCAGTACCTGCACGGCCTGGGCCTGCCCGGCTCGCTGCTCACCCCGCCCGGGCCGGAGGCCGACCGGCCGGACGTCCGCGGCACCTGGCTCACCGCCCTCGCCATGGGCCACGAGGCCGCCCGCCTCGGCCCGGACGCCGACGGCGGCGGGCCCGCGGTGCGGCCGGAGGTGTACGCCGAGGCGATGGCCACGATCGGCACCGGCGGCATCAGCAACACCAGCACCGAGGAGCGGCTCGCCGAACGCCGCGAGGCCCTGGCGGCCGTGGCGGCGCGGGCCCTGGCCGCCGGACACGAGGCCGCCGACCGCCCGGCTCCCCGGCGCCCCCGGCGGCGCGGCGGCCCGACCGTCCGGGGCGGCCTGACCGTCCGCGGCGGCGCCACTCCGCTCGGCGAGCACCTCGTGCGGCGGCTGGCCGACCTGGCCGGCGCCGAAGCGCCCGACGCCGTCCTCGACCTCACCGGCCTGCGCGCGGGAGCCCCCGCCCGCGAACTGACCATCCGACTGCCCGACGACCCGCGGCCCTACACCCTGGCCGTGGGCGAGGTGTACGGCCCCGGCTGCTCCCGGGACACCCTCATCGGACGCATGGTGTGGGACGCCCTGCGCAGCCGGCCGGTTACCGTCCAGGGCAGCCCCGACACCGAGGTGCACCCCGTGTACGCGGACGACCTGGCCGACGCCGCCCTGGCGGTGCTCCGCACCCGGCCGGCCGCCCACAGCCTGACCGTCGCGCCCGAAAAGCCCACGACGCTCGGCGAGTTGGCGCACGCCGTGCACGCGGCCGTCCGCCCGGTGCCGGTCCGGACCGCCCCGCCCGCGGCCGAACGCCCGTCCCCCCGGCCCGCGTGCCCGGACGGCCCCCGCCCGCCCGCGTGGGCACCGGCGACCGACCACGCGAAGGGGCTGCACGCCTTCGCCCAGTGGCTGGCGTACGAGGGGACGCTGCTCACCGGGATCTGAATCGCCAGGACTGCTACGGCTGTTCGCCCGCCCGCAGTTCGGTGGCGATCTGGCGGCGGCCCGCGACCAGGGTCTCGGCGACCACGGCGAGGCCGGCCAGCAGGGTCAGGCCCGCGGTGGGCAGCAGCACCGGCATCGGGACGGGGGTGATGACCTCGCCGACCCGGACTCCGACCAGCGCGGAGATGTCGAAGGCGCCGCCCAGCAGGGCGACCGCCGCGACCGCGACCAGGGCGCCGCCGAGGGCCGCCGCGAGGGTCTGCGAGAGCGCCTCGGTGACGATCAGCGCGAGCCCCTGGCGCGGCCGCAGGCCCATGGTGCGCAGCCGGGCGAGCAGCGCGGTGCGGTCGGGGGCGGCCCGGAGCAGCGTCAGCAGGACGGCGAGCAGGGCGAATCCGGCGCCGGCGGCGGCCGCGTACCAGAACAGCCGCCCGGCGGCGTGCTGCAGCGGGTCGTCGGCGAGCGCGGCGGCGGTCTCCCGGCTGCTGTGCACCGTGTAGCCGGCGGGCAGGCCGTGGGTGTCCTTGCCGACGGCGGTGGCGTCGTCCGCGACCAGTTTGGCCAGGCCTACCGGCTGGGCCCCGCCGTTGGTCCGCAGGGCCGCCCGGACGCCTTCGGGGTCGACGTCGCCGACGGCGAACCACCGGTTCACCCGCTTCGCGTCCGGCAGGTGCTCCCAGGCGGGGCCGGCGGGGACGACGGCGAACGGCTTGCCCGGGTCCGGCAGGGCGGGGGTGGCGGAGACCGTCCCGGCGAGGGCCAGGGGCAGGTCGTTGCCGTTGGGCGTGCGCACCTGGGCCGGCCCGGTGGCCAGGCGCTCGGCCAGGTCGCGGCTGACCAGTGCGGGCACCGGGGTGTCCCGGCCGCCGGGCGCCCCGGCCAGCGTCGCCGGATCGAACTCGCCGGCCCCGAGGGTCCGGGCGATCTCGGCGTACGCCGCCGGATCGACCACCATCACCAGGTAGGCCTCGGTGTAGTTCCGGTCGGCGCTGAGGAAGCGGGCCTGGGGCTCGACCCAGACCGCGGTCGAGGCCCGGACGCCCGGCAGCGCGCCGGCGGCCTCGGTGAACGGCGCGGTCAGGGTGGCGTAGCCGGGGAGGGAGACGCCGATGTCCCCGCCCGTGGCGATGCGCGCGGCGCGGGTCCGTACGTGGTCGACGGTGTCGAGGACGGTGGCGCCGAAGCCGGTCGTGGTGACGGCGATCAGCAGGGCGAGCAGCGGCAGCGCGGAGGGCTTGCGGCGGCCGGCGTTGTCGCGGGCGGCGCGGGACAGGCCGAGGAAGGCGATCAGGCCGCGGCCCCGGCCGGCGAGGGCGGCGAGCCGGCCGACCGCCACCGGTTCCGTCCGGGCCAGCAGCAGCCCGCCGGTGACGGCGAGCAGGAACGGGGCGGCGACCAGCAGCGGATCCAGTCCGGCGCCGGTGCCGACGCCCCGGCGGCGGACCTCCGCCACGGCCGCGGCGGTGACCGCCAGGACGGCGAGTTCGCCGACCAGCCGGCGCCGGCCGCCCGCCGCCCGCCGAGCGCCGACCGCCCCGCGGCGCGACCAGAGCGCGGCGGCCCGGAGCGGGAAGGCCAGCAGGGCGACCAGCGTCGCGGCGAGGGCCGCCAGCACCGAGGGGCCCCACCGGGGGGTGGGCAGCAGTACCAGGGCGAGGGCCGTCCCGAGCGCGGCGGCGGGCAGGACGGTGACGGCGCCCTCGCCGATCAGCCGTCGCAGCACCCCGGCGAGGGAGCCGCCGCGGGCCCGGAGCAGCTCGATCTCGGCGGTGCGCCGGTCCGTGCCGAGGGCGGCGGCCAGGAACAGCACCACGGTGGCGACGCCCGCGACCCCGGCCGGGCCGATCGTGCTCAGCGGCAGCACGGCCCGGTGGCGCTGGTCCGCCCGGGTGAGCAGGTCGGGGAGGCCGGAGGTGGTGTGCAGGTCGAGGCGCCCGGTCGTCCGGGCCAGGGCGGTGGCGTCGCGCCCGGTCAGGAAGGAGCGGAGGATGCCGTGCAGCCGGTCGAGCCGGTCGGCGCGCAGCGAGGAGGTGTCGACGGGCAGCCGCCAGAAGTTCTCGGCGGTCGAGCCCCAGCGGGCCAGTGCGGGCAGGCTGCCGCCGTCGACGAATCCGCTGGTCGCCCAGTGCTCGTGGGCGGGGTCGGCGCGCAGGCAGGCGCGGGCCGGGCAGCCGAGGTCGTCCCAGGCCGGGTCCTGCGGGTCGTTGACCTGGTAGAGGCCGACCACCACGGTGGTGCGCCGGGCGCCCGAGCCCTCGACGCCGTTGTCGATGACGTCGCCGAGCTTGATGTGGATGGTCTCGGCGGCCTTCTTGCTGATCACGATCGGCAGCGGAGCGCCGGGGGCGGCGGGGGTCGGCCAGGTGCCGTCGGTGAGGGTGGCCCGGGCGGCCAGGTCGTTCAGGTGGAGCAGGGCGAGGACGGGGTCGGTCCGCTTCTCCGCGATCCGGACGTACTCCGGGTTGCCCATGCCGTGGTCGCCCAGGGCGCGGGTGCCGTGGGCCCGGCCCGACGGGGCGAGCGTCAGCTGCCGGCCGACCATCTCCGTCAACTCCCGTTGCACCCGGTCGAGTTCGGCGGCGTCGTCGCCCTCCCTGGTCCTGGAGGCGAGCTGCAGGCTGGTCTGGTTGAGGCCGTTGCGGCCGACGAAGTCCTGGAGCGCCGTGTCCGCGCCCCGGTCCGCGACGCGGGGGAAGGCGGCCGCCAGGAAGACGGTGACGAACGCGAGGGCCGCCATGAGCAGCGCGGCCGGCGAGTTCGCCCGCAGTCTGGTGCGGACCCAGCCCGCGGGGCGGTGGGCGGTGTCGGCGGCGGCCTCTCCCCCGCGCCGTCCGCGCACGACGAAGCCCAGCATCACGTTCCTCCCCGGGGCGGCGATCGCCGGTATTCGATCACCGGATAGCGGACGATGCTGTCAGATCCGCTCCGGGAACGGAAGGAACTTGCGCGAATCATGTGACCGATGAGCGAATTCCCCGAATTTCTTTCCGCCACGGCGATGCCATGCACACTTCACCGGCCGGGGAATTCCCCTTTCGCGCATTCTCCGAGCGAAATGCTGAACCGGGAGGCCGCCGGATCCGTTGACCCGGGGCGGCGGCCCCGGCCGGCGTCGTGCGCGCCGCCGGGCGGGGCCGCCGCCGTCGCGGCGGGGGTTCAGTCGGATTCCGCCCGGAACGGGCAGCCCTCCGCGGCGACCGGCCGGGCCGTGGCGGGGGCGGGCGCGCGGCGGGTGACGCGCATCGGGAGTCCGTCCTTCGGGCGCAGGGTCACCATGGGGTCGGTCACCGGAGTGTGCCCCGGCAGGTTGGCCAGGCCGACGCGCTGCGCGAGGGCGGCCAGCACCACGTGGCCGTTGAGCAGGGCGTGGTGGTTGCCGATGCAGACCCGGTGCCCGGCGCCGAACGGCAGGTAGGCGTGGCGCGGGAGCTGCTCCTCCCGCTCCGGGGCGAACCGGTCCGGGTCGAACCGCTCGGGGTCCGGGTAGTAGTCGGCGCGCCGGTGCAGCACGTACGGGCTGAAGACCACGGTCGCACCGGCCGGCAGACGGTGGCCGAGCACCTCCACCTCCCTGGTGGCCTGGCGCGAGAAGTAGTAGACCGGCGGGTAGAGGCGCATGGCCTCCTTGAACACCTGGAGGGTGTACGGCAGTCGGGGCAGGTCGTCGAGGACCACCGGCCGGTCGCCGAGCACCTCGTCCACCTCGGCCAGCAGCCGCGCGTAGCAGTCGGGGTGCTTGGCGAGCAGGTGGAGGCTCCAGGTGAGCGCCGTGGCCGTGGTCTCGTGGCCGGGCATGAACATGTTGAGCGCCTCGTCCCGGATCTGCCGGTCGCTCAGCGGCGTGCCGTCCTCGTGGCGGGCCTCCATCAGGAGGTTGAGCCAGTCGTCCGGGCGGTCGGCCTGTGCGCGCCGCTCCGCGAGGAAGGCGTGGAAGGACCGCTCCAGCCGCTCGATCGCCCGCCGGTACCGCAGGTTGGCCGGGGTGGGCCACTCGATGGTCAGCGGGATCAGGGCGCTCGCCTGCGAGTCGAAGCCGTGGATGGCGTCGGTGAGGGCGTTGCCGAGTTCGTCCGCCTCGCCGAGGATGTCACGGCTGAACAGGTTGCGGCCGACGACGCCGAGCACCACCTTGACCATCTCGCGCCGCACGTCCACCACCTGGCCCTCGGACCAGGCCCCGGCCACCTCGCCCGCCACGCGGGCGGCCACGTCGACGGAGGTCTTCACCGCGGCGGTGCGGAAGCGCGGCTGGATGATCCGGCGGTTCCGCTTGTGCACCTCGTTGGACGCGGTCAGTAAGCCGTCGCCGAGCAGCGGCCTGCCGAACGCGCGGAAGCGCTCGGTCTTCTCGAACGCGGCGCCGTTCTTGATCAGGATCTCGTGGACCAGCTCCACCGAGTTCGCCAGGTACATGTACTGGCCGGCGACCTTGTAGGCGCCGAGGTCTCCGCACTGCTCGAAGGTCCGGGAGAACAGTGCCAGCCGGTCCTGCTTGAACTCCCAGGTGTTGCCGATGACGGCCCGGCCCTTGAGCCGGGGTGGCGACTGGTCGCGGACAGCGGACGAAATGGCCATGAGTCGTGGCCTCTCTGGGTACGGGTGGGCGTCAGCGCGAGCGCGCGCGCCGGAACGCCAGCCAGATGACCGGCGCACCCAGGGCCGCCACCGCGGCGCCCACCACTGAGGTGAGGTGCATGCCGTGCAGGAAGCTCTGGTCGGCGAGGTCCGCCAGCCGCGGGAGGTGGGCCTGCGCGGCCACCGCCTTGGCGGCCTCGGCGGACCCCTCGGCGGCGTGCGCGGCCGGGGCCGGCAGGTCGGCGAGCTTCGGGTGGAGGTCGGAGGCGTAGGAGTTGGTGAGCAGCGAACCGAGCACCGCGACACCGAGCACGCCGCCGATCTGCCGCATCGAGTTGTTGACGGCGGCGCCCGCGCCGGTGCGCTCCGGCGGCAGCACGGACATGATCGCCTCCGTGGTGGGCGCCACCGAGGCCCCCATGCCGAGGCCCTGGACCAGCATCACGAGCCAGAACCAGGGCATCGCGGTGTCCGCGCCGAACCGCACGTAGGCGAGGAAGGTCGCCGCGGACACCACCATGGCCAGCGCGACGACCGGGCCGACGCCGAACCGGCGGACCAGCGGGGCCGAGAGCGGGGCGCCGCCGAGCACGCCGACCGCGACCGGCACCAGGTTCAGGCCGGCCTCGAAGGGCGTCTGGCTCAGCGTGCCCTGCAGGTAGAAGGCGGTGTAGTACATCGAGCCGCTGAGCGCGAAGAAGGTCAGCATCACGGCCAGGCTGGAGCCGGCGAAGCGGCTGTTGCGGAACAGCCGCACGTCGAAGCTCGGGCTGGGCACGCGCAGTTCGACCAGCACGAAGACCACCAGGACGGCCAGGCCGCCGAACAGCGGGCCGAGCACCACCGGGGTGGTCCAGTCGTTGCGGTGGCCGCCCTCGATCAGGCCGTACACCAGGGACAGCAGGCCGACGGTGGAGAGCAGCACGCCGACCGGGTCCAGCCGGGGCTTGACCTCGCCGCGCGCCACCGGCAGGAGCAGCCGGGCCCCGACCATGGCGAGGCCCGCCAGCGGCAGGTTCACCAGGAAGATCGAGCCCCACCAGAACCGCTCCAGCAGCGCGCCGCCGACCAGCGGGCCGGCCGCGATGGCCAGTCCGCTCGCGCCGGACCAGATGGCGATCGCCATCGGCCGCCTGGCCTCGTCGAAGACGGCGGCGATCAGCGACAGGGTGGCCGGCATGATCAGCGCGCTGCCGATGCCCATCGCGCCCCGGGCGACGATCAGTTCGGTCGGACTGGTGGACAGGCCCGCCCAGAGCGAGGCGCCGCCGAAGACGACCAGGCCGGTCATCAGGAGCGCGCGGTGGCCGTACCGGTCGCCCAGCACGCCGCCGGTGAAGAGCATCACGGCGAAGATCAGGGTGTAGGAACTGATGCTCCACTGCAGCTGGTTGGGGGTGGAGGCCAGGCCGTCGTCGGGCGAGGCGAGGGTCTTCAGCGCGACGTTGAGGATGGTGTTGTCGAGCCAGACCGTCAGCTGCGCGAGCACCAGGACGGTGAGGGCGAGCCACTGGCGGGCGCCGGGCCCCCTCGCGCCGTGCCGCTCCGATGCCCCCTGGGCAAGCTGCTGCACCACGTCCGCACGACCTCTCGACGAAGGGTTGCCGCTCAGCCCCACCAGGCCGGCCCGGCCGGGGTGCACCCGCTGTCAGCTTGGCGCCACCACCGCGCACCCATCGTGTCGGGTTTGTCCACTGAGGGTCAACGAGCGGCGTTCCATTGGCAATTACTTGCCAGTCGCCCCGTCCGACCGGCCGTGCTCCCCGGCCGTGCCCTCGGCGAGCGAGCGCAGGGTCTCCAGTTGGCGGCGCATCATGAACAGGTCGCCCCAGGCCATCGCCCGGCAGCGCAGCCGCCCCAGCGGCCCGCCGCCCCGGCCCACCAGCAGCTTGACCACCAGCCGGGTCAGGCCCGGGCCGTCGTCCTGGACGACGTAGCTGATCGCGAACCCGCCGAACGCCCCCCGGGCCCACGGGGTGTCCAGCACCATGGTCAGGTGGCGGTCCACCTCGAAGTCGGTGAGCTCGAAGATGGTCATCACCCGCTGGCCGTGCTCCAGCACCTCGGCGCCCGGGGTGAGCGAACGGGGGCTGAGCCGCCCGAAGTTGTCCAGGACGTCCCAGCTGTACGGGGCGACCTTCAGCTGGCACAGCCAGCGGAACACCACGGCGCGCTCGGCCCGGACGGTGACGGCCCGGAACCACTCCTCGGCCGGCGGCGGCAGCAGGCCCTCGCACGGGTACCGGGCCTCGCGCTCCTCGGGCCGGGCGCCCCAGTTGCGCGGATCGACCACCACGGCGCTCACCCGAGGGACCGCTTCAGGAAGTCGAGCACGGCCTCGCGGTACTGCTCGGGCACCGTCTTCAGGCCCTGCAGGTGCTCCGTCCCCGGCAGCACCAGCACCTCGGCCTTCGGGTAGTCGGCCGCGAGCCGGCGCACCTCGTCCACCGGGATGATGCTGTCCTCCTCGCCCGCCAGGAAGAGCGAGGGCACGCGCAGGTAGGCGCCCTCGGCCGGCGGCGGCCACTCGCCGTGCAGCATGGCCGTGCCGACCGAGCCGAAGACCCGGCTGAGCACGCCCAGCGCGGGCGCGGTGCGCAGCGGCCGGGGCACCGGGATGCCCTTGGCCTCGATGAAGTTACGGAACAGCGGCGGGATCTCGCGGGCCGGGCCGCTGTCGGTGACGATCGCGTCCACCGGGCAGTCGGGCCGGCGCAGCAGGTAGAACGAGGGGAAGGTGGAGAAGGAGAAGCCGAACACCGCCACCTTGGCGTCGGCGTAGCCGCGCTGCTCGCGCAGGTACGCCACCACGGCCGCGACGTCGTCGGTGTGGCGCCGGCTCAGGCCCCAGCAGGCGCGGTCGGTGAAGCTGCGGCCGTGGTTGCGGTGGTCGAACAGCGCCACCGTGTACCCGGCCTCGTGCAGGAACGCGGCCTGGGCGAGGCTCGCGGACTTGCTCAGCCCGATGCCGTGCCCGACCACCACCACCCGGTCCGTGCCGCCGGGGCAGAGCCACACGTGCAGGTTCCGCCCCGGTCCGCCCACGGGGAGCAGCACCTCCTCGGCGTCCAGGCCGAACTCCTCGGGAGTGCGGTGGTGCGGGCGGCGGGGCGGGTGGTACACGAGGTAGGAGAGCGCCGCGGCGTACAGCGGCGCCACGGGTACGGCCAGGACGGCCAGTGCCCTGGTCAGCGGGCTCGGCCGTCGACCCCGGGTGTCGGCGGGCGCGTCCTGGTCACCAGTCGGTGCGCGGTCCATCGGTTCCCTCCCCGCTCGGATTCCCGGCCGAGCCCATTATGCCTGTGCACCACCGGAACTGATGCGCACTACCGGAATTGACCGATCGTCAGTTCCGGCCGTGCGCGCCGCGACGCCGGGCCGCAGCGCCGGGCCGCGGCGCCTCAGAGGACGATGCCGCCGTCGACCTGGAGCACCGAGCCGGTCACGTACTGCGCGCCGACCAGGTAGGAGACGGCGTCCGCCACCTCCTCGGGCCGGCCGAGCCGGCGCAGGGCCACGTTCTCCGTCGCCCGGGTGCGCACGGCGTCGGGGAGTTCGGCGGTCATGTCGGTCTCGATGAACCCGGGCGCCACCACGTTGGCCCGGATCCCGTAGCGGCCGACCTCCTTGGCGAGCGCCTTGGTGAAGCCGATGACCCCGGCCTTGGAGGCGGAGTAGTTGCTCTGCGTCGGGTTCCCGTAAACGCCGGAGACCGAGGAGAGGGTGATGATGCAGCCGGACTTGCGCTTCATCATCTCGAACACCACGGAGCGGCAGACGTGGAACGTGCCGTCCAGGTTGGTGTCCATCACCTCCCGCCAGTCCTCCTGCTTCATCATCAGCAGCGGCTGGTCGCGGACGATCCCGGCCGAGGTGACGACGATGTCGATGCCGCCGAGCTCCGCGGTGACGGCGGCCACCAGGTCCCGCACCTGCGGCAGGTCGGCGACGTCGGTCTGCCGGCTGTAGGAGCGGGCGCCGAGCGCGGCGAGCTCCTTCTCCAGCTCCTCGGCCGCGTCGGGCCGGGAGCGGTAGCAGAAGGCCACGTCGTGCCCGTCCGCGGCCAGCCGCAGCGCGGTGGCCCGGCCGATCCCGCGCGATCCGCCGGTGACCAGGGCCACCTTGCCCGTCCTCGCGTTCATCCGATCTCCTTCGTGGACACCGCCGGCTGCTCGGCGGTGAGCTCGGTGGCGGGCCGCATCGCCATGACCACCCGCCCGATCTCCAGCACGGTGCGGCCGTCCACCGCCGCCTCGCCCTCGAAGATCACGGTGTCGCTGAACGACCGGACCAGCCGGACGTGGTGCACCAGCACGTCGCCGGGCAGCACCGGGTGGTGGAAGACCACGTCGGCGATGCCGCCGAAGAGCATCACCTGCCCGGTCAGCACGTCCGGGTTGGGCAGGTCCCAGGCGGCCAGCACGCCGGCCGCCTGGCACCAGGACTCCACCAGCAGGACGGACGGGTAGGCGTGCTCCCGGTCGTCCGCGCCCTCCGGCAGGTCCTGGTACCAGGGCTCGTTGGCGGTCACCGCCTTGCGGGCGGTGAGCCGCTCGCCGGGGACCAGGTCGTCGACCCGGTCCACCAGCAGCATCGGGTAGCGGTGCGGCAGCACCCGCTTGATGCCGGCGACGGTGATCACAGCTCCCCCTCCTCGGTCTCCTCGGTGAAGCGCAGCCGTACGGCGGCGGCCTGGCCGCGCGCGGTGCCGGCCACCGCGCGGCAGCGCCAGGCGCCGTCCTTCTCCTGCCAGGCCAGTTCGACCTCCAGGCGGTCGCCGGGGAAGACCGGGCTGAGGAAGCGGGTGGACTCGATCGCCGCCAGCCTCAGCCCCGGCTTCGGCAGCGTGGCGAGGGCGGTGAGGTGGACGTGCTCCACCACGCAGACCCCGGGGAAGATCGGGAAGCCCGGGTAGTGGCCCGGGAAGACCGGCTCGTCCGCCGCCACCAGCACGGCGGCGGTGCCCGCGCCGTCCGCCGCCGGCTCGGGGCGGCCCCGCACCGGGCTGACCGCGCCGGGCATCAGGCCAGCCCGAGCTTGTCGGCCAGCAGGTCGTGGGCCTTCTTCAGGCAGGTGACCTGCTTCAGCTCCTCCTCGCCGAGGGTGACGCCGTACTTGCGCTCCAGGACGACCATGACCTCCATGGCCATCAGCGAGTCCACGCCGACCTCGTTCACGAAGTCGGCCTCGTCGGTCAGTTCGCTCTCGTCCACGTCGAGGACGTCGGCGACGGTGGTGCGCAGCTCGTCCATGTCCAGGACAACGTTCGACATGATTCCTTCTTCCTGTTCGGTCGTGCTCGCGCGGGCTTCGGGGCCCGGGAGCCGGGTGGGGCTCGGAGGGAGGTCAGGGGTTGCCGGGGGCCGGTCGGCGGGCCCGGGCGGGGTCAGACGAAGAAGACGTCCCGGTAGGCGGACCAGTCCGGGCCCGGCGCGTCCGGTCCGCCGGCCCGGCGGACCCCGGGCTGCAGCCAGCCGGGCCCGGCCTCGAAGTGGGCGAGGTCCGCCGCGTCGACGTAGACCCCGGCGCCGTGTTCGAGCAGGCTGCGGACGGAGTCGCGCGGGCTCGGCAGGGTGTCGAGGGTGTCGTGGCCGACCCGGACGGACGGCGCGGGCCGGGTGTCGGCCGCCGCGAAGGTGACCGCGAGGCCGCGCAGCAGGACGTCCACGCCGCCCAGTTGGCGGTTGAGTTCGCGGGCGAGGTAGAGCACGTCGGCGAACTGGGTCTCCAGCGCGCCGCGGTAGGCCCGTTCGATGACCAGCAGCCGCCGGCCGGGCCCGTCCTCCCGGTCGGTCCGTTCGGTCTGGTCCGCCATCTCAGATCACCCCCAGGAAGAGCGTGGTGCGCGCCGCCGCCACGTGCTCGGCGAACTTGAACGGCGGGCGCAGCTTGATCCGGTCGGCCAGGGGCACGCTGCCGCGCTCCTCGGTGCAGAACCGGCAGGAGTACCAGGTCAGTTGCTCCGGGAACGCGTCCAGCAGCCGCTCCGCGAGGGCCAGCGTGGACGGGTAGCCGTGCGCCCAGTTCTCCAGGTTGCGCGGCTTGGTGGCGCCCAGTGCGGCCTTGGCGATGCCGGTCGCGTGGCCGCAGGTCCACAGGTGGACGGTGGCGCCGCGCTCCAGCAGGGCCTGGGCCAGCCGGACGGCGCTGGTGAGCATGTCGCTGGTGTGCGGGGCGCCCATCAGGGCGAGCAGCACGTCCGCGTCGGGGATCCGCTGGGCCATCTCAGTGCCACACTCCTCGCACCTGCGGCTCCAGCAGCCGCTCGGCGACCTCGGCCATCTCCACCAGCCGCGCTCCGTCCAGCAGTTGGTCGGCGGTGAGGGCGCGGTGGGCGAGCGAGAAGCCGTCGACCCAGACCTCGCCGCCCCGCTCCAGCAGGGTGTGCAGGGCGCTCGGCCCGCTGGGCAGCGCGGCCACCACGCCGTTCTCCACCAGGAAGAGCACCACGCGGTGGCCGGCCGCGCGCAGCGCCACCGCGTCCTCGGCGAACCGGTCGGCGCCCGGCCCGGCCCACGGGCCCTGGGACTCGGTCAGCAGGTAGTCAGCCACGGCCCACCATCCGGTCCTCGCCCTTCCCCGTCCCGGGGTCCTTCACCGTCCCGAGGTCCTTTCCCGGCCCGGGGTCCTTCCCGGCCGGTCCGAACGCCTCGGTGAGGAAGCCCAGGACCCGCTCGCGGTAGTCGGCCGCGTCGAACCGGATCGCGTTCATGTGCAGGGCGTTGGGCGCCGTCCAGCTCACCGCGTCCGGGTAGCGGGCGGCGACGGGGGCGATCTGCGCCGGCGGCACCACCGCGTCCTGCCCGCCGGCCACGAACATCAGCCGGGTCGGCACCGCCCGCAGGTCCGGCGGCCACTCGCGGACCACCAGCATGGCCTGGCCGATCAGGCCGAAGGCGCGCCGGTAGAGCGCGGCCGGCAGGCCCTCGGTCAGTTCGGCGGGCAGCGTGCCGCGGCGCAGGGTGGCGAAGTGCCGCAGCCCGGCGCCGATGTCGTACATCGGCCCGCTGTCGCAGACCACCGCGGCCACCGGGTGGCCGATCCGCCGGAGGACGTTGAGGCAGACCCAGGTGGAGAACGAGAAGCCGACCAGCGCCACCTGCCCTCCGCCGAGCTGCGGGTCGGCGTGCACCCAGCGCAGCACGTCCGCGAGGTCGTCGGTGTACCGGTCGGCCATCCGGGTCAGCCGCCGGTCCCGCCCGCTCTCGCCGTGGTTGCGCATGTCGTAGGCGACGACGTGCCAGCCCGCCCGGTGCAGCAGCTGGATGTGCGCCAGGGTGCTGGACTTGGTGCGGCCCATGCCGTGGCAGAGCACCACCGTGTCCGGCCCCGCCCCGGGGACCGCCCAGCCGTGCAGGGCGATGCCGTCCCGGCTGGTGGTGAGGGTGAACTCGCGCTGCGGCAGGCCCTTGTCGGCCGGGGTGCGGCCCGGTTTGCCGGCCGGCGGGTGGTACACCTCGAAGGCGTGCCGGGCCGCCGTGCCGAGCGCGGTCGCGACGGCCGAGGGCAGGCGGGTGAGGCTCATCAGCTGGTCAGCGCCTCTCCGCCGTCGACGCCGATGATGTTGCCGGTGATCCAGGAGGACTCGGCCTGCGCCAGCAGGACGACGGCCTCCGCCACGTCCTCGGGCCGGGTCAGCCGCCCGTGCGGGTTGCTGCGGGCGGCCAGCTCCAGCAGGCTCTCGTGCTCGGGGATCCGCTCCAGCGAGGGGGTCACCGTCACGCCGGCCCGGATCGAGTTGACCGCGACCCGGCTGGGCGCCAGCTCCAGGGCGAGCTGGCGCACGTGCGACTCGAGCGCGCACTTGGCCGCCGACACCGCGCCGTAGTTGGCGGTGACGCGCTGGTCGCCGGCGCTGGTCATCGCGAAGATCTTGGAGCCGGGGCCGAGCAGGCCGGCCCCGTACAGGTCCTGGCTCCAGTAGACCAGCGAGTGCGCCATCACGTCGAGCGTCATGTTCATCTGACGGCTGGTCAGCACGGCTCCGCCGTCGACCGGCAGGTACGGCAGCAGGCTGCCGAAGGCGAGCGAGTGCAGCAGCACCCGCAGCGGCCGGCCGCCGGTCAGCTCGGTGAAGACCGGCAGCAGCTCCGCACGGGTGGCGGCGGCGGCCGCGTTGGCGTTGAAGAAGTGCGCCTCGACGCCGGTGGAGCGCAGCTCCTCGACGGCGGCGCGCGCCTTCTCCTGCCCCGCGGCGGTGTCGAAGTGCACGCCGAGCACGTTGGCCCCGGCCAGCGCCAGGCCCTTCGCGGTGGCGAGGCCCATCCCGCTGGAGGCCCCGAGGACGAGGTTCCAGCTGCCTTCGAGTGGTGTGGTCATGACGTCCTGCCCATCCGATCGTCGGTCCGGTCGATCCAGCGGTGCATCAGGTCCGCTCCGGCGGCGTCGCCAGGACGACGGCCAGGTTGCCCTCGCCGGCGGCGGTGACCACCGCCACCGGGCCCTCGCCCTCGGCGAGCGCGCCGGCCACCTGCAGCACCGGCTCCAGCGAGCCGGCGCCGGCCTCGACCCGGGTCGCCCCCGTGCCGAGCGCGGCGCTCACGGCGGCGGCCACCGGGGAGTCGTCCACCACCGCGACGGTGCGGTGCGGCCGTCCCTCGGGCAGCCCCAGTTCGGTCAGCAGCGCCGCGATCCGCCCGCGCAGCCGGTCCGCCGCGCCGGCGGCCGCCCGGGGCGGCAGGAAGAGGCTGCGGGCGGCGCAGTGGCCGTAGCCGCGCACGCCCCGGGCCCGGAGCCGGTCGGCGGGCTCCAGCACCAGGGCGACGGCCCCGCGCTCGGAGGTCCGCGCGCCCGGGTCCCCCTCGGGCAGTGCCTCCTCGGTGGCGCCGGCCAGCAGCCAGGAGGCCCGGCCGAGGCCGACCGCCCGGCTGCCCGCCTCGATGGCCTCCAGGCCGGCCACCCGCGGCGAGGTGAGGGTGAGGTTGAAGCCCTTGAGCGCGTGCTCGGTGGCCAGCCGGCTGCCGAACAGGTTGATCGAGAAGTACGGCGCGGTGGCCGGGTTGAGCATCCGCGCGCCCTCGGCGACCACGGTCGCGTCGATCGCGGTGTGCACCGCCACGGCCGCGCTGTTGGTGCCGACCGCGGCGCCGCGCCGCTCCTCCTGCTGCTCGGGCTCGCCCGCGTCGGCCAGCGCCTGCCGGGTGGCCGCGAGCAGGTACTGGGTGGCGCTGGGCAGGTACTTGTAGCCGCGCGGCCCGAGCCGCTCGCGGTGGTCGAACCACGGTTCGGGGCCGGCCTCGCGCGGGCCGTGCGCGGCCTCGCCCGCCCGGTCGGACCACGGGGTGACGACCCCGATGCCGGAGACCATCAGATCGGTGCTCATACCCCCGCCTCCTTCAGCACCAGGGACACGTTGTTGCCGCCGAAGGCGTAGGCGTTGACCAGGGCGTAGCGGCCGGTCAGCGGCGTGGCCGCGGTGGGCAGGAACACCTTGCACTCCGGGTCCTGCTCGCCCAGCGCCATGTTGGGCGGCACCGTGCGGCGGTAGAGGATCTGGACGGCCGCGACGAGGGCCAGCGCGGCGGCGGCGCCGCCGGTGTGCCCGAGCAGGGCCTTGAGGCTGTACACCGGCAGCCGGTCCGGGGTGGCGCCCAGCACCTCGCCGAGCACCTGGCTCTCCACCAGGTCGTTCAGTTCGGTGCCGGTGCCGTGCGGCACCACGCAGCCGACCTGGTCCGGGGTCGCGCCCGCCGCCGCCAGCGCCTCGCGCATCGCGCGGGTGATCTGGGTGCCGGTGGGCTCGGGCGCGGTGGCGTGGTAGGCGTCGCAGCTCCAGCCAACGCCCGCCAGCTGGGCGTACACCCGCCGGGCCTGTCGGGTACGGGCGTGCACCGCGGACTCCAGGACGACCATCCCGGCGCCCTCGCCGAACAGGGTGCCCTTGCGGTGCCGGTCGAACGGGCGGCAGCGTTCGGGGTCGATCGCGCTCAGGCGGTTGAAGCAGGCCAGGGCGACCCGGGAGTAGGCCTCGGCGCCGCCAGCCACCACGACGTCGGCCTCGCCGGAGCGGATCAGGTCGGCGGCGAGCGAGAGGCCGAAGCCGCTGGCGGCGCAGGCGTTGCTGACGCTGGAGTTGGCGCCCTCGGCGCCGAACCAGGAGCCGACCGCCGAGGCCACCGAGAAGACCGGGGACCAGCGGTCGGACTCGGGCCGCCCGTCGGTGCGCCACTGCTCGTGCAGGCCGGAGTCGCCCATCCCGGTGCCGATGACCACGGCGACCCGGTGCGGCGGCACGTCGCTCAGGCCCGCGTCGGCCACCGCCTGGCGGGCGGCCTCGATCGCCAGCCTGGAGCCGAGGCCGAGCCGCAGGTCGCCGTAGCGCTCGGGCCCGGTCGGCACCGCGTCGCCGGGCACCGCGTACATCAGCGGCAGCTTCATCTGCGCGTACGGGTCGGGGACCGTGGTCGGGGTGCTCCGCGCCGCGGTCAGGCCCTCCCAGAAGGCGTCCACTCCGGTGCCCAGGTGGGAGACCACTCCCACGCCGGTGATCAGCACGTCGTTCATCAGGTCCTCTCGCCTCGTGCGTGGGCTCGTACCTGCCGAAGATCACTACGGAGTTTTTGCGTGCGAATCCGGTGATCCGGTCGTCCGACTCGATATCTCCGGCTCGATATCTCCGGCTCGACCGAGGAATCCGCCAGGGAATCGAAATGATCCTCCGGGGTGGCTTCACCGTATTCAGCGGCGGCCGGGGCGTTCAACGCGCAGTCAAGTTGCTGCCAGCGCGGGTGAACGGACGCACTCAACCGATTGGCAGCTTCTGGCCATGCGGGCCGCGCGGGTTGCTAGGGCGGCCCGGGAACCTCCTCGGGAACCGACCCGGGAACCGCCCCGAGAACCATCCAGGAAACGCCCAGGAACCGCTCGGGAAATGCCGAATGGCGTGCACCGGTGACCGGTACACGCCATTCAACACGTCCCTGCGGAACGCCGTCCACCGAACCGTCAGAATGCGGCCTCGGGCAGTTCCATCAGGGACAGGTCGCTCCCTTCCGCGAGCCGCCGCCACACCGGGAGCACGGGCAGCACGGTACGGGTGAAGAAGCCGGCCACCGCCACCTTGCCCTGGTAGAACGGGCGGTCCCGGTCCGAGGCGGCGGGCAGGCGCTCCAGGGCCACCGCGGCCTGGCGCAGTAGCAGGTAGCCCACCATCACCTCCCCGGTGGCGAGCAGCAGCGCGGTGGTGTGCTGGCCCACCCGGTACAGCTCCCGGCCGTCCTCGCCGGCGCCGGAGAGCTGGGCCAGCAGCGCGCCGAGCATCCCCTCCAGGGCGTCCAGGGCCGTGGCCAGCCGGTCGCGGCCGGCGGCCAGTCGCTCGCCGCCGTGGGCGTCGGCCAGGAACTGCCGGATCTCCCCGGTCAGCCGCCCGAAGGCGACGCCGTTGTCCCGGACGACCTTCCGGAAGAAGTAGTCCAGGCCCTGGATCGCCGTCGTCCCCTCGTACAGGCTGTCGATCTTGGCGTCCCGGATGTACTGCTCGATCGGGTAGTCCTGGAGGTAGCCGGAGCCGCCGATGGTCTGCAGGCTGTGGGTCAGCTGCTGGAAGCAGCGCTCGGAGCCGAAGCCCTTGACCACCGGGAGCAGCAGGTCGGCCAGCCCCTGGGCGGCCGGATCCGACGCGCCCCGGTGCCCGGCCTCGACGACCCGGTCCTGCAGGCCGGCCGTGTACAGCACCAGGGCGCGCAGGCCCTCGGCGTAGGCCTTCTGGGTCATCAGCGACTGCCGCACGTCGGGGTGCCGGGTGATCGGCACCCGGGGCGAGGACTTGTCGGTCATCGCGGTGAGGTCCGGGCCCTGGACCCGGTCGCGGGCGTACTCCAGGGCGTTGAGGTAGCCGGTGGAGAGGGTGGCCATCGCCTTGGTGCCGACGAACATCCGGGCGAACTCGATGATCGTGAACATCTGCCGGATGCCGTCGTGCCGGTCACCGAGCAGCCAGCCGCGGGCCGGCCGGTCCACCCCGAAGGTCAACTCGCAGGTGGTGGAGGCCTTCAGGCCCATCTTGTGCTCGACGTTGGTGGCGAAGACGCCGTTGCGCTCGCCGAGTTCACCGCTCTCCCAGTCGAAGTCGTACTTCGGCACCAGGAAGAGCGACAGACCCTTCGTGCCGGGCCCGGCCCCCTCGGGACGCGCCAGCACGAAGTGCACGATGTTCTCGGCGAGGTCGTGCTCACCGCCGGTGATGAACCGCTTCACCCCGCTCAGCTCCCAGGAGCCGTCCTCCCGCCGGCGGGCGGTGGTCCGGGCGGCGCCGACGTCGCTGCCGGCGTCCGGCTCGGTCAGCACCATGGTGGCGCCCCAGCGCCGCTCCACCATGTGCCGGGCCAGCCGGTGCTGCTCCGCCGTGCCCAGGCGCTGGACCACGGAGGCGAAGGACGGGAAGCCGCAGTACATCCACACCGCCGGGTGGGCGCCCAGCAGCAGCTCGCCCACCGCCCAGAACAGCGAGGGCGGGCACGGCGTCCCGCCGAGCTCCTCCGCCATGCCCAGGCGCCACCACTCGGAGTCCAGGAAGGCCTGGTAGGAGCGGCGCAGGCCCTCCGGCACGGTGACCGTACGGGTGGCCGGGTCGAAGACCGGAGGCCTGCGGTCCGACTCCGCCCAGGAGTCGGCCAGCGGGCCGGCCGCCAGGCGCCGCACCTCGCCGAGCACGCCCCGCGCGGTCTCGGCGTCCAGCTCGGCGAACTTCCCCGTCCCGTAGAGCTGTCGGGAGTCGAGCACTTCGAAGAGGTTGAACTCCAGGTCGCGGAGGTTGGACTTGTAGTGCCCCATCTGGGCCTCCGAACTGTCGGGCGCTGCCCCGCAACGCCGCTGGTGGGGGTGGTGGTTCAGGACCCGGCGCCGACCGGCGCGCTCACGGGGGCCCGCAGGCCGGCGGGGCTCCGGTGCGGCACCGGCCGCGGTGCCAGCATCCCCATCTCCGCCGCCAGCATTCCGGCCCGGAACCGCGACTTCGTCCCCAGCGACTCCAGGATCTCGGCGACATGGCGGCGGTAGGTGCGCACCGAGATCCGCAGTTCGCGGGCGGCCTTCTCGTCGGTCGCCCCGGCGAGCAGGCGGGCCAGCACCTGGCCGGTGATCTCGGCGAGCTCGTACT
Organism: Streptomyces rubellomurinus; assembly: GCF_000961885.1. Classification (GTDB taxonomy): domain Bacteria; phylum Actinomycetota; class Actinomycetes; order Streptomycetales; family Streptomycetaceae; genus Kitasatospora; species Kitasatospora rubellomurina. Next base: position 79,316 of record NZ_JZKH01000014.1, read on the forward strand.
CGGGCGGCCGGGTCCGCACGCGCGCGGCGCCGGCCGACTGCCAGACGTTGTCGAACAGCGCGCCCAGCGCGTCGATCACCACCGCCGAGCGGACCACCGAGGCGTCCGCGCCGACCGCGGTGCGCACCACCGACACGCGCCGGTCCACGATCACCGCCTCCAGCGAGGGGATCCGGGCCGGCCGTACCTCGATCGGCCAGTCACCCGCCAACTCGGCGGCGACGAAGTCGTGTTGCATCCCCGCGTGGGTACAGAGCATGCGCACCGACACCGTCCGGTCCAGCGCCGCCAGCAGCGACCTGAGGTCGGCGCACAGCTCCTTGGTGCGGCGCGGGCTCGCCGACAGCACGATGTCCACCGACGCCCGGGCGCCGCTGATGACGGTGACGATGGCCTCGCGCACCGGGCCGACGCCGGGCTCCACCAGCTCGACCGGACGGCTGCGCTGCGCCCACGTCCGGTACCGGTGGGCCGCCGTGTCGATGAGCATCCGCACGTTGCTCAGCGCGGCGTCGAGCTCCGCCTCGCCGGCCCCGACCAGGCCGCGCAACTCGGCCGCCTCCGGCACCGGTTCGAGCACCCCTGAGTCACGCTCCATAGCCACCCCCTGTGGATCGTCCCTGCACTGCCACGCCCGGCGGCACGCACCGCCGCCGGGAGCCGTTCCGCCCGGCGCCGGAGTACGGCGCCGACGCCCGGATTCCTGCGCCCGACCCCGGAGCCCTACGCCGACGTCGAGACGAGCCCGAGTTCGACCGCCCGGGCGCCGGCCTGGAACCGGGATCCGGCGTCGAGTTCCCGCATGATCTCGGCCACGTACCGCCGGTAGGTCCGCAGCGACAGCCGGAGGACCCGGGCCGCGACCTCGTCCGTCTGGCCGGCCCGCAGGCATTCGAGGATCCGCAGGCCGGTCTGGCTGCGCGCCCGGCTGTCCGGGCCGGGCCGGTCGGCGTACCGCAGGGCGCCGGCCCACGCCACCGCGTAGAGCGAGGTGAGCGCGCCGACCACGGCCGCGTCCCGGACCACCGAGACCCGGCGCTCGCCCGCGCCGCTGCCCGACCAGACCAGGGCGGCCGAGGAGTCGAGCACCACCGCCTCGCGCAGGGCCGACTCGGTGACCCGCAGCTCGCAGCGGTCCGCCGCGCGCACGGCCTCCCGCACCGGGCCCCGGCCGACCGACCGCGGATCGCAGAGCACCCGCAGCGTCGCCGGCTCCACCGCGGCCACCCGCCGGCCGGCCAGCGCCACCCGCATCAGTTCGCCCGCCGCGCCGGTGTCCGGGACGGAGACGCTGACCTGCCGGACGCCGCCGCCCACCATGGTGGCCAGCGCCGCCTCCAGCGCGGGCTGGTCCTCGATCGCCAGCGACCGCCCCGAGGACGGGCCGCGGCGCTGGAAGGACTCCACCGAGTCGAGCAGTTCGCGCGCCCGGGAGAGGGTCAGGGCCAGCTCGGCCTCCTCCGCCTGCACCGCGCCCGACCGGCCGACCGCCGCGCCGCTCCCCTCCTGCCGCTCCCACCGTGCTCCGGCGAGGCCATCCGATCCGCTGCTCGCCGGTACGTAATCCACTGCCCGTCTCCCCACTCGGACGGCCCCCACGACGGCGGGCGATCCCTGCTTGCCTGAACGCCTCGGCCGACGGGCCGGGCTGACCGCCTTCCGGCCGGTCGACTCGCAACGGTTGAAAGTGAAATGACATTCGGAACAGCTTCGATCGCATCCTCGGGGCCGGCGCACGTCCGGTCACCACCCGAACGGCCCGAACCGCAAACGAGCCACCCCGGGGCGAAGCGGGCTCCATCTCCCCATAAACGCCCAGCACGCGCAAGACCGTGGCAACTTCTTGCCAGTCCACGTTCAGGGGCCTCGACAGGGAACCGAATTCGCCTCGGCACGAAGCGACATGACGGCAGGTCAGGAGCTGCGTGACATGCTCGCGACCGGCGCGCGCCCTGCCCGCGCGCGGGACACTCAAACCCCCCAGAAGAGGGGGGTTCTGCCGCCCCCGACGCCCCCGTAGCGTCGGCTCCGCCACGGAAGGCGCCGCTCCGGACCCGAAGGCTTCACCAACCGGCCAACCGGGTTGCCCCGAGCGTCACTTCCCGTACCTTCGCAAGATCTTGACGTTGTGTGAGTTTCGAGATCCACTTGGCTCGCGTCGCATCGGGCTGCCTGGAGGGTCTCATTGGGGTCAGGGCTGCAGCGGGCCAGGCGGTTCATGCTCCTGGCCACCGGCCTGTACCGGGCCAGCCACCTGATCGGCGGCCTGGCCGCGGCCGTGGCCGGCGGGACGGGCCTCCTGCTGTTCGGGGCCGCCCTGGCGAGCAGCGCGGCGCTGTACCTGCCGGCCTACCGGCGCGGCCGCCTCGACCGCGCCGCGCTCTGGGCCGACGTCGTGTCGGCCGGCTGCCTCGTCCCGTTCCTCGCCCTGGCCACCCACAGCGCACCCGTCGCCCAACCGGGCACCTGGGTCATGCTGCTCGGCAGTTCGGCCTGCGCCGCCGCGTCGGCCGGGCTGGCGGGGCGCGAGGCGGTGGGCGCGGTCGGCCTGGTCGTCGCCGTGCACACGGCCTGCTGCCTGCGGACCGGTGAGCTGCGCCCGCTGGGCGGGCACCTGGTCTCGCTGCTCTCCTCCGCGCTGATGGCGTACGTCCTGTGGCGCTACCTGCACCGCCAGGGCGTCCTGCTGGACGAGGCGCGGGAGCGCGCCGTCCGGGCCGAGGCCGCCCGGGCCCGCCGCGCCGAACGGATCGCCCAGCACCGGGCCCTGCACGACACCGTCCTGGCCACCCTGACCGCCGTCGCCCAGCAGCGGGTCGACCCGACCCGCGCGGAGTTCCGGGAGCGCTGCGCCCGGGAGGCCTCCTACCTGCGGCGGCTGATCCAGCGCGCGGACGAGGAGGACGGGCCGGAGGGGCCGGACGGCGAGGTCGCGGCCGGCGCGGCGCTGGAACAGGCGGTGACCGCCGCCGAGGGCATCGGCCTGACCATCCACGCCCGGTACCACGGGCTCCCCACCCTGCCCGGCCCGGTGGCCCGCTCGCTGGCCGCCGCCGTGACCGAGGCGCTGAACAACGTCCGCCACCACGCCGGCACGTCGACCGCCCACCTGACCGCCACCGGGCGCGGGCACGGCATCGCCGTCACCGTGGTCGACGACGGCCGCGGCTTCGACCCCGCGCTCCGGCCCGCCGACGGCACCGGCCTGCGGCGCTCGATCCACGCCCGGATGGCGGAGATCGGCGGCACCGCCGCCGTCGACAGCGCCCCCGGCGAGGGGACCCTGGTGGAGCTGAGGTGGCCGGAGTGAGCACCGCGCCCGACCACCCGACAGCCGGCCACCCGACACCCGGCCCCCCGACACCCGGCCACCCGATCGGCGTCGCGGCCGTGGACGACGACCGGATGCTGCTGGACGGCCTGTGCTCCTGGCTGGAACGGGTGCCGCAGCTGCGCCTGCTCGCCGCCGCCCCGACCGTCGACGACCTGCTCGCCGGGCCCGGCCGGCGGGCGGACGTGGTGCTGCTCGACCTGCTCCTGCGGGACGGCTCGGCGCCCGCCTCCAACGTCGCCCGGCTGTGCGCGGCCGGCCCCCGGGTGCTGGTGATCAGCACCCAGGCCGCGCCCGCCGCCGTGGCCGACACCGTCGCCGCCGGCGCGGCGGGCTACCTGACCAAGGACCACGCCCTGGACCGGCTGGTGGAGGCGGTCACCGAGGTCGCCGCCGGCCGCGCCGTGCACTCCCCCGAACTGGCCTTCGCGCTGGCCCACGACGACCGGCCGGACCGCCCCCGGCTGACGCCCCGCGAACTCCAGGTGCTGCTCGACTACGCCTCGGGCCTGACCCTCAAGGCGACCGCCCGGCGGGCCGGGATCAGCCCGCAGACCGCCAAGTGGTACCTCGACCAGGTCAAGGACAAGTACCGGCGGGCCGGGCGGCCGACCTTCACCAAGCTCGACCTCGCGTCCCGGGTCCGCGAGGACGGTCTGGAGCGGTAACGGGCCCGGCGCCGCCGCGCGCCGGTTAGCATGGCTCAGGCCTCGGCAACGCGCCGAAGTCGCCTTCGCCACAAGGTTCGTGACACTGTCGCGGACGGGCGGGTCGGACACCGTGAGGGGGGCTCGCGTGGGATCGCCCGTCCGGAGCGCGCCTGGTCGTCGTGCGCCGTCGCGCGCGCTGCTGCCCCCGCCGCCGCGCAGGTGGCTCGGGCTGGTGGCGGCCCTCGCCGCGCTGGTGGTCCTGGTGCTCGGCGTCCGGTACGCGGGCGAGGGCGAGCCCGGCACGGTGGACGACCGGATCGGCACGGCGCTGTACGGGCCGGGGGCGCCCTGGCGGTCCGTCGCCCACGCCCTGGACGCCCTGGGGGAACCGGTGGGCGCGACGGCCCTGGTGGCGACGGCCGTGGCGGGCTGCCTGCTGCTCCGACGGCCGCGCGCGGCGGTGTTCACGGTAACCGGCGTCGCCCTGGCCGTGGGGGCGGCGACGCTGCTCAAGCACCTGGCGGGGCGCACCATCCACGGGGACGGGAACCTGTCCTACCCGAGCGGGCACACCGCCTTCCTCACCGCGTTCGCCCTCACCGTGGCGGTGCTCGCCACGAACCACCGGGGCAGCGGGCGCCCGCTCCTGCTCGGCGCGGCGCTGCTGGCCGGCGCCGTCATGGGCTGGGCGCAGGTGGTGCTGGGCGCGCACTACCCGACCGACGTGCTCGGCGGCTGGTGCACCGCGCTGGCGGTGGTGCCGGCGACCGCGTGGCTGGTCGACCGCACGGCCGACCGGCTCACCGGCGCCGGCACCGACACCGGCACCGGCACCGGCACCGACACCGGCGCCGACACCGACACCGACACCCACCGCCGACAGCCCCGCTGACGCCGGGTCACGCGAAGCGCCGAAACACCGGCTTCACCGGCCGCCCGCCCAGCCAGGGCGCGGGGTCGGCGGCGTCCAGCGCCTTCCGGTACACGGCGCACGCCCGGCCCACCGCCTCGACGGTGTGGTCGATGTCGGCGTCGTCGAGCGCGCTGCTCACCACGAACGAGGGCGCCAGCACGCCGCCGGCCAGGAGTTGGCGCAGGAACAGGGTGCGGTACTCCTGCGACGGCCGCCCGTGCTCGTCCAGGGTGGCGAAGACCAGGTTGCTGGCCCGGCCCCGGACCAGGACGTGGTCGGCGACGCCCATGCCCGCGGCGGCCTCGCGCACGCCCGCGGCCAGCCGCTCGCCGAGGGCGTGCAGCCGGGCGGTGACGCCCTCCTCGGCGTAGGTGGCCTGCACGGCCATCGCGGCGGCGAGCGCGTGCGTCTCCGCGCCGTGCGTGGTGGACAGCAGGAACACCCGCTCGCCGGGGTGGCGCAGCCCGCCCCGCTCCATCAGTTCGCGGCGCCCGGCCAGCGCGGAGACGGCGAAGCCGTTGCCGAGCGCCTTGCCGAAGGTGGAGAGGTCGGGGGTGACGCCGTACAGGCCCTGGGCGCCGGCCTCGGACCAGCGCAGGCCGGTGATCATCTCGTCGAAGACCAGCACGCAGCCGTGCCGGTCGGCCAGCGCGCGCAGGCCGGCGAGGTAGCCGGGCGGGGGTTCGGTGTGGCCGGCGGGTTCGAGGACCAGGCAGGCGATCTCGCCCCGGTGGCGGGTGAGCAGTTCCTCCGTCGCCGCCAGGTCCCCGTACGGGAACGCCACGGTGAGCTCGCTGATCGCGTCCGGGATGCCGGCGGACATCGGCGTGGTGCCGATGAACCAGTCGTCGACGGAGAAGAACGGGTGGTCGCGGCAGACGGCCACCCGGGCGCGGCCGGTGGCGGCGCGGGCCAGGCGCACCGCGGCGGTGGTGACGTCGGAGCCGTTCTTGGCGAACTTCACCATCTCGGCGGTCGGCACGGTGGCGAGGAAGCGCTCGGCGGCCCGCACCTCGACGATGGACGGCCGGGCGAAGTTGCCGCCGCGGTCGATCTCCCGCCGGACGGCCTCCAGTACCCGCGGGTGGGCGTGGCCGAGGCTGACCGAGCGCAGGCCGGAGCCGTACTCGACGTAGCGGTTGCCGTCGACGTCCCACACGTGGGCGCCGCGGCCGTGGCTGATGACCGGGGCCAGGCCCTCGGGGTACTGGTCGTCGCCCTTGGCGTAGGTGTGCGCGCCGCCGGGGATCAGGGCGTGCAGCCGCTCGTTCGCCGCCCGGGACTCGGGCAGCTGGAAGTCGTCAACGGCCATGGGGCTCACTTCTCCTTGGGGGCCAGGGCCTCGGCGAGGCCCGGTGCCTTCCGGTCCCGCTCGGACATCGACACGGGCGGCAGCGGCCAGGGGATGGCGAGCTCCGGGTCGTCGAAGGCGATCGTCACGTCCTCGGCCGGGTCGTGCGGGCGGTCGATCCGGTACGAGACGTCGGCGTCGGTCAGCGCCTGGAAGCCGTGCGCGCAGCCCGCCGGGATGTACACGCTGGCCTGGGTCCCGCCGGAGAGCCGGAAGACGGCCGTGTTGCGGAAGGTCGGCGAGTGCGGCCGCAGGTCCACCACGACGTCGAAGACCTCCCCGTGCGAGCAGCGCACCAGCTTGGCCTCGCCGGCGCCGGAGCGCAGGTGCAGGCCGCGCAGCACGCCGCGCACCGAGCGGGAGAGGCTGTGCTGGACGAAGGCGTCGGGGTCGATGCCCACCGAGCGGAGCACCTCGGCGTCGAAGGTGCGGCAGAAGAAGCCGCGCTCGTCGGCGTACGGCGTCGGTTCGAACAGGTAGGCGCCGGCGATCGCCGGGACTTCGGTCACCTTCATGAGGGCTCCTCGGGGAGGACGGCCGCGGTCAGGGCGGTGAACTGGTGGTCGAGGTGCCGGGCGGCGGCCAGGTTCCGCTCGGCGAGGATCTGCCGCAGCTCGGCGGCGTGCTTCTCCAGCTCCCGGAACTGCTCGATCAGCCGCTCGGCGTCGACCTCGCGCGCCGGGTGGCAGTACGCGTCCAGCCCCATCCGGGCCATCAGCGCGTCGCTCTTCGCCGCGTAGCTCAGGGCGAGCGTCGGGGTGCCGGTCTTCAGCGCGCAGACCAGGTTGTGGTACCTGGTGGCCACCACCGCGTCGGCGGCGGCCGTCTCGGCCATCAGCTCGGCCAGCGAGGCGGCCGGGGAGGCGGTGACCAGCGGGGAGCCGACCGCCTCGATGATCGCGGCGACCACCGCCGCGTCGGCCCCGTCGCCGGTGAGCAGCCGCACCGGCCGGCCGTCCTCGGCCAGCGCGCGGACGAAGCGGGTCGTCCCGTCCAGGTAGCGGCGGTGGATCTCCCCTGCCCGGGCGCGGTCGTCGTTGCCGCCGTGGAAGTCCATGACGCCGACGCAGACCTGACCGCCCGGGGAATCGGGCGCAGGGGGCGTCGGCAACGCGAAGGCGAGGTCCGGGTGGACTTCGTCCCGGGAGACGTCCACGCCCATCCCCCGCATCGCCTCGCGGGACAGCTCGTCCCGGTAGGAGCGGTACGCGGCCAGCCGGGCCGAGCGGCGCACCAGGGCGCGGGTGGCCCGGTCGCGGATGGGGGCGGCGCCGACGCCGACCAGCGCCACCCTGGTGCCGAGCAGCCGGCCGGAGGCACAGAGCAGGAACAGCGCGTACGGGAAGCCCCAGGGCCGCAGCGGCAGGGTGGCCTCCAGGACGCCCATGCCGGGGACGATCACCACGTCGTGCCGGCGCACCCAGGCGGCGGTGCGCACGGCGTCGACGAGCTTGCCCAGGCCCTTGCCGAGGACGGCTCCGGCCCGGTTGGCCGTCCGGTACTCCCCGCGGTACCAGTGCAGCCGGGTGGCGGGGATCCGGTAGCGGGCCGTGACGGTCTCGGGGCCGCCGCAGAGCGCGTCCACGACGGCCCGCGGATGTGCGGTGCGCAGGTAGCCGAGTACCGCCTCCAGCGAGCCGTCGTTGCCGAGGTTGCCGGCGCCGAGCAGGCCGAACACCCCGACGCGCAACGGGGGTCGGGACCTCGCCGTCATGCCCGCCGCCCCTCGCGCCCGGCCACCAGGTCGTCGACGGAGACGGTGAGCGCGGCCGGATCGACCGGGGCGCGGTCCTCGACCCGCTCGCCGGCGCCCGGGCGCAGCCGGCTGGTCATCCAGGCGGCCAGGTGGCGGCGGCAGGCGCTGCGGTCGGCCGGGGACAGCGGCGCCCGCCGGATCGCCGAGGCGAAGCCCCAGACGTACTCGGCGAGCAGCCGGGGCGTCGGGTGCAGCGGGCCGGCCCGGCGCGGGTCCAGGTTGACGCAGCGGGAGCGCTTGGAGGGGTTGGCCCGCTCGGCGCGGGTGGGGTGGTCGCGGCGGAAGTACAGCAGCTCCGGCACCTGGTGGAAGGGCCCGTGCAGGGTGAGCTCGGCGACGAAGGTGCGGTCGGCGTGGTGGTAGCTGTCGTGCGGCTTGACCCGGCGCAGCACGTCGGCCCGCAGCACGCCGTAGAAGTCGTCGCCGCCGGGCTCGAACAGCAGGCTGCGGAAGCGTTCCGGCGCGGACGGCGAGCCGGTGGCGAGCCCGTACGCGTAGGGGACCTTGACCCGGCCGGTCTCGTCGATGACGGCCTGGTCGGAGTGGGCGAGGATCACCTCCGGCCGCTCGTCCAGCGCCTGCACGCAGCGCTTCAGCAGGTCCCGGGCGTACAGGTCGTCGTGGGAGGCCCACTTGAAGAGTTCGCCGCGGCACTGGGTGAAGACGAAGTTGTGGTTCGGCGCGGCGCCGATGTTGCGCGGCAGCCGCAGGTAGCGGATGCGCGGGTCCTTCGCGGCGTAGTCGCGGCAGATGTCCTCGGTGCTGTCGGTCGAGGCGTTGTCGGAGATGACCAGCTCGAACTCCGCGTAGGTCTGGCCGAGCAGGGCGTCGAGGGATTCGGCGAGGTACTCCTGGCCGTTGTAGACGGGCAGCCCGATGCTCAACCGGGGTACGGCGGTCATGGCGTCCTCACTTCGGAGTGTCCGGGGACGGGATCGCGGTGGTGCTCGCGCAGGGCGGCGCGCAGGTGCAGCCACCAGAGGGCCGAGCCGCAGGCCGTGGCGGAGGCGACGCCCCAGGCGGAGCCGACGGTGCCGGCCAGGGCGGCCCCGCCGAGGCCGCCGCCCAGGTAGCAGGCGGAGGCGAAGAGTTGGCAACGCAGGCTGCGCCGGGCGGCGGCGAGCGCGCGCAGCCCGGCCGCCGCGCCGCTGCCGAGGCCGGCGCCGGCGACGCCGAGGGTGGCGGGCACGATGAGCCGCGAGGCGTCGTGCCAGACGTCGCCGAGGACGAGCTCGCCGAGCCGGTCCGGCATCAGCAGCAGGGCCGAGCCCCAGAGCAGGGCGGCGCCGGCCTGACCGCCGCCCAGCAGGAAGCAGAACCGGCCGAGCCGCTCGGGGGTTTGCCGCAGGACCCGGGCCGCCTCGGCGACGGTGACCAGGGACAGCCCCATCAGCAGGGCCAGGAACGGGCCCTGCAGGAGCTCGGCGCCCCGCACGGCGCCGACCGCGCCGACCCCGGCGATCGCGCCGAGGCCGTACGCCCGCAGCTGGCCGGCGCCGCTGAGGCTGACGTTCTCGACCAGGTACCGGGAGCCGAGGTCGCGCTGCTCGCGCAGCCAGCCGCGGGCCCGGGTGACCCGGGGCCGGATGCCGGACTGGAGGAAGCCGTACCCGGCCGCCGCCGCGGCGGCGGCGCCCCAGGCCAGCACGAAGGCGGCCACGGTGCCCACCCGCGCCGCCACGACCATCGCCGGGACGAGCGCGACGCCCTGCACCAGGTCGTTGGCGAAGGCCTTGTGCCCGGTGCCGGCCGCGAAGAACGCGAACCGCCGGGCGTCCTGGAGCAGCAGCGCCGGCAGGGCGAGGCCGAGGCCGGCGAACGCGGGCCCGACGTCGCCGCCGAGGCCGAGCCCGACCAGCAGGCAGCCGGCGCCGAGGGTGGTGCCGACGGCGAGCGCGGTGCCGGAGGAGCGGGCCGCGGCCGCGCGCCAGGCCTCCTGCGGCACGCCGCTGAACCGCACCATGAGCGGGTCGGTGGCCAGCCCGCGGGAGACGTTGAGCACCACGCCGTAGGTCAGCCAGGCCAGGCTGAACACGCCGAAGGCGTGCACCCCCAGCTCCCGGGCGACGTAGATGCCCACCGCGAAGTTGATCATGCTGGTGACCGCCTGGTCGGCCAGCCCCCAGGACACCCGGCCGAGCACGCCCCGCCGGGCGCCGGGCTCCTGTCCGGGCGCCTGCGCCGGCGGCCCGGCGCCGGCCGTCGTCCGCGCCCCCTCGGTGGCCATCCGCGTCACGCCTTGATCAGCCCGGCGCCCTCCAGGGCGCCGGCCGCGACGGCGACCGCGTCGAAGGGCAGCCCGGAGCGCTCGGCGACGTCCAGCAGGTCCGCCGTGCCGTCCGACATGCTCAGCACCCAGAGCATCGCCAGCTGGGCCTGCCCCGCGTCGGCGTGGCCGCCCAGCGACTCGTACAGCCCGCGCCGGCCCAACTGCGGTTCGCCGTACGGGCTGAGGTTGACGTAGCGCCGGTTGCGGTCGAGGACGGCGAAGGCCTCGCGGCAGACCGCGAGGGTGTCCGCCAGCGCCTCGGGCGCGACGAAGTCCAAGTCGTCCGCCGAGGTGTGGTACTCGGGGTACCGGCCGTTCGGGGTCCGGCTGAGCGAGCCGACGCCCAGGTTGAACCCGGGCGAGCAGTACTGCCGCTCGTCGTAGCCGTACGGGGTGAACTCGTTGATCCGGTGCGGGCGTTCGGAGGCGGCCAGGACGTGCCGCAGCACCCGGTCGATCTCCGCGTCACCGCGCCGGCTCCGCTTGTACGTCAGCGGGCCGCGGTCGCCGGCGCAGGCCAGCACCAGCCCGTGCTTGACCCGCTCGATCCGCTCCGCGTTGCGGGCCAGCCAGGTGATCGCCCCGATGGTGCCGGGCGCGAAAACGAACCGGTAGGTGTACCAGGGCGAGCGCTGCGCCAGCTCCCGGGCCAGGAACACGGCCACCGCGACGCCGGCCATGTTGTCGTTGGCCAGCGCCGGGTGGCAGACGTGGCAGGAGACGATCACCTCGTCGGCGACCTGCCCGGGCACCACGTGCTCGGCGTAGCTGAGGTGGCCGTCGGCGAGCGTGGAGTCCACGCGCACCTCGTAGTCGCCCTCCGGCAGGGCGTCCAGGGTCTCCTGGGACAGGCAGAAGCCCCAGTCCGGCCGGTAGTAGCTGGTGCGGTACGGCACCCAGGTCGGGTGGTCCGGCAGGGTGTGCAGGTGCGGGCGCAGCTCGCTCAGCGGCATGGTCGCCGCGACGGGCACGCTGTAGCCGAGCACGTGCAGGGCGGACGCGGCGAGGTCGACGACCCGCTTCCCGGTGGCGTCGGCGACGTACGCGTCCCGGACGTTCCACTCCTGCGGCACCGTCCAGTCGAGCACCTGCGTGCCGGTCGGCACCTCGTGCCGCTGGAGCGGCAGGTACTCGCCGACGATGTCCAGGGTGGCGCGCACACCGTCGCCGGTGATGCTCCGGCAGAGCGGGTACAGCCGCTCCACCAGGGCGTGCATCTCCTCGCCGACGCCGCTCACCCGCGCCGCCGCAGGGTCTCGTCGACGGTGCCGGCCCCGGCGGCCCGGCGCAGCACGGCCAGCCGGGTGAAGCTCTGCTCGAAGCTCTCCCGGGTGAGCCCGAACCGCCGGTAGGCGTCGGCGAGTTCGAGCGCGCCCTGCTTGACCGTCCACTCGCATGCGAAGCCGGGCAGCGCCTCGCGGAACCGGGAGAAGTCCACCCGGTAGGAGCGCGGGTCGGCGCCGCTCTCCCCGGTGATCCGCACCTTCGCGCCGTCCACCGCCTCGGCGACCTGCTCGGCGATCTCGGCGACGGTGACGTTGTTGACCTCGCTGCCGATGTTGAACGCCCGGTCGTGCACCGCCTCCCGGGGGGCGACCAGCGCGGCCGCGAAGGCCCGGGCGATGTCGGCGGCGTGCACCAGCGGGCGCCACGGGGTGCCGTCGGAGAGCACCAGCACCTCGCCGGACAGCAGCGCGTGGCCCACCAGGTTGTTCAGCACGATGTCGGCGCGCAGCCGGGGCGAGTAGCCGAAGGCGGTGGCGTTGCGCAGGTACACCGGGGTGAAGTCGCCGTCCGCCAGGGCGTGCAGGTCGTCCTCCACCCGCACCTTGGACTCGGCGTACGGCGTGACCGGGCGCAGCGGGGCGTCCTCGGTCACCAGGTCGTCGCCGCCGGCGGCGCCGTAGACGGAGCAGGTGGAGGCGTACAGGAAGCGCTTCACCCCGGCGTCGCGGGCCAGCCGGGCCAGCCGGACGGAGGCGTGGTGGTTGATGTCGTAGGTGAGGTCCGGCGCCAGCGAGCCCAGCGGGTCGTTGGAGAGCGCGGCCAGGTGGATCACGGCGTCCACCCCGGCCACGTGCTCGGCCGTGACGTCGCGCAGGTCCACCCGCGGCCCCGGCGGGTCCGCGGGCGCCGGGCCGAGGACGCAGTCGGCGAACAGGCCGGCGTCCAGCCCGACGACCTCGTGCCCGGCGGCCGCGAGGACCGGGGCCATCACGGTGCCCAGGTAGCCCTGGTGTCCGGTCAGCAGTACGCGCATGCTTTCTCAACCCTCCAGATCAAGCGTCAGTTTGGTGACGGCGAAGGCCTCCGCGTAGCGCGCGTGGCATTCGATGCCGCGGATCCGCGCCAGCCCGAGGAAGGCCTCCCGGTCGTACCAGGGCCGGTGCCGCTGCGAGGGGTAGTGCTCCTGCAGCAGCCGCACCTTGCGTTCGGCGACCTCCGGGGCGAGCGGCTGGTAGGCCACCGGGCGGCCCAGGTCGGCGTCCCACTTGACGATCTCGTAGCCGAGCACGAGGTGGTCGCGGAACGCGGTGGTCAGCAGCGTCGCCAGGCCGCGGTGGTCCTGGTGGGCGTCCTCGGTGCGCGGGCCGAGGACCAGGGCCGGCTCGGTCCGTGCGCGCAGCTCCTCCACGGCGGCCTTGGCCTCGTCCCAGTGCGCGGGCAGCCGGCCGTCCGGCAGTTTGAGGACGGTCAGGCGCAGGTCGGCGCCCGGGCAGAAGGCGGCGAGCGCGGCCCGCTCCTCCTGCTCCCGCTCGCCGCCACCGCCGGAGAGCACCAGCGCGTCGACCCGCAGGCCCGGGCGGGCCAGGCACGTCGTCAGCAGGGTGCCGCCGGCGCCGATGGCGATGTCGTCGCAGTGCGCCCCCACGGCGACGACCGCGTCCAGGCGCCCGGCCCCGAGCCGGATCACGCGGACCCCACCGCGGCGCCGTCCCGCTCCCACACGGCCCACGGGCGCTCGCCGCGGGCGTAGGCGGCGTCCAGCGCGGCCCGTTCCTTCACGGTGTCGGTCGGCTTCCAGAAGCCGCGGTGCCGGTGCGCCACCAGGCGGCCCTGCTTGGCCAGCCCCGCGCAGCCGTCGGCGACCAGGTCCCCGTTCTCCGGGATGTGGTCGAAGACCTCCTGGCGGAGCACGAAGTAGCCGCCGTTCTCCCACAGCGGCATGTCGCTCACCGCGGTGATCCCGCCCACCAGGTTGTCCTCGCCCAACTCCACGCAGTGGAAGGAGGACTGCGGCGGCACCACCATCATCGAGGCGCCGGCGTCGCGCCGGGAGAACGTCTCGATCATCTCCGGCAGCGGGGCGTCGGTGAGCACGTCGGCGTAGTTGGCGAGGAACATCTCGTCGCCGTCCAGGTGGTGGCGCACCCGGCGCAGCCGCTCGCCGATCGGCGACTCGATGCCGGTCTGCGCGAAGGTGATCGTCCACGACGAGATGTCGGTGGACAGCAGTTCCGTCCGTCCGCCGCGCAGCACGAAGTCGTTGGACGCCGTCTCCTCGTAGCTGAGGAAGAAGTCCTTGATGTGCCGGGCCCCGTAGCCGAGGCACAGGATGAACTCGGTGTGGCCGAAGTACGCGTAGTAGCGCATCACGTGCCAGATCAGCGGCCGCGGGCCGACCATCGCCATCGGCTTGGGCACGTCGTCGGAGGATCCGCTGCGCATCCGCAGCCCGTATCCCCCGCAGAACAGGACGACCTTCACGGCTTCACCTCCACGATGCTCAGCTCCGGGATGGGGAAGACCAGTCGGCCGCCCCACTCGTGCACGAAGGACAGCTGCTCGACCAGTTCGGCCCGCAGGTTCCACGGGAGGACGAGGACGTAGTCCGGCCGGTCGGTGGCGATCTGCTCGGGCGGCAGGACGGGGATGCGGGTGCCCGGGGTGAACCGGCCGTGCTTGTAGGGGTTGCGGTCGACGGTGTACGGCAGCAGGTCGGGCCGGATGCCGCAGTGGTTGAGCAGGGTGTTGCCCTTGCCGGGGGCGCCGTAGCCGACGACGGTCTCGCCGCGCTCGGCCGCGTCGATGAGGAAGCGCAGCAGGTCCCGGCGCACCTTGGCCACCCGGGCGGAGAACTCGGTGTAGCCGGACAGCTCCTGGAGCCCGGCGGCCTTCTCCCGCGCCAGCACGTCGGTCACCCGCTGGGTCGGCGCGCCGGCCGCCTCCTCGGGCCGGGCCCACAGCCGGATGGAGCCGCCGTGCGTGGGCAGCAGCTCGACGTCCACCAGTGTCAGCCCGCCGCTGGCCAGCGCCCGGATCGCGGAGGCGACCGTGTAGTACTGGAAGTGCTCGTGGTAGATGGTGTCGTACTGGTTCTCCTCGATCAGGGTCAGCAGGTGCTGCACCTCGATCGAGACCCAGCCGTCGTCGGCGACCAGGGCGCGCAGGCCCCGGGTGAAGCCGACCACGTCCGGGATGTGCGCGTACACGTTGTTGGCCACGACCAGGTCCGCCGGGCCGTGCTCGGCGCGCACGGCCGAGCCGGTGGCCGGGTCCAGGAACTCGGTGAGCGTCGGCACGCCCGCCTCCCGGGCCGCGGCGCCGACGTTCACCGAGGGCTCGATGCCGAGGCAGCGGATCCCCCGGTCCACCACGTGCCGCAGCAGGTAGCCGTCGTTGCTGGCGACCTCGACCACGAAGGCGTCCGGGCCGAGGCCCAGGCGCCGCACGGCGCCGTCGACGTAGGCGCGCGCGTGCTCCACCCAGGAGGTCGAGTAGGAGGAGAAGTACGCGTACTGCGTGAACGTCTCCTCCGGGGTGATCAGCGGCGGGATCTGCGCCAGCCAGCAGTCGGTGCAGACCCGCAGGTGCAGCGGGTACGCCGGCTCCGGCCGGTCCAGTTCGTCCGCGGCGAGGAAGCTCTCGCACGGCGGGGTCGCCCCCAGGTCGACGACGCTCCCCAGCGCCGTCGAGCCGCAGAGTCGGCATTTCGTCATTGACTGCCCCCAATTCCGCCCGCGCGGGTGCCCCGCCGCGGGCCGGCGTTTCCGTTCCCCACCGGCGGCGCGAGGTCCGCGCCGCCGGACCGTCCCGCGATCGCGGAGCGGTAGCCCTCCAGCAGGCGCTCCAGCCCCACGGCCGGGCTGAACCCCTGCTCGTACCGGCGCCGGGCCGCCTCACCCATCTCCCGGTTGCGGTCCGGTTCGGCGGTGATCCGGCGCAGGCCGGACGCCAGCGAGGCCGCGTCGCCCGGCCGGTGCAGCAGCCCGGTCACCCCGTCCTCGACGAGCTCGGCGAAGGCGCCGTGGCCGGCGGCGACCACCGGCACCCCGGCCGCCATCGCCTCCACGACCACCAGGCCGAACGCCTCCAGCCACGTCGACGGCGCCACCACGGCGACCGCCCGCGCGACGGCCCGCCGGCACTGGTCCGGGTCGTACAGGCCGGCGAACCGCACGTCGTCCCGGCCCGCCGCCCAGGCGGCCACCTCCCGCTCCAGCGGCCCGGCGCCGGCCACCACGAGCGGCACGCCCACGCCGCCGGCCGCGGCCAGGTCGTCCCACGCGGCCATCAGCAGCCGTACGCCCTTGGCCTCGGCGAGCCGGCCGAGGTAGAGCACGTGCTCGCCGGCGCCCGTGCGGCAGGCGCCCGGGTCGGGGACGAAGTTGTGCTTCACCGCCAGCCGTCCGGCCGGCAGACCGGCCCGCAGCAGGACGTCGCGCTGCGCC
The DNA here is from genome assembly GCF_000961885.1 of Streptomyces rubellomurinus. GTDB lineage: Bacteria > Actinomycetota > Actinomycetes > Streptomycetales > Streptomycetaceae > Kitasatospora > Kitasatospora rubellomurina. Next base: position 95,258 of record NZ_JZKH01000014.1, read on the forward strand.
GCGGAGATGCAGAAGAACCGCTCCACGCCGGACCACCAGCGCCGCCGGTTGGCCGCCAGGCTCACCGCCAGCGGCACCGTCGCCAGCCGGGAGCCGCGGTAGCAGCCGTGCCGGACGGCCGGCAGCGGCGCCCGGCCGACGCACGCGGTGCACGGCCGGCCGTCCCGTTGCAGCGTGCCGGGCGGGCACACCTGCGTGTAGTTGTGCAGCGTGGCGACGGCCGGCACCCCCGCGTCGGCGCAGGCCGCCAGCACCGCCGGCGACAGCAGCGGGAAGACGTTGTGGACGTGCACCACGTCCGGCCGGTCGGCGCGCAGCCGGGCGGCGAGCTCCCTGCGCACCGCCGGGTTCCACGGCACCCGCAGCGGCACCGCGGCCTTGGCCGGCAGGGACATCGCGGCGATGTCGTCGCTGCGCCGCTCGAACAGCTCGACCCGGTGGCCGGCCTCGCGCAGCAGCGCCGCCTCCTGGTCGACGACCCGGTTCTCCCCGCTCGGCTGCGCGGAGCCGTAGCGGTTGTGCACCACGAGGACGTGCATGGTCAGGTCACCTCCGGTTGCCGGACGCGTCGTCGGGGGGTCGCGGGCGCCGCGAGGGGCGCGCCCGGGTCGGGCACCACCAGCAGCGACGCGGCCACCGTCAGGTGCAGCAGGTACGGCGAGGCGTCGCCCAGCCCGGCCTCGGTGTACGACGCGATCGCGCAGTAGCTGATCAGGAAGATCGCGCAGGCCCGCGCCGGCGACGGCGGCCGCAGCAGCGCGACCCCGCCCAGCGTGAGGAAGACCGCCGCCACGACGGCGACGCCGGCCAGGCCCTGCTCGTTGTAGACGGCCAGCCAGCTGTTGTCGATCGGCAGCCCGCCGAAGGACTTGTCGCCCAGGCCGGTGCCGAACAGCTGCTCCAGGGTCGTCCGGGGCGCCGCCAGCAGGGCGTCCCAGACCTTGGCCCGGCCGGTGAGGTTGGAGAAGTTCTCCTGGGTCTGGCCGCGCAGGAACCACGCCTGGAGCAGTGAACTCAGGCCCACCGCAGCCGTGATGGCGACCAGCACCGCCCAGCCGAAGAACCGGCGGGCGGCCGCGCTGGTGAGCAGCAGCGAGCCGATCGCCAGCAGCAGCCCGACGATCAGGCCGAGGGTCGCCGTCCGGGTGTGGGTCAGCGCGAGCAGGACGAGCGAGGGCACGACGACCAGCGCCGCGCTGCGCCCGGTCGTGCGGCGGTCCAGCAGGAGCAGCACGGTGAGCCCGATGATCACCGCGGCGTACTGGCCGATCTGCGGCGGGGTGAGCGGCCACAGCGCGCCGACCAGCCGCCCGCCGTAGAGCTCGGGCATGGCCGCGCCCGGGGAGACGACCAGGCCGGCGGCCACCGAGGCGAGCACCGCGAAGTACATCCGGATGTGCGAGCGCACGAGCCCCTCGCCGCCGTCCCACCAGCGGCTGAGCAGCCACAGCGTGCCGACGAACAGGGACAGCCGGAAGCAGCGGAACAGGGCGCCGAAGCCGGAGGTCGGGTGGGCGCTGGCGACCACGCTCAGCACCAGCATCAGGGTGAGCAGGCACAGGAAGGCGCTGGCCCGGATCCGCAGCCGCAGGTTGAGCAGGAGCGCCAGCGCGAACGCGGAGACCAGCGCGCCCATGGTGGCCATCTGGATGAGGGAGCGCGGCAGCGGGACGATCGTCCGCGCCCCGGCGGAGCCGAGCGTGTTGAGGATCAGCAGCCCCCAGACCAGCTCGACGGTCCGCGGCGGGCCCGTCAGGTCGCGGTGCATCTCAACCACCCGCCCGCGGCCGGAGGTTGCTGCCCGCGTCCTGCAGGTACGGCGCGCCCTGCCACTGCGCGAAGTCGAGCGCGCGGCTCGGGTCGTGGGCGACGAAGCTCCACGGCCCGAGGTAGCTGTTGTCGTGCCAGCGGTTGTCCTGCTCGGCGGTGATCGCCTCGGCGACCGCTTCGCCCTTGTACGGCGACCAGTCCGGGTAGGTGCCGTAGTTGGCCAGCACGCCCATCCGGCCGCACCGCGCCGTGCACCCGACCACGGACGGGTCGAAGAGGAAGCGGTTGCCGTGGATGTCCACCCGCTGGGTCTTCCACCGGCAGTCGGCGTAGAGCGGCGCGGTGGCGATCGTCGGCTGGGTGCACTGCTTGGTGTCCTTGGCCAGCAGGGTGCAGTCGCCGGAGGAGGTGTTGGCCGGGCTGTTGCAGAACCGGTCGGCGTTCTCCCACAGGGTGATGCCGGACCAGTTGTCCTCCAGCACGTTCCCGTCGATCTCGATCTTCTCGGTGCGGGCGGTGACCCGCGGTTCGCCGCCGGACTCGGACAGGTAGACGGTCGCGTACGGGAAGGTGTCGCCGCGGTCGGCGGCCCTGCGGCCCTCGACCCAGTCGTTGCGCCGGATGGTGTTGTTCCGGATGACGGCGTTGTAGCTGGTCTCGTAGATCAGCGCGGCGCCGTCGTTGGCCTCCAGCACGTTGCCCTCGATGAGGAAGTCGTTGTTGTTGGTGTCCGCCCACAGCCCGGCGCCGCGGTTGTCGTGCACCCAGTTGCCGCGCACGTCGGCGCCGTTGACGGCCCAGAACTTGACGCCCCCGGTGCAGCCGCAGCCCGGCTGCTTCTTCTCCCACTCGTCGGTGTCGTTGCCGGTGATCTCGTTGCCCTCGACCACCAGGCGGGTGATCGCCGCGGGGCCGGACTTGAACGCGTTGATGCCGTACTGGCCGTTGCCGCGCAGGCAGTTGGCGCGGATCTGCTGACGGTCGCCGGCCATCAGCCCGGCACCGGAGTTGTGCTGGACCGTCGTGTGCTCGATCACCCAGCCGTCGGCCGAGTCGTGGTTGACCACGCCCTCGTTCTGCGGCGCGACGAAGCCCTGCACGGTCAGGTGGCGGATGGTGACGTTCGCCGCGGCGCCGCCGAACGCGTACTGGTTGGTCCGCTGTCCGTCGAGCACCGCGCCGGGCGCGCCGAGGTAGCTGTCGCCCTCCTTGGGGACGACCTGGGCGTAGCGGTCCGCTTCGAGCCGGTGCGTCCCCGGGCCGAGCCAGAACGTGGTGTTCGGGGGGCTGGCCTTGGTCTTCGCCGCCAGGTCGCCGACCACCCCGGGGTCGACGGCCACCGCGCCCGCCGGCGCGGTCGCCGGCCCGGCCTCGGGCCGGTCGCACACCCGGGCCGCGGCCACGGGCGTGGACGGCGCGGGCGCGGTCGGCTCCGGCCGGCCGTCGGACCCGCTGGTGCAGCCGGTCGCCACCAGCAGGGCCAGCGCCGCCGCCCACTGCCACCTCGTGCTCCTCACCCCTCCTGACCCCCGAACCCGAGGACGGTGCCGAACTCCCGCGCGGCGTCGCTGAGGCCGGTGCCGACCAGCGTGGTCGCGGACACCTTGCGTCCGAAGCCGGCGGAGTACCAGCCCAGCGGCGGCGCGGTCTCGCCGCGGTGCGCCCGCCAGGTCAGCTCGGCGGGCAGGTCCAGGACCGCGCGGCGGTCCTCGCCGTCCTTCGTCCAGGTCAGCACGGCCCGGTGGCCGGTGAGCTCGGCGGCGACCGCCGGGCCGAGGTGGAACGCCAGCCGGACGGCCCGGCGCGGGCCGCGCACCTCGTCGGTGATCCGCAACTCCCGGCTCGTGGCGGACAGTTCGACCCGGCGGCGGTGCACCGAGGGCCGGTAGCCGTCGTGCTCGGCGCACCAGCGGGCCACGCCCTCCCCGGCGGTGTCCACGACCAGCACGCGGCTGCGGGCGTGCCTGGTCCACAGGAAGGGGCCGCCGGAGACGGACTGGTCGGCGCCGTCCAGTTCCAGGGTGTTGTGGCCCAGGGTCGAGCGGAAGTACCGCCGCCACGCGGGCTGCCCGTGGTAGCAGAACGTCCCCGGGTCGGCGAGCACGTCGACGCCGTCGTGCCGGACCTCCACAGACAGCGCGTCCGCGTGGCCGTGCGCGGCGATGGACAGGAACCCGTGCGGGCCGCCGTCGCAGCGGCACCAGATCTCTTCCGCGCCGATCTCCTCCGCGCCGATCTCCTCCGCGCCGATCTTCTCCGCGCCGCTCTCGTCCGCGCCGCTCCCGCCCCCGGCGCGCAGCACGGTCAGGCCCGCGTCGGCGAAGTGGGCCGGCCGGCGCGCCGGCCGGACGACCGTGCCGTCCGTCCCGTACGGCCGCAGCAGCGCGGCCAGCAGCGGGGTGCGGACGTCGGTGCCGGGGACGGCCGGCCACCAGGGGAGCCGGCCGAACACGGCGCCGCCGGTGGCCAGCAGCGAGGCCCAGCGGTCGGTGCCCGCGCCGTCCAGCACCAGGCCGTGGCCGTCGTCCGCGTCCCCCTGCCGGGGCGGCCGCAGCCGGTCGTCCACGACGGCCGCGAGCGCGTCGGTCATCCGCAGCAGGACCAGCCGGACGGTCCCGGGGACGGGCACGGCGGCGGCGTCCGCCTCGGCCACCGCGGCCAGGCCGAGCTCCAGGACGAGCCCGTGGTACTCGGTGGCCAGCTCGCGGTTGAGGCCGGAGGGGAAGGTGTTGCCGCGCAGGTGCCGCTCCAGCGACCGCAGCGCGCCGGTGCGCCAGCGCGCCGAGGAGGGGAACCAGTCGAACGCGCAGGCCGCGGCGAACTGCCCGGCGGCCTCGGCGACGACGTGGTTGTTCGCCGAGGACCCGCGGCTGGGGAAGGCGGCCAGCCAGCGCTGGTGGTGCCAGATCTGCTCCCGCGCCACCGGGTCGCCCTCGAACAGGGCGGCCGCGCCCGGCCAGCCGTCGAGCAGCCGGCGCACCCACACCCAGGACAGCAGCCGGATGCCCAGCTCGATGCCGCTGATCCAGTGCACGCCGCGCAGCGGCGGGTTGGCCGCCCACCAGGACCGCAGGTGCTCGGCCACCCGCTCGGCGTACCGCTCGTTCCCGCTGAGCGCGTAGGCGGCGGCGAGCACGGTCAGGTACTGGTGGCGGGACGGCTCCCAGATCTGCTTGATGTCCCCGACCGCGTCCTCGTCGCGGTACGGCACGTCGAAGGCGTAGCCGTCCGGGGCCCGGCGCCCGGTCCTCGGGTCGCGCCACCAGTCCGGGGCCACCAGGTCGTCGCGGACCACCCCGAAGTACTCGGCGTGCCCGTCCATCAGCCGGTCCGCCTCGGCGAGCAGGCGCTTCGCGGCGTCCGGCGGCACCGCGGCGAGCGCCCCGGCGGGCAGGACGGCGGTGAACCGGGCGCCGGCCACCGGCGGGCAGGGCGGCGGCGCCGACCGCCACCGGCGCCGGCGCACCGCGTCGCCGACCCGGCCGGCGACCTCCTGGGGCCCCATCGCGGACAGCCGCCGCAGGTACCAGCCCGCGCTCATCGTCACAGCGACCTCGCCAGGGCCACCGGAGCGCCGCCGGCCAGGGCGGACCGCACGGCGAGGGTGGCCGCCGTGGTGGCGACCAGCGACTCCAGCGGCACCGGCATCGGCCCGCCGGTGCGCACCGCCCGGACGAACGCGGCCAGTTCGGCGGACTGCCCCTTGTCCCGGGCCTTGGGCAGCCGGGAGCTGACCCACCGTTTCTTTCCATACACCGACGCCCGGACGAAGTCGTCCAGCTTGAGCACCTTGCCGTCCGCGACCAGGTCCAGCGTCTCCTTGGGGAAGCCGGGCGCGCCGGCGGTGACGTAGCTGAGGGTCGCGGTGGAGTCGTCGGGGTAGCGCAGCACGACCTGCAGGTCCTCGTTCCCGGCGGCGGCGACGGCGTACACCGAGACCGGGTCGGCGCCCAGCAGCCAGCTCGCGGTGTCGATGAAGTGGCCTCCCTCGCCCGCGAACCGCGAGCCCTCGGTGCCCTGCTGGAGGTACCAGCTGCCGTGCTGCAGCCGGCCGGCGTTGACCAGGTAGCGCAGGCTCGCCGGTCCGCTCCGGGCGCCGAAGCGCGCCTTGGCCTCCCGCAGCAGCGGCGCGAAGCGGCGGTTGAAGCCCACCTGCAGGCGGTCGTTGCCGGACTCCGCCACCGCGGCGAGCACGCCGGCCAGTTCGTCCCCGGTGAGCGCCAGCGGCTTCTCGACGAAGACCGCCTTCCCGGCGAGCAGCGCCCGGCGGGTCAGCTCGGCGTGCGAGCTGTGCCGGGTGACCACGAACACCGCGTCGACGGCCGGGTCCCCGAGCACCGCGTCGAGGTCGGTGGTCGCCCGCGCGAAGCCGAACTTGCGCTGCGCGTTGGCCCCGGACAGCGCCGTCGTGGTGACGACCGCGGACAGCGCGACGCCTTCCCGCCCGGCCAGGTGCGGCAGCAGCATCGACGTCGCGTAGTTGCCGGCGCCGACGAAGGCCAGCCGCACCGGCGACCCGGACGGCCGGGCCGGAGCGGAGGCCGGGGCCGTGCGCCGCACCTCGGGCACCACGACCTCCGGGGCCTGCCGCTCCGCCTCCGCCTCCGCCTCCGGCACGGGGTAGCGGAACAGCGCGGTGACGGCCTTCAACTCGCCGTCCTTCAGCCGCCGGTAGGTCTCCACGGCGTCCTCGAAGTCGGCGACGTGGGAGACCAGCGGGCCGACGTCGACCCGGCCGCGCGCCATCAGGTCCAGGAAGCAGGCCAGGTTGCGGCGCTCCGTCCAGCGCACGTAGCCGATCGGGTAGTCGCGCCCCTCCAGCTCGTACGCCGGGTCGTAGCGCCCGGGGCCGTACGAGCGGGAGAACCGGACGTCCAACTCCTTCTCGTAGTAGGCGTTCCACGGCAGGTCCAGCCGGCACTTGCCGATGTCGACCACCCGGCCGCGGTCCCGGGCCAGGCGGGCGGCCAGCTCGACCGGCTGGTTGCTGCCGCCGCCGGCCGCCAGGTACACCTGGTCCACGCCGTGGCCGCCGGTCAGCTCGGCGACGGCCGTCTCCACGGCCACCGAGCCGGGGTCGCCGCAGGCCACCGCGCCCAGGCGCTCGGCCAGTTCGCAGCGCGAGGGGTCCGGGTCGGCGCCGACGACGCGCACCCCGGCGGCGGTCAGCAGTTGCACGACCAGCTGCCCGATCAGCCCGAGGCCGATGACCAGCGCCACCTCGCCGAGCTGCGGCTCGCCCTGGCGCACGCCCTGCAGGGCGATCGACCCGACGGTGCCGAAGGCCGCGTGCTGCGGCGCCAGGCCGTCCGGCACCGGCGTGTACAGGTTCTTCGGCACCCAGTTCAGCTCGGCGTGCAGCGCGTGCTCGTTGCCCGCGCAGGCCACCAGGTCGCCGACCTTGACGTCGTCGACCCCGGCGCCGACCTGCTCGACCACCCCGCACAGCGAGTAGCCGAGCGGCGTGTACGAGTCGAGCTTGCCCATCACCTTGCGGTAGGTGGCGGGCAGTCCGTTGACGGCCACGCTCTGCATGACCTTGGCCACCTGGTCCGGGCGCGAGCGGGCCTTGCCCACCATCGACATCCCGGCCTCGGACACCTTCATCATCTCGGTGCCGGTGGAGATCAGCGAGTAGACGCTGCGCACCAGCACCCCGCCCGGCTTGCACCCCGGCACCGGCACCTCCAGCACCGACAGCTCGCCGCTCTTGTAGTTCTGCACAACCTGTTTCACCGGAAGTCCCCTCGCTCCTAAGCCCGTTCCGTTGCTCCTACGCGATCGCGCCGCGGTACCAGTACTCCAGGGTCAGCACGTGCCACAGGTGCTTGGAGTAGTCCTGCCGCCCGGCGGCGTCCTCGGCGACCAGCCGCGCCAGCGCGTCGCGGCGCAGGAACCCGGAGCGGACGAGCTCGCCGTCGTTGACCACCTCGCGCACCAGCGGCGCCAGGTCCCGGCTCATCCAGGCCCGCAGCGGGGCGCTGAACAGGCCCTTGGGCCGGTAGACGATCTCCCGGGGCAGCACGCCGGCGGCCGCCTCCTTGAGGACGGCCTTGCCCTGCCGGCCGACGATCTTGCGGTCGCCGGGCACCGCGAACGCCGCCCGGACCACCTCGACGTCCACGTACGGCACCCGGACCTCGGTCGACGCGGCCATGCTGGAGCGGTCCGTGTAGGCGAGGTTCAGGCCCGGCAGGAACATCCGGGCGTCGGCCAGGCACATCCGGTTGACGAAGTCGTCGAGGTCGTTGTCCCGGTACACGTCCGCGTGCTCGGTCAGCACCTCGTCGACCGTCCCGGCCAGGTCCGGGTCGACCAGGCCGAGCAGCTCCGCCCGGTCGTACATGGTGTAGCTGCGCCGGAACGCCGTCTCCTCCGGCAGGTCGGCGAAGGAGAGGAAGCGCTTGGCGAAGCGCACCGACCGCAGCCCCCGGCGGGAGGTGGCGACGGGCAGCCGGTCCACGGCGGCGGACAGGCCGCGCCGCAGCGGCCGCGGCACGCGCTGGTAGCGCAGCGCGAGCCGGTTCGCCAGGTGCTTGCGGTAGCCGGCGAACAGCTCGTCCGCCCCCATCCCGGAGAGCATCACCTTGACCCCGGCCGACCGGGCGGCCGAGCAGATCAGGAAGGTGTTGATCGCGGCCGGGTCGCCGATCGGCTCGTCCAGGTGGTACGTCATCCGCGGCAGCAGGTCGAGCACGTCCGGGGCGATCTCGATCTCGTGCAGGTCGACGCCGAACCGCTCGGCCACCTGCCGGGCGTGGCGCAGGTCGTCGGGCATCGCCTCGAACCTGGCGTCCTCGGCGCGGAACCCGATCGTGTAGGCGGAGATCCCGGGGCGGTCGCGGGCCGCCAGGGCGGTCAGGTAGCTGGAGTCCAGCCCGCCGGAGAGGAAGGTCGCCACCGGGACGTCGGAGAGCAGGTGGCGCCTGGTCGACTCCTCGACGATCGCGGCGAGGTCGGGCCGTTCGCCGGCCCGGGCCCGCTCCCGGCCCTCGGCGGCGACGTCCCGCAGGTTCCAGAACCGGCCGCGCTCCACCCGGCCGTCCGGCCGGCACCGCAGCCAGCTGCCCGGCGGCAGCTTCTCCGCCTCGCGGAAGGCGCACCGGGAGTCCGGCACCCAGTAGTAGAGGAGCGAGGCGACCAGCGCCGCGTGGTCCACCTCCAGCCGCCCGCCGGTGGCGGCGGCCAGCGCCTTGAGCTCGGAGGCGAACACCAGGCCCTCGCCGCGCCGGACCAGGAACAGCGGCTTGATGCCGAGCTGGTCGCGGGCGAGCACCAGCTCGCCGGTGCGCTCGTCGAAGATACCGAACGCGAACATGCCGCGCAGCCGGGGCAGGCAGTCGGTGCCCCAGCGCCGCCAGGCCTCCAGCAGCACCTCGGTGTCGGAGGTGCCGCGGAAGCGCACCCCGGCGGCGGCCAGTTCGGCGCGCAGCTCGGGCGCGTTGTAGAGCTCGCCGTTGTACGTCAGGACGAGGCCGTCCGAGACCATCGGCTGGGCGCCGGTCCCCGACAGGTCGATGATGGACAGCCGCCGGTGCCCCAGGTGCACCTCGCCGAGGCCGTCGCCGAGGGCGTGGCCGTACCGGCCCGACCCGTCCGGGCCGCGGTGGGCGAGGGTGTCGGTGAGCAGGTCGGTCACCGCCTTCCCGTCCGGCCACCGGTACGTGCCCGCGATGCCACACATGTGCTACCTCGCCTCCTGGTCGCTGTCCGGGACCTTCGCGGTCCACGTCGTCCGTCGGTGCGGGCGCCGTCCGGCGCCGCTCTGCCGGGCCCGCCGCACATCGCGCCCCCGCGGCGCGGTGTGCGGCCCGTCCCAGAGCGTGCCGTCGGTGCGGTCCCGCGGATCGGGGTCGATCAGCACCACGCCGATCACCTCGATGTCCTGCTCGGCGAGCTGCCGCGCCACGGTGTGCAGCCAGGCGGCGCTGCCGTGCCCGGCCCGCACCACCAGCACCGTCCGGGTGCCGAGGTGGCGCAGGTCGGTCCACGCGGTGCCGGGCGCCACCGAGCCGACGCCGAGCCGGCGTTGGTCACCCGGCAGGGCGTCCGCGCCCGCGCCGTCGACCACGGTCGGGCCGCCGGCCTTGCGACGGCGCTCGGCGAGCGGCGCACCGGGCAGGCCGTCCACGACGACCACCGGGCCCTCCGGCTCCAGTGCCCCGGCGAGGTCCAGGGCGATCGCGCCCGCGTTGCGCGCGCACCCCAGCTCCAGCAGCGACACCGGCTCCTCACCGGCGCGCACGGCGCGGGCCAGGGTCGTGGTGAGCCCGGCCCGGGCCGTCCGGGTCCGCTTGCGCTGCCACCGGCCGCCCGGCCGGTGGGGCAGCTCCGCGATCACCGAGGCGCCGAGGTTCGCCGCGACCTCCCGGCGCAGCACGGGGCGGTCCGCCACCACCGCGCCGACCGCGGCCAGCGCGATCCCGAGGACGAGCCCGAGCACCAGCCCGATCCCGCCGTTGGTGGCGGCGCCCCTGGCCAGGGACTGCTTCTCCGCGCGCGCGGCGTCCACGACCTGCGTGCCGGCGACGAGCCGGGGCATGCCGACCTTCGCCTCCGCCGCGCGCTGGCTGAAGTCGGTGATCCGCGAGGTGAGTTCGGCCCGGCTGGCGAACAGCGACTCCAGGTTCGCGGACGCCTGCGGCCCCTTCTGCGCCGAGGCGTCCCCGATCGTCGTGTTGACCTGGGCGAGTTCCTCCTTCAGCCGGTCGCGCTGGTCGAGCAGGGCCTTGGACTCGGCGTCGGCGGCTTCCTGGAGCCGCCGGACGTGGTCCGCGACGAAGGTCTCGGCCAGCGCCTTGGCCCGGGCCACCGCCTCCGCGTCGCTGTGGCCCGTCGCGTTGATCTGCAGCAGGTTGTTGGTCAGGCCGGTGCCCCCGTACTCCTTCATGAAGTCCTCGGGCTTCTCGGCGGAGCCGAGGGACTTCAGGGCCTGACCGGCGATCCCCGTGGTCTGCAGCAGGGCGACGTCGGTCTTGATCAGCGTTCCGGGGTCGTTCGGCTGGTCCGCCTGGTGGGCGACCAGCACCTTGGTCACCGCGCTCGGCGGCGGCGGCATCAGGACCGTCACCGCCGCGCCGAGCAGCAGCCCGACCAGCGCCAGGGCGCTCCACAGGCGCCGCCGGCGGCGCACCGCCACCACCAGGGCCTGCAGGTCCAGCAGCGGAGCGGCGCCCGGCGGCTCCGACGTCGTGTCCGTCGTACGCGTCGTCACCCCGCACCTCTCCCCGCGTCGGCGCCGAGGGCGAGCGCCGGCTCGGCGCCCTCCGGAGGACGGCCGGCCGAGCGCGCCGTCCGCGCCGTCCGCGCCCGGACGGCGCCGGCGACGACGACGCCGACCACCTCGTGCCCGGCGTCCGTACACGCCCCGGCGAGGCCGGACAGCTCCGCCGCCGTCCAGCTGCCCGCGCTGAGCACGACGAGCGCACCGGACTCCCCGTCACGGTCCGGCACCAGCGGCCGGGCCACCGGGACCTCCACCACCCGCAGCAGCAGGTCGTCCGCCGCCTCGTCGACGAGCTGCCCGGCGGCCCGCAGGGCGGTCCCGTCGCCGTCCGGGACGACGACCAGCAGCCGCCGCACGGACGGCAGCCGGTCCCCGAGCCGGGCGCACACCCGCCGGTAGCGCAGCCGCCGGCCGGCCTCGTCGCCGCAGGCGTGCGGGGTCGGCACGTCCCACCGGACGTCCAGGCCCAGCAGCCGGCGGAGCAGGGCCCGCGGGCCCCGGCCGCGCGGCCCGCGCGCGGGCCGGTCACCGGCGACGTCGACGACGCCGAGCGGCGCCGCGCCCAGGGCCGCCGCGATCTCCGGCTCGGTCCGCAGCCGGCGGCTCATCCGCGCGGCGGTGAGATGGCCGACGACCCCGAGCAGGAACGCCAGCAGCGCCCCGGCCGCGACGAGTTGCGTCCTCGTCGGCGGCGCCTCGGCGGACGGCCGGGCGGCCGGCCCCATCACGACCATGTTGGCCTTGGCGGCGGCCGGATCGACCTGGTCCAGCTTCTTGACGGCGTCCTGCAGCGCGGTGCGCAGCTTGGTGAGCTCGGTGCGGGTCTGCACGCTCTCCACCGTCTGCCCCGGGCCGGCCGCGTCGGCCAGTTCGGTGATCCGGCGGCTGGCCTGCGCCACCAGCTGCCGCAGTTCCTCGGGCTGCGCCGCGGAGGGGTCGGAGCCGTCGCCGGCCGTCCGCGCGGCGAAGGTGACGAACTGCTTGGCGACCTGGTCGGAGAGCTGCTGGGCGCGCTCCGGGGTCTCGGCCGTGCCGGAGATCTTGATGATGTTCCCGTCCGCGGCCGTGGCGCTCACCCGGTCCGTGAGCGTGCCGCCGCCGACCCCGGGCCAGCCGAGCGCGGCGGCCGCCCGGTCGACCACCACCGAACTGGTCGCGATCTCCGACTGGGTCAGCAGCTCGCGCTCCTGCCACACCCCCGGCAGCAGCACCGACGCGGAGGCCGTGTACTGCGGCGGGAACAGCAGGGAGGCGCCGAAGCCGACCAGCCCGCCCAGGACGGCGAGGACGGCGAGCAGCCGCCAGCGCCGCCGGAGGATCCGGCCGACGGTGACCAGGCGTATCGTTTCGTCGCTCAACGGCGCGGCCTTCTCCCGGCCCGGCCCCGGCCACCTGCCGAAACCGGGGCGCGGCCGCCGACCGCGGCGGCGTAGGCGGCGAGCAGCGAGCGCTGGGAGTTGCGCCAGGCGAGCGGCCCGTTGATCCGTTCCTGGCCGAGCTTGCCCATCCAGGCCCGCTTCTCCGGGTCGTCCATCAACCGGGCGACCAGCCGGGCGAATTCGGCCTCGTCGTCGGCGGCCGCGTAGACCGCGGCGTCACCGGCGGAGACCCGGGCCTCCCGGAGGTCGAAGGAGACGATCGGCCGGCCCATCACCATGTACTCCAGGACCTTGTTCATGGTGGACACGTCGTTGAGCGGGTTGCGCGGGTCCGGGGACAGGCACACGTCGGCGGTGGACAGGTAGCGCACCAGGTCGGCGTCCGGCACCCGCCCGGTGAACTGCACCTGCTCGGCGAGCCCGAGCCGCCGGGACAGCTCCACCATCGCGTCGAAGGTGTCGCCGCCGCCGACGAACACGGCGTGCCAGTCGGTCCGGCCGAGCTCGTCGCGCAGCTTCGCGAGCGCCCGCAGGGCGTAGTCGACGCCGTCCTGCGGGCCCATCACGCCCAGGTAGCACAGCAGATGGGGTTTGCCGCGCTTCAACTCCGGCTCCGGCGGCACCGGTTGGAACCGTTCGGTGTCGGGTGCGCTGCGCACCACGAAGACGTCCTCGGGCCGCAGGCCGCCGCGGCGCAGCGCGGTGTCCCGGTAGCTCTCGTTGGTCGCGAGCACGACGTCCGCGGCCCGGTAGGTGAGCCGCTCCAGCGCGCACACGCCGCGGTACAGCAGGTCCGCGCCGCGGTCGAAGCGGGAGAGGTACAGCTCCGGCACCAGGTCGTGCTGGTCGAAGACGAAGCGGGCGCCGCGCCGCTTGAGCCACAGGGCGGGCAGGAACAGCAGGTCGGGCGGGTTGCAGGCGTGCACCACGTCGACCGGGCCGATCCGGCGGGCGAGCCGGGCCGTGTGCCACAGCGCCGTCCCGTACTCCCGCAGGTAGCCGGCCGGCCCGCCGGTGGCGGCCCGCAGCGGGTAGCGGTGGATCCGCACCCCGTCGATCACCGCCTCCGGCTCGGTGTCGCGCTTGGTCCCGCGCGGGCAGATGACGTCCACCGTCCAGCCCGCGTCGCGCAGGGTCGTGCACTCCTGCCACACCCGCCGGTCGAACGGCACCGACAGGTTCTCCACGAGGACCAGCGCGCGACGGCCCTGCCCGTGCGCGCCGGTCGTGTCGTCACCAGGCAAGGCCCGTGTACCCCGGTTCGGCCCGGCGCGCCTCGGCGTCGGGGAGGCGGACGAGATCGACGAGCACCCGGTCGCCGCCGGGCGGCAGCGCGGACAGCACGGCCGGGTCCCTGGTGCCGACCACGCACACCTCGGCGTGCCGGAGCACCTCGTCGACGGTGGGCGCGAGCAGCTGCGCGAGGTGCGGCAGCCGGGTCTCGATGTACTCGCGGTTCGCGCCGAGCAGCCGCGAGAGGTTCACGTTGGGGTCGTAGATCCGCAGGTCGTAGCCCTTGCCGAAGAGCCGCTCCGCCAGTTCGACGAGCGGGCTCTCGCGCAGGTCGTCGGTGCCGGGCTTGAAGGACAGGCCGAACATGCCCACCCGCCGGCTGCCGGTGCGCTCGACCAGCTCGACCGCGCGCTGCAGGTGGTCGGCGTTGGAGGGCAGCACGTGGGAGAGGATCGGCACCGAGACGTCGGCCCGCCGCGCCGCGTGGACCAGGCTGCGCAGGTCCTTGGGCAGGCAGGAGCCACCGAAGGCGAAGCCGGGCCGCAGGTAGGCGGGGCTGATGTTGAGCTTGCGGTCGGCCAGGAACACGTCCATCACCTGGTGCGAGTCCACCCCGAGCGCCCGGCACACCGCGCCCAGCTCGTTCGCGAAGCCGATCTTGAGGCCGTGGAACGCGTTGTCCGCGTACTTGATCGCCTCGGCCACCGGGACGGGCACCCGGAACACCTCGCCGGGCAGGCCGCCGTACAGCGCCGCGACCACGTCGCCGCTCGCGGTGTCGAGCTCCCCGATGACGGTCTTCGGCGGGTCGAAGAAGTCCCGCACGCTGGTGCCCTCGCGCAGGAACTCCGGGTTGACGGCGACCCCGACGTCCACCCCGGCCGTGCCGCCGAGGTGCTTCTCCAGGATCGGCACCAGCAGGTCGAGACAGGTGCCCGGCAGCATGGTGCTGCGGAAGACGACGGTGTGCCGGCCCCCCTTCTCGGCCGCCGCCGCGCCGATCTGCTCGGTGACCCGCTCCAGGTAGGTGGTGCACAGGCTGCCGTTGGCCTCGGACGGCGTGCCCACGCAGACCAGCGACACCTCGCTGCCCTGCACCGCCTCGCGGACGTCGGCGGTGGCGCGCAGCCGCCCGGCCCGGACGACCTCGGCGGTGAGCTCGCCGATCCGCTCCTCGACCACCGGGGCCCTGCCGTCGTTGACCAGGTCGACCTTCACCTGGTTCACGTCCACCCCGATGACCTCGTGGCCCAGGCTGGCCAGGCACGCGGCCGACACGCAGCCCACGTAGCCGAGCCCCAGGACGCTGACCCTCATGACCCGTTCCTCCCCTCGGGCAGGCCCTTGTGGCCGGCCGTCCGCGCGCCCATCGGGCGACGCTCCCTCCCGCATCAGTAGGCCCCCTGCCCCTGGAGCACCGCACGCAGCGTCTTCCAGAGGATCACCGCGTCCAGGGCGAGCGACCAGTCCTCCACGTAGCGCAGGTCCAGCCGGACCGCCTCCTCCCACGGCAGGTCGCTGCGCCCGCTGATCTGCCACAGGCCGGTCAGCCCGGGCTTGACGAGCAGCCGCCGCCGGATGTCCGGGCCGTACGCGGCGGACTCCTCCGGCAGCGGGGGCCGCGGCCCGACGAGCGACATCGAGCCGGCCAACACGTTGAACAGCTGCGGCAGTTCGTCGAGCGAGTAGCGCCGCAGCACTCCGCCCACCCTGGTCACCCGGGGGTCCTGGCGGAGCTTGAACAGCAGGCCGGCGCCCTCGTTGCGGTCCGCCAGCTCGGCGCGGGCCCGGTCGGCCCCGACGACCATGGTGCGGAACTTCAGCAGGGTGAACTCCCGGCCGTCCTTGCCGACCCGCTGCTGCCGGTAGAACGCCCCGCCCCGGCTGTCCGTCCGCACGAGCAACCCGACGAGCAGCATCAGCGGCGCGAACAGGATCAGCAGGACCACGGCGCCCAGCCGGTCGACGACCGCCTTGACCGCCCGCGGGCCCCCGGTGAAGGTCGGCATGCTGACCCGCAGCATCGGGATCCCGAGCACCGCGTCGACGTGCAGCCGCGGGCCGGCCACCTCCATCAGCACCGGGGCGACCACCATCTCGGCCTCGCCGCCCTCCAGGTTCCAGGCCAGCCGCTGCAGCCGGTCCGGCGACCAGTGCGGGTCCGGGGTGACCGCGACGACCCGGTAGCCGTCGCGGCGGACGTGGTTGGCGACGTCCGCCAGCCGGCCGACGACCGGCACGCCGTCCAGGCGGTCACCGCCCGGCCCGAGGTCGTACGGCGTGCACACCGCCTCCACCCGCCAGCCGAGGTGCGGGAACTTGCGGGTCCGGCCGATCAGGTCGCGCACGGTGGCCGGGCTGCCGGCGGCGAGGACCGGGCGCAGGCACCGCCCCGCGTTGCGCTGCCGGTGCAGCCACAGGCGCAGCAGGTACCGCTCGGTCATGGTGACGAGCGTGACCGCCGGGATCGCGACGAAGATCCAGAGCTTGATGTTGTGCGAGCCGAGGGCGATCCCGCCGAGCGACAGGACGACGGCGGCCGTGAACAGCGAGCGCCCGAGCCGGCGGAACTCCTCGGCGCCCTGGCCCAGTACGGCCGGCGCCCAGGACCGGGTCGTCGCCAGCGCGCCCAGCACCAGCAGTTCGGTGCCGAAGGCGAGGATGCCCCACTTCTCGTGCCAGTTGGCCGCGTCCCGGACCCCGAAGAACCCGCCGATCGCCGCCACCACGAAGGCGGTGGCCACGGTGTCGCTGATGATCACCGCACGGCGGTACTGCTGCTCCCAGTCGATCTCGGGCCGGCTGTACTTCCCGTTCACCCGGCGCTTGCGCACCGGTGGGAACGGGCGGACTAATTCTCCTTCCCCCTGCTCGACTGCCCCGTCCAGGTCGTCAGTGGGTTCGACGTGCTCGCTCCACACGATTCCTCTCCCCCCGGGAGGCTCGCGCCTCCCGCACTGTTCCTCCCCTCGGGAGGCACCGACTCCCGTGCCGCGCCGTTCCCTCCTCCGGGGGACCCCCGCCCCCCGCGCACGCCAAAACAGGCCCTGGCCGTACCGCGTGAAAACTCCGCCCGGCGTCAACGGACGCGAAAGTCCTGCCGGATTCCCGAGGCGTGCGGGAAACCGCCGCCGGTCACTCCCCACACACGAATCACTCGAAACACACTGCTGGCCGTGCGCAGCGCCGAACCTGGATCATCATTCGTCGCCTCGCCTCCAGCCGTGCGGGGCGAAAATCAATGTAGAGCATCGAAGCCACCCAAAGAGGGGGATGTGTGAAACGCGTGCTCGAAATTTGAACTGGGATGGACCGAAGGGTGACGGCGGGCGGTCCCCGGGCGGCGGCGGCACGTGCGCTGACCTGCGGCGACGGAGGTTCACCGGCCCGCCGGCAGCGACCCTTCCGAGGCGTCGCGCCACGGCCGGCGGGGCCGATTTCAGGACATCCGCGACGCCGTTCGGCCGCCGGAACGGCGTCGGGCGCGACGGGCGGCAAGATCCACGGGAAACAAAGATCGTCTTCAAATGATCAAACCCCGAGCAAGATCCGAAGAATTGACGACGGCGCCCCGCCGGATGCGACGGCGGCCCGGCGCGGAGGTGTTCCGCGCCGGGCCGCCGCCCGCTCTCCGTACCCGGCCGGGCTACCAGGCGGCCCCGGCGTACGGCCGGGACCACAGCGCCACCTGGAGGGTGACGGCCTTGAACCACGCCTGGTGCATCGCCTCGACCTCCGCCTCGGCGTGCCCCTTGGCCGCGAGGAACGGCCGCACGGTCGCCGTGATCGGGTACACGAACGCGATCAGGTAGCGCAGCGGCACGTGCGGGACGGACCGCGCGCCGTCGGTGGCGTTCTTCTTCGCCGACGTGTGGCGCAGCGCGATCTCCTCCTGCTGGGCGAGCCAGCGGGCGTCGTACGGGCGGGTGCAGGTGTCGGCGATCCACTGCCCGAAGCGCAGGCGCACGGCGGCGAGGTACTCGCTGACGGGCGCGCCCTCGGGGGTCGAGAAGTAGGCGAGCAGGTGCGGGTGGGAGCCGACGAAGCCGTACCAGACGTCCAGGATCCGCTCGGTCTGGTCGGCCAGGACCTCGCCGGCGAGCTTGAGCGCGGTGACGTCCGCGTCGGAGAACAGGGTCGCCGCGGCGAGGCCGTCGAAGTCGTCGGCGGTGACCGGGGAGGCGGGCAGGTCGGGGTGGTCGTAGTGGTAGCCGGGAAGGGGCGCGGGCGTCATGGCCGTCCTCGAATCCTTGCGTGGGTGGACCTGGCGGAGGAGTCCTGATTAGGAGTCCTAACTACGCCGAAGCTACCGACCGGACCAGGGGTCGCGCAAGGGCCGGCCCGCGCCGGTGACAAGGAAGTTGACGAACGATCAGGGCCGCTGCGCGGGCTCGTGCGCCGGCTCGTGTTCGGGGCAGTCCACGCGCAGATCGGCCGCGCCGAGCGGGGCCGCCATCAGCCCGCACCACTCCCCCGCCGGCCCGTCCGGATGCTCGTGGCGCAGGAAGCGGCAGGTCAGGCAGGTGCGGGCGACGGTGATGCGCCCGGTGCGGTGCAGCGAGGCGACGGCCTCCAGCAGCACCCGCAGCGCGGTGGCCCGGTCCTCCGGCGAGGCGGCGGACAGGCCCGCGGCGAGCGGGTCCCGCCAGCCCCGCAGCCGTTCGGCGGCCTCCCGCCCCGGCCCGGTCGGCACCCAGGCCGAGCGCCGGGTCTCCGTCACGTCCGGGACGGCCTCCAGCAGCCCCTTGCGCACCAGCGCGGCGGCGGCGTCGCTGACGGTCGGCGCGGACACCTCCAGCCAGCGCGCGAAACTGCCCGTGCTCTGCGGCCCGGCGCTCGGCGAAGTGACCCGCAGCAGCAACTGCGCCTGGGTGACGGACAGTCCCTCACGCTTGGCCGCGTCCCGCAGCATCGCCCGCCCGGCGTCCCCGAGCCGCTCGACCGCGTCGATCAGCCGGGCGTCGAGACCGTCCGCCCCGCGCTCCACCGCGCCGCCCTCCGCCACCAGGACCTCCCCCTCCGGCCGGCGGCCCCACGGACGGGACCCCGGCGGCCGCCCAGTCTAGGTCCTCCCTTTTGGATCTTGTCCGGCCGAGCCCCGCGGACGACCGAACGAAAGTCCGGGCCGAGATATCCACCCGTTTCGGGCCGGGGCCTGCTACAGTCGTTTTTGTTGCAGTAGTGGTTCCCATGAACTTTGTGTGCGCCTGCTGGTGTTCTCCGCAGGCGCATTTTTGTTTCCCGGCTTCCCGGGCGGGCGCTCATCACGGCGACTCGGAGCCCGCGCTGTGCGCGCTTCGACCAGTCCCTTGAAGGAGATTCTTAATGGCTAATGGCACCGTGAAGTGGTTCAACTCGGAAAAGGGCTTCGGCTTCATCGAGCAGGAGGGTGGCGGTCCGGACGTGTTCGCCCACTACTCGAACATCAACGCCAACGGCTTCCGTGAGCTGCTCGAGGGCCAGAAGGTCGAGTTCGACGTCACGCAGGGCCAGAAGGGCCCGCAGGCGGAGAACATTCGCCCGCTGTAGTTCTGTTCTGCTACGGCACCCCGTTCGATGACGAGGGGCCCGCACCGCGTACACGATGCCCGGTGCGGGCCCCTCGGCATTGCGCCACGGCACTTCCCCGGCCGTTCAAGCCCCCCTGACTGCGCCGCGGTTCCTTCCTCGTGACGCGCCCCTGAGGAAGGTTTCTCCGCATGAACCGATCCAGCCGTTCCCCGTTCCGGAACGACAGCCGGCGCAACGACAGCCGGCGCTCCGCCGACCGGGGCGGCCGTCACGGGTCCGCCGCCCGGGGAGAGTTCGCGATTCCGGTGAGCACCACCCCGGCGCTGCCGGCCGTCGAGTCCTTCGCCGAGCTGGACATGCCGAAGGCCCTGCTGTCGGTGCTGACCCGGCAGGGCGTCACCTCGCCCTTCCCGATCCAGGCCGCGACGCTGCCGAACTCGCTGGCCGGCCGCGACGTGCTGGGCCGGGGCCGCACCGGTTCCGGCAAGACCATCGCGTTCGGCCTCGCGGTGCTGGCCCGCACCGCCGGGCAGCGGGCCGAACCCCGCCGCCCGCTGGCCCTGGTGCTGGTGCCCACCCGCGAGCTCGCGCAGCAGGTCACCGAAGCCCTCACCCCCTACGCCCGCGCGACGCGCGTGCGGATGGCGACCGTGGTCGGCGGGACGTCGATGAGCCGCCAGGCCTGGCTGCTGAACCGCGGGGCGGAGGTCGTGGTGGCCACCCCGGGCCGGCTTGAGGACCTGATCCGGCGCGGCGACTGCGAGCTGGGGGACGTGGGTGTCACCGTCCTCGACGAGGCCGACCAGATGGCCGACATGGGCTTCCTGCCGCAGGTCACCGAATTCCTCGAACAGGTCGCCGAGGGCAGCCAGACCCTGCTGTTCTCCGCGACCCTCGACCGCAACGTCGACCGCCTCGTACGGCGCTTCCTCAAGGACCCGGTCACCCACTCGGTGGACCCGTCCGCGGCCGCGGTCGGCACCATGGAGCACCACGTGCTGCACGTGCAGAGCTTCGACAAGAACGCCACGATCGCCCACATCGCCTCCCGTGACGGCGGAGTGATCCTGTTCATCGACACCAAGCACGGCGCGGACCGCCTGGTCGAGGACCTGCTCGCGAACGGGGTCAGGGCCGCGGCCCTGCACGGCGGCAAGTCCCAGCCGGAGCGCACCCACACCCTGGAGCAGTTTCGCACCGGCCAGGTGACCGCGCTGGTCGCGACCAACGTCGCCGCCCGGGGCATCCACGTCGACGGGCTCGACCTGGTCGTCAACCTGGACCCGCCGGCCGACCACAAGGACTACGTGCACCGGGGCGGCCGCACCGCCCGGGCCGGCGAGTCCGGCACCGTCGTCACGCTCGTGCTGCCCGGCCAGCGCCGCGCGATGGCCCGCATGCTGACCGCGGCCGGCATCACCCCCGTCGCCACCAAGGTCCGCTCCGGCGACGAGGAGCTCGCCCGCATCACCGGCGCCCGCGTCCCCACCGGCGTGCCCGTCGTCGTCCCTGGCCCCGTCGTCGAGCGTCCGCGCCGCGGCGCTTCGACCCGCGGCCGCCGCCACCGCCCCGCCGGCACCGGCGGCGGCACCCGCACGGCCTCCGGCCGCGACCACCAGGGCGACTCCGGCCGCCGCCGGGCACCCCGGCCCGCCGCCTCCGCCGCGTAGCAGCCCCGACCGGGACGGCCGGGCGGCCGGGCAGTCGAGCGGTCGAGCGCGGCGGCCGGCGTACCCGTCACCGCCTCGGCCCCGCCAGGGCGTACGCCACGGTGCCGACCGCCAGCAGGGCCCACGCCGTCCCCGTGGAGGCCGCCGTGTCGGGCGGGAAGACCATCCAGCCGAGCACCTCTCCCACGGTGCCGCCCGGAGGCGGCACGAGCACGGTGAACGCGAGCCAGCCGGTCGGCAGGGCCCAGGCGAACCCGGCCCCGCACAGCCCCGCCCCGAGTGCCGCCAGGCCGACCAGGCCGGCGCTGTCCCGGACGACGACCTCCGCCGGAACAGGGCTCGCGCCCGCCGCGCGGAAGGCCAGCAGCGCCCCTCCGGCGGACACGCCGATCAGCAGCACGTGCACCGCCCGGCGCGGCACCCAGCGGATCGCCGCCGTCCGCTCCAGCGCGGCGCCGGGCCCGCCGGGTCCGACGGACGCGGCCGCCACCTTCGCGGTGAGGACCAGTCCCACCATCCCCAGGTCCATCGGGCCCGCGCCGCCCCGGGTACCGGCCCACACCGCCAGTGCGACGAGCGCGACCGCGGCGGCCGAGGCGGGCACCTGCCGCGACCGGGCGTACAGCATCAGCCACCTCATCGCGGCGCTCCCTCGCCAGCACCGCGAGCTGCCGGTAGCCCGAGCAGGAGAGGGCGGCGGTCATCGCGAACCACGGGGCGGCGACCGGCGTCAGCCAGGCCGCGAGCCGCCACGGGCGGCGCCGGTCCACGGGCGCCCCGGCCGCCGCGTCCAACTCCGGTTCCAGACCAGCCCGGACGGTGCCGAGGAGCGCGACGACATCGGGCACCCCGGCGGCCACGGAGGCCGCCAGTCGGCTCCGGCACGGCGCGCCTCGACGCGTGTTCCCCGCTCATGCCAGCGCCTCCCGCATCGCGATCCGGGCCCGGCGGGCGCGGGTCTTGACCGTGCCTTCGGGCAATCTGAGCAGGACGGCGGTCTCCCGGACGGACAGTCCGTCGAGCACCGTCGCCTGCAGCACCTCACGGAGTTCCGGCGCCAGTCGCCGGCCTTCCGGTGACAGCCGGGGCCGGGGTGCCACTCGCCGCCGGAAACGCGAAAAGGCCCACCCGGGAACCCGGGTGGGCCTTTTCTGAAGAATTGTTCGGCGGCGTCCTACTCTCCCACAGGGTCCCCCCTGCAG
>NZ_JZKH01000131.1 GCF_000961885.1 Streptomyces rubellomurinus
GTCGGGGTGCATCGCGATCGACTGGAAGCAGGAGCTTCAGGAGACGGCCGCTGCGCAGGTGTTGTTCCTGGTGGATGCGTGTCGGCAGGGGATCCGGGATGCGATGGGGCCGCCGCCGGGGTGGTCGCCGAGCAAGATGCGGGCGGTGGCCGGCCGGAAGGTGGCTCGCCTGTATGCGTGTGCGCCGGGGGAGTTGGCGCGGTTCGTGCCGGCCGAGGAGTCGACGGCACAGGCGGGCGACGGTGGTTCGTTCAGCCTGTTCTCGCGGGCGGTGCGGGAGGTGCTGGTCTCGCACGAAGGGCCTTTGGACCTGGGTGAGTTGCGGGCGGGGGTGCAGGAGCGGGTCAGTGCGCTGCACCGGGAACACCGGAAGCCGGGCAGGCCGCAGGAGGTCCGGGTGCTCACGGAGGCGGTGCACGCGGAGTTCGTGGTCGTGGGGGCGCTGATGGTGCCCGTCGTGCCCGTCGTTGCCGTCACGGAGACGGAGACGGAGCCGTTGCCGGTCCTCCCGGCGGCCCTGGACCCCGCCAAGCTGATGGCGGACGCCCTGCACCAGGTCGTCACCACCGGACGGACGGAGCTTCTGGAGCAGTTCGCCGTTATCGGGCCCGCCGCCGACCTGGTGAAACTGAGCGGCTTGACTGCGCTCGGCAGGGCGGTCGACGCGATGTGGACGGCGGCGGCGCGGCGACGGCCCGTCGAGCCGCTGGTCGAGCTGGCCATTGCCCTGTTCGACGCCGATCAGGCTGATATCGCTCGCCACCTGGTGGACTTGGCGGTCATCGTCCGCCCGGCGGAGGACCTGGTGGCGCTGCTCACCGCAGGCGACCCGTCGTCCGAACTGTCGGGCCTGGTGCAGGCGACCGTGGTGCGCGTGGTGGGCCGCCGGCAGACCTCGGAGACGGTCGACCTGGCGGTCCGGCTGTACGGCGCGGACTGTCGCGACCTGGTGGCGCAGCTGCTGAGCGTGCCGCGGCCGTTGGAGGACCTGCCCGCGCTGCTGGATGCTCTGGACGCCGCCGGTCTGCATGCGGAGACAGACCGGCTGGTACGGGATCACGCCGCAGACGGCGCGCGATCGGTGGACAACCTGCTCGCCCGGCTGGCTGCGGGCGGCCGGGGCCGGGACTGCACCACCGTGCTGACGGCGATCGTCACCGGGTCGCTGGACCGGCTGGTCGAGTGGCTGGCGATCGGGGAGGTGCGCTCCGGCTTCGCCGAGGACGCCGCGCTGGTGCTGCGCCTCGCCGTGGCCCGGCGCGAGGACTGCCACCTCCTCATGGCCGCGCTGCGCGCCGGAGGCGAGCAAGGGCACCTCCGGGCGCTCCACGAGATAGCGTCCGACCTCGAACCGACCTTGCTGCAAAAGCTGTTGGAGGATTTGAACGAGGCGGGAGCCGGAGCGGACGCCGAGGCCGTCATCCGGTGCGCGGTCGAGCCCTTCCTCCCGATCAGGGCGGCCGGATTGGCATTCCCGCTCCGGCAGCAGGGACCGGCTGCTCTGCTGCCGGTGGTGTTCGACGCGCTCTGCGGGGCGAGTGCCCACCAGGTGGCGGACTTCCTCCGGGCGGCGCGAGAGATCGGCGGCGACGGTCTGGTCGGCGAGTCCGTGGCGGCGCTCGCGGAGCGCTATCCCGCAACGGAGTTCAACCGATTGGCCGTCCAACTGGACGACCCCGGCGTCTACGGCATGGCGCCCGACCTCTGGCGGAACGTGCTCGACCACCGGCCGATGACCGACCTGTTGGACATGCTGGAGGGCACGGGGGAGGAGGGGCGGCTCGCGATGCTGGAGGGGATGGCGTCGAGTGACCGGCCGGCCGGCGATCTCGCCGAACTCGTCGAGCTGCCCGGCCGCGAGGCGCTGCGCGAGCAGATCGGCCCCCGAGTGGCGGCTAGCCTCGTCGCTCGGGGCGACGAGGTGGTGAAGGGTGTGCTCGTGGAACTCCTCGCACGGGGATGGGAGTCGGGGACACGCCTGGTGATCGGGCAGGTCGGCGAAGCCGGGCAGGCGAGACAGCAGGCCGGGCTCGCCATCTGGCTGTTGAGGGAGGGCTACGGGGAGCGGGCCCGATGGCTGCTCGACCAGGCGTGCGAGACTCGGCGCACATCGCATCTGGGAGTCCTCGCGGAGTTCTTGCTGGCCGGCTCGGAGCCGCAACTCGGCAGGTACGTGCTGGCCGACGCGGCCCGGAGGTGGCGGACCCGCGATCTGGTCCGGATGGCTCGCGGGCTCGCCGAGACCGGTGTTCGAAAGGGAAGCCAGGCGACTGCTCAAGGGGCCACGTACCTGCTCACCCGGGCTGTGCGGGTGCGCACGCCGACGTGGGCGGCGGAACTGCTGCTCGCTCTGGACGCCGAGCCGCAGGGCGGCCTCTTGCCGCTCGACGACCTGCTCGGCGAGTTCCTGACGGCGGATTCATGCGCGGAGACCGTCTCCCGGATCAGGTATCTGCGGGGCGCGAAGCCCGGGAGTCGGCTGGCTCAGGGCGTCTCCGACCTGGTGTGGACGAATGCCTCAGCGCTGTTCCAGGCGGCTCGGCAGGCGAGGTCCGCGGAGGCCACCGAGTGTCTGCTGGCCGCGTGCGGGAATGGTCTGCCGGGCCGGCCACCGGCGCTTCAGGACCTGCTGGCGGAGCTACGGATGTCCGGCTGCCGGACCGAGGCTGACCTCGTCCGGGATGTGGCGGTGCGTTCACAACCTCCGGACGCGGTGGCCGCGCACCTGGTGGTGTTCCAGGACGGCCCCTCGTCCGACTACGTGGCGGCCTGCGGCGCGGTGGCCGGACGGCCGGTCGAGGAGGTCGCGGCGGTGCTGGCCCGGCTAGCCGGGACCGAGGGCGCGGTCGAGGGCTTCGCCCGGTGGTACACGCAGGCAGCTGATCAGGAGCGGTGCCGGGCGCTGCTGTGCGAGCTGTTCGCCAGGGGGAAGGACAGGCTGGTCAGGGAGGTGCTGAGCGCGGCGCCGTGGTCCGATTCGCCGGCGGCCCTCGCGGCCCTGTTCCTGGACGCGGACCGGGTGGGACCGAACGGGGGCGCGCTGATCGGTCTGGCCGCCGGTCTGGACACGTTGAAATCGGTCGATCTGGTCGTACGCGTCGTTGAGGGCGGGGCGTCGCCCGGGATGCGCGCCGCCCTCCTTCGGATGCTCGCGCTGTCGAGCAAGGCATCCGAGGTCTGGACGCGCCTGCAGACCACGGGCCGGTTCGAGGACGCGGCGGACCTGCTCGATCTGGCCCTGCCGGACACGGATGTCGCAATCTGGTACCGGGGCCTGCTCGCTGCCCCGGTGACGGTCGATTCGTCCGCGATGGTGGAGGCGCTGGGCGCCGATCGTCCGATTCCCGAGATCATCGCGTCGTCGGGTCGGACCAAGGCCCTCCTGGCGGCGGTGGTCCTGTTCCGGCCACCGTGGGACGTCGCTGACCTGCTGGCCGGGCTGGTCAGGCTGGCCGCGCCGGGCGACCAGGGTGCCCTGCCGATGTTGTGGCGCCTCCTGGCCTTCGCCCGTCCGGTGCCCGAACTCGTTCTGCTGTTCCAGGCGTTGATGAAGCGCGAGCAGGCCGGCGATGCCCTGGGGATCGCCGGCGAACTCCTCCAGGACGAGTCGGCCGCTCGGGCCGCCGAGGTCCTGGAGGCCACCCCGTGGACGTACGGGCCGGAGCACGTGCCGGGAGCGGCCGGGATGTTCGTCCAGGCGACGATCGACGCGTGGGACGTGGCAGAGCTCATCCAGGCGCTTCTGAAAGCCGGATACCGGCGTGCGGCCGAGCGGGTGGTCGATGAACTCACGATCGTGGCGTCCAGGCCCACATTGGTGGCGTACACGATCAAGAAGCTGGCCGAGAAGGGCTTGGGGTCGGAGTTCCGCGACCGGCTGATCGAGGGCTTCTGCGAGCGTCAGCCGGCTGAGGCGATCGCCCACTTCCTGCACGATCTCGGCTACAGGCAACTCGACGCAGACCTGGAGAAGGCGATCGCGGTGGTCGCCGGGACGCGCAAGGCTGATCTGGAGGTGGTCAGATCGGTTCTGATGCAGCTGAGTTGGAAGGACGGGAAGGTGCTGCAGCGGTTCGCGGCTGCGACCCGGGAGCGCGACGCCGACCCCCGGTCGTCGTCCTGGTGGTCCCGCTGGAAGCGCTGACGTGCGGCTACGCGGCGGCATCCTCGGGTCGACAGGCGCCGAAGCCCGCCTTGGCGGCGTGCAGGAGTGCTCGGGCGCGGGCGGCTCCGACGGTGGCTGTTGCCGCTGCGCTGCGGACTGAAGCCGCCGGGGTGCCGAGGCCCGCGCAGGCTCGGCAGATGCCGGGGCGGGGGACCGGGTCGTGGCACCTGGCGCACTCGGCGTACCGGGCGGCCGCTGGGGGCCGGGCCGGTGGGAGCTTGTGCGCCAGGCGGTAGCGGAGCACCGCCGCCGCCGAGTGCAGGGGCGTCGGGAGGCCCGGCAGCAGGGCGTGGGCGAGGTCGGTGGGGGTGCTGCCGCGTTCCAGCCACTGGGCGACCAGGGGAGCGAGTTCGCGTGCCTCGGCCTCGCCCAGGCGCAGGCGCGGTTCGGGGCGGATCACCCGGAACAGGGTGGCGACCGCCTCGCGGAGCTGGGCGTCGTCGTCGGGGAGGGTGGGTTCTTTCTCCGGGTCCTTTACGAGGGCGACAGCGCGGCCGGTGGCCGCTTCACCGGGCGCCGGAGGGGTGGTACTCGGCGGCGGCGCGAACCACGGTGTGTCGTACACGTGGGTCTCGGTGCGGATCGTGCCGTCCGGCATCCGGATCTTCTCGACGCGGTAGAAGCCCGCGTCGGTCAGCTCCTTGAGGGCCTTGCGGATCGCGCCGCGCCCCTGCGGGCTGGTGTCGGCCATGTGCCGGCCGTCCTCGCGCCAGCCGTCCGGGCGGGAGAGGAGGTCCGCGAGGAGACCGCGGGCGGTGTAGGACAGCTGCCGGTACTGCAGCACGGCATTGGGCAGCACGGTGAAATTGCGCGCGTGGGCGCTACGATGGATACGCATCGGGAGTGTCTGTCTCCTGGTGCCGGACCCCGGAGCGTTGGCGCGCTGCCGGGGTCGCCTTTTTGTGTTTGTCCACGGAACTTAACACAACGACCAGGCGGACAAGGCGCGTTGACGACATCGGTCGCTATTGGTCCAAGGTCGGTCATTTTCGGCAGAGTTGTGTACCGCAGGGTGGTCCTCGGAGACCCAGGTTGGGCCGGGCCTGGTTGGTGCGGGGTGCGGTCGCGAGGCTGGGTGCCATGACCGACAACAGCACCGATATGACCGACTTCGACGGCCGCGTGGTCCTGATCACCGGCGGGACGAGCGGGATGGGCCTGGCCACCGCGCGTCTGCTCTTGGAGAACGGCGCGCACGTCGTCATCACCGGCCGCAGCGAGGAACGCCTCGCCCGTGCGGCTGAGGAACTGGACGGGGGCGCCCGGCTGCTCACCGTTCGGGCGGACTCCGCCAGTCTCGCCGACCTCGACCGGCTGGTGGCCCTGATCCGGGATCACCACGGGCGGCTGGACGGGGTGTTCGCCAACGCCGGGGTCGGGGTGTTCCAGCGCGGCTCCGAAGCCACCGAGCAGGACTTCGACCACCTCGTCGACGTCAACTTCAAGGGGGTGTTCTTCACGATCCAGAAGGCTCTGCCGCTGCTGGAGGCGGCGGGCGGCGGCTCCGTGGTGATCAACGCCTCCTGGACGCTGCACCGGGGCATGGCCGTCGCGCCCGTGTACGCGGCCACCAAGGCCGCCGTCCACAACCTCGCCCGTACGCTGGGCAGCGACTTCGCCGAGCGCGGCATCCGGGTCAACTCGATCAGCCCGGGCTACATCGTCACCGAGATGTTCGAGGCAGCCGTCCCCGACCCGGCCTCGCACGAGGCCATCCGCTCGCAGGTGCCCCTGAAGCGGCTCGGACGGGCGGAGGACATCGCCGAGACCGTGGCCTTCCTGCTCTCGCGTCGGTCCTCGTACATCACCGCCCAGGACATCGTCGTCGACGGGGGACTGGTCACCGCGATCCCGGCCTCATAGCGGTCCTGGCCCTGCCTGGTCCTGGCAGGGCCAGGCAGCCACCACTGGCAACCGGCCACAATCGTCCTATGAGCACAGCGATCAGCATGAGCGAGTTCCTGCGGACCCGCCGCTCCCTCCTGCACCCGGCGGACGTCGCCCTGCCCGACTACGGGGGCCGACGCCGGGTCGCCGGCCTGCGCCGCGAGGAGATCGCCCAACTGGCCGGGGTGAGCGTCGACTACTACACCCGGATGGAACAGGGCCGCGTGCCCAACCCCTCGGACGCGGTGCTCGACGCCCTCGCCCGCGCGCTCCAACTGGACGAGGACGAGATCCGGCACCTTCACCGCCTCGCCCGCCCCCAGCCGCCCCTGCGGCGCGAAGCCCGGCCGCAGGGCGTGCGCCCCATGGTCCGGCGCCTCCTCGACGAACTGACGGACGTCCCGGCCGTCGTGATGGGCCGACACATGGACATCCTGGCCTGGAACCCCGCGGCCTGCGCCCTCTTCGGCGACTACGCGGCCCTCGACCCCGCCGAGCGGAACATCGCCCGCATCACCTTCCTCGACGAGACCACCCGGGAACTGTACGCGGACTGGACGTCCTGCGCCCGCGAGAACGTCGCCTACCTCCACCTGGAGGCCGGCCGACACCCCGACGACCCCCAACTCGCCGGCCTGATCGGCGAACTGTCCATGAAGAGCGCGGACTTCCGGCGCTGGTGGGCCGAGCACCCGGTGCAGGACAAGACCTCCGGCACCAAGCGGTTCCACCACCCGGTCGTCGGCGACCTGGAGCTCGCCTACGACACCCTCCGCGCGGCGGACGACCCCGAACAGGCCCTCATCACCTACGCCGCCGAGCCCGGCACCCCCTCCCACGACGCCCTCCGGATGCTGCTCGCCTGGGCCGCCGAGACCCCCTCCCACGAGCGGTGACGGCAGGCGGACGGCCGCACAGGAAGTCGGCCGGGCCGACTTCCTGCGCGGAGGATCGCGCTGCTGGGCAGGTGCTGAGGTGGCCCTGGCGGCGCCACCCGAGCCGAGCCGCAAACTCGAAGAGTCCGAATGTGGCGTTGGCGGTCCTCGCGTAGGCGTGCTGAAGACGTGAGCCTTGCCCACGCGGAACGTCAAGCATCGTATTTCTAGCGAAATATGACCTTGGGTCACTCCATGGCCATGATGTGCGACCAGCACGGGGCTGTTCCACGTCGGCCATGGCCTGGCCATGCCGCCGACATTCCCGAGCCTCCGTGCGTCGAGCTGCCTTCGGCCGTCAGCCGGAAGCAGGAGAGGAGCGATGGTGGACGAAGAACTCCTGATTGCCGTCGAAGAGTTGGGTGCGGTGCACGACCGGTACGACAGCCTCCGCTCGGACAACGCCGGTTCTAGCGGCGACGCGCCGTGGCCCGGTGGCGACGGCAATCTGCACGAGAGCGAGTGAGTGAGCCGGCTGGTGGGCGGACGGACAGCCGAACGTCCACCAGCCGGTCCGGCCCGGTGATCGAGTTCAGGGGAGGTTCGTGTGAAGCACAGGTTGGTCAGGGCCGTGGAGTCGGCTCTGGGCTGGACGGGACCGGAGCGGCTCGGTGAGCAGTTCGCGCTGGGGCACACCGGGGTCGATGACCTGTCGCGGCGGCTGCTCACCCCGCAGCGGCTGCTCGACCTGGTGATGCGGCGCAGTCTCGCCCGTCCGCAGTTCCGCGTGTTCCAGAAAGGGGTGGAGGTCCACCCGGCGGTCTACTTCACGGACAGCGTCAGTCCCCGGGGCCAGAGCATCTCCATGGTCAACATGAACACTCTGGGTCGGCTGCTCGACGAGGGCGCGACGCTGATCCTCGACCAGGCGAACATGGCCGATCCGACGCTTGAGGTGGCGTGCCGCGCGCTGCAATGGTGGAGCCGGGAACGGGTCCAGGTGAACGTCTACTGGACCACCGGCGAGGCCGAGGGGTTCCCGCTGCACTGGGATGACCACGACGTGATCGTGGTCCAACTGGCGGGCGAGAAGGGATGGGAGGTTCGTGGCACGTCGCGCACCGCGCCGATGTACCGGGACGCTGACCCGAACTCCACTCCGGGCGATGAGGTGATCTGGTCGGGGCTGCTTCGCACCGGCGAGGTGATGCACATCCCGCGGGGCCATTGGCACCGGGCGACTCGTGTCGGCCACGGCGATGCCGGCCACTCGCTGCACGTCACCTTCGGCATCACCAAGCGGACCGGGGCAAGCTGGATGGCCTGGCTCGGCGACTGGTGCCGCGAGCAGGAGGTCTTCCGGCACGACCTCGACCGCACTCCGGGGGCCGACGCCAGCCGGTTGATCGCCGCCGCCCGGGGGCTGCTGGAGTCGCGGCCGCCGGAGGCGTTCCTCAGCGGGTACGAGCGGGCCGCCGGCCCGGCCCGACAGGTGCCGCACCCGGACGTACTCGGCCCGCTCACGGGGGCGGTCTGCACCACGAACTTCCGCCCGGACATCCGGTCGGACGACAGCACGGTGGAGGTGACCGCGGCTGGTCGGCGTCTGTGCTTTGCCGCGAAGGCTGAGCCCGCGCTGCGCCTGCTGCTCAGCGGGCACCCCGTGGTCCTGGCGGAGGCCGAGACCGCTGTCGGCTCCGAGATCCACGCGGTGGCCCGGCTGCTGGTGAAGGAGGGGTTGTGCGCGCCGCTGACCGACGAGTTGTTCTCGGGCTACACCGGTCTCGTCACCAACGCCGACTCCTGACGGCGGCGCTGGATCACGGAGTGACCGCGATCGACACCGCGTTCAACTACCTTGGCTTCGCCTCCCACGCGACGCTCGCTCGTGCCGGCGGGGACCTGCTGTCCGCATTCACGGTCTCTACCAAGGTCGGTTACTTCCCCGCCTCCGGCGGCCGGGCGCGGCACAGCATCGATCCGGTGGAGCTTCGCGCCGCGCTGGTGCGGACGATCCGGGACCTGGGGCGCGCACCGGACGTGGTGTTCCTGCACAATCCGGAAGCGTCGATGGCGGCCGGTGACCGGGGCCAGGAGCAGTTGGCCGCTGCCTGCGGTGTCCTGGCCGAAGCTGCGTTGGTCGGGGCCTGCGGGGCGTGGGGGATCGCGACGTGGAACCTGCGCGCCGTGGCCGCTCTCGCCACCCCGCTCCCGGCCGTGCCGGATGTCCTGATGGTCCGGTCCGGGCTGCTCGTAGGCCACGAGGTCCTGGTCGCCGGCGAAATCCTCGCCCGGAGGTGGGACGTTCCGGTCGAACGCCGTTGGGGCATGAGTCCGTTCGGCGGAGACCTCGCCGGCCCGCCCTGGCGTTGGAGCGACCCGCGTATCTTTCTCGCCGATGCGGCCGGCGAGCCGACCGCCGTGCAGGCAGCCTTCAGGGTCGCCTTCGAGCTGCCGATGGTGGGTGCGGTCGCGGTCAGCACCGACCGGCCTGATCATCTTCGCGAGCTGGTCGACGCCACCGGGCTGGCGGCCAACGCCGAGTTCATCGGTGGGTACCGGCGTCTGCTGGCGGAGAGGTCTGCCCGTCAGATCTGTTGAAGGGTGTGGATCAGCTGCTCGGCCTCGATCCGGGCCGGGGCCACCCGGGGGTCGTCCGGGTGGGCGTGCGGTCCGGCGATCTTCGCCAGTACGAAGAGGCGCATGACCATGCCGTCCCGGCTCTCCAGGTCCGCCCGGCGCTCGCTGCGCACGCGGTCCGCGAGCGCCGGGACGGCGAGGGATGCGGCCAGCAGCGACGCGGAGTCCAGGCCGCGAGGCGCCATTCCCCAGTCCTCCCAGTCGAAGACGCAGAACTCGGGAGCGGTGACGTTCGCCCAGTTGAGGTCGGCGTGCGCCGGAGACCAGGTGACCACCTGCGTGTTGACCGCAGACGGGAAGGCGGCCCGGATCACGCGGTCGACCAGGCGCTGCGTGATCGGCTCGGTGTCCGGCGTCGCCGTCCTGGCTGTGCTCTGCGCGGCGAGCGCGTCCAGGGACGTGTTCAGTGCCTTCCACCAATCATCCCCAAGCGCGGGATCGCTGGCCAGCACGGTCGTGCCGACCGGATCGCCGGGAAGCACCGATGTCTCATCTGCTCGCCAGATCGCCTCGTCATCCGTGTCGCGCCACGCCACCGAGCCCATCCATCGGGGCATGGCCACGCCGGTCAGCGCGGCAGCGGTTTCGATGCCGGCCCAACCCTGCGCGCGGGCCCTCGTCCACGGACGGCGCTCCACACGGACCCAGGTGTCCCGGGCGGTGCGCGCTCCGACCGATCTGCGTTTCCTGACAACGCTGGCTCGGTCGAGTGCCGTGCCGAGGCGTTGCTCAACCCGTTCGAGGACGCGGTCGACCGGCTCCTTCCGGAGATCCACCGCGCGGCCATCTGCTACGGAGAGCGTCATGGTGGTGACGGTAGCAGGCCGCTGCGGGGAGTCGTGTGCCGAACTATTCGCGACGGGCCGTGAGTTCCACGACGGCGCGGAGCACCGCTTGCGGGTCGCGCAGGCTCTCGAGAACTCGGTCCGCCCCGGCTTCGGTGAGCTGGTCGGCCGTGGTGGTGCCGGAGGCAACCGCGATCACGCGTGCTCCGCCTTCCGCTCCGGTCCGAACGTCTTCGAGTGAATCCCCGATGATGACCGTGTTCGACCGGTCGAAGGTCGTCTCGTAGCGGGCGCCGGCACGGCGCTGGGCGATGCCGACCAAGGCCGGCCGGTGGGAGGAGTCGTCGGAGGCGAAGCCGCCAACGGCAAGGTCGACGTACTGATCCAGGCTGAAGGCTCCGAGTTTGATCTCCGCGTTCTGCTGCAAATTGCCGGTGACCACGGTGGGAATGAGATCCGGGCGGGCGTCGACCGCCGCGAGCGCGGCCGTGGCACCGGGCATGACCAGGCCGCCCGCGCGCAGTTGCTCGGTCCTGGCGGCGAGGAGCTTCGGCAGCAGGGCGACGATCCGCTCCGCGAACGGCTCCAAATCCTGGCGGTCGACATCGTTGGCCGTGAGTAACTCCCTTACGGCCAACGGCATGGTGCGGCCCGTGCCCCGTTCGGGCAGTTTCACCGCATCACGCCCGACGACCTGGCGGAACGCCTCCCGGTAGACGGCACGGTCGGTCTCACCGACGTACACCAAGGTACGGTCGATGTCCCACAGAACGAGCACGGTGCCGGTCACAGTCACGACTCCTTGGCCGCCATCACCCCCCCCGAAAGGAGCTTTGCGATTCCCGACTACGCGGGTGCCGGCGGGAGGTTCGTGATCGCGCGCGAAGCGTGGTCGCGGGCGCGGAACCCGAAGCTGATGAGAGTGACGCTCTCTCCGGCCCGGAGGGGCGTCCGGCCGTGGGGTGTGAGCGCGCCGTCGAAGACGATGCAGTCACCGGTGTTGAGGGCGAATTCGAGGTAGCCGCCCGCGGTGATGAAGACGGTGCTGCTCATCCTGGAATCGCCGATGGTGTGCTCGTGCTTGAGACACAGGATCAGGTTGGCCTCGCCGAAGCCGGTCTCATCGACGTGGAAGTCGAGGAACTGTCCCTCCTCCGTGTAGGCGATGTAGACGGCGGTGTGCGGCTGTTCGACGTCCAGGCCGGTGGAGCGCGCTACGACCGCTGCGAGGTCGACTCGCTCGGCGAAGCGGTTCGCGGCGTCGCCAACGGCAGCGTTCCATTTGCCGTTGTGGAGGTACCCGTCAGCGGTCACGGCCTGCTCGGCCTCCTTCGCCATGGCGGCGACCAGCTCGGCGGGTAACGACTGATCCCGCAGGTGGCGCGGGTGCACGAGCTGCTGTGCGGTGAGCAGGCGCACACCTTCCCGGAGGGCGGGGAAGTCCTCGGCCCACCGGTCCGGGGTCCTGGCCGTGGTGCGGGACTGAAGCCATGTGGTCCACTGGCGGCCCGGTGCGGCGGGGGCTGCCACCGATGCGTCGGCGCGGCCGATCAGCAGCTCCACCCGGTCGAGGGCGGCCTTCGTGGACTTGACCAGTTCGGCGTCCCCCTTGGCGATCCGCAGGCGCAGCGCCTCTCGCAGGTGGTCCTGGGCATTGGCGAAGTCGCCGCGTTCCATGAGGTGCTTGCCGGTGTGTTGGAGCGCGAAGTCGACGAGTTCCGGATGCCGGCTCCGCGCGGTGTTCAGGGCGCTGCGGTAGAGGGCGTCCGCCGTATGGACGTCACCGGCGTAGCGGTGCGCGTCGGCGAGGTTGAGCCCGGTGGCGACGACGGCCCGGGTGTTGCCGAGGGCCGCGGCCAGGTCGAGCGAGTGCCGGAGGAGTGCGCGGGCCTCCTCGTGGTGGCCCAAGCACATCTGGCCGATGCCGATCCATCTGGTCAGGAATCGGGCGCGAGCGGGGTCGGTCTCCTCGGACAGGGTCCGCAGTTCCTCGTGGAGCCGGCCGATCGCGGCGGTCAGCTCGTTCCGGTCGGTGGGGACCATCCGTAGGTTGTCGTCGTGGGTGATGAGGTGATCCAGCACGTGACTCTCCGTCGTTCGGCTTCGGCTCGGAGTGGCACTACAGCTGGTCGGTCTGCTGGCGCAGGTTGGCCAGCAGCTCGACGCCGTGGCGGGTGAAGTGCTCTCGCTGGAGTTCGAGTTCGCGCATGAGGTAGCGGACGGCCGGCAGACCTTCGTCGTAGGCGCTCTGGAAGCTCGTGCGCTCGATGGGCGTGAGGTCGGCGCGGGCCAGCTCGACCTGGCGGAACCTGATCAGCTGGTTGTACACGCAAGTCGCGTGGAAGGCCCGGTCGATCTCCCAGAACTGGTTGCGGTCCTCTCCCTGACCGGCCCTCCAATTGATCTCGATCTTGGGAGAGGTCTTGGAGGAGTATCCGCTGGCGAAGACCTGGTGCTGGAGGATGTGGAAGCTGATCGACTGGTGGGTGCCCTCGTGGAGCAGGTTCTCCGCCAGGAAGAGCGGGGAGGGCCGCTCGCTGACGGTGTTCGGCGGAATGTGGCGGGACGCCTTGTCGGAGAAGGTGATGACGTACGGGAGCGCCGGGTCGCTGGAGCTGGTCAGCGAGGAGGTGCGGACTCCGGGCTTGAGGCCCACCCACAGCAATCCCCGGACGAACTCACGCAGACGGGCGAACCCTTCGGGGTGGACCAGCGACAGGCGGTCCAGGGCGTGTGTCAGCGCCGTGCGGCGCTCGTCGGTGTGCTCGACGATCTCGTAGTTCGTCAGGTTGATCTCGTCCGCGATCTCGCCGGGCAGCTCGGCGTCGAACCAGTCGAAGGACGCGCCGGCCACGGTCACGGGTTCACTGCGCAGCGCACGGGCGTACTCCGCGTAGGGGGTACCCGACTTCACCAGGCGCTCCATCAGGGCGAAAGGGAGTGCCTGCTCGGCGCCTTCCTCGCGGAGCCGGGTCAGGTCCGGGTCCTTCCGGTTGAGGTCGAAGAAGGAGCCGGCGGGGACGCGGGTGGCGATGGCGGTACTCAATGCGGACTCTCCTTGGTTCGGGTGTGTGCGCCTTCGAGGGCGGGTCGGCGCGGGATCATCCCGCGCCGACCCGCCCATGCCGTCAACTGACCGGCATCAGATCGGAACTACGGTCATACCTCGGTACCCATCGAGGCGAAGTCGCCATCCGGGACGGAGTGGTCCAGACGGCGGGTCAGGGACGCGACGCCCGTCTGCGGGGCGAAGTCGCCGTCCGGGACGGAGTGGTCCAGGCGGCGGGTCAGGTTGGTGACCTCCGGGCCACCGGGCTGGGTGGTGACGGTGCTCATGTGCCTCTCCCATCGGTTGGATCTGCCCGCCCACACCTGGGTGGGCAGAGTGTGCTGCGGCCGGGCTCGGCAGAAGACCATTGCCGAGGAGAAGCCGCGACAGACAGACCGTAGGGAGCGGGTTACGGACAGTGCCACGAAGTTGCACGTGGTTGCACAGGTTCACCCGAGGGCGTTGCGGGCCTTGGCAATTCGGCTTCGGGCTTCGTCCCCGTGAACGGCGATCTTGGCCAGTTCGGCGAAGGCGCGATGGTACGTGCGGATCTCGCCAGGAGCCGTGACGTTGATCTCTGCGGTCAACGTCTCGATGGCCACGAGGCTGTCGTCGAATGCATAGAACGCTTCGAGCGGCCAGATGGTCCGGCGAGCCCGAAACGGGATGATTCCGACGGAGACGTTCTGCAGGGAGAAGACCCCCAGCAAGTGGTCGAGCTGACCAGCGAGTGCTTCGTCGTCGCAGACGCCGTAGTAGAGAACGGCCTCTTCCAGAATCAGGGCGAACTGATGTCTGGCGTCGTTCAGAACGCGAGACCGGTTGAGTCGGGCTTCCACCGCCTGCTCCACGTCGTCCGGGGTGCCCTGGAAGGTCGTGATGGATCGGAGGAGTCCGGTGGCGTAGGGGGTGGTCTGCGTCATTCCGGGCATGACGTTGGAGGCGTACACCTTGAATTTCCGTGTTCGCTGGTAGAGCGGCAGGGTCCTCTGGTGCACCCGCCTCATACCGTCACGATGGAGGTCTCGCCACTGCGTGTACATGGATTCAGCAGTGCGCGACGCCGCGATCAGATCCGATGCCTTCTCGGCGGAATCGCAGGCCGTGCACCACGCACGGATGTCGCTGTCGGAAGGAACGGTCAGACCGCGCGCGATGCGGGACGACTTGGACTTGTGCCACCCGCACAGCACGGCCAGTTCAAGCCCTGAGAGTCCGGCGTCCCGCCGGATCTGGTCGAGCTGATCGGCGAGCGCCTTCCGTGCGGCTTGGGCACTGGACAGAGGAGAAGAGGACATGAACCGGCCGGCTGTGGTGACTACTCGTCGATGGTGTAGGCCTCGTGAGGGACAGCGCGCTCCCACACGGCGTCGAAGGCGGCCGCGCAGAGCTGTGCCACAGCAGGATCGTCACTTTGATCCGTGTGCACCCACCGGCCATCGCCGTCAAAGATGTTGAACTGGACGACCCTGCCGTCGAACAGCCAGAAGTCATTTCCAGGCAGCAGAAGATCGGAGGCGCTTCGGCGGGGCAGCCACCGCACCTCCTCGCCGCCGGCCACGTTGGTGAACGTGAACGAGTGCTCGTACCGGATGTACTCGCTGGCGGGCTCGGAGATGATCCTGGCTCGCTTCACGGAGACGCCGTTGGCAGTTACCTCTTGGACGAGGTCGAGCCACGGCCTCCACCACGACGCGCGATCATCAGGGTCGAGCCGGTGGCCGGACTTCCATGCCCGGAAACCCTCGTCCTCGTTGTCGACCGAGTAGACATCGCGCAGCTCCAGGTGGACTGCGGACCTTCGCGCCGACTTCAAAAGGTCAGCGAAGCTGTTCAAGCTCTGCGACATCCAACGCCTCCTTGAGCGCCTTCGCCATGCGGGCAGGGATGCGGACCACGGTCTCATGATCCGGGATCGGGCCGTCAGCCAGGCAGTCCGCCGTCGTCGCCTCGTCGATCTTCCATCCCTGGATGACGAAGTCCCTGGTCTCCGGGTCCACCCACACGGTGGGAGAGCCGTGGTCCCCCGACTTCTCGTCCTTCGCAACGAACCGTAGTGCCATCTGATCCTCCCGTGTCGAGCCGGGTACGCTTAGTTACAGGCCTGAGCTGGTGCCCATACTCCACCTTGGAGACCCTCCTCGTCAGGACTTTCCACCACAGCAGCCCGGTCCTGAGAGTTGGCCTGGTTCGACCGCCCGGCCAGGCTGTGCGGGCTGCGCCCTAAGGGTGGGGAGAGGAATGAGCGGGGGGCAGGGGCTATTCTGTGGCGGCGGTTGAGCGTTGACGTCGGGGTGGTCGGGGGAATGGTGGACGGGTCGGGGTGGGGAGATTTTCGGCGCTGCTGATCGGGGCCAGTGCGTACGACGATGCGCCGCTGCGCTTTGTCCCGCGTGATGTCGAGCAGTTGGGTGAGGCGCTGCGGGGGCGTGGG
>NZ_JZKH01000132.1 GCF_000961885.1 Streptomyces rubellomurinus
GATTGAACCAGTGACCCCTACCGTGTCAAGGTAGTGCTCTCCCGCTGAGCTAATCGCGCGGGGAGGTCCCCTGGCAGAACCGGGTGATCCTCTTGGAGGTGGAGACGGGATTTGAACCCGTGTACACGGCTTTGCAGGCCGTTGCCTCGCCTCTCGGCCACTCCACCAGGCAACACACGAAGAACGATCTTACACTGTTCTCCGTCGAGCGGACGACGAGATTCGAACTCGCGACCCTCACCTTGGCAAGGTGATGCTCTACCAACTGAGCCACGTCCGCCTGTCTCCCGGGGGCCTCACCGGTTTTCCCGGCTGCGCTCCCTGGCGACGTGTTGAACTCTAGCGGATTCCCGGGCCAGCTAAAAATCCGTTCCCGCAGCATGCCGAGGGGATGCCCGCCAAGCACCCGCCGACCGACCCCCGCGCAGGGCACCGGCCGTCACCTGCGGCGCTTCCGGACGATCACCCGCAGGCCACCCCGCGCACACCCGCGCGACGCCCGCGACTGCTCGCCCCCCCCCGCCCGGCGCCCGCCCCGGCCCGGCGGTCGACCACCAGTACGGGAGCGCGCCCCCGACCTACACTTCAGGCACCGCCACCCCCGCACCACCGCGCAGGAGAACCGTGTCCGGCCCCACCGACCCCAGCACCCCGCTCGCCCGCTTCGGCGGCCGCCTGGCCACCGGGCTGCGCGACGTCACCTCGGACCCGGCCGCCCTCGACTCCGCCGGCTACTGGGCCGTCGTCCACGACTTCGAGGGCCGCCTCACCTGCGCCCGCTTCGACGACGTCCGCCCCGCCCCCGCCCCGCCCTCCGGCGCCGGCTGGCGCGGCCCGGACGCCGGCGAGTGGCACAGCTCCCTGGACCGCGCCGCCTACACCGCCGGCGTCCGCCGCATCCGCGAGCACATAGCCGCCGGCGAGGTCTACCAGGCCAACCTCTGCCGGGTGCTCTCCGCACCGCTGCCCGACCCCGACCGCAGCGACATCGACGCCCTCACCGGCCTCCTCGCCCACGGCAACCCCGCCCCGTACGCCGGCACCGTCCGCCTGCCCGAACACGGCGTCGAGATCGCCACCGCCTCCCCCGAGCTCTACCTGCGCCGCACCGGCCGCACCGTCTCCTCCGGCCCGATCAAGGGCACCGGCCGCACCGAGGACGACCTCCTCGACAAGGACCACGCCGAGAACGTGATGATCGTCGACCTGGTCCGCAACGACCTGGGCCGCGTCTGCGAGACCGGCACCGTCACCGTCCCCGACCTGTGCGCCGTCGAGAAGCACCCCGGCCTCGTTCACCTCGTCTCCACCGTCGAGGGCACCCTGCGCGCCGACGCCGGCTGGCCCGAACTCCTCGCCGCCACCTTCCCGCCCGGCTCCGTCACCGGCGCCCCCAAGTCCAGCGCCCTGCGGATCATCGAAGCCCTTGAGACCGCCCCGCGCGGCCCCTACTGCGGCGCGGTCGGCTGGGTCGACGCCGACCGCGGCGAGGCCGAACTCGCGGTCGGCATCCGCACCTTCTGGCTCGACCGCACCGACCCCGAGACCCCGGTCCTGCGCTTCGGCACCGGCGCCGGCATCACCTGGGGCTCCGACCCCGACCGCGAGTGGGCGGAAACCGAACTGAAGGCCGCCCGACTCGTCGCGATAGCGTCGGGCAGCGAAACCCTCTGACGCGCCGGCCGAGACACCCCGCCGCCGGCACCACCCCGAGGAGCAGCGCCCGATGCACACCCCCATCACGAGCTGGGTCAACGGCAGGCTCGTCGACTCCACCGCACCCGCCGTCACCGTCCTCGACCACGGACTCACCACCGGCGACGGCGTCTTCGAAACCATGAAGGTCGTCGACGGCCGCACCTTCGCCCTCACCCGCCACCTCGACCGGCTCACCCGCTCCGCCCGCGGCCTCGGCCTGCCCGACCCCGACCACGACCTGGTCCGCGAAGCCTGCGCCCAGCTCCTCGCCGCCGACCCCGTCCCGCTCGGCCGCCTGCGCGTCACCTACACCGGCGGCACCGCCCCGCTCGGCTCCGAACGCGGCACCGCCGGCCCCACCCTGGTCGCCGCCCTCGGCGCGATCACCCGCCGCCCCGACGAGACCGCCGTCGCCGTCGTCCCGTGGCGCCGCAACGAACACAGCGCCGTCGCCGGCCTCAAGACCACCTCGTACGCCGAGAACGTCGTCGCCCTCGCCGCCGCCCACCGCGCCGGCGCCACCGAGGCCCTGTTCGCCAACACCGCCGGCCGACTCTGCGAAGGCACCGGCTCCAACGTCTTCGTCGTCCTCGAAGGCCGCCTGCTCACCCCGCCGCTCGCCTCCGGCTGCCTCGCCGGCATCACCCGCCAACTCGTCATCGACTGGTGCGGCGCCGAAGAGGCCGACCTCCCGCTCGACGCCCTCCGGGACGCCGACGAGGTCTTCCTGACCTCCTCCACCCGCGACGTCCAGGCCGTCACCCGCATCGACGACCGCGAACTGCCCGGCACCGGACCGATCACCGCCAAGGCCATGACCGTCTTCGCCGAGCGCAGCGCCGACGACCTCGACCCGTGACCCGCACCCCCGGCACAGCGCACCGGCACGGATAACCTCCCCGACGAGGGGAAGGGACCACCACATGACCACCACGCTGCGCCCCGAGGGCCCCGAGACACCGACCGCGGCCGGCGGCCGCACCAGACGCTGGCGGATCCTCACCAACGGCCGCCAGATCGGCTCGCTGCGCACCACCGCCGTCCCGGTCGGCGGCCAACTCTGGGGCGAGATAGCCGAATTGGAGATCACCGAAGGCCGCGGTCGGGGTCGCGGCACCTTCGGCGCACTGGCCGCCGAGGAGGTGCTGCGCGGCTGGGGCTGCACCCGGGTGGACGTCAGGATCCCCGACTCCGCGCCGACCGCCCGCGCCCTCGCCGGAGCGCTCGGCTACACCGAGCGCTCCCTGGCCCTCGCCAAGCGGCTGACCACCGCCCCCGCCCTGCCCGCCGGCGTCAGCGCGCGCCCGTTCGAGGAGGACGGTCTGCGCGCCTGGCTCGACCGCTCCTCGGCCGACTACGCCCGCGCGCTCGTCCGCTCCGGCCTCACCGAGGAGCAGACCCGCGCCAGGGTGGGCTGCGACCAGCGACTGCTCCCGGAGGGCGCCGACACCCCGGGCAACGCCCTGGCCAGCCTGTACGGACCGGACGGCGGGCCGCAGCCGTACGGCTCGATCTGGGTGGACCTCCACCTGACCGACCTGCCGGACGGCGAACCGCTCGCCTGGGTCATGGTC
This sequence comes from Streptomyces rubellomurinus, assembly GCF_000961885.1. GTDB lineage: Bacteria > Actinomycetota > Actinomycetes > Streptomycetales > Streptomycetaceae > Kitasatospora > Kitasatospora rubellomurina. Next base: position 3,273 of record NZ_JZKH01000132.1, read on the forward strand.
GTCGAGGTGTCCCCGGCCCACCGGGGCCGGGGACACGGACGCACCCTGATGCTGCTCGCCGAACGCGCGTGTCTGGCGGCCGGCGTACGGAACCTCGGGCTCAACGTCTTCGCCGACAACGAGGTGGCCATCGGCCTCTACGCCTCACTCGGCTACGGGATCACCAACCTCCTCTACGGCAAACAGCTTTGACGAAGAGTCAGAAGCATCGGGAGCGTCAGGAGGTCTTCGCCGCCTCGATCACGGCGACGATCCGCTCCCGCAGCCCCTCCTGGCTCTGCCCGCCGTCCAGCCGCTGCCCGCCGATCACGTACGTCGGCGTGCCCTTGACCCCGATCGCCTTGCCCTCGGCCTGGTCGGAGTCCACGGTCAGCATGTGCCGCCCGTCGATCAGCGCGGTGTCGACCTCCTCGACGTCCACCCCGACCTCCCGGGCCACGTCCAGCAGCACCTTCTGCCCGCCCGCGCCCAGCTCCTCGGTCCGGGCCAGCAGCGCCTCCACGAACGGCCACCCCAGCCCCTGCGCGAACGCCTCCTCGGCCGCCTCGGCGGCGGCGTAGGCGTGCTTGTGCTTCTCCAGCGGGAAGTGCCGCAGCTCCACGGGCAGCGCGTCACCGTACTGCGCGCGCAGCGCCCGGACGTCGTCCAGCGCGGTGCGGCAGTCCGGGCACTGCAGGTCGCACCAGAACTCAAGGCGGGGGAGGGAACCATCGATCATCCCCCCAGTGTTCCACTAAGTGGGAGCCCGCTCCGGCCGGAGGGTGCCCCCGCGGCGGACCGACAGGGAGGCTCCGGAATGACCAGACCCACCGGACCGGAAGGCCCGCGCCCGTGCTGACCGCGGCGATCAGCTTCCTGCTCACGGCGGGCGGAGTCGCGGTCGCGGGCCTGCGGGCCCGGCAACGGCGCCTCCGCTCCGCGACCCGCTGGTTCGCGGTCGCCCTACTGCCCGCCGGGCTCTACCTCACCGGCCTGTTCCCGCTGGCGAGCACCATCGGCCGCGCGTTCGCCGACTGGGCGACCAGGCTGGTCTTCGACCCCCGGGTGTGGACGGGCGTCGCACTGCTCGGCGTCTCCGCCGCCCTGCTGCTGGCGACCACCCGCTGGGGCGCCCGCCGCGACGCGGTCGAGTCCGCCCCCGAGCGCCCGGCCGCCGCGGGCCCGGCCCCCGACCGCCCGGCGGTCGCTCCCGCCCCGCCGAAGCCGAAGAAGCGGGCCGGCGGCAAGCAGGACGACGGCCTCGGCGACTTCGCCGACATCGAGGAGATCCTCCGCAAGCGCGGAATCTGATCGGCAGAACCGGCCCCGGCCCGGGGCTCGGGCTCAGGCCGAGGGAACGGCCTCCGCCGAGCGCTGCCGGGCCCGGTACGCGGCGACGTGCAGCCGGTTCCCGCAGGTACGGCTGTCGCAGTAGCGCCGCGAGCGGTTGCGCGAGAGGTCGACGAAGACCCGCGCGCAGTCCGGCGCCTCGCAGCGCCGCAGCCGCTCCCGCTCGCCGGCCATGAAGATGAAGGCCAGCGCCATGCCGAGCTCGGCCGCCAGGTGGTCGCCGATCGCGGCGTGCGGCGCGAAGTAGTGGATGTGCCAGCCGTGGTGGTCGTGGTTGACCAGCCGGGGCGTGGTCCCGGCCGCCGCGACGACCGCGTTGACCAGCTCGGCGGCGTCCTCGGTGGCCTCCGTCCCGAACACCTCGCGCAGCCGGGTGCGCAGGGCCTGCACCTGGTGCAGGTCCTCCTCGGTGAGCGAGTCGATCTCGCTGATCTCCTGCCGGACCACGAACGCGTTCAGCGCCGCGACGTCCGGCAGCCGCTCGGTGCCGCACACCTCGGGTGCGGTGTTGAGCAGATCGACGAGGATGCTCAGTGCGCACTCGGTGTCATGGGTGATCAGCACGTTGGGGGCTCCTCGCGCAGGGGGACTCCGGGTACCCCGCGGACACGGTTGACCCAAGACCATACCGGGCCGTGCGGCGGAAGGGCGGCGCCTTCCTTCGAAGGCGTGTACGGATTCCGTCAGAGCCCCGCAAACCGGGCGCACCACCTTCCGTGCGCCCCCCGTACGCCCCCCCGGAACGCCAACGGCGCCCGGCATCGGGGCCGGTCACCCGTGAGGATGACCGGCCCCGATGCCGGGCGCCTGTGGTGGCGGCGGCCCGCTCCGGTGGGAACGGGCCGCTCACCGGCCCCGAGGCCGCGTGGTGCGCGGCTGAGTCTGCTGCCGTGCCCCCGAGTAGGACGGCAGTGCGGACGACAGGGGGTACGGCCCCGCCGACAACGGGGCTGGACCGCCTCCGGACGGGGTCAGCTTTCGGCGAGGATGTGGGACAGCTCCCGGTCGAGGTCGAAGTGACGGTGTTCGGTGCCGGGGGGCACCGCGGCGTCCGTCCGCTTGAGGAACGACTCAAGCGCCCGGGCCGGGGCCTCCAGCAGGGCCTCTCCTTCCGGAGAGCTAAGTGCGATGCAGACCACCCCTTGCCCGTGGCTGCGCGACGGCCACACCCGGACGTCGCCGGTACCGGTGGGTCGGTGCAGCCCCTCCGCGAGGAGATCTCGGGCGAACACCCACTCCACGGTCTCGTCGGCGCCCGTGTGGAACGTGGCGTGCACGGCGTAGGGGTCGGCGGTGTCGTAGCGCAGGCCCGCGGGGACGGGCAGTGAGGACTCGCTGGACACGATGAGGCGCAGGTGCAGCTCGCAGCTGACCGTGGTGTTCATAAGCGCCATGGCCTTTCGCTCAGTGTGCGCTCGGGGAATCGCACGTCGGCGAACGGACCATCCCACCCCGAAGACCGATGTAAACCCCTCTGTCCCGATTCGGGCGCGAGTCGTACCCCTTACGGCGCATTGCGGAATCGCCCCCGAGTACCCGCCCGGGGCATTACCGGCGGTTCTCTCCGCGGGTTTCCGGCTCCGCCCGTACCGGCCCTGTAGGAAGCGCCAAGCCGGCCGGGAACAGGGGAGCGGGTGGTGCGGCCCTGCCTGACGAGTCGGCCGCACGGGCGAGTGCGCCAGGGGAAGGGCCCTGTGTCCCGCCCGGGGCCCGGGGTCGCCCGGGGTCGCCCGGGTCCCGGCCGGCCCCGGACCAGGAGGGTGTTCGGACCACCCTCTCGGATGCGGTAATGTTTTCCCTGCACCCGGGCGATTAGCTCAGCGGGAGAGCACTTCGTTCACACCGAAGGGGTCACTGGTTCGATCCCAGTATCGCCCACCGGAATGCATTGTGATATGTGAGGCCCAGCCGATTATCGGCTGGGCCTCACATGTATTTCCGGAATCCCCCGAACGCCCCCGCAAATCCCGCTCCGATGCTGAGGCACTGTCACCTTCCGCCCGGAGTGCGAGTTCTGCGGATGCGTCGGCACCCCGGAACGGGCGAGTTGTACGACCGCCTCCGAACGGTGCTACAGTTCATCTCGTTGCCCGGGCGATTAGCTCAGCGGGAGAGCACTTCGTTCACACCGAAGGGGTCACTGGTTCGATCCCAGTATCGCCCACCGGACAGCACGCAGGCCCTGATCGGGAAACCGGTCAGGGCCTGCGGCGCGTCCGGGCCCGAACCGCAGCCCGGGCCCGCCGCTACGCCGCCGCCTCGCAGCCGTGCGCCGGCTCCAACCGCCGCCCGCACCCGCACCGGGCCGGCCGCAGCGGCCACGACAGGTCCACCCGCTCCGGCGTCCCCGACCGCTCGAACCAGCGCTGCAACCCGCGCGCCTGCGCCGCGTGCCAGATCGCCTGCCGAAGATGCAGCTCCGCCGCCGACAGCCCGCCCAGCGCCGCCGGGTACCGGGCGCCGATCCGCCGGGTCAGCGCCAGCGCCGCCGTCGCGTCCGCCGCCGCGTCGTGCGCCCCGGCCAGCTCGACCCCGTAGTGCGCGCACAGGTCGGTCAACGTCCGGCGGCCCTTGCGGTACCGGTCCACGTGCTTGTCCAGCACCCGCGGATCCAGTATCACCAGCCCCGCCGCGCCCAGGCCCTCCGCCAGCGCCACCCCGTGGTGCCGGCGCAACTCCCGGTCCAGCAGCGTGAGGTCGTACGGCGCGTTCATCACCACCACCGGACACCCGGCCCGGGCCTGCGCCGCCAGCGCCCGCGTCACCTCCGCCACCACCGCGCGGGCCGGACGGCCGTGGGCGCGGACCTGCTCGTCGGTGATGCCGTGCACCGCGCGGGCGCCGTCCGGGATCGGGACGCCCGGATCCGCGAGCCAGGTGGTGCTGTGGGTCGGTTCGCCCGGGGCGAGTTGGACGACCAGGGCGGCCGAGACGATCCGATCGGACTCCACGTCCACGCCGGTGGTCTCGGTGTCGAAGGAGGCGAGTGGGCCGGTGTACCAGAGCTGCTGCATGACTGCCCCTCAGGCGAGCGTTCCGCGCGCCCGGTTGATACCCGGTTCTGACGTCCGCTCAACCCGTTTGGCGCAGGCCGAGCCGGGGATCCTGCCTCCGGAGAATCCCGTTCGAACAGGACGGGCCCGGAGCCGGGGGAGGCCACGGGCGATGGCACTGACGCAGCCACCACCACAGCCGCGGCCGGACGGAGCCGCGGCCGTCCTGCGCGGGAACCTCGCCGTCACCGCCTGCATGGAGACGCTGCAGGTCGGCTACCTGCACGCGGTCGCCGCCGCGGCCGGCTGCTCGCTCTCCCAGCCGTTCCCGGACAACGGCATCGACTGGCAGGTCAGCCACGGCTCCCCGGAGCACGAGGTGGACGACGAGGTCACCGTCAAGATCCAGCTCAAGGCCACCCAGCAGATCGCCCCCGACCCGGCCGGGCCGCACTTCAGCTTCACCCTCGACAACGCGCACCTGCGCAAACTCGCCCGCCCCCGGGTCGCCGTACCCCGGATCCTGGTCGTGATGCTGCTGCCCAGCCGGGTCGACGAGTGGCTGCGGGCCCGGCCCGACGCCATGGAACTGCGGCACTGCTGCTACTGGGTCAACCTGGCCGGCCACCCCATCACCGGACGCCGGCGCACCAACGTCCGGGTGCCCACCGACAAGGTCTTCGACGACCGCGCGCTCTGCGACATCATGGCCCGGGTCGGCGCGGGCGAGAGCCCGTGACCGCCCGGCCCCGGCAGCGAGGAAGCACACCCATGACACCGCCGCTGACACCGCCGCACGGACCGGGCGAGCCCGCCCGCCCCCTGCCCGACCCGGCCACCGTCGACCCCGCGGTGCTCGCCACCCTGCTCGCCCGGCACGGCTGGATCCGGCGCGGCGGCCCCGCCGCCCGCTACGGCCGCTGGACCCCGCCCGACGACGAACCCGGCACCAGCCTCCTCGTCCCCGCCGACGACGGCTTCGACGACGCCGTCGAACTCCTCACCGACGCCGTCACCGCGCTCTCCCGCTCCCGCACCCCCAGCGCCCGCTCGATCCTGCTCGCCCTCGCCGTCCCCGGCGACGAACTGCGCTGGCACCGCGACCTGCCCGGCCCCGCCGACACCGCCCCCTGGGACGACGCCGAACGGCTCCAGCGGGCAGCACGCACCATGCTCGCCGCCGGCGCCAAGGCCGGCCGGACCAGGGCCGCCTACTACGGCGCCCGGCTGGACGGCCACGCCGGGGAGTTCCTCGACCGCGTCCTGGTCGTCGAGCAGGGCGCCGTCGACCAGGGCGCCGCCCTCACCGCCCACACCCCCGCCCCCGAGGGGCGCACCGCCGTCACCACCCTGGTCCGCGCCCTGGAGGCCCTGCGCGACGCCGTCGACTACCGCCGGGTCAGCGGCGGGCCCGAGGCCTTCGAGAACGCCGTCCAGGCCGGAGTCAGCCGGGAGCTCGTCCAGTCCGTCGAGGACCTGGTCCGCGGCACCACCGGCGCCGGGCTCGCCGTCGCCTGGTCCGCCGCCGCCGGGATCCCCGGCGGCTTCGGCGACCGCCGGATCACCCTCGACTTCTCACCCGGCGACCTGCCCGCCCTCGCCGAGGCCGCCGACCTGCTGGAACGCCTCGAACCGGCCGTCGCCGTCACCGTCACCGGCCTGGTCGTCCGCCTCAAGCGGGCCGACCCCGGCGGACCCGGCTCCGTACGGCTCCGCGTCCTCGGCGGCGCCGAAGTCCGCGAACTCAAGGTCCGGCTGCCCGACCCCGACTACCGGCTCGCCGCCGAAGCCCACCTGGCCGGCCTGCCCGTCCGGCTCTCCGGACGGCTCGAACCGCGCGGCGGCTTCCGCCGCCTCGGCCGGCCCCACGGCCTGGAACTCCTCCCCGGCAGGGCGGACGGCGACCACGAGCAGCTGCTCAAGGGGCTCGGGGACGGGGACGAACAGATCTAGGTGACGGCGGGGGCGGCGCGCTCGGTACCATCGTCAGACGCAGCGCAGTGTTGCGTCCTCTAATCCAGCACGTCAGGAGAGACCGGTGACGGACGTCCGGGTAATCATCAGCCGCGAACCCGATCGGGAAGAGCGCGTGGTGACGACGGGCACCACGGCCGCCGAGCTCTTCGCCGACGACCGCTCGATCATCGCCGCCCGCGTCGGCGGCCAGCTCAAGGACCTCGCCTACGCCGTCCAGGACGGCGACGAGGTCGAGCCGGTCGCGATCGACAGCAAGGACGGCCTCGACATCCTGCGCCACTCCACCGCGCACGTCATGGCCCAGGCCGTGCAGCAGCTCTTCCCCGAGGCCAAGCTCGGCATCGGCCCGCCGGTCAAGGACGGCTTCTACTACGACTTCGACGTCGAGAAGCCCTTCCAGCCCGATGACCTCAAGGCCATCGAGAAGCGCATGCAGGAGATCATCAAGCGCGGGCAGAAGTTCTCCCGCCGCGTGGTCACCGACGAGTCCGCCCGCGAGGAGCTGGCCGCCGAGCCGTACAAGCTCGAGCTGATCGGCCTCAAGGGCTCCGCCGCCACCGCCGGCGAGGGCGCCGACGTCGAGGTCGGCGGCGGCGAGCTCACCATCTACGACAACCTGGACGCCAAGACCGGCGAGCAGTGCTGGGGCGACCTCTGCCGCGGCCCGCACCTGCCCAGCACCCGGCACATCCCGGCGTTCAAGCTGATGCGCAACGCCGCCGCGTACTGGCGCGGCAGCGAGAAGAACCCCATGTTGCAGAGGCTGTACGGCACCGCGTGGCCGACCAAGGACGAGCTCAAGGCCCACCTGGACTTCCTCGTCGAGGCCGAGAAGCGCGACCACCGCAAGCTCGGCAACGAGCTCGACCTCTTCTCCATCCCCGAGGAGATCGGCTCCGGCCTCGCCGTCTTCCACCCCAAGGGCGGCATCATCCGCCGCGCCATGGAGGACTACTCGCGCAAGCGGCACGAGGAAGAGGGCTACGAGTTCGTCTACACCCCGCACGCCACCAAGGGGAAGCTCTTCGAGAAGAGCGGCCACCTCGACTGGTACGCGGACGGCATGTACCCGCCCATGCAGCTCGACGAGGGCGTGGACTACTACCTCAAGCCGATGAACTGCCCGATGCACAACCTGATCTTCGACGCGCGCGGCCGCTCGTACCGTGAACTGCCGCTGCGCCTCTTCGAGTTCGGGACGGTGTACCGGTACGAGAAGTCCGGCGTCGTGCACGGCCTGACCCGGGCCCGCGGCTTCACGCAGGACGACGCGCACATCTACTGCACCCGCGAGCAGATGGCGGAGGAGCTCGACTCCACGCTGACCTTCGTGCTCAACCTCCTCCGTGACTACGGTCTGACCGACTTCTACCTGGAGCTGTCGACCAAGGACCCGGTCAAGTACGTCGGCTCGGACGAGACCTGGGAGGAGGCCACCGCCGTTCTGGCGGCCGTGGCCGAGAAGCAGGGTCTGCCGCTGGTGCCGGACCCGGGTGGCGCGGCCTTCTACGGCCCGAAGATCTCGGTGCAGGCGCGTGACGCCATCGGCCGCACCTGGCAGATGAGCACCATCCAGCTCGACTTCAACCTCCCCGAGCGTTTCGATCTTGAGTACACCGCGGCGGACGGCTCGCGTCAGCGGCCGGTCATGATCCACCGCGCGCTCTTCGGTTCGATCGAGCGCTTCTTCGCGGTGCTGCTGGAGCACTACGCCGGCGCCATGCCGCCGTGGCTGGCTCCGGTCACCGTGACCGGCATCCCGATCACCGACGAGCACGTGCCGTACCTGCTGGAGGTCGCGGCCGAGCTCAAGAAGCACGGGATCCGGGTCGAGGTGGACACCTCGGACGACCGCATGCAGAAGAAGATCCGCAACGCCCAGCGCAGCAAGACCCCGTACATGCTGATCGCCGGCAACGACGACGTCGAGGCGGGCGCGGTGTCGTTCCGCTACCGCAACGGCGAGCAGAAGAACGGCGTGCCCCGTGACGAGGCGATCGCCGAGATCGTTGATGCTGTGGCGCGCCGTATCCAGGTTTGATGACTTCCCCGCCTGAGCGGGGGTGATCCGAACGGCGTCCCAGTCGCTGAGGCAGTCGCCGAGGTGAAGCGCGGGGCAGGCTCTGAACGAGTCTGCCCCGCGCGGCTTTGCAAGCACGGTTGGGCGAATATGCTGATCAGCATGACGACTGAGCCGGAACTGCAGCGGGGCGTCGGTGAGCCGGACGGCTTCCGCCGCCTGTGGACCCCCCATCGGATGGCGTACATCCAGGGTGAGAACAAGCCCACCGGCCCGGCTCCGGACGACGGTTGTCCGTTCTGCTCGATCCCGTCGCTGAGCGACGAGGACGGGCTGATCATCGCCCGGGGGAGCGCCGTGTTCGCGGTGCTGAACCTGTACCCGTACAACGGCGGTCACCTCATGGTGGTCCCGTACCGGCACGTGGCGGACTACACCGACCTGGACGAGGCGGAGACGGCCGAGCTGGCCGACTTCACCAAGCGGGCGATGACCGCACTGCGGGCCGCGTCCGGGGCGCACGGGTTCAACATCGGGATGAACCAGGGCGCGGCGGCCGGTGCCGGGATCGCGGCGCACCTGCACCAGCACGTGGTGCCGCGCTGGGGCGGGGACACCAACTTCATGCCGGTGGTCGGCCACACCAAGGTGCTGCCGCAGCTGCTGGCGGACACCCGCAAGATGCTGGCGGAGGCCTGGCCGCAGGGCTGAAACGGCTGAAAAGGGGCCCACCACCGAGGAGTTCGGTGGTGGGCCCCTTCGCGTCGAGGGCGCTCAGTTGGCGTTGAAGGTGTCCACCTCGTACGGGCGGCTGCCCTGCGCCTCGGACTTGATGATCGAGGTGCGGTTCTTGAAGAAGCGGTCGGCGTCGAGGTCGTGCTCCTGGAGGAACTCCAGCGTCGCGTTGTGGACGGCGTTGAGCACCGGGACGGAGAGGTTCATGGCGTTGTCGACCATGGAGCGGTTCTCCCAGGCCCGGCCGACCCAGACGTGCCGGAGGCCGAAGGGCTCGGGCAGGCCGAGCCCGCCGCCGAGCCAGCCGAGCAGGCCGGGCGCCCGGTAGAAGGGGGCGCGGACGGCCTGGCGGACGACCTCGTCGTTGTCGATCAGGGGGAGCTTGACCGTGCGTTCCTCCCAGAACTTCACGGTCTTGGGGATCGACTTCTCCTTGTCCTTGGGCTTGTCGAAGAAGACGCCCTTGACCGGGCCGAGCGCGTAGCCGGCCACGGCGATGGCGAGCACGTCGGCGAGCAGGGTCACCGTGACGGTGAAGGTGAGCACCAACTTGCCGTCGTGGGTGATGAACTGGGTGGCCAGGTAGTGCCGGGGGCCGCCGGGGAAGGTCTGCTTGTCGGCGATGCTCTGGACGGCGAAGTCGCGCATCCGGTCGCCGTCCATGTCGGCGCTGCCGGCGGCGGGGCGGCTGATCTCGTCGGCGCCCTCGCCGATGTCGAAGACCACCCACTGCTTGATCTGCACGTTGGGGATGCCGCTGTTGGCGACGTGGCTGATGCCGAGGCCCTTGAGGTGGGAGGAGATCCGGCGGACCAGGTCCCAGGGGTGGAAGGCGCGGAAGTCGGCGTGGCCGGGGGCGGGGTGGAGGGTGTCGGCGAGGCGCCATTCGCCCCAGCGGCGGCCGGCGCCGAGGATGCCCTTGGGGCCGGCGTAGTGCTGGATGTTGGTTTCCTGCTCGGCGTCGAGGCGGCCGAGCTTGTCGCGCAGGTCGGTGGCCTTCTTGTCCAGGTCGTCGCGGGGGACGGCCCGGGAGACGGTGGCGGCGACGGCGCTGCCGCTGACCAGGTCCTGCCAGCGGGCGCGGAGGTCCTTGGCGGAGCGCTCGACGATCCGGCGGGCGAGGTACCAGCCGATGACCGGGGCGAGCATGGTGATCCGCAGGTAGAGGCCGAGGACGCCGGCGGCCGGCGGGCGCACCGCGAGCAGGACGGCGAGGATGCCGGCGGCGATCAGGGCGAGGCCGCCGTAGACGTCGGCGCCGCGCTGGTTGTCCCGCTTGAGCCAGGCGCGCAGCTGGAAGGCGCCGAGCCAGACCAGGGTGCCGGGGAGGAAGAGCAGGGCGGTGACGACGGTGACGGTGCTGAGCTGGCGGTCGCGGGTGTTGCGGAGTTCTTCGGCGGCCAGGCAGTGTTCGACGACCTGGCGGGCGTCGACGCCGAAGGAGGGGACGAGGGGTTTGCGGTCGCCGCCGAGCGCGCGGGAGACCAGCGCCTTGCTGAAGGCCTCGCCGAGGTTGGGGCGGAAGAGCGCGAAGCGGCCCTTCTTGGCGGTGGCGTCGGTGACGGCGTCGACGAAGCCGGTGACCTCGCCGTCGCGGTAGGCGGCCGAGGAGAGCGCCAGGCTGACGGCGGTCTGCGGGCCGGTGTCGGTCCGGGGTATCTGCGCACCCGGGGTCATGTCGAGTGTGGTCACGGCGGCGTCCCCTCCTCCCCTTGTCAGCGGCAGGTTACCGTGCCGTGGCACCGTCGCGCGGATGATCGTCTGAAGTACCGTCACGATCAGGCCGCGGGGGCCTGAGGGGCATGATGCCCAGGTTCGGGCAGGTCGATACCCGGTGGGGCGGGGTGTGTGAGGGCGGAGGAGGATGGAGGTGTTCCGCGAGTTCGGGGAGGTTGCCGTGAAGGATCCGGTGCTGGTTTTCGACGGGGATTGCGCGTTCTGCTCGTCCTGCGTGCGGTGGGGTGAGCGGTACCTGCGGCAGACCTTGGCCTCGGGGGGCTGGGAGGCGGTGCCGTTCCAGTTCGCGGATCTGGCGGAGCTGGACGCGTTGGCGGGTGGTCGGGGCGAGGTGTCGGCCGAGCGGGCGGAGCGCGAGGTGCTGTGGGTGACGCCGGCGGGCCGGGTGTACGGGGGCGCGCAGGCGGTGGCGCGGTTGCTGATGCGCTCCGGGGGCGTGTGGGCGTACGCGGGCGCGGTGTTGGCGCTGGCGCCGGTGCGGCCGGTGGCGGCGGTGGTGTACCGCTGGGTGGCGCGCAACCGGCACCGGATGCCGGGGGGTACGGCGGCGTGCGCGCTGCCGAACCGGAAGCCCGTTCAGTCGGTGTAGCGCTCGGCGAGGGCGGGGGGCATGGGTTCGTGGCGCAGGTGGGCGCGGGTGAACTCTGCGGTGCCGTGGGTGAGTGAGCGCAGGTCGATCGGGTAGCGGACGAGTTCGAGTTCGGGGACTTCGGCGCGCAGCAGGGTGAGGCCGGGGCCGCCGGTCTCGGTGCCGAGGACGCGGCCGCGGCGGGCGGAGAGGTCCCCGAGGACGGCGCCGAGGTAGTCGTCGGGGAGCAGGACGGTGACGGCGGCGACGGGTTCGAGCAGGCGGATGACGGCGTGCTCGGCGGCGTCGCGCAGGGCGAGGGCGGCGGCGTTCTGGAAGGAGGCGTCGGAGGAGTCGACGGAGTGTGCCTTGCCGTCGGTGAGGGTGACGCGGACGTCGACGAGGGGGTGGCCGGTGGCGACGCCTTTGGCGAGTTGGGCGCGGACGCCCTTCTCGACGGAGGGGATGAAGTGTTTGGGGACGGCGCCGCCGACGACGTGTTCCTGGAACTCGAAGCCGGAGCCGGCGGGGAGGGGTTCGACCTCGAGGTCGCAGATGGCGTACTGGCCGTGGCCGCCGGACTGTTTGACGAGGCGGCCGTGGCCGGCGGCGGCGGTGCCGAAGGTCTCGCGGAGGGCGACCTTGGGTTCGACGGTGTCGACGTGGACGCCGTGGCGGGTGCGCAGGCGGTCGAGGACGACGTCGGCGTGGGCTTCGCCGGTGCACCAGAGGACGAGCTGGTGGGTGTCGGGGTTCTGTTCGACGCGCAGGGCGGGGTCTTCGGCGGCGAGGCGGGTGAGGGCTTGGGAGAGTTTGTCGTCGTCGGCCTTGCTGTGGGCTTCGACGGCGATGGGGAGCAGGGGTTCGGGGAGCGTCCAGCCGTCGAGGTCGACGGGGTGGCCGGGCTCGTGGACGGTGTCGCCGGCGCGGGCGGTGGTGAGTTTGGCGGCGCAGACGAGGTCGCCGGCGATGGCGTGCGGGACGGGGCGCTGGAGTTTGCCGAAGGGGCTGGTGAGGGCGGTGACGCGGTCGTCGCCGTTCTGGTCGGCGGTGTGGGCGGGGCCGCTGAGGTGGATCTTGGTGTCGGGGCGCAGGGTGCCGGCGTAGAGGCGCAGGAGGCTGATCCGTCCGACGTAGGCGTCGCCGGTGACGCGGATGACCTGGGCGGCGAGGGTGG
>NZ_JZKH01000133.1 GCF_000961885.1 Streptomyces rubellomurinus
CGCCGCCCTGCACGCCGCCGACGTCGAGAAGGCCGCCGCGGCCGCCCTCGCCCAGGCCCGCACGGCCGCCGAGACCGCCGCCGCCCGGCTGCGCGAGGCCGCCGCCGCCACCTCCCGCGCCGAACTCGCCGCCGAGCGCGCCGGCGACGCCCGCCGGGCCGCCGCCCAGGCCCTCGCCGCCGAGCAGCGCACCGCCGCCCTGCTCGCCACCGAGCAGCGCCTCGCCGACCTGCTCTCCCTCACGCCCTACCAGGAGGGCGCCGAGGAGGACGCCGGCTTCCTCACCCCCGCCGTGCTCGACCGCAACGCCGAGTACCTGCGCGAACTCCTCGACGAGTCCATCGCCACCGCCGAGCGCACCCTCTTCGACCTGCGCACGGCCGCCGCCGACGACTCCCGCATCCTCGCCGCCCTCGGCGACGGCGGCCTGCTGCCGCCCGGCCCCGACGTGCTGGCCACCGTCGAGTACCTGGCCGAGCACGGCATCCCCGCCCTGCCCGGCTGGCGCTACCTCGCCCAGTCCGTCGACCCGGCCGACCACGAGGCGATCCTCGCCGCCCGCCCCGAACTCGTCGACGGCGTCGTGGTCACCGACCCGGCCTCGCTGGAGCGCGCCCGCGAGGCCCTGCGGTCCGCCGCCCTGCTGCCCCGCTCCACCGTCGCCGTGGGCGCCGCCGCCTCGCTGATCGCCCCGATCACCGACGAGCCGGCTTTCTTCCTGGTGCCGCCCAACCCGGCCATGCACGACGAGTCCGCGGCCGATGGCGAACGCCGCGAACTGCGCACCCGCGCCGCCGCCCGCGAGGAGCACATCCGCGAGCTCGCCGGCCGCCTCGGCGCCGACCGGGCGCTGGCCGCCCGCCTCGCCTCCTGGCACGCGTCCTGCCCGCCCGGCACCCTCGCCGAGCTCGCCGCCGCCGCCGAGGCCGCCCGCGAGCACGCCGAGCAGTCCACCGCCGCCCTCGCCACCCTGCGCGCCGACCACGACGAGGCCGAGACCGACCACGCCGCCGCCGCCTCGGCCCACGAGGAGCACCGCGAGAGCGCCCAGCGCGCCCGCCGCCGCGCCGACGCCCTCTCCGGCCTCGCCTTCCGCCTGCGCGAGCGCGCCACCTGGGCCCGCCGCCAGCGCGAACTCGCCGAGGACGCCGCCGAGTGCGACCGCCGCCAGAGCGTCTGCGCCGAACGCGCCCGCACCTGCGACGAGGACCGCCGCGCCGCCCAGCGCGCCGCCGACGACGCCCGCCGCACCGGCCGCGCGCTGCGCGGCGAGCGCGCCGAGATCCCCGCCGCCGAGCAGACCGAGGACGCCGCCGAGCAGACCGCCCCCGCGGCCCTGCCCGCCCTGCGCGAGGCCTACCGCGCCGCCTCCCAGCTGTACGAGAAGGTCGGCGTCGGCGCCGACCTGCGCGCCGAACAGGCCCGCGCCGAGGGCGACGAGGCCACCGCCGCGGCCGAACTCGACCGTCTCACCAACAAGGTCCGCACCCGCGCCGAGGAACTGCTCGGCAGCCCGGACGGCGCCGACGGCCCGGCCCGCCAGGCCGCCGCCGCCCGCGCCGAGGAACTCGTCGCCACCATCGAGGCCCGCTCCGCCGCCGCCAGCGAACAGCTCGGCCGGCTGCGCGGCGAGGCCGAACGCTCCGCCCCCGCGGACGGCGAGGCGCACACCGAGCTGCCCGAGGACCTCGTCCCCACCGACCCCGAGCACGCCCAGGCCCTGCTGCGCACCGCCACCGGCCGGCTCGCCGAACGCCGCGAGGCCCTGGACGCGGCCCGCACCGCCCACGCCGACCTCCAGCGCACCTTCGACGCCGCCCAGTCGGCCGCCGCCGACTTCGACGAGCTCGCCGGACAGCTGCGCGACGGCCTGCGCGACCACCCGGAGGAGGACGGCCAGCCCGTCGAGCCCTACCTCGGCTCGCTGCCCGAGGCCCGCACCGCCGCCACCGACGCCCGGCGCGGCCTGCGCACGGCCGCCGGCGAGCTGTCCTCGGCCGAACTCGCCGTCCGCGACACCTCCGACGCCCTCGTCCGGCACGCCAACGCCGCCCGTTACGAGGCCGTCCGCACCCCCGCCCGCCAGCAGATCCGCGAACTGCCCGCCGCCGCCCTGCCCGAGCACGCCGCCAACTGGGCCGCCGCCTTCGCGCCCCGGCTGCGGGTGCTCACCGACGAGCTCGCCCAGCTGGAGAAGAACCGCGGCTCGATCGTCGACCGGCTGCGCGGCCTGGTGGAGTCCTCGCTCACCACCCTGCGCGCCGCCCAGCGGCTCTCCCGGCTGCCCGAGGGCCTGGGGGAGTGGTCCGGCCAGGAATTCCTGCGGATCCGCTTCGAGGACCCGGACCACGCCACCCTGGTCGAGCGCCTCGGCGAGGTCATCGACGAGGCCACCCGCGCCGCCGTCAGGAAGAACAGCGACCTGCGCCGCGACGGCATGTCCCTGCTGCTGCGCGGCGTCGCCGCCGCGATCGGCCCCAAGGGCGTCAGCGTCGAGATCCTCAAGCCCGACGCGGTGCTGCGCGCCGAGCGCGTCGGCGTCGGCCAGATGTCCGACGTCTTCTCCGGCGGCCAGCTGCTCACCGCCGCCATCGCGCTGTACTGCACGATGGCCGCGCTGCGCGCCAACGACCGCGGCCAGTCCCAGCTCCGGCACGCCGGCACGCTGTTCCTCGACAACCCGATCGGCCGCGCCAACGCCACCTACCTGCTGGAGCTGCAGCGCGCCGTCGCGGACGCCCTCGGCGTCCAACTCATCTACACCACCGGCCTGTTCGACACCACGGCGCTCGCCGAGTTCCCGCTGGTGATCCGGCTGCGCAACGACGCGGACCTGCGGGCGGGCCTCAAGTACATCTCGGTGGAGGAGCACCTGCGCCCCGGCCTGCCGGCCCCGCAGGACCCGGACGGCCCGACCGTCCACGGTGAGATCACCGCCACTCGGATGTTCAAGCGCCCGGCGGAAGCGGCCCCAAAGCCCTAACGTGGGCGGCATGGTGACCATCGCGCAGCTCAGTGACATCCACCTCGGTCAGGTCCAGCGGCACGACGGGGGCAAGCGGGCCCGGCGGCGGGCCGAGCAGGTGATGGCGTACCTCGACGCCCTGCCCGGCCCGCTGGACGCGGTGCTCGTGACCGGCGACCTCGCGGACCACGGCCTGCCCGCCGAGTACGCGCAGGTCGCCCGGGTGCTCAAGTCCCGCCACCCGGTGCTCACCTGCCCCGGCAACCACGACGTCCGGGGGCCGTACCGGGAGGGGCTGCTCGGGGAGGCCGCGAGCGAGGAGCCGATCAACCGGCTGCACGAACTCCCCGGCGCCGACGTGCTGATGCTCGACTCGTCCATACCCGGGAAGCACGACGGCCTGCTCGACGACGCGACCCTGACCTGGCTGGACGAGCGACTGGCGGGCGGGCGGACCGACCTGCCCGCCCTGGTGGCCTTCCACCACCCGCCCGTCGAACTGTCCATCCCGTACGTCGACGAGATCCGGCAGTTCGGCGAGGCCCGGCTGGCCGAGGTGCTGCGCCGTCACCCCCGGGTCGTGGCCCTGTTCTGCGGCCACTCCCACACCCCCGCCGCGACGACCTTCGCCGGGCTGCCGCTGCTGGTCGCGCCGGGCGTGGTCTCCACCACCACCCTGCCCTGCGAGGGCGGGCGCGGGATCTCCTTCGACCAGCCGCCGATGCTCGCCTTTCACGTCCTGCACGACGACCGCCGGCTCACCACCCACTACCGGGTCGTGCTCTGACGGGTCACCAGCGCCGGCCGGTCGGCAGCTGAGAGTGCCCGGGCCGGCCGGGCTGGCCGGCGGGCCGCTGGCCCGGGTACGGCTGCTGGCCGGGGCGGTACTGCTGGTTCGGCGGGGGCTGCTGGCCCGGGCGGTACTGCTGGCCCGGCCGGGGGAGGGGCCGGCCGGCGAGCGGATCGGGCGGCGCCGCCCGTCCGCCCGCCATCGGGTGGGCGGAGTTCGGCCCGCGCTGGCGCTGGGCGGCGACCTGGCGGGAGATCAGGATCTCCAGCAGGCACCACATGCTGCCGAACACCCCGAGCCCCATCGCCAGCAGCGCGGGCGTCAGCAGCCAACTGCCCGCGTACGAGGCGAGCGTGGCGACCACCACGCCGACCAGGGTGAAGGCCAGCGAGAGCACCGCCCGGACTGCGGCGGCGCGCACCTCGTCGGGCAGGCGGCGACGGCGGCGTGGCACGGACATCGAGCGACCCCCAGGCGCGCGATCGGTGACGGGCAGGGAACGGGGGCGTACGGAATGCGCCCCCTGCGTCACTCTGCCCCGCCGAACCGGGACCATGCCTCCCAAATCGCCGAGCGGATGCCAAATCGTGTCATCGGGGCGGCCCGGCCGACCGGATTCAGCCCAACTGCTGTTCGAGCTCCGCCAGGGCGCCGGTGACGATCGTCCGCATCGCCCGTTCCGCCTGGACGGCGTCGCCCGCGCAGATCGCGTCCGCGACCTCCCGGTGCAGCCGGATCGCGTACGGCTCCGGCTGGTGGGGCATCAGCTGGTACTCCGTCCGGCCGGTGAGCACCGCGCCCACGGTGTCCCCGAGGTGGGCGAACATCTCGTTCCCGGAGGCGCGCAGCACCAGGGAGTGGAAGGCGATGTCGTGCCCGAGGAAGGCGGTCAGGTCGGCGGCCCGCGCGGTCACCGTCAACTCGACGGCCAGCGAGCTGAGTTCGCGCCGGTCGTCGTCGCTGGCGTGGAGTGCGGCGAGGGCGGCGGCGGCCGGTTCGACGGCCATCCGCAGGGAGCCGAGCGAGCGCAGCTGGGCGGACCGGTCGGCGCCGGCCAGGCGCCAGCGGATCACCATCGGGTCGAAGACGTCCCAGAGCGACTTGGGCTGCACGGTGATGCCGACCCGCCGCCGGGAGGCCACCATGCGCATCCCCTCCAGGACCCGCACCGCCTCGCGGACGACCGTCCGGGACACCCCGAACCGCTCCTCCAGCTCCTCCCCGCGCAGCACCGCGCCCTCGGGGATCTCCCCTGACGCGATCGCCGGCCCGAGCTCGCCAAGCACCCGACCGGGCAGCCCCTGGATCTCCATCCGACCAGCGTAGACGCCCGCCCCCGGGCACTTCACGTCGCCCCGGAGCTCGCCTCCGGCCGGGTGCGATCGAGCCCACAGCCAAAAAGTATGACGATTTGGTTTCCGCCACTTGAATACGTCATATCTTTGAAGCGATAGTGGCGGCCTGCAACGAAGGAGCACCACCCATGGCTCTCAGCGTCGAGAACCACGACCACCCGGTCGCCCCCCTCACCGTCGTGGTGATGGGCGTCTCCGGGGTCGGCAAGACCACCCTGGCCCGCCTCCTGGCCGACCGCCTCGATCTCCCCTTCGCCGAGGCGGACGAGTTCCACCCGCCGGCCAACATCGCCAAGATGTCCGCCGGCATCCCGCTGGACGACCAGGACCGCGCGCCCTGGCTGCGCGCCATCGGCGCCTGGCTCAAGGCGCGCACCGAGGACGGGACCGGTGGCGTGGTCACCTGCTCGGCGCTCAAGCACGGCTACCGCGACATCCTGCGCGCGGCCGCCCCGGAGGCCTTCTTCCTGCACCTCAGCGGTGGTCACGACCTGGTCGAGGACCGGATCTCCCACCGCACCGGCCACTTCATGCCGGCCTCGCTGCTCGACTCCCAGTACGCGGCCCTGGAGCCGCTGGGAGCGGACGAGCGCGGCGCCGTCCTGGACGTGGGCCCGTCCCCCGAAGAACTCGTCGAGATGGCCGTGGACCTCCTGCGGCCCGTCAATGGAGACCTCGCGTGAGTATTGCCCCCACCACCCTCCTGGCGGCCGCCCCACCGGCCCTGCCGCACACCGGCAGCAACACCCAGCTGCTGATCGCGGTGCTGCTCGCCATCGGCGCGATCGTCCTGCTGATCACCCGGCTGAAGCTGCACCCCTTCCTCGCCCTCACGCTCGGCTCCGGACTGCTGGCCGCCGTCGCGGGCGCCCCCTTCGACAAGCTCCTCGCCAGCTTCTCCACCGGCTTCGGTTCCACGGTGGCGAGCGTCGGCCTGCTGATCGGCCTGGGCGCGATGCTCGGCAAGCTGCTCGCCGACTCCGGCGGGGCGAACATCATCGCGGACACCGTGCTGTCCCGGACGGGCGCCAAGGCGCTGCCCTGGGCGATGGCGCTGATCGCCGCCGTGCTCGGCCTGCCGCTGTTCTTCGAGGTCGGCGTCGTCCTGCTGATCCCGATCGTGCTGCTGGTCGCCCGCCGCGGCGACGTGCCGCTGATGCGCGTCGGCATCCCGGCCCTGGCCGGCCTGTCGGTGCTGCACGGCCTGGTGCCCCCGCACCCGGGCCCGCTGGTCGCCATCGACGCGCTGAAGGCCGACCTCGGCGTCACCCTGGCGCTCGGCCTGCTGATCGCCGTCCCGACCCTGATCATCGCCGGCCCGCTGTTCGCCCGGGTCGCCGAGCGCTGGGTGGGCCCGCTGGAGATCCCGACCGCCGTGACCCCCGAGGACACGGTCGAGCAGGAGCGCACCCCGTCCTTCGGCGCCGTCATGGCCACCATCCTGCTGCCGGTCGTGCTGATGCTCGGCAAGGCCCTGGCCGACGTCGTGATCGACGACCCGAAGGCGACCGGCCAGCGGGTGTTCGACTTCATCGGCTCCCCGTTGATCGCGCTGCTCGCCGCGACGCTGCTCGCCATGCTGACCCTCGGCCGGGCGGCCGGCTTCGACAAGGGCCGGATCTCCGACACCGTCGGCAAGGCGCTCGGCCCGATCGCCGGCATCGTCTTCATCGTCGGCGCGGGCGGCGGCTTCAAGCAGACCCTGATCGACGTGGGCGTCGGCGACATGGTCAGCCACTGGTCCGCCGAGTGGCACATCTCGGCGCTGCTGCTCGGCTGGCTGATCGCGGTGCTGATCCGCCTCGCCACCGGCTCCGCGACGGTCGCCACCATCACCGCGGCCGGCATCGTCTCGCCGCTCGCCGCGACCATGTCCTCGACCCACTCGGCCCTGCTGGTGCTCGCGATCGGCGCCGGTTCGCTGTTCTTCTCGCACGTCAACGACGCCGGCTTCTGGCTGGTCAAGGAGTACTTCGGGATGAGCGTCGGGCAGACGCTGAAGTCCTGGTCGGTGATGGAGACGGTGATCTCGGTCGTCGCGATCGCCCTGATCCTGCCGCTCAGCCTGGTCATCTAGCGCACGCAGCGCGCCGCACGGCCGGAGGGGCGGAACCCGTACGCACGGGTTCCGCCCCTCCGGCGTTCCGTCAGCGCCCCAGCAGCCCCGACAGCACGGCCGTCGTCGCCGCGATCAGCTCCTCGGCCACCGCGCCGCCCGCCGCCGTACGGGCCAGCAGCCCCTCGCGCGCCGCCAGGATCACCGCCGCCGCCTGCCCGGCACTCGCCCCTGGGGGCACCAGCTCGGGCACTTCCCGCGCCAGCACCTCCGCCACCGCCCGCGCCAGCGCCCGGTCATGCGCGGCGACCTGCTCGGCCAGCGCCGCCGTACGGGCCGCGACCAGGCGGAACTCCAGGAACAGCAGGATCCACCCGGCGTCCGCCGGCTCGACCCGCAGCAGCGCCTCGACCAGCCGCCGGGCCCGCTCCCGCGGCGCCAGCGACCCGTAGGCGGCCGCCAGCCGCTCCAACTCGGCCATCCGCCCGGCGGCCTGCTCGTCGAAGAGCGCCAGCAGCAGTTCCTCCTTGCTGCCGAAGTTGGAGTAGAAGGCCCCGCGGGTGTAGCCGGCGGCGGCGCAGACGTCCTCGATGCTCGTCCGCGCGAAGCCGACGTCGAGGAACAGCTCGCGCGCCGCGGCGAGCAGGCGGGCCCGGGTGTGCACGCGGCGGCGGGGCGGTCGGGGAGCGGCGGCATCGGCCGGGGGCGGGTTCACAGGGGAACGATACATGGTGTATTCAGTACGGGTCGTATTCAATACGAGCCGTACTGAACGAGGACGCCCATGAACCGACTGCTGATCACCAACGCCCACCTGCTCCACCCCGAGGACGGCACCCGTACGGACCTCGGCTGGCTGGAGGCGGCCGACGGCCGGATCGCCGCCACCGGCACCGGCCGCCCGCCCGTGGCCACGGACGGCGTCCGGGTCCTCGACGCGCGCGGCGGCACGGTGCTGCCCGGCCTGATCGACGCCCACGTCCACCTGCTGGTCACCTCGCTCGACCTGCGCGACGTCGCCGACTGGACCCCCGGCTACGCGACCGTCCGCGCCCTCGCCGAGGCCGAGCGCATGCTGCGCCGCGGCTTCACCACCGTCCGCGACGTCGGCGGCGCCGACCACGGCATGGCCCGGGCCCTCGCCGAGGGCCTGGCCCTCGGGCCCCGCCTGCTGCACGGCGGCAAGGCGCTCTCCCAGACCGGCGGCCACGGCGACCTGCGCCCGCTCGGCGACGACGCGCTGCCCTGCTGCGAGGCCCGGCCGAACTTCGGTCGGATCGCGGACGGCGTGGACGCGGTGCGCGCCGCCGCCCGGGACGAGTTCCGCAAGGGCGCCCGCCACCTCAAGGTGCTGCTGTCCGGCGGCGTCGCCTCCCCGCACGACGAGATCGCCGCCGTCCAGTACAGCGAGGAGGAGATCCGGGCGGCCGTCGAGGAGGCCGAGAACCACAACCGCTACGTGACCGTGCACGCCTACCACCCGCGCGGGATCGACCGCGCCCTGCGGGCCGGGGTGCGCTGCGTCGAGCACGGCAACCTGCTGGACGACAGCACGGTCGCGCTGCTGCTGGAGAAGGACGCCTTCCTGGTGCCGACCCTGGTCGCGTACGAGCGGACCGCGAAGCTCGGCGCCGCCTCGGGCCTGCCGCCGGCCTCGCTCGGCAAGCTCGCCGAGGTCCGCGACCAGGGCCTGTCCGCCCTGGAGCGCGCCCACCGCGCGGGGGTGAACCTGGTCTACGGCAGCGACCTGCTCGGCCCGCTGCACCCGGCCCAGTTGGAGGAGTTCACCCTGCGGGCCGAGGTCCAGCCGGCCGCCGCCGTGCTCCGCTCGGCGACCACCACGGCGGCCCGACTGCTCGGCATGGCGGGGGAGATCGGCACCCTCGCCCCGGGCGCGCACGCCGACCTGCTGCTGGTCGACGGCGATCCGCTGGCCGACCTCACCGTGCTCACCCGTCCGGAGCGCCACCTCCGGCACGTCGTCAAGGCGGGGCTGCCGATCTGAGCCGAAATGGCGGGCGGGCGCCCGGGGAAACCCCGAACGCCCGCCCGCTGCAAAGGACTTACTTGCTCCCGCGCTTCGTGAGGAAGGCCTCGACCTCGTCCCGGATCTCCGGCGTGTCCAGCCCGCGCACCACCATCGTGGTGCGGCGGCGCAGCACGTCGTCCGCCGTGTAGGCCCACTCGTTGTCGGCCGCGTAGGCGACCTGCGCCCAGACGTCCGGACCGTCCTCGTGGATCGGCCGGCCGAGCTCCGGGTTCTCGTCGATCATGCGGGCGATCTCGAAGGAGAGCGTGCCGTAGTGGCTGGCCAGGTGCTTGGCGACCAGCGGCTCCATCCGGGAGCCCGGCTCGCGGTCGATCAGCAGGCGGTGCGCCACCGCGTTCGGCGCGCCGACGCCCGGCAGCGGCACGGTCGGGGCGATCGGGGACATGTCCTCGCCGAGGCTGGTGCCGGGCGCGTGCGCCAGCTTCTCCAGCACCATGCGGCCGATGTGCCGGTAGGTGGTCCACTTGCCGCCGGAGACGGACAGCATGCCGCCCCGGCCCTCGGTGACGACGGTCTCGCGCTTGGCGGAGGCGGTGTCGCCGGGGCCGCCGGGCAGCACCCGCAGGCCGGCGAAGGCGTAGGTGATCAGGTCCCGGTCGAGGTGCTCGTCGCGGATCGCGTGGCCGGCCTCGTCCATGATCTGGTCGATGTCCGCGTCGGTGGCCCGGACGTCCTGGGGGTCGCCGGTGTACTCCTCGTCGGTGGTGCCGAGCAGGACGTGGTCCTCCCACGGGATGGCGAAGGAGACGCGGTACTTGTCGATCGGGATGGTCAGCGCGGCCCGCCACGGCGCCCGGCGCTTGACGACGATGTGCGCGCCCTTGGAGAGGCGGATCGACGGTGCGGCGCCCTTGTCCTCCATCATGCGCAGGTGGTCGACCCACGGGCCGGTGGCGTTGAGCACCAGGCGGGCGTCGATGCCGAACTCGCTGCCGTCGAGGCGGTCGCGCACCTCGGCGCCGGTGACCCGGCCGCCGGTGAAGCGCAGGCCGGTGACCTCGGCGTGGTTGAGGACGACGGCGCCGGCGTCCACGGCGGCGCGCACGGTCATCACGGCGACGCGCGAGTCGTTCATCTGGTGGTCGCCGTAGACGGCCACCGAGCGCAGGCCCTCGGTGCGCAGCGCGGGCACCTGCTGGGCGGCGTGGGCGGCGGTGGAGACCCGGCCCATGCCGTCGCGGAAGGCGGACAGCGCCGAGTACAGGAAGACGCCGGCGCCGAGCTTGGCGGCGCCGTGCGGGCCGCCCTTGTAGACCGGCACGAAGAAGGTCATCGGGTTGACCAGGTGCGGGGCCACGTCGGTGGAGAGGACGCGGCGCTCCTTGTGGTTCTCGGCGACCAGCTTGACGGCGCCGGTCTGCAGGTAGCGCAGACCGCCGTGGACGAGCTTGGAGGACGCGCTGGAGGTGGCGCCGGCGAAGTCGCCGGAGTCGACCATGGCGACCTTCAGGCCCGCCTGGGAGGCGGTCCAGGCGACGGCGGTGCCGAGGATGCCGCCCCCGATCACCAGAAGGTCGTAGGTGGCCTTGCCGAGCAGTTCGCGGGTCTCGGCGCGGGAGGCGGTGCGGCCGGCGGTGCGCTCGGCGCCCAGGGTGGGGATGGTTGCCATGGCGTTGTGTACGGCGCGCTGCGCGGCGGCGCCGTTACTCCTCTCGTGTGGGTTCGGCCCCTGCGGGAGAGGCCGGTCGGCCCGCTGCGACGGGCCGGCAACGGGACCAGCCGGCCGGGGCTCGGTGCCCCGACCGGCTTGTCGGTCAGTTGTTCTCTTCCTCTTCCACCCAGCCCATGGTGCGCTCCACGGCCTTGAGCCACTTCTTGTACTCGCGCTCCCGGGTGGCCTCGTCCATGCGCGGGGTCCACTCGGCGGCGCGGTGCCAGTTGGCCCGCAGGGTGTCGAGGTCGTTCCAGAAGCCGACCGCGAGACCGGCCGCGTAGGCGGCCCCGAGGGCGGTGGTCTCGGCCACGTACGGGCGTTCGACCGGGGCGTCCAGGACGTCGGCGATGTTCTGCATGAGCAGGTTGTTGCTGGTCATGCCGCCGTCGACCTTGAGGGCGGTGAGCTCGACCCCGGAGTCCTTCTGCATGGCGTCGACGACCTCGCGGGTCTGCCAGGCGGTGGCTTCCAGGACGGCCCGGGCCAGGTGGCCCTTGGTGACGTACCGGGTCAGTCCGGCGATCACCCCGCGGGCGTCGGAGCGCCAGTACGGGGCGAACAGGCCGGAGAAGGCCGGGACGAAGTAGGCGCCGCCGTTGTCCTCGACGGTGTTGGCGAGGGTCTCGATCTCGGCGGCCGTCGAGATGATGCCGAGTTGGTCGCGCAGCCACTGGACGAGCGAGCCGGTGACGGCGATCGAGCCTTCGAGCGCGTAGACCGGGGCCTGGTCGCCGATCCGGTAGCCGACCGTGGTCAGCAGGCCGTGGTACGAGTTGACGATCTTCTCGCCGGTGTTCAGCAGGAGGAAGGTGCCGGTGCCGTAGGTGGACTTGGCCTCGCCCTCGTTGAAGCAGGTCTGGCCGAACAGCGCGGCCTGCTGGTCGCCGAGCGCGGAGGCGACCGGGACGCCCGCCAGGTCGCCCACGGCCTCGCCGTACACCTCGGCGGAGGAGCGGATCTCCGGCAGGACGGCCAGCGGCACGCCCATCGACTCGGCGATGCTCTCGTCCCAGGCGAGGGTCTTGAGGTTCATCAGCATGGTGCGGCTGGCGTTGGTCACGTCGGTGACGTGCTTGCCGCCGTTCACACCGCCGGTGAGGTTCCAGATCACCCAGGTGTCCATGGTGCCGAACAGGATGTCGCCGGCCTCGGCGCGCTCGCGCAGGCCCTCGACGTTGTCCAGCAGCCAGCGGATCTTCGGGCCGGCGAAGTAGCTGGCCAGCGGCAGGCCGGTCTCGCGGCGGAAGCGGTCCTGGCCGACGTTGCGGCCGAGCTCGCGGCAGAGCGCCTCGGTGCGGGTGTCCTGCCACACCAGCGCGTTGTGCACCGGCTCGCCGGTGTTCTTGTCCCACAGGACGGTGGTCTCGCGCTGGTTGGTGATGCCGATCGCGCGGATGTCGTCCTTGGTCAGGCCGGCCTTGTCGAGCGCGCCGCGGACCACGGACTGGACGCGGGTCCAGATCTCGGCGGCGTCGTGCTCGACGTAGCCGGGCTGCGGGAAGATCTGCCGGTGCTCCTGCTGGTCGACGGAGACGATCCGGCCGTCGGCGCCGAAGATGATGCAGCGGCTGGACGTGGTGCCCTGGTCGATCGCGGCGATGTAGTTGCCAGTGGAGGTCATGTGGAGGGTCCTCGGCTCACGTGCGGGGGAAGGGTGGTACGGAGAGATTGGAGCTGACCGGCCCGTTCGGCCAGTCCCTGTGCTCGGCGAGTTCCGCGGCTGCCTCAGCGGGGGGCCTGCGGCAGGGGCCGTTGGTGGACGGCCTTTCGGAACCGCGGGCCTCTTAGAAGAGGGCGTTGTACACGCCGCCGGCCACGAGGCCGCCGATCACGGGGCCGACGACCGGGACCCAGGCGTACGACCAGTCGGAGCCGCCCTTGTTGGGGATCGGCAGCAGTGCGTGCACGATGCGCGGGCCGAGGTCGCGGGCCGGGTTGATCGCGTAGCCGGTCGGGCCGCCGAGGGAGAGGCCGATGCCGACCACGGTGAGGGCGACGATGGTGGTGCCGCCGGCGCCGAGCTGCGGGCTGAGGGTGAGGATCGCCATGCAGAGCACGAAGGTGCCGATGACCTCGGTGATCACGTTCTGGACCGGGTTCCGGATCTCGGGGCCGGTCGAGAAGATGCCGAGGGTGGGCTCCTTGTTGGCCTGGAACTGGCCGAGGTAGGTGAGCCAGACCAGGACGGCGCCGATCATCGCGCCGAGCAGCTGCGAGCCGATGTAGAGCGGCACCTGGCTCCAGTCGCCGCTCTTGACCGCGAGAGCCAGGGTGACGGCCGGGTTCAGGTGCGCACCGGACTTGGCGCCGGTCATGTAGGCGGCGATGAGGACCGCGAAGCCCCAGCCGAAGGTGATGGCGAGCCAACCGGCGTTGACGGCCTTCGACTTCTTGAGGGTCACGGCGGCGCAGACGCCGCCGCCGAGAAGTATCAGGGCGGCGGTGCCGAGGGTTTCGCCGACGAAGACGTCGCCGTTGGAGAACGCGGACACAAAGACTCCCTTGTCCATATGGCCCGGAGGTGCGGGTGGGGGCAGCTGGCCGGGTCGATCCCTGTGCGGGTGAGCGCGTTGCGGGAGTGATCTTCCCGGCCGTCGTTCGACAATGTCGACCGTCATGCGGAAGCTTCCTCTTTGGGTCGCCCCCACGTCAAGGTGGGGTTACGCAGCTGTGACCCTTCCCTCGGCCCGCCCTCCGAAGTTACCGAGCGGCGCGTCCGGAATGCGGACAAAACGCCAGTGCACGGACAACCGGGGAGCCCGTTCGTACCTCAGCGTGACGACATGACTGCGGCCCCGGACTCGTGCCCGGGGCCGCTCGTTCGGAAACCGCTCGTTCGTGGACCGCTCGTTCGTGGACCGCGCGCTCAGAACCGCCCGGCGCCCAGGTCGCGGGAGATCGCCCGGGCCGCGCTGCGCACCGAGGCGACCAGCGAGGGCTTCACGAAGCCGTCCTGGCAGATCCGCTCCACCGGCCCGTTGATGCACACCGCGCCCACCGGATTGCGCCGCCGGTCCTGGATCAGCGCGGCGATCGAGGCCACGCCCTCCCAGGTCTCCTCGACCGAGTCCGCCCAGCCGCGCTCGCGGATCAGCGAGCACTCGGCGTCCACGTCGGCCGGCTCGGTCAGCGTCCGCAGGGTGTACGACTCGTACGGGCCGTCGCCCAACTCCCCGCGCGCCACCGGGTCGTAGGCCACCAGCACCTTGCCGATCGCGGTGCTGTGCAGCGGCTGCATCGAGCCGACCTCCAGCACCTGCCGGGTGTCGTCGGGCCGGAACACGTGGTGCACGATCAGCACGCCCTGCTGGTGCAGCACCCCCAGGTAGACCGTCTCCCCGGCCGCCCGGGCCAGGTCGTCCGCCCACACCAGCGCCCGCGCCCGCAGCTCGTGCACGTCCAGGTAGCTCTGCCCCAGCCGCAGCAGTTCGGCGCCCAGCTGGTACTTGCCGCTCTCCGGGTCCTGCTCGACGAACCCCTCCTGCTGCAGCGTCCGCAGGATGCCGTGCGCCGTCCCCTTGGCCAGGCCCAGCGCCGTCGAGACCTCGGACAGGCCCAGGCGGCGCTCACCGCCGGCCAGTAGCCGCAGGATCGCGGCGGCCCGGGAGAGCGACTGGATCGGGCCGGGCATGGGATACCTCCGCGCGAATCAGCGGTCGACATTGTCGACCATCGGGTTGACGGGACGAGTCTGCCAGGCCGTCTCCGGTTCGTGCACCCTCCCCCTCGGAAACCGGCCACCGGCCCTCCGCCGACGCACCCTTTTCGGCCTCCGCGACGCGAATTCAGCCCACCGCGCCCGGTTCCTGCACCCTGAGCACCGTCACCTCCGCCGCCAGCGCGGCGATCCCGTCCGTCCCGACCCGGCAGCAGCCGCCCACCAGCCGCGCGCCGTCCGCCAGCCAGCCGCCCACCCGCGCGGACCGGAACGTCGGCTCGCCGCGCCAGCCCCGCCGGCCCGCGTCCCACTCCTCCCCGCTGTTCGGGTACACCACCACCGGCTTCCCGGTCACCCCGGCGGCCAGCGCCACCGCCCGGTCCGCGTCCTGCGGCGTGCAGCAGTTCACGCCCACCGCCAGCACCTCGTCCACCTCCGCCGCCAGCGCGAACGCCTCCGCCAGCGGCTGCCCGGCCCGGGTCCGGTCGCCGACGACGCTGTACGACAGCCAGGCCGGCACCTCCGACCCGCGCAGCAGCCCCAGCAGCGCCCGCGCCTCGTCCACGTCCGGCACCGTCTCCAGCGCCAGCACGTCCGGCCGGGCCGCCACCAGCACCTCCAGCCGCGGCCGGTGGAAGGCCGCCAGCTCCGCCACGCTCAGCCCGTACCGCCCCCGGTACTCCGAACCGTCCGCCAGCACCGCCCCGTACGGGCCCACCGAGGCCGCCACCCAGCGCCGCCGGCCGCCCGGCTCCGACCGCGCCGCCTCCCGGGCCAGCTCCACGCTGCTCGCCAGCAGCCGGGCCGCCTGCGCGTGGCCCACCCCGCGCCGGGCGAAGCCCTCGAAGCTCGCCTGGTAGCTCGCGGTGATCGCGACGTCCGCCCCGGCCTGGAAGTACGCCCGGTGCGCGGCCACCACGGCCTGCGGATCGTCCGCCAGCAGCCGCGCCGACCACAGCTCGTCCGACAGGTCGTGCCCGGCCGCCGCCAGCTGGTTCGACATCCCGCCGTCCAGCACCAGCGGCCCGGCCGCCAGGGCCGCGGCGAAGTCCGGCGGGGGAGCAGCGGGCATGTCGGCCTCCTCGGGCGCGGTCTCCTCGGGCGGGGTTCCCACCGATCACCAGCCTAGGGCGTGTCTTCAGACTCCCGTCGTCCGCTCGGAGAGCGGGCGGGGCGGCGTTGGGGTGCGTGCATCGCAAGGCGGAGGAGGGAGCCACTGCGGTGGGGGCACCTCCCGGCCGAAGGCTGGGGGCCATTGGCGACCGACGACAA
>NZ_JZKH01000134.1 GCF_000961885.1 Streptomyces rubellomurinus
CTCCATCCAGCTGGTCAGCCGCGCCCGCAAGGCCGGTCTGGTGATCACCCCGCGCCAGGTCTTCGAGCACAAGACCGTCGCCGCCCTCGCCGCCGTCGCGGGCAGCCTCGACCAGGTGGTGAGCGAGGGGCCGGACGAGGGCATCGGCGAGGTGCCGCTCACCCCGGCCGTCCACGCGCTGCGCGAACGCGGCGGCCCGATCCGCCAGTTCAACCAGTCCACCCTGCTGAACGCCCCGGCCGGCCTGACCGAGGAGCACCTGACCGCCGCCGTCCAGGCCCTGCTCGACCACCACGACGCGCTGCGGATGCGGCTGACCCGCGAGGCCGGCGGCTGGCGGACGACCGTGCCCGAGCGCGGCGCCGTCGACGCGGCCGACTGCGTCCTGCGGGTCGACACGGCGGGCCTCGACCCGGCCGCGCTGCGCGCCGTCAGCTCCGCGCAGGACGTGGCGGCCTGGGCCCGGATGGACCCGGACGCCGGCGTCCTGCTGCAGGTGGTCTGGTTCGACGCCGGACCGGACACCCCCGGCCGCGTGCTGCTGGTCGTGCACCACCTCGCGGTGGACACCGTCTCCTGGCAGGTCCTGGTCCCCGACCTGGCCGCCGCCTGCGAGGCGCTGGCCGCCGGCCGCGAGCCGGAGCTGCAGCCCACCGGGACGTCCGTGCGCCGCTGGGCCGAGCAGCTGGTCGCGCTCGCCCACAAGCCCGAGCGGGTCGCCGAACTCGCCCTCTGGGAGGAGATGCTGGACGTGCCCGACGCCCTGCTGGGCGAGCGGCCGTTCGACCCGAACACGGACGTGCTGGGCACCATGCGCTACCTGACCCGCACCGAGCCGGCCGAGCACGTCGCCCCGCTGCTGACCACGCTCCCCGCCGCCTACCACGCCGGCGTCAACGACGTGCTGCTCACCGCCCTCGCCCTCGCCGTCGCCGAGTGGCGGGCCGGCCGGGGCGAGGAGGAGGAGACGGCCGTCCTGGTCGAACTGGAGGGCCACGGCCGCGAGGACGTCGTCGAGGGCGTGGACCTGTCCCGCACGGTCGGCTGGTTCACCAGCGTGCACCCCGTCCGGCTCGACGTCGCCGGGGTGGACCGGACCCAGGTCGCGGACGGCGGCGTGGGCGTCGGCCAGGCGCTCAAGCTGGTCAAGGAGCAGCTGCGCGCCGTGCCCGACCACGGCCTCGGCTACGGCCTGCTGCGCCACCTCAACCACGACACCCGGGCGGTGCTGGCCGACCTCCTGGGCCCGCAGGTCAGCTTCAACTACCTCGGCCGCAGCTCGGCCGTCGGCGGCGCGACCGCCGAGCCGTGGACCCCGGTCGTCGACGAGGGCGTGCTCTCCGGCGCGGCACTGGAAGGCGGCCGGCCCGAGCCGGAGACGCCGATGAGCCACGCGCTGGGCGTCACCGCGCTGACCGAGGACCACCCGGACGGGCCGCGCCTGCTGCTCGTCTGGTCCTGGCCGCAGACGCTGCTGCGCGAGCGGGAGATCGAGGACCTGGCCGACTGCTTCAGCCGTGCCGTCCGGGCGTTGGCGGCACATGCCGACCGCCCCGACAGCGGCGGCTTCACCCCGTCCGACCTGTCCCTGGTCTCGCTGAGCCAGGACGAACTGGACGGCTTCGCGGCGGAGATCGGCGACGACCTCGCCGACGAGCTGGACGAGGACGACTTCGAGGACGAATGGGAGACCGCAAAGTGACCGATTCCGGCGCGCAGAAGCCCGGCACCACCGCCGGCCCGCAGACCGCCACGGCCCGGAGCACCGAAGCGCCGGGCACCAGGGCCCAGGGCGCGAAGAAGTCCGCCGTCGAGGACATCCTCCCGCTCTCGCCGCTCCAGGAGGGCATGCTCTTCCAGGCCCTCTACGACGAGGACGGCCCCGACCTCTACGTCCACCAGATGCTGCTCGACCTGGAGGGCCCGCTGGACACCCGCGCCCTGCGGGTCGCCGCCCGCGCCCTGCTGGAGCGGCACGCCAACCTGCGGGTCGGCTTCCGCCACGACAAGGCGAGCAAGCCCGTCCAGCTGGTGCACCGCAAGGTCGCCGTGCCGTGGGAGCAGATCGACCTCAGTGGCCTGGACGCCGAACGGCAGCAGGCCGAGCTCACCCGGCTCGCCGACGAGGACCAGGCCCGCCCGTTCGACCTCACCCGCCCGCCGCTGATCCGCTTCACCGTCCTGCGGCTGGCGCCCGAGCGGTTCCGGCTGATGATGACCAAGCACCACATCCTGATGGACGGCTGGTCGATCCCCATCCTGGTCCGCGAGCTGTTCGAGCTGTACGCGAGCAAGGGCGACGCCTCCGTGCTGCGCCCGGTCACCCCGTACCGCGACTACCTCGCCTGGCTCGCCGAGCAGGACGCCGACGCCGCCGAGCAGGCCTGGCGGCAGGCGCTGGCCGGGATCGACGACCCGACGCTGGTCGTCCCGTCCAGCCGCGGCCGGGCGCTGGTGCGGCCCGGCTGGCTGCACCGGGAGGTGCCCGCCGAGGTCACCGCCGCCCTCCAGGCGCTGGCCCGCAGCCGCGGACTCACCGTCAACACCGTCATCCAGGGCGCCTGGGGCCTGCTGCTGAGCGCCCTGACCGGGCGCGAGGACGTGGTGTTCGGCGCGATCGTCTCCGGCCGCCCGCCGGAGATCCCGGACGTCGACACCATGGTCGGCCTGTTCATCAACACCCTGCCGGTCCGGGTCCGGCTGCGCGCCGGCGACTCGCTCGCGAGCGCGCTCGGCCGCCTGCAGCAGGAGCAGACCGAACTGCTCGCCTACCAGCACGTCAGCCTCACCGACGCGCAGCAGCTCTCCGGCCACGGCGAGCTGTTCGACACCACGCTGGTCTACCAGAACTACCCGGTGGACCCGGCCACCGAGCGGATGGAGGTCGGCGGCGTCCGGTTCTCCGGCGTGGACGGCCGCGACGGCGCCCACTACCCGCTGAACCTCGCCGCCGGCCTGATGGGCGAGGACCTGCACCTGCGGCTGTGCTACGCCCCCGACCTGTACGAGGAGGACGCCGCCACGGCCGTGCTGGACCGGCTGGTCCGGCTGCTCACCGCCGTCGCCGCCGACCCGGACCAGCTGATCGGCCGGCTGGACGTGCTCTCCGCCGACGAGCGCCGCAAGCTCCTCACGGACTGGAACGACAGCGCCCGCGAGGTCGCCCCGGCCACCCTGCCCGAGCTGTTCCAGGCCCGCGCCGCCGCCGACCCGGACGCGCCGGCCCTGCTCTTCCGGGACACCGTGGTCTCCTACGGCGAGCTGAACGCCCGCGCCAACCGGCTGGCCCACCACCTGATCGCGGCGGGCGTCGGCCCCGAGCAGTTCGTCGCCGTCTCGGTGCCCCGCTCGGTCGAGCTGATCGTCGCGCTCTGGGCCGTCAGCAAGGCCGGCGCCGCGTACCTGCCGCTCGACCCGGAGTACCCGGCCGACCGGCTCGACTTCATGATCGCCGACGCCCGTCCGGTGGTCGGCCTGGCCACCGCCGCCACCGCCGAACTGCTCGACGCGGCCGGCGCGGAGATGCCGCGCGTGGTGCTGGACGACCCGGCCGTGCTCGCCGCCCTGGCCGAGCGCCCCGACACCGACCCCACCGACGCGCAGCGCACCGCCCCGCTGCGGCCGGCCAACCCGGTGTACGTCATCTACACCTCCGGCTCCACCGGCCGCCCCAAGGGGGTCGTGGTCCCGCACCGCGGCCTCGCCAGCCTGGTCGCCACCCAGGCCGAGACCGTCCAGGCCGGGCCCGGCAGCCGGGTGCTGCAGTTCGCCTCGGTCAGCTTCGACGCCGGCTTCTGGGACATCGCGATGGGCCTGCTCTCCGGCGCCGCCCTGGTCCTCGGCACCGCCGACGACCTGCTGCCCGGCGAGCCGCTCGCCGAGGTCGTCCGCCGGCACGGCGTCACCCACGCCACCCTGCCGCCGGTCGCCCTGGCCGCGCTGCCCGCCGACGACGAGGTGCTGGCCGGCGCCACCCTGGTCTCCACCGGCGACGCCTGCACCCCCGAACTGGTCGCCCGCTGGTCGCCCGGCCGCCGCCTGCTCAACGGCTACGGCCCCACCGAGACCACCGTCGGCGCCACCATGAGCGGGGCCCTCACCCCCGGCGGCACCCCGCCGATCGGCCGGCCGTTCGCCAACTCCCGGGTGTACGTGCTGGACAAGGCGCTGCGCCCGGTGCCGCCCGGCGTCGCCGGCGAGATGTACATCTCCGGCGAGGGCCTGGCCCGCGGCTACCACCAGCGGCCCGGCCTGACCGCCGAGCGCTTCGTCGCCAACCCCTACGGCCCGGCCGGCTCCCGGCTCTACCGCTCCGGCGACCTCGGCCGCTGGCGCGCCGACGGCACGCTGGAGTTCGCCGGGCGCGCCGACGACCAGGTGAAGGTGCGCGGCTTCCGGATCGAGCTCGGCGAGATCGAGTCCGTCGTCGGCCTGCACCCCGCGGTCGGCCACGCCAGCGTGATCGTCCGCGAGGACGAGCCCGGCGACAAGCGCGTGGTCGCCTACCTGGTCGCCGCCGCCGACCGGACCGTCGCGGCGGACGAGCTGCGCGCGTACCTGGCCGCCAAGCTGCCCGAGTTCATGGTCCCGTCCGCGTTCGTGGTGCTCGACGCCTTCCCGCTGCTGCCCAACGGCAAGGTGGACCGCAAGGCCCTGCCCGTGCCCGGCGCCGACGCCGGCAGCCTCGGCCGGGCCCCCGAGGGCCCCGAGGAGGAGGCGCTCGCCGCCGTCTTCGCCTCGATCCTGGAGCGCGACGCGGTGAACGTCGAGGAGAGCTTCTTCGAGATGGGCGGGCACTCGCTGCTCGCCGCCCGGCTGATCAGCCGGATCCGCTCGGAGCTCGGTGTGGCGCTCCCGATCCGCGCCCTGTTCGAGGCGCCCTCGGTGGCCCAGCTCGCCGAGCGGCTCGTCGAGGCCGGCGGCATCAAGGTCGTCCTGAAGGTCGAGGAGCGGCCCGAGGTCGTGCCGCCGTCCGTCGCCCAGCGCCGGATCTGGGCGGACAGCCGGGAGCCGGGGCGCGCCGCGCAGCGGATCCCGCTGGCCGTCCGGCTGCACGGCGCCCTCGACCGGGACGCGCTGCGTGCCGCCCTGGCCGACCTCGTCGAACGGCACGAGATCCTGCGGACGGTCTTCCCCGAGCACGGCGGCGAGCCGCGCCAGCTGGTCCTCGACCCGGCCGCCGCCCGGCCCGCCCTGGCCGTCACCGACACCACCGAGGACGCCCTCGCCGGCCTCGTCGAGCAGGCCGCCGCCCGCGGCTTCGACCTGACCGCCGACCAGCCGCTGCGCGCCGAGCTGTTCGCGCTCGGCGCCGAGGAGCACCTGCTGCTGCTCACGCTGCACCCCGTCGCCGCCGACGCCGGATCGGTCGCGCCGCTCGCCCGCGACCTGGCCGCCGCCTACGCGGCCCGCGCCCGCGGCGAGGCGCCCGCCTTCCGCCCGCTGCCGGTGCAGTACGCCGACTACGCGCTCTGGCAGCGCCGCTCCCTCGGCGCCGAGGACGACCCGAAGAGCCGCGCCGGCCGCCAGCTCGGCTACTGGCGCGAGGCCCTGGCCGGCCTGCCCGACCAGCTCTCGCTGCCCGCCGACCGCCCGGAGCCCGCCCACCGCGCCGAGGCCGTGGCCGTCCGCCTCGACGCCAGGCTGCACGCCCGCCTCGCCGGGCTCGCCCGGGACGGCCAGGCGAGCATGCCGATGGTGCTCCGGGCCGGCCTCGCCGCCCTGCTGAGCGCGCTCGGCGCCGGCCCGGACGTGCCGATCGGCAGCCCCGTCCCCGGCCGCACCGAGGACGCGCTGAGCGACCTGGTCGGCCGGTTCGCCAACACCCTGGTGCTGCGCACCGACACCTCCGGCGACCCGACCTTCCGCGAGCTGATCGCCCGCGTCCGGGAGACCGACCTGGCGGCCCGCGCGCAGCAGGACCTGCCGTTCGACCGGCTGGCCGACACCCTGCGGCCCGGGCGCCCGCTCGTCCAGGTGCTGCTGACCGTGCGCGACGGCGCCGAGCCGGGCCTGGACCTGCCCGGCCTGCGCACCGAGCCGTACGCCGTCGCCGAGCCCGCCGCCGAGGCCGACCTGGCCGCCCGCCTGGGCGAGCGCTTCGACGCCGCCGGCGCGCCGGCCGGCATCGACGGCGAGCTGCGGTACGACACCGGGCGCTACGACCGGGCCACCGCCGAGCGGCTGGTCGAGCGCCTGATCGCGCTGCTGACCGCCGCCGGCGAGGCGCCCGACCGGCCGATCAGCGCCATCGGCGGTGCCCAGCCCGCCGCCCGCCGGACCGCCCCGAACCCGCTCGGGGCGCTCACCCCGGGCCGGAGCGCGGACGCCTTCGACGACTCCCTGGACGTGCTGCTGCCGCTGCGCGCCGAGGGCGCCCTGGCCCCGCTGTTCTGCGTCCACCCCGGCCTGGGCCTGGGCTGGATCTACTCCGGCCTGCTGCAGACCCTTGAGGCCGACCGCCCGCTCTACGCGCTGCAGGCCCGCGGCCTGCGCGGCGAGGGCGAACTGCCCGGCAGCGTCGAGGAGATGGCCGCCGACTACCTGGCCCGGATCCGTGAGGTGCAGCCCGAGGGCCCGTACCACCTGCTCGGCTGGTCCCTCGGCGGCCTGGTCGCCCAGGCGATCGCCACCGAGCTGGAGGCGGCCGGGCAGCAGGTCGCGCTGCTCACCCTGCTGGACGCCTTCCCGCACGCGGTCCGCGTCTCGACGGACGAGGCGGCGTTCCAGCGCGAACTGTTCGAGCTGGTCGGCCCGGCCGCCGCCGACCTGCGGGCCGGGAAGCTGAGCCACGCCGACGCGGCGGCCCTGCTGACCGAGGCGATCCTGCCCGGCATCCAGGCCCGGCACGTCGGGGCGATCGAGCGGGTCGTGCTGAACAACGGCCGGATCGCGGAGGCGGCGCGCCCCGGGGTCTTCCGGGGCGAGGTGCTGTTCTTCCACGCCACCGAGGGCCGGACCGCCGAGTCGCCCCGGATCGAGGACTGGAAGCCGTACCTGACCGGCGGCTTCGAGCAACACGACCTGGCCTGCACGCACGGCGGGATCGCGGCGACGGCCGTGCTCGCCGAGATCGGCCGCCTGCTCGTCGAGCGCCTGCACCGCGGCAACTGAACGTCCCGACGATCCACTGGAGGAGAGGCATGGAGACAGCGATCAGGGCGGTCGGCCTGCGGAAGCGCTACGGCGACCACGAGGCGCTGCGCGGCGTCGACCTGACCGTCCCGGCCGGGACCGTGCTCGGCGTCCTCGGGCCGAACGGGGCGGGCAAGACCACCACCGTCCGGATCCTGGCGACCCTGCTGGACGCGGACGAGGGCACCGCCGAGGTGGCCGGCTACGACGTGCGCACCCAGCGCCGGGACGTCCAGCGCAGCATCGGCCTGACCGGCCAGTACGCGGCCGTCGACGAGCTGCTGACCGGGCGGGAGAACCTGCAGATGGTCGGCCGGCTGCAGGGGCTCGGCCGGGCCGCCGCGGGCCGGCGCGCGGACGACCTGCTGGAGCGCTTCGAACTGACCGAGGCCGCCGGCCGCCGGACCGGCACCTACTCCGGCGGCATGCGCCGCCGGCTCGACCTGGCCGCCAGCCTGGTCGCCGACCCGAAGGTGCTCTTCCTCGACGAGCCGACCACCGGCCTCGACCCGGCCAGCCGGCTCGTGCTCTGGGCGATGATCCGGGAGCAGGTGGCGGCCGGCGTCACCATCCTGCTCACCACCCAGTACCTGGAGGAGGCCGACCAACTGGCCGACCGGATCGTGGTGGTGGACACCGGGCAGGTGATCGCCGAGGGCACCTCGGACGAGCTGAAGCAGAAGGTCGGCGGCGAGCGGCTGGACGTGCGGCCGGTCGACCCGGACCACCTGCCGGCCGTCCTGGCGGCGCTGGCCGGGCTGTCCGGCGAGGCGCCGACGTCCTCCGAGGACGGCCGCGCCGCGTCCGTCCGGATCACCGGCGGAACGGACGACCTGGCCGTCGTCGCGGCCGAGTTGGCCCGCCAGGGGGTGGCGCTGGCGGACTTCGCCCTGCGCCGGCCCTCGCTGGACGAGGTGTTCCTCACGCTCACCGGCCAGGTCGGCCGGCCGGCGGACGAGGGCGCGGACCACAAGGAACGGAGCCTGGCATGACCGACGTACTCGCCCACGGCGCGATCTGCGTCGAGCGGCACCTGAAGCACCTGATGCGCAAGCCCGACAAGCTGGTCGAGGCGACCGTGGTGCCGATGATCTTCGTGCTGCTGTTCGGGCTGCTGTTCGGCAGCGTGATCGACGTCCCGAACGGTGGCTACCACGAGTACATCATGGCGGGCATCTTCGCCATGGGCGTCATGACGGCCGTCCAGGGCACCGCGGTCGGCGCCGTCGAGGACATGCGCAACGGCATCACCGACCGGTTCCGCTCGCTGCCGATGTCCAGCGCGGCGGTGCTGCTCGGCAGGACGGTCGGGGACACCGTGATGCGCGCGGTCAGCTGCCTGGCGATGGCGGCGGTCGGCCTGGCGATCGGCTGGCGGACCCACACCGGCGTGCTGTCGGTGCTGGCCGGCTTCGGACTGCTGCTGCTCTTCGGCTTCGTGATGGCCTGGCTCGGCGCGTGGGTCGGGCTGGCGACGGGAAGCGCGGAGACCGCCTCCTCGGTGCCGAACGTGCTGCTGATGCCGATGATGTTCCTGTCGAACGCCTACATCCCGCTCACCGGCCTGCCGCACTGGCTGGCCGTGATCGCCGAGTGGAACCCGCTGAGCGCGGTCATCGGGGGGTGCCGTGACCTGTGGGGCAACCCGCAGGCCGCGCCCAACGCCGATGCCTTCCCCGCCCAGCACCCGGTCCTGCTGAGCCTGGTCTGGATGGTCCTGCTGTTCGCCCTGGTGGCGCCACTGGCCGTCCGCAAGTACCGGACAGCCGTGGCGCGTTGACGAAATCTTGAGGCTCGATGGGGGAGACCCGATGTCCGAGATGATGACCGAACCGAAACCCGGCCCGGCGGGCGGCGCCGCCGTCGCCCCGGAGGCCCCGCTCAGCTACGGGAGCTACCTGGAGGTGGCGGGACTGCTGGAGCTGCAGCGCCCGCGCACCGAGGCCCACGACGAGCTCCTGTTCATCGTCACCCACCAGGCCTTCGAGGTCTGGTTCGCCTGCGCGCTGCACGAGTTGGAACAGGTGCGGGCCGCCATGGACGAGGGCCGCACCGGCCCGGCCCGGTGGGGCCTGCGCCGGGTGCGGGAGATGGTCCGGCTCTGGATCGTCCAGATGGACGTGCTCGGCACGATGACCCCCGAGGGGTTCAACGAGTTCCGGGGCGCGCTGGGGGAGTCCAGTGGCTTCCAGTCGGTGCAGTTCCGCGAGCTGGAGATGATCTCCGGGCTGCGCGACCGCCGCCACCTGCGGCTGCCGGGCTCCACGGAGGCCGAACGCGAGCGGATGAACCGGCGCTTCACCGAACCGTCGCTGCGGGAGGCCTTCGCCGCACTGCTGGAGCGTCAGGGGCTGGGCGCCGACGAGCTGTTCGTCCCCGGCCTGGCCCCGGACGAGCTGCGCGAGCTGGCGGAGGACCTGCTGGACTTCGACGCGGCCTTCCACCAGTGGCGTTACCGTCACTGGCTGCTGGTGGTACGGGTGTTGGGCGCCAAGCCCGGCACCGGCGGCAGTGCCGGCGCGGAGTTCCTGCGGCAGACTCTGGGGCAGTGGTTCTTCCCGGAGCTGCACGACGCCAGGGCCGGCGCCGTGCCGGACGTCCTCGCGGACGCCGGGTCCGAGCCGGACGCGACCGGTTGCCCGCTCGGTTACGGCGCCGCGGCGTCCTAGGCAGGGGCCGGCGACCACCGGGCGCCGCGGCGATCCCGCGGCGCCCGTCACAGAACAGGAGTGGGAACATGGAGCTGGACCGTCTGCTACCCCAGTGGGATCACCGCGAGCGCCACCGGCTGGCCGTCCGGACGGCCCCGGCGCCGGACGCCACTGCGGCCATCGCGGCCGTCGAGGCGGTCCAGTGGCGGGACGTCCCGGTGTTCCGCCTGCTCATGAACTTCGGCTCGATCAACGCCAAGCGCGGCGAGACCGCGCGCCCGTTCCTGGACGCCATGATCACCGGCGGCTTCAGCGTGCTGCACCGCTCGCCCGACGAGCTGGTCGTCGGTGCGGCCGCCAAGGTCACCGGCCCCGGCAACGGGATCGCCGACCTGGGCGAGGACCCCCACCGCGGCTTCCGCGACTTCGACCGGCCGGGCCACTACAAGGTGGCCTTCAACTTCCGCTGCGTGGACGGCGAACTGCTCACCGAGACCCGGGTGGTGAGCACCGACCCGGTCACCCGCCGCCGCTTCCGCCGCTACTGGACGGTGATCCGGCTGCCCAGCGGGATCATCCGCAAGGAGTGGCTGCGCGCGGCCCGCCGCCGTCTGGCCGCCGCCGGGTAGCCCGGCGCCCGACTCTCCGGAAAGACACCTCTGATGACCGCACTCAGCACCGAGTCCGGGTTCGACCTGGACGCCGTCGACCTCACCGATCCACGGACCTTCGTCGACACCGACCTGTTCGCCCTCTGGCAGCGCTTCCGCACCGAGCGCCCGGTCCACCTGCACCGGGCGACCGCGCAGCTGCCCGCCTTCTGGGCGCTGACCCGCTACCACGACGTGATGTCCGTCTACAAGGACAACCAGCGCTTCACCTCCGAGCGCGGCAACGTGCTCTCCACCCTGCTCCAGGGCGGCGACTCGGCCGGCGGCAAGATGCTCGCCGTCACCGACGGCCCGCGCCACCGGGAGATCCGCAACCTGATGCTGCGCTCGTTCTCGCCGCGGGCGCTCTCGCACGTGGTGGAGCAGGTCCGGATCCGGACCACCGACCTGCTGGCCCGGGCGCTCGCCAAGGGGACCTTCGACTACGCCGCCGAGGTCGCCGAGCACATCCCGATGGGGACCATCTGCGACCTGATGGCGGTGCCGCCGCAGGACCGTCAGATGCTGCTGGACTGGAACAAGCAGGTGCTCAGCGCGGACAGCGCGGACGGCACCGACGACGAGGCCTGGCTGGCCCGCAACGAGATCCTGCTGTACTTCTCCGACCTCGCCAAGGCCCGCCGCCGCAACCCCGGCGACGACGTGATCAGCGCGCTCGCCACCGGATCCGTGGGCGGCGTGCCGCTCACCGAGGACGAGATCGTCTTCAACTGCTACAGCCTCATCCTGGGCGGCGACGAGTCGAGCCGGATGGCCTCGATCGGCGCCGTCCTCGCCTTCATCCAACACCCGGACCAGTGGCGGGCGTTCAAGAGCGGGGCGGTCGGTGTGGAGAGCACCGCGGAGGAGATCCTGCGCTGGACGACCCCCGCGATGCACTTCGGCCGCCGCGCCCTGGTCGACCTGGAGATCGGCGGCCACCGGATCGCCGCCGGGGACATCGTCACGCTCTGGAACACCTCGGCCAACTTCGACGAGCAGGTCTTCACCGACCCGCGGGCCTTCGACCTCGCCCGCACCCCCAACAAGCACGTCACCTTCGGCTACGGCCCGCACTTCTGCCTGGGCGCCTTCCTCGGCCGCGAGGAGCTGAAGGCCCTGCTGGACGGGCTGCGCGCGCAGGTCGCCGAGGTCGAGCAGGCCGGGCCGGCCGGCCGGGTCTACTCCAACTTCCTGTTCGGCTACAGCACCCTGCCGGTGACCTTCCGCCCGGAGCGCTGAGCCCGCGTCGCCGTCAGCCGTCAGCCGTCAGCCGTCAGCCGTCCGCCGTCCGTCGTCAACGAGCACCGCACCGAGGAGAGGAACACCGCATGAGCACCGAGGAGAGGCAGTTCACCCCGGAGGAGGAGGAGTACATCCGGGGGTGCTGGGACCGCACCATCACCAAGCTGGTCGAGCTCTTCGACGGGAAGACGGCGACGGACGACCCGCGCGCGCTGGACACCCTCGCCGAGCACCACGGCTGGATCATGGAGTACTGGCCGATCGACTTCGACATGTACATCGAGCTGGGCCGGTTCTACGTCGCCTTCCCGGAGCCGTACGCCCGCTTCGAGGCCTTCCGCACGGGTCTGGCCGACTACGTCGCCGAGATCGTGGAGGCCTACGCCCGGGAGCGCAGGCCGCAGTAGCGGCAGCAGCACCGCACCGCGGCCGCGGCCGCCCGTCCCCCCCGGGGCGGGCGGCCGCGGGCCGTCAGCGGTCGGCGCGGAAGATCGAGAACACCACCCGCAGGGCCAGCACGCTGGCGACCACCAGCAGGTTGTAGCCGAGGAGTTGGAACAGCTGCAGCGAGTGCCCGAGCACCGGGCCGCCCTTGGTGCCGAGCAGCAG
Source organism: Streptomyces rubellomurinus (assembly GCF_000961885.1). Classification (GTDB taxonomy): domain Bacteria; phylum Actinomycetota; class Actinomycetes; order Streptomycetales; family Streptomycetaceae; genus Kitasatospora; species Kitasatospora rubellomurina. The sequence goes on from NZ_JZKH01000134.1 coordinate 12,290, forward strand.
CACCCCGATCAGGCCGAGCACGGCGCCGATGAAGGTGAGCAGCACCTCGTGCACCAGCGTGCGGACGAAGCGGCGGTCCCGCTCGTCCGCGAGGAAGCGGACCTGCACGCCGAGCCGGCCGTGCTCCAGCGAGCTGGTGATCCGCTCCACCCGGCGCGGCAGCCGGCGCAGCATCGGGGCCATCGCCAGCGCCTCCTCGACCACGGACTCGGCCATCGAGGCGGGGGTGAGCTTGCGCTGCACCTGGGTCTTCGCGAAGCCCTTGGCCCGGGAGACGATGTCGAACCCGGGCACCAGCAGCTCCATCGAGCCCTCGAGGGTGGCCAGCGAGCGGAAGGCGGCGGCGATCTCCGGCGGGCAGGTGAGGCCGTGCTTGGCGACCAGCAGGAAGAGGTCGGCGAACATCTCGCGGTCCGGCCGCACACCGGGCGTCAGGTGCCGGGCCATGAACCGGCCGAGCGCCCGCTCCAGCTTCGTCTCGTCGATCTCCTCGGCGTGCTCGACGAGTTCGAGCAGCGCGTCGCACAGCGCCACCGGGTCGGTGCGGTGGATGGCCAGCAGCAGGTTGCGCAGCGAGGTCCGCAGCACCCGGTCGACCCGCCCGACCGAGCCGAAGTCGAGCAGGGCGAGCCGGCCGTCGGTGAGCAGCATGATGTTGCCGGGGTGCGGGTCGGAGTGGAACACCCCGCCGAACATGATCTGTTCGAACATGCACTCCAGCAGTTGCTGGGCCAGTTCCTCGCGCGCGGCCTCCTCGCCCGGCTGCGGGGCCCCGGCGCCGCCCAGGGTCAGGCCGTCCATCCAGCTGAGTATCAGGACCCGCTGGGTGGAGAACTCCTCGTGCACGTCCGGCAGCACCACGGCGGAGGCGGTGGCCGAGCCCGCGACCCCGGCCCGGACGGCGGTGGTGTTACGGGCTTCCACCCGGAAGTCCAACTCCTCGTGCAGCGACCGGGCGAAGCCCTCGGCGAGCTCCATGGCGCCGACCGTGCGGCCCCACTCGGTGTGCTCCGCGAGCTTGCGGCTGATCCGGAACAGGATGTCCAGGTCCCGCTGCACGGTGGCCCGGGCGCCGGGCCGCTGCACCTTCACGACCACCTGCTCGCCGGAGTGCAGCCGGGCCCGGTGCACCTGCGCGATCGAGGCGGCGGCCAGCGGCTCCGGGTCGAACTCGGCGAACACCTCGCCGGGCGCCCGGCCCAGCTCCTCGGTCAGCACCTGCTCGATCTCCAGCCACGGCTCGGGCGGGACCTGGTGCTGGAGCCGGGTCAGCTCCTCGACGAACTCCGGCGGCAGCAGGTCGTACCGGGTGGACAGCAGCTGGCCCATCTTGATGAAGGTCGCCCCGGCCTCCTCCAGCGCCATCCGCAGCGACACCGCCAGCGCGGCCCGCTCCACCGCGGCCTGCGGCCCGGTGCGGCTGCGCGCGCGCAGCCAGCGGCCGAGCCCGTGCCGCACCGCGATCCGGCTCAGCTCGGTGTAGCGCCGGGTGCGGGACAGCCGGCGGCGGAAGGCCTGCGGCCAGCGGACCACGCCGGAGATCGAGCCGCTGGGCAGGACCACCTCGGAGAGCGCGAGGAACATCATCGCGGCCAGGACGGCGAGGCTGATCTGGACGGTCACCATCGGGCCGCGCCGGGAGTCGCCCATCGCCGCGCCGATCACCGCCGCCGCCGCGAGGCCGACCAGGGCGGTCAGGATCGCGCGGGTACGGCCGATCCGCAGCCCCAGCAGGCGCCGGACCCCGGTGGCGAGCGCCGCGATGCAGACCAGCGGGACGACGATGGACAGGACCAGGAGCAGAGCGAGCTGCATGGGCGACGTACGGCCTGCCCCCGGGTGGCGGGGCGGGCCGTACCTCCTTTCTCTCGAACGGTCGGGCCCTGGCCGGCGGCGCGGGAGCGGCCGGCCGCCTGGGCGGTGCACGGGGGAGCGGACACCCCGCGACACACCTCCCCCCGGTGCCATCATCACCGAATCCCGGGCCGGGCGGGCCGGGTGTCCCGATTGTCGGCTTGTGCTCCGAGCGGGCCGGGCCGGTCGCGGCCGCCGCCCGGACGGTCGCTCAGGGGCGGTGTTCCGTCGCGCCTTTCCCACCGGCCCCACGCAATCCCGGGGCGGGGGCGGCGATCGGCCGTGGAATCCGGTCCGGTTCGCCAGTTTCGCACCTCGCGAGGGGTGTCGGGGGGCCGCCGGGAATCGGATTCGACGCTGTCCGGTAGCTGACACGGGGGCGATCGGGGCCTGCGGCGGCCCCTGACGGAATTGCGACAATGGCACGATCGGGACATATCCGGGTCCGATTCCTCGCGGTGACCGCCGACGCGTTCCTAGAGTCGGCCGGTGAGCCCCCGCCGGGGGGCGCTCAACCGGAGGGAGTGGATGTCCGTGTCGAATTCAGCGTCCACCATGCAGGACCGGGTCGCCGAGCTGCGCAACCTCAAGGACGGCGTCCTCAGCGGCCAGGAGCGCGCGACCGAAGCGCAGCACGGCAAGGGCAAGCTGACCGTCCGTGAACGGCTCGACCTGCTGTTCGACGAGGGCTCGTTCCGCGAGGTCGAGCAGCTGCGCCGGCACCGGGCCACCGGCTTCGGCCTGGAGGCCAAGAAGCCGCACACCGACGGCGTGGTGACCGGCTGGGGCACCGTGCACGGCCGGCGGGTCTTCGCGTACGCGCACGACTTCCGGATCTTCGGCGGCGCGCTGGGCGAGGCCCACGCGCAGAAGATCCACAAGCTGATGGACCTGGCCATCGCGGCCGGCGCGCCCCTGGTGTCGCTCAACGACGGTGCGGGCGCCCGGATCCAGGAGGGCGTCTCGGCGCTGGCCGGCTACGGCGGCATCTTCCAGCGCAACACCAGGGCCTCCGGCGTCATCCCGCAGATCTCGGTGATGCTCGGCCCGTGCGCCGGCGGCGCCGCGTACTCGCCGGCGCTGACCGACTTCGTGTTCATGGTCCGCGAGACCTCGCAGATGTTCATCACCGGCCCGGACGTCGTCCAGGCCGTGACCGGCGAGAAGATCAGCCAG
>NZ_JZKH01000135.1 GCF_000961885.1 Streptomyces rubellomurinus
CCTGCCCTTCGTCGTCGCCCTCAACGGCTTCGACGGACACCAGCCCCACACCCCCGACGAAGTCCGCGAAGCCCTCCAACTCGGCGCCGACACCCCGGTGATCACGCTCGACGCCCGCCGCCGCGACAGCGCCAAGAGCGCCCTCATCACCCTGGTCGAACACGCCCTCCTGGCCCGACTGCGCTGACACCGCGCCGAGCCGCCTGCGGGGCGAGTGCGCGAGTAGCAGTGCGGCCCACGGGACTTGGCGAAGTCCCGTGGGCCGCAGGCGTGTTCGGGGGTACTACTCCGCCGGCTCCAGGCCGGCCCGGATCAGGCCGTAGGTGTACGCGTCCTCAAGTGCCAGCCAGGAGGCGGCGATCACGTTGTCGGCCACGCCGACCGTGGACCAGGTCGCGGTGCCGTCGGTCGACTCGATCAGCACCCGGGTCTTCGATCCGGTGCCGTGCTGGCCCTCCAGGATGCGGACCTTGTAGTCCACCAACTCGAAGCCGGCCAGCGGCGGGTAGATTCCCTCCAGGGCCGTCCGCAGCGCCTGGTCGAGGGCGTTGACCGGGCCGTTGCCCTCGCCGGTGGCGATCCGGCGCTCGCCCTTGGCCCACAGCTTGACCGTCGCCTCGTTGCCCGTGAAGCCCTTCGGGCCCTGCTCGCTGATGGTCCGCCAGGACTCCAGGGTGTAGAAGCGGTCCCGGCTGCCGCGCACCTCGTCGCGCAGCAGCAGCTCGAAGGAGGCGTCCGCGGACTCGTAGGTGTAGCCGAGGTTCTCCTGCTCCTTGACCCGGGCCACCACCCGGCCCGCGAGGTCCCGGTCGGTGGAGAGGTCGTAGCCGAGCTCCCTGCCCTTGAGTTCGACCGAGGCGCGGCCGGCCATGTCGGAGACCAGCATCCGCATGGTGTTGCCGACCAGTTCGGGGTCGGTGTGCTGGTAGAGGTCCGGGTCGACCTTGATCGCGGAGGCGTGCAGGCCCGCCTTGTGCGCGAAGGCCGAGTAGCCGACGTACGGCTGGTGGGTGGACGGCGCGAGGTTGACCAGCTCGGCGATCGCGTGCGAGATCCGGGTCATCTCGGCCAGCCGGCCCTCCGGCAGCACCCGCCGGTCGTACTTCAGCTCCAGCGCGCCGACCACCGGGAACAGGTTGGCGTTGCCGACCCGCTCGCCGTAGCCGTTCGCCGTGCACTGCACGTGGGTGGCGCCGGCGTCCACCGCGGCCAGGGTGTTGGCCACCGCGCAGCCGGTGTCGTCCTGGGCGTGCATGCCCAGCCGGGCGCCGGTCGCGGCCAGCACGTCCGCGACGGTGTCCCGCACGCCGGCCGGCAGCATCCCGCCGTTGGTGTCGCACAGCACCACCACGTCCGCGCCCGCCCGGTGCGCGGTGCGGACCACCGCGAGGGCGTACTCGCGGTTCGCCCGGTAGCCGTCGAAGAAGTGCTCGCAGTCGATGAACACCCGCCGGCCCTGGGAGCGCAGGAACTCGACGCTGTCCCGGATCATCTCCAGGTTCTCGTCCAGCGTGGTGCGCAGCGCCAGCTCGACGTGCCGGTCGTGCGCCTTGGCGACCAGGGTGACCACCGGGGCGCCGGAGGCGACCAGCGCCGCCAGCTGCGGGTCCTCGGCCGCCTTGCCGCCGGCCCGGCGGGTGGCGCCGAAGGCCACCAGCCGGGCCTGCTTCAGGTCCAGTTCGGCGGCGGCGCGGGCGAAGAACTCGGTGTCCCGCGGATTCGCCCCGGGCCAGCCGCCCTCGATGAAGCCCACCCCGAAGTCGTCCAGGTGCCGGGCGATGGCCAGCTTGTCCGCCACCGTCAGGTTGATGCCCTCGCGCTGCGCGCCGTCGCGCAGGGTGGTGTCGAAGACGTGGAAACTGTCGTCGGTACGGCTGACCTCGGTCATGACCTCTGGTTCTCCGTTTCGGGGAGGTTCGTACTGCTCTGCCGGATTCTTCGTCCCGGCTCCACTGTCCAGCATCCCGCGCGCGGCCCCGGTGTCCCCGAGCCCTTCGTGGGGGCTGTCGGCCGGTCCGGGAAACAAAAAGACCCCTCGCGGGTGCGAGAGGTCTGCGCGCGGGTCTGGACGCTGGTGGTCGCTCCGCATCGGGTCCTGCGGGAGCGGTCACTGCGGACCGGCGCGCCTGCTGCTAATCATCAGCGAAAGCGAGGACACGTCGGCAGTCTGGCACACCCCCCGCGATCCGGCCCGCGCGTCTCGCGATGCGAAACGACGCAGGCCGGAGCGGGTACGGGCGTTCCTCGGATCAGACGATCTTGTGCAGCCAGCCGTGGGTGTCCGGCTGCTCGCCGCCCTGGATGGCGAGCAGGGCCCGGCGCAGCTCCATGGTGACCGGGCCGGGCTCGCCGGTGCCGACCGTCCAGTCGGCGGCCGCGGACTTCACCGAGCCGACCGGCGTGATGACGGCGGCGGTGCCGCAGGCGAACACCTCGGTGAGGGTGCCGTCCGCGTTGCCCTGCTGCCACTCCTCGGTGGAGATCCGGCGCTCCTCGACGGCGTAGCCGAGGTCCGAGGCCAGGCGCAGCAGCGAGTCACGGGTGATGCCGGGCAGCAGCGCGCCGGACAGCTCCGGGGTGACGATCTTGGCGTCCTTGCCCTCGCCGAAGACGAAGTACAGGTTCATGCCGCCCATTTCCTCGACCCACCGGTGCTCGGCGGCGTCGAGCCAGACCACCTGGTCGCAGCCCTTGCCCGCGGCCTCGGCCTGGGCGACCAGCGAGGCGGCGTAGTTGCCCGCGCACTTGGCGGCGCCGGTGCCGCCGGGGGCGGCGCGGACGTACTCCTTGGACAGCCACACCGAGACGGGCTTGACGCCGCCCGGGAAGTAGGCACCGGCCGGCGAGGCGATGATCATGAAGAGGTACGAGTTCGACGGGCGCACGCCCAGGCCGACCTCGGTCGCGAACATGAACGGCCGCAGGTACAGGCTCTGCTCCGGCTCGTTCGGCACCCAGTCCTGCTCCTGGGTGACCAGCAGCTCCACGGCCTCGACGAAGGCCTCCACCGGCAGCTCCGGCATCGCCAGGCGGCGGGCCGAGGCCTGGAAGCGCAGGGCGTTGGCCTCCGGGCGGAAGGTGGCGATCGAGCCGTCCTGCTGGCGGTAGGCCTTGAGGCCCTCGAAGATCGCCTGGCCGTAGTGCAGGGTCATGTTCGCCGGGTCCATCTCCACCGGCGCGTACGGGACGAGCTGGGCGTCGTGCCAGCCGCGGCCCTCGGTCCAGCGGATGGTGACCATGTGGTCGGTGAAGACGCGGCCGAAGCCGGGGTTGACCAGCCGGGCCTCGCGCTCCGCGGCGGACAGCGGGTGCGCGGAGGGCTTGAGGTCGAACGTGATGGGCGCCTGGGTGGGCGTGCTCATGACTGCTTCCTTCACCGTGGGGTTGGTTCGGGCCGCCACCGCCACCACCTCGCCCCGGCGGGGAACCCGGAACGGAGGCACGACGACACGGCCCACTGTCGATACTCGCATCCAGAGGGCCGTGCCGAACAGTTGCCCGCTCCTTGGAGCGCTGCAAGCTGCCGTTATACGGTCCGGCCCGGGGGGCCGGAACCTTGTCGGGTCCGGCCCCCTCAGCCGGCTACTCGGACGGCGAGCGCGTCGCCGACCTGGGAGGTGCTGCGGGTGCCCGAACGCTCGGCGAGGTCCGCCGCGACGGCGGCCTCCACCTTCGCGGCCTCGGCGGCGAAGCCGAGGTGGTCCAGCAGCATGGCGACCGACAGCACGGTGGCCGTCGGGTCCGCCTTGCCCTGGCCGGCGATGTCCGGCGCCGAACCGTGCACCGGCTCGAACATGGACGGGAACTCGCCGCTCGGGTTGATGTTGCCGCTCGCGGCCAGGCCGATCCCGCCGGTTACGGCGGCGGCCAGGTCGGTCAGGATGTCGCCGAACAGGTTGTCGGTGACGATGACGTCGAAGCGCTCCGGCTGGGTGACGAAGAAGATCGTCGCCGCGTCGACGTGCAGGTAGTCGGTGGTGACCTCGGGGAACTCCCGGCCGACCTCGGCGAAGATCCGGGTCCACAGGTGCCCGGCGTGCACCAGCACGTTGTTCTTGTGCACCAGGGTCAGCTTCTTGCGCGGCCGCGCCTGGGCCCGCCGGTAGGCGTCCCGGACCACGCGCTCGATGCCGAAGGCCGTGTTCAGGCTGACCTCGGTGGCCACCTCCTGCGGCGTCCCGGTGCGCAGCGTGCCGCCGTTGCCGACGTACGGGCCCTCGGTGCCCTCGCGGACGACCACGAAGTCGATCTCCGGCTGCCCGGCCAGCGGCGACGCCACCCCGGGGAACAGCCGGCCCGGCCGCAGGTTGATGTGGTGGTCGAAGGCGAACCGCAGCTTGAGCAGCAGCCCCCGCTCCAGCACCCCGGACGGCACGCTCGGGTCCCCGATGGCACCCAGCAGGATCGCGTCGTGGGACTTCAGCTCCGCCAGCACGTCGTCCGGCAGCGTCTCCCCGGTCCGGTGGTAGCGCCGGGCCCCGAGGTCGTACTCGGTGGTCTCCAGCTTCACATCGGCGGGAAGCACGGCGCCCAGGACCTTCAGCCCCTCGGCCACCACTTCCTGGCCGATGCCGTCACCCGGGACTACTGCGAGACGAATGGTGCGAGACATGCTCGGACCCTACTCCGCCGTCCCAGGTGCTGACACCTGCCGTCCGCCATTCGGACACGTTCGGACGGCACGCCAGCACCGGACGGCATGTCACCCCTTCGGGGGGCGCGGGTGAGCAGGGGGGCGCCGGGGGCGCGCTTAGGGTGGCGTGAACTGGGGTTCCTGGCAGAACGGGGCGCGTGCGTGAGGTCCGAGCGGCGGCGGGAGGTGCTGGTCTGCGGGGGTGCGGCCGGGCTGGCGGTGGGCGGGTACGCGCTCGCGGCGGGGCTGACCGGGCGGTGGCCGGCCGGGGCGGGGGAGGTCGCGGTGCCGTTCCACGCGCACCTGTGGGACCTGGTGCACGGGCGGGCCGCCGGGGACGTGCTGTTCAACTGGAACAGCGGCTACGGCGTCCCGTTCCTGGCGGACTTCTTCGCCTACCTGATGAACCCGTTCTCCTGGCTCACCGCGCTGCTCCCCCGCGACCAGGGGCAACTCGCCGTCTTCCTGGTCGTGCTGGCCACCATCGGCCTGGCCACCGCCCTGATGGCCCACCTGCTGGGCCGCGTGCACCCCGGTCCGCGGTGGCTGCGGGCGCTCGCCGCGGTCGGGTACGGGCTGTGCGCCTGGGTGCTGGACGTCGGCGGGGCGGCGCCGATGTGGCTGTGGGGCCTGGTGTCGCTGCCGCTGCTCGGCCTGGCCGGTGACTGGTGCCTGCGCGAACGCCGCTGGGTGGCCGGCTCGCTGTGCGTGACGCTCGCCTGGGCGGGCAACCTGTACACCGCCGCGCTGGCCACTCTGGTGGCCGGACTGCTGTTCGCCGTCCGGCTGTTCGCGACCCCGCGGCCGTTCCGGCACCGGGTCCGGGCGACCGGGCGGGCGGTGACCATGGTGACCACCGGGGTGCTGCTCGCCGCCCCGGTGCTGTTCGTCGCGGTTCGGGCCGCGCGCGGCGCCCAGCCGGAGTCCCCGGTGCAGCCGCTCGGCCCGTCCGGGGTGAGCGCGCACCTGGCCCAGCTGCTGCCGCCGACGCACGGCGGCCGGCCGCTGCCGGACGTGGCGATCGGGGTGCTGGGCCTGCTGCTGGTGTGCGGGCTGCCGTTCAACCGCCGGGTGCGGGTCCGGGAGCGGGCGGTGTGGTGCGCGGCGCTGGTGCTGGTGGTGCTGACCTTCGTCTGGACGCCGACCGTGCTGGTCTGGCACGGCCTGGCGATCCCGGCCGGCGGCCCGTACCGGGTGGCGTTCGTGCTGAGCGGCCTGCTGGTGCTGGCCGGCTGGGTGTCGCTGGCGCACCGGCCGGACCGGCCGACCCTGCTGGGCGGCGCGGGGCTGGTCGCGGTGATCGCCGCGCTGGCGGCGACCCGGCACTCGGTGCCCGCCTCCACCTGGGCGCTGCTCGGCGCCGGCGGCGCGGTGCTGCTGGCCGCGCTCCTCGCGCTGGACCTCCGGCACGCGGACCGCCGGGTGACCGCGGTCGCCACCTGGGTGGTGGGCGGCGCGGTGCTCGGCAACGCCGTCTGGTCGGGGTACGCGGCGATCGGCGCGGCCCCGGCGGGCGGCGCCTCCCCGGCGGCCGTCCGGGCCGGGTCCGCGGCGGTGCGGGGCGCCGACGACTGGCCGAACGGGCGCAGCGACCCGGGCCCGCACGCCTTCACCACCAACGACCCGCTGCTGCTGGACGGCCAGGGCGGCGGCTACTTCAGCGGCTACCTGCCGACCGTCGCCGCCCAGCTGCTGCACGACCTGGGCGCGGGCTGGACGGCCGGCGGGCGGCAGACCGCCAGTGTCACCGACCCGGTGGGGCAGGCGCTGTTCGCCGTCCGCGCGCACCTGGACGACGGCCCGACCCCGCCGGGCTTCGCCCCGGGCCGGGCCGCCGCGCCGCCGCTGGTGACCGTGCTGGCGCCGGGGGCGCGGCCGGACACCTCCTCGGTGTGGTCGCGGCAGGAGTCGCTGCTCGGCAGCCAGGTGTACGACGCGCCGCTGCCCGTCCCGGCCGGCGGGCCGGCCCCGACCCTGCACGGCACCAGCGGCTGGTCGGTGCCGGGCGGCGGCGAGGCGACGGTGTTCACCGCGACCTGCACGCCGGGCGGGACGGCGTACTTCCACGGGGTCTGGTACCGGGGCGAGGTGAGCGGGCTGGGCACCGTCTTCCGCAGCGCGGGCGAGCAGCCCACCACGGCCGTGGCGATCCACCGGCTGGGGCCGGTCCCGGCGGACGGGGTGGTCCGGGTGGCGCTCCGCTCGGACGTGGTGAGCCAGGTGCCCGCCCGCCCGATCGGCTGCCTGCGGGCGGGCGCGCTGGAGGCCGCCGTGGCCCGGCTGTCGGCCGCCGGCGCGACCCGGGTCGAGGCCGGCGGGCACACCCTGGCCGCGACGCTGCCGGCGGGCTCCACCGGCACCGCGCTGCTGTCCGTCCCGGCGACGGAGGGCTGGACCTGCGCGGTGGACGGCGGCGCGCCCGCGGTGCCCGGCCGGGTGCTCGGCATGATCGGCGTCCCGCTGGGCGCCGGCGCCTCCCGCGTCTCCTGCGTCTTCCGCCCGCCCGGCCTCACCGAGGGCCTGACCGTCGCCTCCGGCACGGCGGCGGCGCTGGCCCTGGTCGCGGTCTTCGACCGCCTCTCCCGCCGCCGCCCGGCCCACGTGCCCCGCCGCGAACGCCGCCGCGCGGCCGCGGCCCCCGAAGGCACCTGACCCGCGGGCGGCCCGCCGGTCGCACCGGCGGGCCGCCCGTTCCCACGGGGGCCTTTCGCGGCCGTCAGGGCAGCGCGACCACCTCCGCCCGCCGCTCGGCCGGGTTGAAGTGGTGGAGCAGCAGCAGCCGGGAGCGGTCGCCGGGCGCCCGGTGGACGTCCAGGACGGTGCCGGCCTGGGCGGGCTCGGCGACGGCGGTGGGGCCGCCGAGGCCGGCCCGGACGGTGAGGGCCGGGTGCAGGACGTCCACCGGCACGTCCGGCCGGGTGCCGCGCAGCCCGATCGAGGAGTAGGCCTCGGCCGGGTCGGGCGTGCCGGGGGCAGCGACCCCGGTCCACACGCCGTAGCGGACGGTGCTGTGGTCGGGCCGGACGCCGGGCAGGGCGCTCAGCCGGACGGGCAGCACGAGGACGTCGCTGTCCAGCAGCCCGGTGTCGACGTCGCCCCAGCGGGCGTTGAGCGGCTGGACGTCGAGTTCCTCGCCGGTGCGGGCGTCGAGGGCGCGGGAGACCAGGACGTCGCTGCCGCGCAGCCGGTCGGCCTTGAGGACGACGTCGGTGACGCCGTCGCCGTCGGTGTCCAGCGAGACCCGCACGGCGTAGAGCCCGACCGGGGTGGCGGCGGGGGCCCACAGCCGGACGCCCACGTACAGCTGGTCGGCGGAGGCGGCGGCGCCCACCGCCCGCAGGTCGGCGGCGCGGTCGGCGGCGTGCTCGACGCAGACGTCCTGCGGCTGGTCGGGGCCTTCGGCCGCGTTCTCGGGCCGGATGCCGGCGCCGGGGCCGACCGCGGCGCCGCCGTTCGGCGGGCAGTCGGGCCAGCGGGCGCCTTCGCCGCCGAGGGCGAACGCGCTGACCAGGCCGGGCTTGTCGCCGGGCTCGGAGCTGCCGGCGAGCGCGACGAGCGTGCCGTCCCGGGGGGTGCGGGTGGTGGCGGCGACGCCGAGGTCGGTGGCCGGGCGGGGCGCGGCGAACACCGGGACGCGCAGTTGCGGCAGCGTGGTGTCGGTGACGGGGCTCAGCAGGACCTGCCCGGACAGTTCGGCCCGGTAGCTGCGGGCCCTGCCGCCCTGCACGGTGTCGATGGTCGGGTCGGGGGCGCGGCCCAGCTCGCCGGGGACGGACAGCGTGACCCGCACCCGGGCCGCTCCGCCGGCCGGTACCTCGACCTGCTCGGGGCTCACCCGGTAGGCGGCGCCGGGGAGTTCGGTGGCGGCCGCGTACCCGGTGCGGTACGTCAGCGGCACGGCGGCGTGGTTGCACAGCTCGATCTCGCGGCCGAGCTCGACCGGCCCGCCGACCTCGACCGGCCCGAAGGAGACGCCGACCGCTCCCTCGACGGCCCCCTCCCCCGCCGCGTAGGCGACGGCGGGCGTGCGGACGGCCCGGTCGACCTGGGCCCGCCCGGCCCCGGCGCGCTCCGGCCCGTAGACCGGCCCGCCGTGGTCGTCGCCGAGGTGGGTGTCGGCGGCGGTGTTCATCAGCGCGGCCTTGACCTGTTCGACCGGCCAGTCCGGGTGGGCGGCCCGGACCAGCGCGGCGAGGCCGGTGACGTGCGGGGTGGCCATCGAGGTGCCGTTCTCGCGCTGGCCGCCGGTGCCGCTGCCGACCAGGGCGGACCAGATGGTCTCGCCGGGCGCGGCGAGGTCGGGCTTGACCACGCCGGGCACCCCGATGCCGCGCGAGGTGAAGTCGGTGAGGGTGTCGGCCCGGCCGGGCTGGAGCTGGGAGACCGAGCCGTGCAGCGGGTTGCCGGGGGTGGCGAGCCGGACCCGCACGGGCCCGGCGGCCGCGGCCTGCCGGAGCCGTTCGCCGTCCGCGCGGGCGAGCAGGACGGCCGGGACGCGGTCGTCGCCGGCGATCTCGGCGAGGTGGTCGGAGTCGGCGGCGTAGAGGGCGCCGATCGCCCCGGCGTCGGCGGCGTGGTCGGCGCGCGGGCCGGAGTTGCAGGCCCGGTCGGGGTCGCGGGTGTTCCAGGCGAGGACCGCGATCCTCCCGGCGAGCCGCTGCCGGTCGGCGTCGCTGAAGGGCGCGCAGCCGTCCGACTGGTCGGCGGGCAGGGCGAGTTCGCCGCTCACCTCGGCGGTGGACCAGCCCTGGTAGCGCTCGCTCCAGTGGCCGGGGACGACGCCGGCGAGCGAGTCGGGGGCGAGCACGGTGATGCCGTCGACGTCGGCGTGCCCGTGCACGGAGGCGGCGACGGCGACGGCCCGGGCGGCGGTGCCGGGACTGCCGCCGATGCCGTACACGTCGCCCTCGTTCCCGGCGGCCGCGACGACGACGGTGCCGAGCGCGGCGAGCCGGTCGACGGCCAGGGCGTCGGCGTCGTCGGGGCTGCCGAAGCGGCTGCCGAGCGAGAGGTTCACGACGTCGAGGCGGTCGCCGAGGTCGCCGTCGCCGTTGGGGTCGGCGGCCAGGTCGAGGGCCTGGGCGAGCCGGTCGGTGGAGCCGTCGCAGCCGAACACCCGGATCGCGTACAGCCGGGCGCCGGGGGCGGCGCCGGGGCCGACCCGGAACGCGGCCGGATCGAGCCCGGGCCGGTAGGGGCCGCCGTACGGGTGGCCGTCCGCGGTGACGCCGAGGCCGGCGGCCGTCCCGGCGACGTGGGTGCCGTGCCCGTTGCGGGCGCAGTCGATCGGGTTGTCGCTGGGGTGCGGGACGGGCTGGTGGTGCGGGGAGGACGGGTCGGGGTCGTAGTCGTCGCCGACCAGGTCCTTGCCGCCGATCACCTTGGCGGTGGGGAACAGGGCGGCGGGCGCGGGCTTGCCGCGCTCGACGGAGCGGAAGGCCTCCTCGGTGCCGGGGCCGCCGAAGTCGGCGTGGGTGTAGTCGATGCCGCTGTCGATGATGCCGATCCGCACGCCCTGGCCGGTGTTGCCCTCGGCTCCCTCCCAGACCCGGGGGGCGCCGGTGAGCGGCACGGAGTAGGCGTTGTCCCGCCGCTTGTTCACGATCGGGTGGACGGCCCGGACGCCGGGCAGCGCCCGCAGCGCGGCCAGCCGGTCGGCGGGGGCGTCGACGGCGAGGCCGGTGAGCAGGGTGCGGGTGCGGTAGAGCTCCCGGGCGGCGGGCGCGGCGCGGTGGACGGCGGCGGCGAGCCCCTCCAGCGCGTCCCCGGCCCGGGCCCGCTGGGCGGCGCCGGCCTCGGCGGCCTCCCGGCGGACGGCGTCCGGGGAGCGCCGGGCCCGCTGGGCGCCGTCCGCGGCGCGCCGCCAGGCGGGGCCGGCGGCCTCGGTGCCGAGTTCGAGCAGGACGGACGCGGTGCGGCCGGAGCCGGCCCCCGGCGGGCCCGCGCTCGGCGGGCCACCGGCGGCCGGGCCGGCGGTGAGTACGGTGGCCCCGGCCAGCAGGGCCAGGGTGAGTCCGATCCGGACGAGCGGACGGCGGACGGGTGGCAGGAGCACTGGGCCCTCTCCCCCGGCAGGGGGACTGATCCGCACACCGTGGTCGCTGACGCCCGCCCGCGCGGACGCCGATCACCCTTCCGGGGGCCCCAAATTAGGATGATCGCGCCGGGCGGGGCGAGCAACTTCCCTCGGACGGCGCGGAGTTGCACTCTACGGAGTGATCCTCCGGCCGCCCGGTCGGCCCAGTCGTCCGATGAACGCCAGCAGTGAACGATCGGCCCTGACCGGCGCTCAGCGGTGGCCGGTCGCCCCTCCGTTGTCCCGGCGGTCGAGCGAGCGCTGCAGCGCGGCGGCGGCGAAGGGGTTGCGCTCGGCGGCCCGGCGGCGGCGCGGGGCGCGGACGGCGGCGGCGGGGGCGGAGGTGACGTGGCGGTCGGCGGTGGTGGGCATACCGGGCTCCTTGGAAGCGGCGCTGGGCAACAGCGCGATGAGGGGAGGTGGGTACGCGCGGGGCAGGGATCGCCTGCCCGTGGGGGCGCACGCGCACACGGGCCGCGCGCCCTGGCTACAGGGGCGGCACACCGTATGGCCCTTCCACGGTACGACCCCGCCCCGGCCGTGTCTGCACGAATACTTGGATTTCCTAGTATCTGAGACGGGGGTCACCCGGGAGAACGCAGCAGGGCCCGTACCGCCGGTCGAACGGCGGTACGGGCCCTGCTGGGGGAAGAACCTCAGCCCAGGTCGACCGAGCGCGCGAAGTGGGCGCCGATCTCGGCGGCGATCACCGACAGCACCTCCTGCGGGATCTCGCTGTCCACCGTGATGGAGGCGAGCGCGCTGCCGCCGTCACGGGCGACCTGCATGCCGGCGATGTTGATGCCCGCGTCGCCGAGGTGCTTGCCGAGCACGCCGACCACGCCGGGGCGGTCCTCGTACTTGAAGAAGGCCATGTGGTCGGTGAGGGCGACGTCCACGTCGAAGGCGTCCACGCCGACGATCTTCTGGGTCTGCTTCGGGCCGGCCAGCGTGCCGGAGATGGCGATCTCCTCGCCGTTCGCGAGGGTGCCGCGCACGGTGATCACGTTGCGGTGCTCGGGGCTCTCGCTGGAGGTGGTGAGGCGGACCTCGACGCCGCGCTCCTGCGCGAACAGCGGGGCGTTGACGTAGGACACCGTCTCCGCCACCACGTCCTCGAACACGCCCTTCAGCGCGGACAGTTCGAGCACCTTCACGTCGTGCTGGGTGATCTCGCCGCGCACCTCGACGTCGAGGCGGACGGCCACCTCGCCGGCCAGCGCGGTGAAGATCCGGCCGAGCTTCTCGGCCAGCGGCAGGCCGGGGCGCACGTCCTCGGCGATCACGCCGCCCTGGACGTTGACGGCGTCCGGCACCAGCTCGCCGGCCAGCGCGAGGCGCACCGACCTGGCGACGGCGATGCCGGCCTTCTCCTGCGCCTCGTCGGTGGAGGCGCCCAGGTGCGGGGTGGCGACCACGTTGTCGAAGGCGAACAGCGGGGAGTCGGTGCACGGCTCCTTGGCGTACACGTCCAGGCCGGCGCCGGCCACCCGGCCGTCGCGCAGGGCGGCGGCGAGCGCCTCCTCGTCCACGATGCCGCCGCGCGCGGCGTTGACGATCCGCACGCTCGGCTTGACCTTGTGCAGCGCCTCGTCGCCGATCAGGCCGATCGTCTCGGGGGTCTTGGGGAGGTGGACGGTGATGAAGTCCGAGACCTCCAGCAGCTCCTCCAGCGAGACCAGCTTGACGCCCATCTGCGCGGCCCGGGCGGCCTGGATGTAGGGGTCGTACGCGACGATCTTCATGCCGAACGCGGACATCCGCTGGGCGACCAGGACGCCGATCCGGCCGAGGCCGACGACGCCGAGGACCTTCTCGCTCAGCTCGACGCCGGTGTACTTGTTGCGCTTCCACTCGCCCTGCTTGAGCGCGGCGTTGGCCGGCGCGATGTTGCGGGCGACGGAGATCAGCAGGCCGCAGGCGAGTTCGGCGGCGGTGACGATGTTGGAGGTCGGCGCGTTGACGACCATCACGCCGGCCTTGGTGGCGGCGGCCACGTCCACGTTGTCCAGGCCGACGCCCGCGCGGGCGACCACCTTGAGCTTGCGGGCGGCGGCCAGCGCCTCCGCGTCGACCTTGGTGGCGGAGCGGATCAGGATCGCGTCGACGTCGGCGATCGCGGTCAGCAGCTCGGTGCGGTCGGCGCCGTTGCAGTGCCGGATCTCGAAGTCGGGGCCGAGGGCGTCGACGGTGGCGGGCGACAGCTCTTCGGCGATCAGAACTACGCCAGATTTCACAGTGTTAGCAGTGCTCACGACAGTGTTGTCCTTAACTGTCCGGTTCCCCGGCGCACGTAGGTGGCGTGGATAGGGCGGGGAAGGTGGCATGCCGCGTAGGTAGACGCACGACGCTGTGGGCCTGACGCGCACTCGGAGTGTATCGACGGGCTGGGTAGCAGGCTGCTCCCGTCCGGCGAAATCACCCGGACGAGAGCAGCCTACTTGTACAACGCAGTTACATAATCGGGGCCCGGGAGGGCTCAGGCCTTCTCGTCGACCCAGCTCATCAGCGCGCGCAGCTTCTTGCCGGTGGTCTCCAGCAGGTGGTCCTCGTCGGCCTTCTTGTACTCGTTGTACTTGGGCAGACCCGCCTTGTACTCGGCGATCCAGGTCTTGGCGAAGGTGCCGTCCTGGATCTCGGCGAGGACCTTCTTCATCTCCGCCTTGGTGGCGTCGGTGATGATCCGCGGGCCGGTGACGTAGTCGCCCCACTCGGCGGTCTCGGAGACCGACCAGCGCATCTTCTCCAGGCCGCCCTCGTACATCAGGTCGACGATGAGCTTCAGCTCGTGCAGGCACTCGAAGTAGGCGATCTCCGGCTGGTAGCCGGCCTCGACCAGGGTCTCGAACCCGGCCTTCACCAGGGCGGCGGTGCCGCCGCAGAGGACGGCCTGCTCGCCGAACAGGTCGGTCTCGGTCTCCTCGGTGAAGGTGGTCTTGATGACGCCGGCCTTGGTGGCGCCCAGGCCCTTGGCGTAGGACAGCGCCAGCGCGAAGGCGTTGCCGGTGGCGTCCTGCTCGACGGCGACGATCGCCGGGACGCCGCGGCCCTCGGTGTACTGGCGGCGGACCAGGTGGCCCGGGCCCTTCGGGGCGACCATGCAGACGTCGACGTCCGCCGGGGGCTTGATGAAGCCGAAGCGGATGTTCAGGCCGTGGCCGAAGAACAGCGCGTCGCCGGCCTTCAGGTGCGGGGCGATGTCCGCCTCGTAGACGTCGGCCTGGATCGGGTCCGGGACCAGGATCATGATGAGGTCGGCCTCGGCCGCGGCCTCGGCCGGGGTGACCACGCGCAGGCCGGCCTCCTCGGCCGCGGCGCGGGACTTGGAGTCCGGCTTCAGGCCGACCCGGACGTCGGCGCCGGAGTCGCGCAGGGACAGCGCGTGGGCGTGGCCCTGGCTGCCGTAGCCGATGACCGCGACCTTGCGGCCCTGGATGATGGACAGGTCGGCGTCGTCTTCGTAGAACAGCTCGGCCACGGGGGCACATCTCCTTGCGTGATGGTTGCCGGGGGTTCCTACCGTAGGGGGACCCGGCGAGGGGTGGGTCGTTGCTTCAGAAGGTGAGACAGCGCGGGTGGTTAAGCGCTGCGGTCGAGGGCGCGCAGCGACCGGTCCGTGATGGAACGGGCGCCGCGGCCGATGGCGACCAGGCCGGACTGGACCAACTCCTTGATGCCGTAAGGCTCCAGCATCCGGAGCATGGCCTCCAGCTTGTCCGAGCTGCCTGTGGCCTCGATGGTCACCGCATCGGGCGACACGTCGACGGTCTTGGCCCGGAACAGCTGGACGATCTCGACGATCTGCGACCGCGTCTCGTTGTCGGCGCGGACCTTCACCAGGACCAGTTCCCGCTGGATCGCAGCGGACTGGTCGAGTTCGACGATCTTTATCACGTTCACGAGCTTGTTGAGCTGCTTGGTGACCTGTTCCAGCGGGAGGTCCTCGACGTTGACCACGATCGTCATCCGGGACACGTCCGGATGCTCGGTCGGGCCGACGGCGAGGGAGTCGATGTTGAAGCCCCGACGGGAGAACAGCGCGGCGATGCGGGCGAGCACGCCGGGCTTGTTCTCGACCAGGACGGAGAGGGTGTGCTTGGACATGTCTCGTTCCTCAGTCGTTCTGGAGTAGGAGGGGCGGTCAGTCGAGGTCGTCGCCGAAGTCGGGCCGGACGCCCTTGGCGAACTGGATCTCGTCGTTGCTGGTGCCGGCCGCGACCATCGGCCAGACCATGGCGTCCTGGTGGACGATGAAGTCGATGACGACCGGGCGGTCGT
>NZ_JZKH01000136.1 GCF_000961885.1 Streptomyces rubellomurinus
CCCCACCCCTGGGCCCGCCGAGCCGGCCGAAGGGTACGGCAAAACCCTGGCAAACTCCCCCGCTGATAGGCCGAATCACCCGTACGAGCCCCACGAGGGCCGAGAATTGGGATGCGAAACCACCCGCCGACGACAAGAGTGTGACAGTGCTGCTCAGACTGCTCAGGGCGTACCTTCGCCCCTACTCCCGACCGATCGCCCTGCTGGTCGTCCTCCAGCTGGTGTCCACCCTCGCGGCGCTCTACCTGCCGACCCTGAACGCCGACATCATCGACAGCGGCGTCGTCAAGGGCGACACCGGCTACATCATGCGCGTCGGCGCCGTGATGATCGGCGTCACCCTGGTCCAGGCCCTGTGCTCGATCGGCGCCGTCCACTACGGCGCCCACGCCGCGATGGCCTTCGGCCGGGACGTCCGCGCCGCCGTCTTCGACCGCGTGCAGAGCTTCTCCGCCCGCGAGGTCGGCCAGTTCGGCGCGCCCTCCCTGATCACCCGCACCACCAACGACGTCCAACAGGTCCAGATGCTCGCCCTGATGAGCTTCACGCTCATGGTCGCCGCACCCATCATGTGCGTCGGCGGCATCATCATGGCGCTCAACCAGGACGTCCCCCTGTCCGGCCTGCTGCTCGCCGTCATCCCCGTCCTCGGCACCGTCGTCATCCTGCTGGTCCGCTCGCTGCGCCCCAAGTTCCGCAGCATGCAGGTGAAGATCGACACCGTGAACCGGGTGCTGCGCGAACAGATCACCGGCATCCGGGTCATCCGCGCCTTCGTCAAGGACGACCACGAGCAGACCCGCTTCGACGACGCCAACCGCGACCTCACCCACACGGCCCTCCAGGTCGGCCGGCTGATGTCCTTCATGTTCCCGGCCGTCATGTTCGTCGTGAACGCCTCCAGCGTCGCCGTCCTCTGGTTCGGCGCCCAGCGCATCGACAGCGGCGGCATGGAGATCGGCGCGCTCACCGCGTTCCTCTCCTACCTCATGCAGATCCTGATGAGCGTCATGATGGCCACCTTCATGTTCATGATGGTGCCCCGCGCCGAGGTCTGCGCCGAACGCATCCAGGAAGTCCTCGACACCTCCTCCAGCGTCGTCCCGCCCGCCACGCCCGTCACCGAGACGCCCCGCCGCGGCAACCTCGAACTGCGCGACGTCGACTTCCGCTACCCCGGCGCCGAAGCCCCCGTCCTGCGCGGCATCGCCCTCACCGCCCGGCCCGGCGAGACCACCGCCGTCATCGGCTCCACCGGCAGCGGCAAGTCCACCCTGCTCGGCCTCGTCCCCCGGCTCTTCGACGCCACCACCGGCCAGGTCCTGCTCGACGGCGTCGACGTCCGCGACCTCGCCCCCGAGGCCATCGCCGACACCGTCGGCCTCGTCCCGCAGAAGCCCTACCTGTTCACCGGCACCATCGCCAGCAACCTGCGCTACGGCCGGCCCGACGCCACCGACGAGGAACTCTGGCACGCCCTCGACGTCGCCCAGGCCAAGGACTTCGTCGAGAAGATGCCCGAAGGCCTCGACGCCCCCATCGCCCAGGGCGGCAGCAACGTCTCCGGCGGCCAGCGCCAGCGCCTCGCCATCGCCCGCGCCCTCGTCCGCAAACCCGGCGTCTACCTCTTCGACGACTCCTTCTCCGCCCTCGACTACGCCACCGACGCCAAACTCCGCAAGGCCCTCGCCCGCGAGACCTCCGACGCCACCGTGCTCATCGTCGCCCAGCGCGTCTCCACCATCCGCGACGCCGACCGCATCATCGTCCTCGACGAAGGCGCCGTCGTCGGCACCGGCACCCACCACGAACTCATGGCCGACAACCCGACGTACCGGGAGATCGTGCTCTCCCAGCTCACCGAGCAGGAGGCGGCGTGACCAGCCCCGGCGACAAGCCCGACCCCAAGGCCGGCGGCAAGCCCGGCGGCAAGCCCGCGGCCGCCGTCCCCAGCGACTCGCAGGCCGCCGCCGCCCGCCGCGGCCCCGCCGGACCCGGCCGCTTCGCCGGCGGCCAGGGCGCCGAGAAGTCCATGGACTTCAAGAACTCCGGCAGACGCGTCCTCGGCCTGCTGCGCCCCGAACGCGCCCTGCTCTCCGCCATGATCGGCCTCGGCGTGCTCGGCATCGGCTGCGCCGTCATCGGCCCCAAGGTCCTCGGCCACGCCACCGACCTGATCTTCGCCGGCGTCGTCGGCCCCCGCTTCGACCCCGGCCTCACCAAGGCCCAGGCCGTCGCCGGCCTGCGCGCCCACGGCGACAACGGCATCGCCGACGTGCTCTCCTCCGTCGACTTCACCCCCGGCTCCGGCATGGACTTCGGCGCCATCGGCACCGTGCTGCTCTGGGTCCTCGCGATCTACGTCGCCTCCGCCCTGTTCGGCATCGTCCAGGGCCGCCTCGCCACCACCGCCGTCCAGCGGTCCGTCTACCGGCTGCGCCAGGACGTCGAGGCCAAACTCGCCCGCCTGCCGCTCAGCTACTTCGACAAGCAGCCGCGCGGCGAGGTGCTCAGCCGGGTCACCAACGACATCGACAACATCGGCCAGTCCATGCAGCAGACCATGGGACAGGTCGTCAACTCGCTGCTCACCGTCGTCGGCGTGCTCGCGATGATGTTCTGGATCTCCCCGCTGCTCGCCGCGATCGCCCTGGTCGCCGTCCCGCTGTCGGTCGTCGTCGCCGCCAAGGTCGGCAAGCGCGCCCAGCCCCAGTTCGTCCAACAGTGGGCGTCCACCGGAAAGTTGAACGCCCACATCGAGGAGATGTACACCGGGCACACCCTGGTCAAGGCGTTCGGCCGCCAGCGCGAGGCCGCCGAGACCTTCCGCGAGCACAACGAGGCGCTCTACCAGGCCAGCTTCAAGTCCCAGTTCATCTCCGGGATCATCCAGCCCGCGATGATGCTGATCGGCAACCTGCAGTACGTGCTCGTCGCCGTCGTCGGCGGCCTGCGGGTCGCCAGCGGCGCCCTGTCCATCGGCGACGTGCAGGCGTTCATCCAGTACTCCCGGCAGTTCAGCCAGCCGCTCACCCAGGTCGCCAGCATGGCCAACCTGGTGCAGTCCGGCGTCGCCTCCGCCGAGCGCGTCTTCGAACTCCTCGACGCCCCCGAGCAGACCCCCGAACCGGCCATGCCCGAGAAGCCCGACGCGATCCACGGCCGGGTCGCCTTCCAGGACGTCTCGTTCCGCTACGACCCCGACAAGCCGCTCATCGAGGACCTCTCGCTCAAGGTCGAACCCGGCCAGACCGTCGCCATCGTCGGCCCCACCGGCGCCGGCAAGACCACCCTCGTCAACCTGCTGATGCGGTTCTACGAGGTCAGCTCCGGGCGGATCACCCTCGACGGCGTCGACATCGCCGCGATGTCCCGCGAGGAACTGCGCTCCGGCATCGGCATGGTCCTCCAGGACACCTGGCTGTTCGGCGGCAGCATCGCCGACAACATCGCCTACGGCGCCCAGGGAGCCACCCTCGACCAGGTCGTCGAAGCCGCCAGGGCCGCCCACGTCGACCGCTTCGTGCGCACCCTGCCGGACGGCTACGACACCGTCATCGACGACGAGGGCGCGGGCGTCAGCGCCGGCGAGAAGCAACTCATCACCATCGCCCGGGCGTTCCTCGCCCAGCCGTCCATCCTGGTCCTCGACGAGGCCACCAGCTCCGTCGACACCCGCACCGAGGTGCTGATCCAGCGGGCCATGGCCCGGCTGCGCGCCGGCCGCACCAGCTTCGTGATCGCCCACCGGCTCTCCACCATCCGGGACGCCGACGTGATCCTGGTGATGGAGAACGGCTCGATCGTCGAACAGGGCTCGCACGACGAGCTGATCGCCGTCGACGGCGCCTACGCCCGGCTCTACCAGGCCCAGTTCGCCGAGGCCGTGGCCGAGGTCGACTGACACCGCACTGCGCGACGAGCCGGGGCGGACGGTCCCGCCCCGGCTCGTCGCGCCCCCGGCCCTTCGCCCCGGCGCCCCCAGGCGCTACCTTGGGCCCGTGATCGACCACCGGGCCACCGACGACACCGACCCGTTCGAGACGAACCGCCGCTACCTGGGCTCCGTCGCCTACCGGCTGCTCGGCTCCTTCACCGACGCCGAGGACGTGCTCCAGGAGGCCTGGCTGCGCTGGCAGGCCGCCGACCGCGCCGCCGTCGACGACCCGCGCGCCTTCCTCACCACCGTCGTCACCCGGCTCTGCTACGACCAGCTCGGCTCCGCCCGCGCCCGCCGCGAGGCCTACTACGGCGAGTGGCTGCCCGAGCCGTCCGTCTCCTACGCGAGCACCCCCGACTCCCCCGCCGAACTCGCCGAACGCGGCGAGTCCGTCTCGCTCGCCCTGCTCGCCGTCCTCGAACAGCTCACCCCCGCCGAGCGGGCCGCGTTCGTGCTGCACGACGTCTTCGCGGTCGGCTTCGAGGACATCGCCGCCTCCCTCGACCGCACCCCCGACGCCACCCGCCAGCTCGCCTCCCGGGCCCGCCGCCGCGTCCGGGACGGCGGCCGGCACGCCAGCGCCGACCCGGCCGCGCACCGGCGGGCCGTCGAGGCCTTCGCCGACGCCAGCACCCGCGGTGACATCCTCGGCCTGATGGAGGTCCTCGACCCGGACGTGGTCTGGCACTCCGACGGCGGCGGCATCGTCCGCGCCGGCGTCCGCCCCGTCCTCGGCTCCGAGAAGGTGGCCCGGCTGGTGGGCGGCCTGGTCGCGAAGTGGTTCACCCCCGAGCACGGCCTCGACCTCGCCCTGGTCAACGGCGAACCGGGCCTGGTCTGGTACGACCGGCCCACCGGCACCGTCGCCGGCGTCCTCGCCTTCACCGTCGCCGACGGGCGGATCACCGAGGCCTACGTGGTGGTCAACCCGGAGAAGCTCGGCCGCATCACCCCGATCGGCTCCTGACCGGTCCGCTCCTGACCGGTCGGCTCCTGACCGGTCAGCTCGCGACCGGCGTGTGACGCGGGTCACCGTCACACTCCGGCCGGCCGCGTCGTCCCCCTCCCGAACAGCGCTCCGCAGGGGCGCACCCCCGCAAGGAGGCGGACGAGATGAGCACCACCACCGAGCAGCGGATCGTCGTCCTGGGCGCCGGATACGCCGGACTCACCGCGGCCAAGGGCGCCGGCCGGCACCACGACGTCACCCTGGTCGCCCCCGAGCAGCGGCTCCTGCACCGCATCCGCCAGCACGAGACCGCGGCCGGCCGCGGCCGCGACTGGCCCGCCATCGCCGACCTGGCCCGCGGACGACGCATCCAGCACCGGCGCGCCAGGGCCGTCGAGCTCGACCTGGACGGCCACAAGGCCGTCCTCGACGACGGCACCGTCCTCGGCTACGACACCCTGGTCTACGCCCTCGGCAGCCGCACCGCCTGGCACGGCGTCCCCGGCGCCGCCGAGCACGCCCACCCCGTGGAGCGCGCCGCCGAGGTCCGGCGCCTGATCCGCGACGCCGACCGCCCCGGCACCCTGGCCGTCGTCGGCGGCGGCGCCACCGGCATCGAACTGGCCACCGAACTCGCCGAGGCCCACCCCGACTGGCGGGTGCGGATCGTCGCCGCCGGCCAGGTCGGCGGCGGCTACTCGCCCAAGGGCCGCGCCCACATCCGCAAGGTCCTCGACCGGCTCGGCGTCGCCGTCCACGAGGACGCCACCGTCACCGAGGTCACCCCGGACGGGCCGCGCACCACCGCCGGCCCGATCACCGCCGACCTCACCCTGTGGGCCGCCTCGCTGGAACCCCACCCGCTGGCCGCCGAGGCCGGACTGGCCGTGGACGAGCGCGGCCGGGCCCTCGTCGACAACCACCTGCGGTCGCTCTCGCACCCCGACGTCCACGTGGCCGGCGACGCCGCCGCCGTCACCCTCCCCGGCATCGGCACCCTGCGGATGGGCTGCGCCACCGCGCTGCCCATGGGCCAGTACCTCGGCAAGCTGCTCGACGGGCGCACCGACGAGCCGTTCGGCTACCGGTACGTCGTGCAGTGCCTGAGCCTCGGCCGGCGGGACGGGCTGCTGCAGCTGGTCCACCCGGACGACTCGATGAAGCCCACCGTCCTCACCGGCACCGCGGGGCGGCTGGCCAAGGCCGGGATCGTCGGCTTCGTGCTCGGCGCGCTCAAGTAGGCCCTGTCCGGTCGCCGGGCGGGGGCCCGGGAACGCGCGAGGGCCCGGGCGTGCTGCCCGGGCCCTCGCGTTCACACCGTTACTTCTTCTCCTTCGGCGCCTCGGCGTCGGTGGAGAGCGCGGCGATGAAGGCCTCCTGCGGGACCTCCACCCGGCCGACCATCTTCATCCGCTTCTTGCCCTCCTTCTGCTTCTCCAGGAGCTTGCGCTTGCGGGAGATGTCGCCGCCGTAGCACTTGGCGAGGACGTCCTTGCGGATCGCGCGGACCGTCTCGCGGGCGATCACCCGGGAGCCGATCGCGGCCTGGATCGGCACCTCGAACTGCTGGCGGGGGATGAGCTTCTGGAGCTTGCCGGCCATCATCACGCCGTAGCCGTAGGCCTTGTCCTTGTGCACGATCGCGGAGAACGCGTCCACCGCGTCGCCGTGCAGCAGGATGTCGACCTTGACCAGGTTGGCGGTCTGCTCGCCGATGGGCTCGTAGTCGAGCGAGGCGTAGCCGCGGGTCTTGGACTTCAGCTGGTCGAAGAAGTCGAAGACGATCTCGGCGAGCGGCAGGGTGTAGCGCAGCTCGACGCGGTCCTCGGACAGGTAGTCCATGCCCTGCAGGGCGCCGCGGCGGGACTGGCACAGCTCCATGATCGCGCCGACGAACTCGTTGGGCGCCAGGATGGTGCCGCGCACGATCGGCTCGTACACCTCGGCGATCTTGCCGCTCGGGAACTCGCTCGGGTTGGTGACGGTGTGCTCGGTGCCGTCCTCCATGATCACCCGGTAGATCACGTTCGGGGCGGTGGAGATCAGGTCGAGGTTGAACTCGCGCTCCAGGCGCTCCCGGATGATCTCCAGGTGCAGCAGGCCGAGGAAGCCGCAGCGGTAGCCGAAGCCGAGCGCGACCGAGGTCTCCGGCTCGTACACCAGGGCGGCGTCGTTGAGGCGCAGCTTGTCCAGGGCGTCGCGCAGCAGCGGGTAGTCCGAGCCGTCCAGCGGGTACAGGCCGGAGAACACCATCGGACGCGGGTCCTTGTAGCCGCCCAGCGGCTCGGTGGCGCCCTTGTTCTGCGAGGTGATCGTGTCACCGACCTTGGACTGCCGGACGTCCTTCACACCGGTGATGATGTAGCCCACCTCGCCGACGCCCAGGCCGTCCGCGACCTTCGGCTCGGGCGAGATGACGCCGATCTCCAGCAGCTCGTGGGTGGCGCCGGTCGACATCATCGCGATGCGCTCGCGCTTGGTGAGCTGGCCGTCCACGACACGGACGTAGGTGACCACGCCGCGGTAGGCGTCGTACACCGAGTCGAAGATCATCGCGCGGGCCGGGGCGTTCTTGACGCCGACCGGGGCCGGGATGGTGTTGACGATGTGGTCGAGCAGGTCCTCGACGCCCAGGCCCGTCTTGGCGCTGACCTGCAGCACGTCCGAGGGGTCGCAGCCGATGATGTGCGCGATCTCCGCGGCGTACTTCTCCGGCTGGGCGGCCGGCAGGTCGATCTTGTTCAGGACCGGGATGATCGTGAGGTCGTTCTCCAGCGCCAGGTACAGGTTGGCGAGGGTCTGCGCCTCGATGCCCTGGGCCGCGTCGACCACCAGGATGGTGCCCTCGCAGGCCGCCAGGGAGCGGGACACCTCGTACGTGAAGTCCACGTGGCCCGGGGTGTCGATCATGTTGAGGATGTGCGTCGTCCCGGCACCCGGCCCGGTCTTCGGGGCCCACGGGAGGCGGACCGCCTGCGACTTGATGGTGATGCCGCGCTCGCGCTCGATGTCCATCCGGTCGAGGTACTGGGCACGCATCTGCCGCGGGTCGACGACGCCGGTGATCTGCAGCATCCGGTCTGCGAGCGTCGACTTGCCGTGGTCGATGTGGGCGATGATGCAGAAGTTGCGAATCAGCGCCGGGTCGGTACGGCTGGGCTCTGGCACATTGCTGGGGGTCGCGGGCACCTTGGTCCGATTCTCCGTTGGTCCGGGGCCGGGGGTGTCCCGATCATCGCTGACCGGCTATCCCGGGGACCGGACGGTCTCGTCCGATCGAAATAGTTCCTCCCATCTTCCCACGACCGCGGCACGGCCCGCCGTTCGGGCACCTCGCGGCCTTCCGCCGCCCGCCTCCCGGCGGCAGGATGGCCACCCATGATCCTCGAAAGCGCACTGCTGGACGTCCTGCCCGGCCGGGAGGACGAGTTCCTCGCCGCCTTCGCCGAGGCCCGCCCGCTGATCGCCGTCCAGCGCGGCTTCCGCTCCCTGGAACTGCGCCGCTGCCTCGACGAGGGGCGCGGCTCGCGCTTCCTGCTCCAGGTGGAGTGGGAGACGTTGGCCGACCACACCGAGGGGTTCCGCGGCTCCGCCGAGTACGGGCGGTGGCGGGAGCTGCTGCACCGCTTCTACCGGCCGTTCCCCGAGGTCGAGCACTACGGGGAGCCGGTGCTGAGCGCGTAGTCGTGGGGCCGCGTGCGGGCCGCCGTGCCTGCTGCTGTGCCTGCTGCTGTGCGGGCGGCCGCGCGTGCTGCCCGGTTTGGGCCGGGGAGCGGCCCCCTGGTAGCGTGGTCAGCTGCACCTGGCCCCGGCATGCCCTCTCAGCCTGACCGAAGGCCGCCGGTGCGGAACCCGTTCAACTTTTCACAGACTGAGGCTCCTTCGTGGCGAACATCAAGTCCCAGATCAAGCGCAACAAGACCAACGAGAAGGCGCGCCTGCGCAACAAGGCCGTCAAGTCCTCGCTGAAGACCGCTCTGCGCAAGGCCCGTGAGGCCGCTGCCGCCGGCGAGACCGAGAAGGCCGTCGTGCTGGCCCGCGCCGCCTCCAAGGCGCTGGACAAGGCCGTGAGCAAGGGCGTCATCCACGCCAACCAGGCCGCCAACAAGAAGTCGGCCATCACCAAGCACGTCGCCTCGGCCGCCCAGGCCTGACGTCGCCCCGGGGGCTCCGGCCCCCACCCCGCCCCGGAAACGACCCGGCCCTCTACCCGGTCCCCGAGGCGGACGAGAACTCGCACCGCACGCGGCCTGCGTTCGCCACGCGGGTGCGGTGCACACAGCAGTGCGGCAGGCGCCGCGGCAAGCCCCTTCCCCAGGGGCGGCCGCGGCGCCTGTCGCTTTGCGGGCCCGGGCCCTAAGGTCGGTCCCGCACCGCCACAGGGCGTCGAGGCGCAGGGGAGCGCCGGTGCGCCGGACCAGAGGGGGACTCCATGACCATGCCGCCGCCATCGCCGAACGGGCCCGGGTACGGCTACCCGCAGCAGACGCCCGGGACGCCCGGGCCCGCGGGCTTCGGGCCGCCGCAGCCGGCGGCCGGTGCGGCGGGTGCGGGGGGTGTAGCGGGTGCGCCGGGTGCGGCGGGAGGCTCGGACAGCGGCGCGGGCAGACCGGCCCGGGGCGGCAGCCTGCGCCGCAACGCCGTCTGGGCCTTCGTCGGCGCCGTGCTCGCCTCCAGCGGCTGGGCCGCCGCCGTCACCCTCGTCCCCGACCTGGTCCAGAGCGACACCTCGCCGCGCAGCGTCAGCGCCTTCAAGCTCTCCGACGACTTCTGCGCCAGCGGCAAACCGCAGGAACTCCTCCGGCTGTACAAGATCCCGGACAGCAGCCCGCCGTACAAGCACACCGACCGGCACGCCAACCTGGACACCATGGTCTGCTCCATGACGCTGGAGCGGAACAGCCCGAGCACCGACGACGCCCAGTACGCCGCCTCCTACATGCGCGCCGACCTGCACAAGGCCGTCAACCCGGCGCCCGAGTTCGCCGCCAGCAAGGACGCCTACCGGCAGCGGAACTACCAGCTCACCGACATCCCCGGCCTCGGCGACGAGGCCTACTTCGCGTACCTCGACGAGACCGGCACGGGCGGCGCCGACAAGACCTGGCACAACGTCCACGCCGAGGTGAACGTCCGCGACGGCGGGATGACCTACTTCTTCTCCTGGAGCGGCAGCTACTCGGAGGGCAAGACCAAGGTCCCGAGCAAGGAGGACCTGCGCGTCGCCATGCAGACCGACACCTGGGCGACCACCCGCTCCCTGCGCACGTAGGCGCGGGAGGACCGTCCGGCCGCCCGGCCCGCGGGCCCCGTCAGTACGACGGGCGGGAGCCGGCCCGGGCGGCGCGGGCCACCGCGACCACCGCACGCTCCAGCGCGTACGCCGGATCGTCCGAACCGCCCTTGACCGCCGCGTCCGCCTGCGCGATCGCGGTCAGCGCGGCCGCCACGCCGTCGCCCGTCCAGCCGCGCATCTGCTGGCGCACCCGGTCCACCTTCCACGGCGGCATGCCCAGCTCCCGGGCCAGATCACCCGGGCGCAGATTGCGCCCCGCCGTCGCCAACCGGCCGATGCTGCGCACCCCGGACGCCAGCGCGTAGGTGATGCCGGTCGGCGGCTGGCCGACCGCCAGCGCCCAGCGCAGCCGCTCCAGCGCCTCCGCCGCCCGGCCGGTCACCGCCAGGTCCGCCACCTCGAAGCCGGTCGCCTCCGCCCGGCCGCTGTAGTAGCGGGCCACCACCGTCTCGTCGATCGCGCCCTCGACGTCCGAGGTCAACTGGCTGCACGCGGCCGCCAGCTCGCGCAGATCGCTGCCCAGCGCGTCCAGCAGCGCCTGGCAGGCCTCCGGCGTGGCCGAGCGCCCCAGCGTGCGGAACTCGCCCTTCACGAACGCCAGCCGCTCGCCCGCCTTGGTCAGCTTCGCGCAGGCCACCTCGCGCCCGCCCAGCTTGCGCCCCGCGTCCAGCAGGCCCTTGCCCTTGGCCCCGCCCGCGTGCACCAGCACGACGATCACCTCGTCGGCCGGCGCCTCCAGGTAGGCCTTCAGCTCCTTCACCGCATCCGCCGAGAGGTCCTGCGCGGCCCGGACCACGATCACCTTGCGCTCGGCGAACAGCGACGGCGTGGTCAACTCGGCCAGACTGCCCGGCTGCAGGCCACCGGGCGGCAGATCCCGCACATCGGTGTCCGGGTCCGCCGCCTTCGCCGCCGCCACCACCTGGGCGACCGCGCGGTCCAGCAGCAGCTCCTCCTGGCCGACCGCGAGGGTCAGCGGGGCGAGCAGGTCGTCGGGTGCACTCTTCCTGGCCATCGCCTACCAGCATCCCACGGGCCGCGGACACTCCCCCGCGCTCCGACTCCGGCCGTCCGGCCTGGAGAATGGTCCGGTGACCGAGAACCACCACCCGGCCGGCCTCCCGGCCGTCGACGACCCGTACGCGCGCCAGCTGCTCGTCCTCCCGGACCGCGACACCGCCGAGGAGACCGCCGAAGAACTCGCCGCCGCCCAGCCCGACCTCGACGAACCCGAGATCGTCCGCGACGCCCTGGCCGGCGAGGACGACGCCGAGGACGCCCAGTGGCTCCTCGTCCTCGACGCCCCGGACGGCGGCTGGACCCCGGCCCTGCTCCACGCCCTCGACACCCTCGCCGCCGCCCACGAAGGCTGGCGCGAAGAGGCCTGAGCAGCACCGGCGCCGCCGGCGCCCTCCGCCGGCGCCTCCACTCCGCCCACGCCCTCACCGACATCCGCACCGCCCCACGCCCGCTTCCGGGAAAGCGCCCTCGACGGCAAGATCGCCATCACCTTCCGACCCCCGGCCCCGGCGTGCCGCGGCACCGCCCGGCGGCACGCCGGAGCTCCCGGCGAATCCCCAAGTACCGTGGTGAGGAGCCCAGTCGGTGAGAAATCGGTAAGACGCCCGGCCCCCGCACACACGAGCCCGGCACCGTTCACCTGCCCGCCGCCGCCGGTACACCGACGACTCCCACCCTGGGGGCGCACCGCCGCAGCCACCTCCCCTCCCCGCCCACAGGAGCCCTCCGTGACCCGTCGCTATGTTCGGCTGGCCGCCACCCTCGGCGCCGCCGGTGTGCTCGCCGGATCCACCGTCGCCCAGGCAGCCGCCGCCCAGGCAGCCACCGAGGAGGGCCGCGGCGCCCACGCCCAGCACGTCCTCCTGGTCTCCGTCGACGGCCTGCACCAGTCGGACCTCACCTGGTTCGTGGCCCAGCACCCCCAGTCGGCCCTCGCCCGACTCGTCCACGGCGGCGTCGAGTACACCCACGCCGCCACCACCAACCCCTCCGACTCCTTCCCCGGCATGGTCGCCCAACTCACCGGCGGCGGCCCCGGCACCACCGGCGTCTACTACGACGACAGCTACGACGCCGCGCTGCTCCCCGCCGGCACCACCGACTGCACGAACGCCAAGCCCGGGGCCGAGGTGGACCTCACCGAGAACCTCGACCGGAACCAGGACGCGCTCGACGCCGGCCAGGGCCTCACCGGCCTGCCCGGCTCCATCCTGCGGATGACCGGCTGGCCCCAGACCCTGCTCGACCCGGCCAAACTCCCGGTCGACCCGCACACCTGCAAGCCCGTCCAGCCGCACTCCTACCTCCGGGTGAACACCGTCTTCGAGGTCGCCCGCCAGGCCGGGCTGCGCACCGCCTGGTCCGACAAGCACGCCGCCTACGACATCCTCAACGGCCCCTCCGGCGAAGGCATCCAGGACCTCTTCACCCCGGAGATCAACAGCAGGGCCACCGGGTACAGCGGCGACTGGACCAAGGACAACCAGGCCACCGAGCAGTACGACACGTACAAGGTGCAGGCCGTCCTCAACGAGATCGACGGCTACGACCACAGCCGCACCGCACCGGTCGGCACCCCGGCCGTCTTCGGCCTCAACCTCCAGTCGGTCTCCACCGCGCAGAAGCTCAAGACCTCAGACGGCCTCCAGGGCGGCTACGCCACCAAGGGCGTGCCCGGGCCGCTGCTCGCCAAGAACCTGGAATTCGTCGACCGGCAGATCGACGCGCTCACCCGCGAACTGCGCAAGCAGCACCTGGACGGCTCCACCACCGTCATCCTCTCGGCCAAGCACGGCCAGTCCCCGACCGACCCGACCGCGCTCAACCGGATCGACGACGGCCCGCTGCTGGACGGCCTCAACGCCGCCTGGAAGGCCGCCCACCCGGGCTCCGGCGCGCTCGTCGCCCACGCCGTCGACGACGACGGCGTGCTGCTCTGGCTGAACGACCGCTCCTCCGCCGCCACCCAATTCGCCACGACCTACCTGCTGGCGCAGAACGGCAACGGCGTCGACATCGGCGGCAAGGCCCGCCCGTTCACCCGCAGCGGCCTCGAAACGGTCTACGCCGGCGAGGAGGCCGCCGACCGCTTCCACGTCGCCCCGGGCGACTCCCGGGTGCCCGACGTCTTCGGCGTCGCGCAGTACGGCGTCGTCTACACCGGCGGCAGCAAGATCGCCGAGCACGGCGGCGCCCACGCCGACGACCTCGACGTGCCGCTGGTCGTCTCCGGCGCCGGCACCCCGGGCGGCGTCCGCTCGGACGAGAAGGTCGAGACCAAGCAGATCGCGCCGACCATCCTGAAGCTGCTCGGCCTCCAGCCCCACGCACTGCAGGCCGTCCGCGAGGAGCACACCAAGGCGCTGCCGGTCCGCTGACACCCGGCCGGGCCACCTCGTCCTGTTCCAACCTGGCGCGCACAACGACCAGTTGGAAGAATCGGCAGCTGCAGCAGCACCCGCGGCGGCACACCGGACGGGCGGCGGAGGGCACATGGTCTACCGGTTCCACTTCACCGGCGCCGACCTCGCCCGCACCCGCGTCGCACCGTCCGTCCCGCCGCTGGAAGAGCTCAGCATCGCGCTGCGCGTCCTCCAGGACCGCAACCAGGCCCTGCGCTTCGGCACCTGGCGCCGCGAAGTCTGGGCCCGCCTGCCGCCCGGGGCGCGCATGGTGCTCGACCTGACACCCCGGCACGGCTGGACGCCCGGCTTCCTGAGCCCCAGGGGGCCGGGCGGCGTCCCCGAGCTGCTGGAGCAGGTCGCCGCCACGCCGACCACGCGGCTCCGGACGACCCTGGCCCAGATCGCCGAGCGGCAGCGCCTGCCCGGCTGGGCCGCCCGGCTGGGCGACAGCCCCGAGGCACTGCGGCAGCTCGTCGACGCCCTCGGCCAGGTCCACGCGGTCGCCCTGGCCCCGTACTGGCCCCAGGTCACCGCCCAGATCGCGGCCGACCGGGCCGTCCGGTCCCACGACCTCCTGCACGGCGGCGTCGAACGGCTGCTGCACGGGCTCTACCCGCCGCGCATCCGGTGGCGGGCACCCGTCCTGGAGGTCGACCTGGTCTCCGGCCTGGAGGGCGACGTCCACCTCGAAGGCCGCGGCCTGCTCCTGGTGCCGTCCGTGTTCGCCACCCAGGCACCCGTGGTGAACCCGGACGCCGAACCCCAGCCCGTCCTGACCTACCCCGCCCACCGCGACGAGCAGGCCGGACCCCTGACCCTCACCACCCGCACCGCGCCCCACGACACCCCGGCCCCACTCACCGCCCTGCTGGGCCGCACCCGCGCCGCCGTCCTGCACGTCATCGCGCAACGCCCCGGCTGCACAACCGGCGAGATCGCCACGGCCCTGGCCATCGGCCCCTCCGGCGCCAGCCAACACGCCACCATGCTGCGCGAAGCCGGCCTGATCACCACCCTCCGCCACCACAACAC
>NZ_JZKH01000137.1 GCF_000961885.1 Streptomyces rubellomurinus
GAGACCGCGATGGTCTTCGGCGAGCTGTACCGCAACGGCGCCGAGTGGAAGTTCCGCGCCATCGGCCAGGGCTACGCCTCCGGCCTGCGCGGCATCGCCACCGACTACGGCGTGAACGTCTGACACCACCGATCGAGCCCCGGCCCCGGTGCGGGCGCCGGGGCTCTTTCGCGTCCGAAGCCCCCTATGCAACTTGTTGCATAGCCCGGCGGGCGTCCCCTACTCTTCGGTAACAAATACCCCGGAGACGCACGTACGCAGGAGACGCCGATGACCCCCGAGCCCGGCCCGTACCCGCACCTGCTCAGCCCGCTCGACCTCGGCTTCACCACCCTGCCCAACCGGGTGGTCATGGGCTCGATGCACGTCGGCCTGGAGGAGGCCCCCGGCGGCTACGACCGGATGGCCGCCTTCTACGCCGAGCGCGCCCGCGGCGGCGTCGGCCTGATCGTCACCGGCGGCATCGCCCCCAACGAGGCCGGCCGCCCCTGGGACGGCGGCGCGATGCTCACCACCGAGGAGGAGGCCGAGAAGCACCGCGTCGTCACCGACGCCGTGCACGCCGCCGGCGGGAAGATCGCCCTGCAGATCCTGCACTTCGGCCGCTACGCCTACCACCCGAACCTGGTCGCCCCCAGCGCCCTCCAGGCGCCGATCAGCCCGTTCGTCCCCAACGAGCTCACCGCCGAGCAGGTCGAGCAGACCGTCGAGGACTTCGCCCGCTGCGCCGAACTCGCCCGCCGGGCCGGCTACGACGGCGTCGAGATCATGGGCTCCGAGGGCTACCTGGTCAACGAGTTCGTCGTCGCCGCGACCAACCGCCGCGAGGACGAGTGGGGCGGCCCGTACGAGCGCCGGATGCGCTTCCCGGTCGAGATCGTCCGCCGGGTCCGCGAGCGGGTCGGCGAGGACTTCATCATCGTCTACCGCCTCTCCATGCTCGACCTGGTGCCCGGCGGCTCCACCTTCGACGAGGTGGTGCAGCTCGCCCAGGCCGTCGAGGCCGCCGGCGCGACGATCATCAACACCGGCATCGGCTGGCACGAGGCTCGCATCCCCACCATCGCCACGTCCGTCCCGCGCGGCGCCTTCGCCTGGGTGACCAAGAAGGTGATGGGCAAGGTCGGCATCCCGCTGGTCACCACCAACCGCATCAACACCCCCGAGATCGGGGAGCAGCTGCTCGCGGACGGCTGCGCCGACCTGGTCTCGATGGCCCGCCCGCTGCTCGCCGACGCCGACTTCGTGGCCAAGGCGCGCGAGGGCCGCGCCGACTCCATCAACACCTGCATCGGCTGCAACCAGGCCTGCCTGGACCACACCTTCAGCCTCCAGATCACCTCCTGCCTGGTCAACCCGCGCGCCTGCCACGAGACCGAACTCGTCCTCGCGCCCACCAGGTCGCGCAAGCGCGTCGGGATCGTCGGGGCCGGCCCGGCCGGTCTCGCGTGCGCCGTCTCCGCCGCCGAACGCGGCCACGACGTGACGCTGTTCGACGCCGCCGAGCAGGTCGGCGGGCAGCTGAACATCGCCCGCCGCATCCCCGGCAAGGAGGAGTTCGGCGAGACGCTGCGCTACTACCGCACCCGGCTGGCCGAGTTGACCGTCACCCTGCGGCTCGGCGCCGCCGTCACCGCCGAGCAGCTGGCCGCCGAGGGCTTCGACGAGGTCGTCGTCGCCACCGGCGTCACCCCGCGGACTCCCGTCGACATCCCCGGAATCGACCACCCCAAGGTGCTCGGCTACCTCGACGTGCTGCGCGACGGCGCGCCGGTCGGCGAGCGGGTCGCGATCCTCGGCGCGGGCGGCATCGGCTTCGACGTCGCCGAGTTCCTCACCGACCAGGGCGACGAGGCCAGCCTCAACCCGCCGGTGTTCCAGGCGAAGTGGGGCATCGACGCGGAGTACCGCGAGCGCGGCGGCCTGCGCGCCCCCGAGCGGCCGCGGCCGCCGCGCCAGGTCCACCTGCTGCAGCGCAAGACCAGCAAGGTCGGTGCCGGCCTGGGCAAGACCACCGGCTGGATCCACCGCACCGAGCTGAAGCACCGCGGCGTCACCATGGTCGCGGGCGCGAGCTACGACCTGATCGACGACGCCGGGCTGCACTTCACCGTGGACGGCGAGCGCCAGCTGCTGCCCGTCGACACCGTGGTGCTGTGCACCGGTCAGGAGCCGCGCCGGGACCTGCACGAGGCGCTGGGCGCGCTCGGCGTGACCGCGCACCTGATCGGCGGCGCGGACGTGGCCGCCGAACTGGACGCCAAGCGGGCCATCAAGCAGGGCACCGAACTGGCCGCGGCGCTCTGACGAAATACGGCCGGCGGGGGTCGTTTCCAGGCATGCTGACCTGGGGCGATCCCCGTCCGCGCGCCCTGCCCGGACCCCGGTGGGACACTGGTGAACTGTCCCTGTCCCCACTCTCGACCGGGGGTCGGCATGTCTCGTCGGAGGTCTCTCCACGCCCTCAGCGCCGCAGCCGTCGCCGCGGCGGTCCTCCTGGGCCCGGCCCACGTCGCGGCCGCCGCCCCGCCGCAGGAACTGCCGTCCGCCGACCAGCTGAAGGCGGCCCTGCTCACCGCGAACGACCTCGGCCCGCAGTCCGGCTACACCGAGGTGCCGGCCACCGAGAGCCCCACCCCCGGCGAGACCCCCACCCCGGTCAGCGGCTGCGACGCGCTCAGCGCCCTGCTCAACGCGCACGCCGGGCAGCCCGGCCCGTCCGTCCCGCACGCCGAGGTCGAACTCGACGGCCAGGGCGGCAACCCGATGGTGACCGAGTCCCTGACGGCCGAGGACAACGACCGGATCACCGCCGACTTCGCCAAGGCCGTGGACGCCTTCAAGACCTGCCACACCCTCACCCTCGACGCGGGCACACCCGACGCGGTGACCTTCGACGTCACGCCGATCACCCTCGGCGACCGGCAGGACGCCCCCGCCGTCCGCCTCGACGGCACGGTCGGCGGCGTCCGGCTCAACGCCTACGTCGGCATCGAGCGCTTCGGCACGGTCGGCATGGCCTTCGGCTTCTTCCAGCGCGACGACACCTCCTCGCAGACGGCGTCGATGCAGTACCGCACCGCCGTCGCCAAGGTCGAACGCACCCTCGGCACGACGGCCGGCAGCACCACCCCGCCCACCGCGGCCGCGACGGCGGGCATGGCGGTCTGAGAAGTGGTCCCGGCGGACCGGTTCAGGCCGTCCCGAAGGGGTTGTCGATCACGTACCGCCACCGCCCGTCCGGCCCGCGCCGGGCGACGTCGGTGGCGGTGCCGGCGAGGTGGACGGGGGCGCCGTCCGGCGCGGTGCCGTCGATGCTCCAGTCGACGATCAGCAGCGCGAGGTCGTCGGCGACGTACGTGTGCCGGGGGCGGACGGTGATCGGCAGCCCGAGGCCCTGGAACTCCGCGCTGGCGCGGGCGAGTTCGGGCCCGTACGCGGCCCGGCCCGGGCCGGGGACGAAGACCGCGCCGGGCTCGTAGACGCGGGCGAGGGCGTCCGGGTCGCCGCTGTTGAAGGCGGCGGCGAAGGTGGCCGGGTGTTGTGCCGGGTCGGTGGCGAGGGGGAGGGTGTCGGGGTGAGTCATGGGAGCAGTGAAGCCGGGGCCCGCGTGGGTCACCAAACGGGAAGCGACCGGGCCGGAGGCGACGCCCGTGCCTGGGACGAGGAGTTGGTGCCGGACGGGCACGGCCGCACCGCCCGCCCGGAGCCGGACTGCCCGGTCGAGGTGGCGCTGGCGGCGATCGCCGGGCGCTGGACGACGCTGGTGCTGCGCGAGCTGATGCACGGCCCGGCCTCGTACGGGCAGTTGCGCGAGCGGCTGGCGCGGATCAGCCCGAAGGTGCTCGCCGAGCGGCTACGGGCCCTGGAGGAGCGGGAGTTGGTGGTGCGGGAGCGGCTGGTCGGCTTCCCGGTGCGGACCTCGTACCGGCTGACGCCTACCGGCGAGGCGCTGCGCCCGCTGCTGCTGGAGCTGTACCGGACGGGGTCGGCGCTGGCCGAGCGGTGACGGCCGCTGCTGCTGCTGCCACCGCGCCGCCGCCGCGTCGGCCGGCGAGGCGGCAGCCGAGGCAGTCGGGGTGGCCGTGGCGCCCGGCCGGGTCGGGGGTGCGCCAGTGACGGAGGTGGGGCGGGCGCGGGCCGGTGGGTTTGCCCCGGCCGGCGAGGTGGAGCAGCCAGCTGGCGAGGCCGCCGAGGGCGGTGAGCGCGCCGCCGGCCCAGAGCCCGGCCGCCGAGCCGAGGACGAGGGCGCCGCCGGCGACGGCGAAGCCGAGGACGGCGAGGACGGAGCCGGTCCAGCCCGCGACGGTGTGCCCCATGTCGTGGTCGCCGTGTGTGCTCATGACTGCTCCCGTGGTGTGAGATGGGCAGGTGGAGGTGGACGGCCCGGTCATCGCGGCCGAACCGTTTATCTCACGAGATAAGTTACTTAGATGCTAAGGAGATCCTGGGTGAAGGGCAAGCCGCGCCCCCGGGCCACGCCCGAACAGGCGCTGTACGCGATGGACCGCATGATCGCGCTCGCCCAGTTCGGGCAGCAGGACATCGCCGCCCGGCTCGGGCTCAACGTCACCGACCTCACCTGCCTCGGCTTCGTCATCGAGGCGGCGATCGCCGGGGAGCCGCTGGCCGCCGGCGACCTCGCCGAACGGGCCCAGCTCACCACCGGCGCCGTGACCGGCGTGCTCAACCGCTTGGAGAAGGCCGGCTACGCCCACCGCGAGGCCGACCCGGGCGACCGGCGGCGCGTGCGCGTCGTGATGGCCGAGGACGCGCAGCAGCGGATCCTCCAGGTGTACGGCCCGTTCTACGAGCGGATCGGCGCCCTGTTCGCCGACTACGCGCCGGACGAGATCGCGGTGATCGCCGACTGGTTCACCCGGGCCCGGGCGGTGCTGGACGAGTCCCTGGAGGAGATCAGGGCCACCTCGCCCTGAGTCCTGTCACGACGGCGGCGCAGGAAGTCGGCGGGTCCGACTTCCTGCGCCGTGCTGCCGTCCTCGATCCAGCCCTCCGTCACCTCCGCGGCGACCGCGCGCAGTTCCGGCTCGGTGTCGGCGACTTCGGCCGTCACGGCGCCGACCGGGTACATGGTGGCCCGGCCGCGTGATGCCCCCCGACCCCGGCCACCGCCTCGCCCGCCGCCTCGACAGTGCCTAGCGATCACCCTGGCGCAGGAGGTCGACGAGGCCGGTGAGGTCCTCGTCGGGGGAGCCGGTGGCGAGGCGGCGCTGCATCAGGTGGAAGAGGGGGGTGAGGAGTTCGGGGCTGACGCCCTGCTCCTGGGCGGTGCCGAGGAGGGTGTGGCGGCCGGCGGCCTGCATGGCGAGGTTGGAGACGACGCCGGTGGTGTAGTCGCCGCTCTCCAGGCGGCGGGCGGTGTCGGGGACGGCGGCGGTCATGGTGGTGAGCCAGTCGGTGATGAGGGGGGCCAGGTCGGTGGGGGCGACGGTTTCGTCGCGGATCAGGGCGAAGGCGTGGGTGAGGCCGGCGAACATGCCGTACATGGCGCTGAGCAGGGCCACGTCGTGCAGGGCCGCGTGGCCGGCGTCCTCGCCGACGTAGCGGGTGTCGGCGGGGGCGGCGAGGGTGGTGCGGTGCTCGTCGAAGAGGGCGGCCGAGCCGCTGTAGAAGACGTACGGGCCGGCGGCCGGGACGCCGATCATCGGGGGGACGGCCATGATGCCGCCGTCCAGGTAGCGGGCGCCGCGCTCGGCGGCCCAGGCGGCGCGGGAGCGGGCCTGGGCGGGGGTGCCGGTGACCAGGTTGACCACGTCCTTGCCGGTCAACTCCGCGTCGGCCAGGGCCTGTTCGACGGAGGCGTCGTCGAGCAGACAGACCACCACCAGCCGGTTCGCCGCGACGGCCTCGGCGGCGGTGGCGGCGACGGTGGCGCCCTCGGCGGCGAGCGCTTCGGCGCGGGCGGCGGTGCGGTTCCAGACGGTGAGCGGGTGTCCGGCGGCGAGCCAGGCACGGCCGAGGGCGGCGCCCATGGCGCCGAGGCCGAGCAGGGTGACGGGGGTCTTGGCCGGAGTCTCAACGGGGTTGTGCGTCATGCGAACCAGCCTCCGTTGCGCGCCGGTCGGTGATCAAGTACGCACTTTTCGGTGGGGTGGTCACCCGGGGGTGAGTGACCAGGTCAACCGCGTGCGGGCCCGGGCTACCGGGTGCGGGTGGGCCGCAGGAGGACGGCGATCAGCACGCCGAGGGCCAGGCCGACCGCCGCGAGGCCCCACAGGACGGAGTGGAACGCCGCGTCGTAGGCGTGCGCGAGGAAGGCCGTGAAGCCCTCGGGGTCGGTGGCGCCGGACAGGTGGGCGGCGCCGTCGAGGTCGCCGCCGGCGGCGCGGTCGGTGACGGGGCCGGCGAGCGGGGCGGCGGCGCCCGGCTGGGTGCCGATGCCGTCGCGGATGCGGGCGCCGAGGACGGTGGCGAGCGCGGAGCCGTACGCGGCGACGGCGACGGCCTCGCTGCCGAGGCGCAGGGTGTTGAGGAACCCGGCCGCCATGCCCGCCTTGGCCGGGTCGACCAGGGCCAGCGCCTGGCCGTCGACCAGCCCGGCGGACAGGCCCATGCCGGCGCCGGTGACGAGCATCGGCGCGGCCAGCGCCAGCACGGTGACGGACGGCGAGAGCAGTGTCAGGGCGAGGTCCCCGACGACGAGGCAGGCCAGGCTGAGCACGATCAGGGCGAGCGCCGAGACGCCCCGGGCGACCAGCTTGACGGCGAGCAGCGGGCAGACCAGCACCGGCGCGGTGAGCAGCAGCATGAGCAGCCCGGCCGAGCCGGTGTCGCGGCCGGTGACGGCGGTGAGGTAGCTCGGCAGGTAGGTGAGCAGGGTGACGAAGCCGAAGGAGGCGGCGACGGGGACGAGGCACAGGCCGAGGAAGCGGCGGTCGCGCAGCACGCTCAGGTCGAGCAGCGGGTGGGCGCTGCGCCGTTCGACGGCGGTGAACAGGGCGAGCGCGAGGGTCGTGCCGGCCAGCAGACCGAGCACCCCGGTGCTGCCCCAACCCCACTGGGAGCCCTGGACGATGGCGGTGGTGAGCAGCACCATGGCGAGGACGAACAGGGCGCTGCCGGGGAGGTCGATCCGCCCGCCGCCGCCCGAACCGGCGGGCACCGTACGGGAGATGGCCGGCACGGCGAGCAGGACGGCGGCGAGGGCGGCGGCGTGCGCGGCGAACACCCAGCGCCAGCCGAGGGTTTGGACGAGCGCGCCGCCGAGGGAGGGGCCGAGGGCGACGCCGAGGCCCGCGACGGTGCCGAACAGGGCGAAGGCCCGGGCGCGGGCGGGGCCGGCGAAGGCGGTGGAGAGGATGGCGGCGCCGCAGGAGAAGATCGCGGCGCCGCCGATGCCGGTGAGGGCGCGGGCGGCGTCGAGCCAGCGGACGTCGGTGGCGGCGGCGCTGGCGAGCGAGCCGGCGGCGTAGAGGGCGACGCCGGCGGCGAAGGCCCTGACCCGGCCGACGACGTCGGCGACGGAGCCCCAGACGAGGGTGAAGCAGGCGAAGGCGACGTTGAAGGCGTTGACGACCCACTGCAGCGGCGCGAGCCCGGCGTGGGTGTCGGCGCCGATGTCGGGGAGGGCGACGGCGGTGCCGGAGATGGACATGGGGACGACGAACACCGCGAGCAGGACGGCCGCGAGGGTGAGGGTCCGGCCGGGCGCCGGTTCGTCGACGGCGGTGGGCGGCGGCGTGGTCTGTGTGCTCATGCGGCGGGGCTCCAGGCAGGCTCGACCGGGCCGCGCGCGGCGGCCAGGTAAGGATCTGATCGAACCTTAAGGTGGCATGACCTTCAGGTTCGACGCAAGCCGTACCTGAGAAATGTTCGGACGGCCTCAGCGCGGCTCGTGCGTGGCGTCGCGCACGAGCGCGCGCGCCTGCCCGGCCGTCAGCGGGTGGGCGAAGAGGTAGCCCTGCCCGAGCGGGCAGCCCATGGCGGCGAGCAGGTCGCGCTGCTCGGGCTGCTCGATGCCCTCGGCGATGACGCTGACGCCCAGGGTTTCGGCGATCCGGGTGATGCCCTCGACCAGCGCGTGCTGCTGCGGGGAGTGGCCGAGCCCGTCGATGAAGGACTTGTCGATCTTGAGGATGGAGATCGGGAACTCCCGCAGGTAGGACAGCGAGGAGTAGCCGGTGCCGAAGTCGTCGATGGCGATGCCGACGCCCAGGCCGTCCAGGGTCGCCATGTCGTCGTTGATCCGGTCGTCGCGGCGCATCAGCACGGACTCGGTCAGCTCCAGGACCAGCGAGCACGGCGGCAGGCCGGAGGTGCCGAGGGCGTGCCGCACCACGTCGACGAAGCCCGGGTCGCGGAACTGGCGGGCCGAGACGTTGACGTTGACCCGCAGCGGCGCCCGGCCGGCGGCCGCCCGCACGGCCGAACTCACCGCGTGCCAGCCGGCCGCCTCCTGGGTGGCCCGCTCCAGCACCCAGGCGCCGAGCGGCACGATCTGGCCGCTCTCCTCGGCGAGCGCGATGAACTCGTCGGGCAGCACCATGCCGCGCCGGTCGTGCGGCCAGCGCACCAGCGCCTCGAAGGAGACCAGGTCGCCCGTGTGCAGGTCGACGATCGGCTGGTAGTACAGCTGGAAGGCCGATTCGGCGATCGCCACGTCCAGGTGCTCGTTCAGCTCGTGCCGCTCCACCAGCCCCGCCTGCAGGGCGGGCCGGTAGTGGCGCCACTGGCGGCGCCCGGCCGCCTTCGCCGCGTACAGCGCCAGGTCGGCGTGGGTGAGCAGCTCGGCCGCGTCCACGCTGTCCTCGGTGGTCGCCACCCCGATGCTCGCCCCCACCCGGACGGCGCCCGCGCGCAGCCGGAACGGCTCGGCGAACACCCCGAGCACCACGTCCGCGATCGCGTCCACGTCGCCGGGCGCCAGCGCGTCCTCCACCAGCACCGCGAACTCGTCGCCGCCGAGCCGGGCCGCCGTGTCCGAGCTGCGCAGCGCCGTCGAGATCCGCAGCGACACCGCCACCAGCAGCTCGTCGCCGACCGCGTGCCCCTGGGTGTCGTTGACCATCTTGAAGTCGTCCAGGTCGATGAACAGCACCCCGGTGACGGCCCCGCTGCGCTCCCCGCGCGACAGCGCGTGGCCGACCCGGTCGGCGAACAGCACCCGGTTGGCCAGACCGGTCAGCGAGTCGTGGAAGGCCCGGTGGGTCAGCTCGCGCTCCATCCGACGCTGCTCGGTCACGTCGCGCAGGGTGAGCACCAGGCCGGCGACGGTCGGGTCGGCGCGCAGGTCGGTGTGCCGGACCTCGGCCTCGATCGGGGTGCGGTCCTGGCGCAGCAGCCGCCAGTGCTCGCGCGGCTGCTCACTGCGGCTGCCGGGCTGCGGGTCGTCCGGCCCGCGCATCCGGGAGAGCGCCTTGCCGACCTCCCGGCTGTCCTCCGGCGGGACGAGCTCGGTGAAGCGCCGCCCGTCCAGGCTCGGGTAGCCGAGCACCTGCTCGGCGGAGGAGGAGGCGTAGCGCACGCCGTCGTCCTCGTCGAGGATCAGGATGACGTCGCTCGCGTTCTGCACCAGGGTGCGGAAGTACAGCTCGCTGTTGCGGCGGGTCACCTCCCGGCTCAGCACCACCCGCTCGACGGCCAGCGCGGCCTGCGCGGCCAGGATCTCCAGCGAGCCCCACAGGCTGGTCAGCTCCTGCTCGGTGCCGGTGACGACCAGCGCGCCGATCAGCGGATCGCCGGACGGGCGCTCGGCCAGGGTGAGCGGGCTCAGCAGGGCGGCGGGCATGCCGCCGAGGCGGGCGGCCAGGGCGCCGGGCAGCCCGGCGGTGGGCAGCAGCCGGGTCTCCCGGTCGGCGGCCAGCGCCAGCAGCTCGGCGTCGACCGGCGTGTCGGGGCCGGTGGCGGACTCGGCCCGGGAGACCGCCAGCACGGCGGCGTGCCCCGACTCGGCGGGCATCAGCGTGGCCGCGGCCGCCTGCACCGCCGCCGCGACCTCCTCCACCGCGACGGCCGCGGTCAGCCGGGCGCCCGCCTCGCGCAGCGTCCGCTCCCGGGCGACGGCCTGCCGCCGGGCCGCGACCACGACCGCCAGCCGGGCCAGCACCAGCAGGTACAGCACCGCCGAGAAGGCGCCGATCACGCCCGCGTTGGTGGTGTTCCCGTCCAGCGACTCGACGATCAGGATCGCCGGGGCGATCAGCGCGGCCAGCGTGAGCAGGGTGAACCGGGCCGGGCCGAGGTCCGGCTGCTGGGTGGGCACCGGCCGGGTCAGCTCGACCATCGACGGGTGCAGCGCCGCCGCGCCCCACGCGGTGTAGAACGCCGCCCAGCCCAGCTCCACCGGGGTGCCGATGTGCCAGGTGCCGTGCAGCTGGATCAGCCCGTACAGCACGTCCGAGGTCAGGATGCCCAGGGTGCCCACGGCGAGCAGCTGCAGCGAGCGGGAGCTGCCGCCGCGCGGGGTGATCAGCCGCAGCAGCAGGGCGAGGACCAGGATGTCGCCGAGCGGGTAGGCGATCGAGACGGCCTTCTGCAGCCAGGACAGGTCCGGGTTCCGGGCGTACGGCAGGATCAGGTAGATCCACGACAGCAGGGCGAGGCCGATGGTGGGGATCAGCGCGTCCAGCAGCCCGGCGTGGTCCTGACGGGCCGTCCGCCACCGGATGAAGCCGAGCGCGCCGGCCGCGTACAGCACGAACTCGGCCAGGTAGAAGCCGTCCGCGACGGACGGGAACGGGTTGGGCCGGTGCAGGATGTCCAACTGGACGGCCTGCACCACCTCGCCCGCCGTGAAGCTCAGGTTGGCCAGCGCCAGCAGGTACCAGCAGGACGCGTGCGCCGGGCGGTTGAGCCGCACGCCCAGCACGATCGCGGCGACGCCGCCGAGGCCGATGCCCGTCCACCAGATGATGCGCTGCGCCGGGTCGAGGTAGTAGATGCCGGTGAACACCACCATCCAGAGGAGGTAGCAGGTCATCAGTCGCTGTCGCCGACGGGTCAACGAGGCTACCTCCTCCGCGACTTCACCCGGCCGCTCGGGTCGGGGAGGACGGGCGGGGGCGGGTCGGGCCGGCACCGGCCCAGCGGCGCCCGGCGGGTCGACGGGTCGACGGCCGGGCGTGCTCCGGTGCCCTGTGGTGCGCACCGCGC
The DNA here is from genome assembly GCF_000961885.1 of Streptomyces rubellomurinus. GTDB lineage: Bacteria > Actinomycetota > Actinomycetes > Streptomycetales > Streptomycetaceae > Kitasatospora > Kitasatospora rubellomurina. The sequence goes on from NZ_JZKH01000137.1 coordinate 11,113, forward strand.
GTCCGTCACCGACAGGGCCACGCCCGGATCCCCGTGGGGCCGTTCGCGTGTCGTCGGTGCGGCGCGAGTGCGTATAGTCGGAAATGTCGCATCTCCCAGCATTCTGCCGCCACAGCACGAGGTCAAGCCGGTGGACGACGCAGCAGACAGCGCACGGGGCGCGGACAAGGATGCGCGGACCGCCCGTCACGCCGTGGTCCGCGACGGCCACGGTCGGTGCGCGCTCTGGCCCGGCGACCTGGCCGTCCCGGACGGCTGGCGGGCGGTGTACGGCCCCGCCGGGCGCGAGGACTGCCGGGCCTGGGTCGAGCGCGAATGGCGGCCCGTCGACCTGGGCTTCCCCGGCGACCCGGACCGGACGACGGACCGAGGGGACGGCGGGGACGGCGGGGACACCGTGCCCGGACTCTTCCGCGCCCGGGCCGCGCGCGAGCCGGAGGCGACCGCCGTCCACGCCGAGGACGGCACCCTCAGCTACCGCGAACTCGACCGGCGCAGCGAGCGATTGGCGGCCGCGCTGCGCGCCCGCGGGGTCGGCCCCGAGCAGGTGGTGCCGGTCTGCCTGGAACGCGGCACCGGCCTGCTGGTCGCCTGGCTGGCGGTGCTCCGCGCCGGCGGCGCGCTGCTGCCCCTGGACCCGGCGAGCCCCGCGCGGCGGCTGGCCGCACTGGTCGAGGACTGCGGGGCGCGGGTCGCGGTCACCGAGGGCCCCGGGCTGCCGGGCGTCGACCACCTGACGGTGGACACCGACGGCCCGGAGGTGCCCGTCGAGCCGCCGGGCCCCGACGACCTCGCCTACCTGATCTACACCTCCGGCACCACCGGCCGCCCCAAGGGCGTGCCCGTCACCCACCGCGCCCTGCTGTTCACCCTGCAACGGGTGATCCGCGCCTACCGGCTCGCCCCCGGCGAACGCGTCCTGCACCTCGCCGCACTCGGCTTCGACACCGCCCTGGAACAGGCCCTCGCCCCGCTGCTCGCCGGCGCCACCGTCACCCTCGGCGGCGCCCCCGCCTGGGCGCCCACCGAACTCGCCGACCGGCTGCGCACCGACCGCCTCGCCGTCGCCGACCTCACCCCCGCCTACTGGCACCAGCTGCTGCACCTGCTGCCGCCCGCCGGGCCCGCCCCGAACGGCCTGCGGCTGCTCGTCGTCGGCGGGGACACCGTGCACGCCGACGACTGCCGCACCTGCCTGGCCCGGCTGCCCGGCGTCCGCCTGCTCAACGCCTACGGCGTCACCGAGGCGGCCGTCACCTCCACCCTCTGCGAGCTCACCCCCGCCCTGCTCGACGCCCCCGGCGGCGCGGCCGGCCCCGCCGCGCCCGTGCCGATCGGCCGCCCGCTGCCCGGCGTGCGCGTGCACGTCCTGGACGCCCGGCTCAACCCCGTCCGGCCCGGCGAGAAGGGCGAGATCCACCTCGCCGGGCCCGGCCTCGCCCGCGGCTACTGGCGCAGCCCCGCCCTCACCGCCGAATCCTTCCTGCCCGACCCGTACGCGCCGACCCCCGGCGAGCGGATGTACCGCACCGGCGACGCCGGACGCTGGCGCCCGGACGGCGAACTGGAGATCCTCGGCCGCTTCGACGACCAGGTGAAGATCCGCGGCCACCGCGTCGACCCCGCCGAGATCGAAGCCGTCCTCGCCGCCCACCCCGACGTCCGCCAGGCCCGGATCGCCGCGGACGGCACCGGCCCGGACGGCACCCGCACCCTCACCGCCTACTACACGCCGCGCGGCCCCCGCGACGGCGAGCGGCCGCGCACCCGCCCCGAGGAGCTGCGCACCCACCTCGCCGAACGGCTGCCCGCGCACCTCGTCCCGGCGGCGTTCGTGCCCCTGGAGGCGATGCCGCTCACCGCGGCGGGCAAGATCGACCGGCGACGGCTGCCGCAGGCCGCGACCGCCCGGGGCACGGCCGCCCCGGACGCCGCCGCCCCGGACGACGCCGCCCCGGACACGGCCGCCCCGCGCGAGCCCCGGGCACCCGCCCGCGGGACGGAGGCCACCCTCGGCCAGCTCTGGGCCGACCTCCTCGGCACCGAACGCGTCGGCCCCGACGAGGACTTCTTCGCCCTCGGCGGCACCTCGCTGCTCGCCATGGAGATGCTCGCCCGCGCCCGCACCGTCTTCGGCCTCGACGTCGGCCACGTCCGCACCCTCACCCGCGCCCTGCTGCGCGCCCCCACCCTGCGCGCCTTCGCCACCGCCCTGCGGGCCGCCCGCGAAGGACACGACGGCGGCGAGGGCGCCGTCGACTGGGCCACCGAGGCCCGACTCGCCACGCCCGTACGGCAGTCCTGGAGCCCCCCGCCCAGCCGCGCCGAACCCGCCGAGATCCTGCTCACCGGCGCCACCGGCTTCTGCGGCGCCCACCTGCTGCACACCCTGCTCGCCACCACCCGGGCCCGCGTCCACTGCCTCGTCCGCGCCCCCGACGAGGAACACGCCCTGGAACGGCTGCGCGCCGCCCACCAGCGCTTCCTGCGCCACGACCTCGCCGACCCCCGGGTGGTGCCGCTGGTCGGCGACCTCACCCGGCCCTCGCTCGGACTGACTGACCGTCAGTTCGACTGGCTGGCCGACCACCTGGACGCCGTCCACCACCTCGGCGGGCAGGTCAACTTCCTCTACCCGTACCACCAGCTGCGCGCCGCCAACGTCGCCGGCACCCGGGAGGTCGTCCGGCTCGCCGGACACCGCCGGGGCGTCCCCGTGCACTACCTCTCCACCCTCGCCGTCCTCGCCGGCTTCGGCGCCGCCGGCATCGGCGAGGTCGGCGAACGCACCCCGCTCGCCCACCCCGACCGGCTCGGCGTCGGCTACGTCGAGAGCAAGTGGGTCGCCGAACGGCTGCTGCACCAGGCGGCGGCCGCCGGACTGCCGGTCACCGTCCTGCGCACCAACGACGTCACCGGCGACAGCGCCACCGGCGCCATGAACACCGGCACCGAACTCTGCGCGCTGATCGCCTACTTCGCCGACAGCGGCAGCTACCCCGACGTCCGGCTGCCGCTCGACTTCGTCCCCGCCGACCGCTTCGCCGAGGCCGTCGCCCACATCGCCGCACACGCCCCCGCCGACGGCGAGGTCTACCACCTCACCTCCCCGGAACCGGCCGACCTCGCCGACCTCGCCGACCGGCTCCGCGCCCGCGGCCACCGGATCGAGCGCCTCCCGTACGACGAGTGGGTGCGACGGCTGATCCGCTACGCCGCCGGGCACCCCACCCACCCGATCGCGCCGTTCGTCCCGCTCTTCGTCGACCGCGCGCCGGGGAGCGAACTCACCATCAGCGAGCTGTACTTCAGGCCGACCTTCCCGACCTTCGACCGGGAGAACACCGAGACGGCGCTGACCGGCAGCGGCATCGAGCTGCCCGCCGTCGACGCCGCCCTGCTCGACCACTACCTGGACCGGCTGGCGGCGGACGGGTTCCTCGGAGCGCCGGGATGAGCGGGGGCGCCGGGGCGGGCGGGGGC
>NZ_JZKH01000138.1 GCF_000961885.1 Streptomyces rubellomurinus
CCCCCACCCTGGCCGTCCCCCCGGCTGCCGATCCGGCCGCCGATCCGGCCGCCCCCGACGCCGCCGCCCCGGCCGGCCTGCGCAGCCGCCCCGGCCGGCCGTTCCCCGGCGGGCCCGCCGACACCCCGTACGGCCTCGCCGCGCCCCCCGAGGGCAGCCTGCTCGACATGCTCAAGGTCGCCATCGCGATCCTTGACACCGCCGGCCGCGTGGTGCTCTGGAGCCCCGCCGCCGAGGAACTGCTCGGCTGGCCCAGCGAACTGCTGGTCGGCCGCCGGATCGAGGAGCTGATCCCCGACCAGGAGCAGGTCGGCCGGATCCGCGCCGCAGTCCAGGACACGCTGCGGCACGGCCGCTGGGCCGGCAACGCCGAGCTGCGCGACCGGGAGGGCGTGCCCGTCCCGGTGGACGCCCGGATCGCCCTCCTGGTGGACGGCGACGGCACCCCGTTCCTACAGGTCAGCCTGGCCGAGGCGACCGCCGTCCGGGCCATCGAGCGGGACCTCGCGGTGCGCGACGCGCTGTTCGAGCAGTCCCCGCTGGGCATCGCCATCCTGGACACCGACCTGCGCTACACCGCCGTCAACCAGACCCTCGCCGAGATGAACGGCGTCGCCCTGGACGACCACGTCGGCCGCACCACCGGCGAGACCCTGCCCGAGCGGACGGCCGACGAGATCACCGCCATCCAGCGCCAGGTGCTGGCCACCGGCGAGCCGGTCATCGACGTCACCCTCGCCTCCCCGGTGACCTCCCGGGCCGGCTACCGCTCGATCTCCTACAGCCGGATGACCGACCGCTCCGGCCGGGTGCTCGGCATCTCCGGCACCGTCATGGACGTCACCGAGCGTTACCGGGCCGTCGCCAAGGTCGAGCACGCCCGGCGCCGGCTCTCGCTGCTCAACGAGTTCGGCTCCCGGGTCGGTGACCTGCTCGACGCCGCCATGATCGCCCAGGAGCTCGCCAACTCCGTCGTCCCCCGGCTCACCGACCACTCCGCGGTGATCCTGCTGCAGGCCGTCGCGCACGGTGACGACCTGCCCCGGCACGGCCACGACCGCCGCACCTCGCTGCTGCAGCTCGGCACCGCCTCCGTCCAGGACGGCCCCGAGGTCGAGGTGATGCTCCGCCGCGGCGCCCGGATCACCTTCGCCGAGGACTCCGCCTGCGGCCGGGTGCTGCGCACCGGCGTCCCCGAGCTGCTGTCCGGCGCCGACCAGCTGGACGACGTCACCTACCCCGGGGACCCCAAGACGCAGGCCGCCCACGACCTCGGCGTGCACTCGATGCTGGTCGTCCCGCTGCGCGCCCGCGGCATCGTGATCGGCCTGCTGCTGGTCAGCCGGGCCGGCTACCGCGAGGGCTTCGACCGGGACGACCTCGCCTTCACCGTCGAACTCGCCGACCGGGCCGGCAGCTCGCTGGACAACGCCCGCCTGTACGCCCGCGAACGCACCGCCGCGCTCACCCTCCAGCGCACCCTGCTCCCGCAGCAGGTCCCGCAGCCCACCGGCGTCGAGGTCGCCTACCGCTACGTGCCCGGCAGCAGCGGCACCGAGGTCGGCGGCGACTGGTTCGACGTCATCCCGCTGCCCGGCGACCGCACCGCCCTGGTGGTCGGCGACGTGATGGGCCACGGCCTGCGGGCCGCCGCCACCATGGGCCGGCTGCGCACCGCCGTCCGGGTGCTGGCCGCCCTCGACCTGCCGCCGGACGTGCTGCTGCGCCACGTCCACGAGCTGGCCGACGACCTCGCCCAGGGCCCGGACGAGGCGCTGCTCGCCACCTGCGTCTACGCGGTGTACGACCCGGGCACCTCGATGCTGACCGTCGCCAAGGCCGGGCACATCCCGCCGGTGCTGGTGGTGCCCCGCGAGGAGGCCGACGAGCCGACCCGCACCGGCAGCCCGCTGCCCGGCGGCGCCGGCCGGATCCTCGACCTGCCCTCCGGCGCGCCGCTCGGCGTCGGCGGAGTTCCGTTCGAATCCGTCGAACTGAAGATCGCCGAGGGCAGCCTGCTCGCCCTGTGCACCGACGGCCTGGTCGAGTCCCGGGACAAGGACCTCGACGTCGGCCTCGGCCGCCTCGTCACCGTGCTCCAGGAGCCGTACGCCTCCATCCAGGCCGCCTGCGAGGCGGTGCTCGACACCATGGAGCAGGGGCGCGAACCCGACGACGTCGCGCTGCTGCTCGCCCGGCTCGGCCACGGCCAGGCCGGCACCCCCACGGCCGGCTGGACCCTGCCGGCCGAACCCACCGCCGTCTCCCGGGCCCGCCGGCTGGTCCGCGGCACGCTCGCCGAGTGGGGCGTCGAGGAGCTGACCGACACCGCGGAACTGCTGGTCAGCGAGCTGGTCACGAACGCCGTCCGGTACGCGAGCGCCCCGATCGGGCTACGGCTCACCCTGGGCGAGACGCTGCTGGTCGAGATCTCCGACCCGCTGCCCGACCCGCCCCGCGAGCGGCACGCGGCCGAGGCCGACGAGGGCGGCCGGGGCCTGGAACTGGTCCGCCGGCTCGCGCTGCGCTGGGGCGCCCGGGCCGAGGGCATCGGCAAGGTGGTCTGGTTCGAGCAGGCACTGCCGGGCCGCGGGGCCGAGACGCCGTGAGGCCGGCCGGTCCGTCGCGGGACCGGGACGCATATGCCATCCCGGGCGCTGGGGGAGCGCGCGCCCCGGAAGGGGGCGCGGACGTGGCATTGTGGTTGCGCGGGCGGTAGGACAAAAACCTTCGCCCGATCTGATGTTGTGATGTTGAGGGCGTGTGAACGTACCCCTCGATGATGAATACTCGGTCTTCTCGACATCCGGACGGTCGCGGGTTGGAGGGGTCGGTCCGTTGAACAGCACCCCGGCGCGGAACGCGCCGAGCAGCAGCGGTCATGCCGCTGTTCCCGGGCAGGTCGGCGCCTTGCAACCGCCCACGCCCACGGCCCCACCGGGCGGCCGTGCCGAAGGCCCCGCCCGCACCGCCGTCACCGGGGCGCGGACCTGGGGCGTCGGCGACCCCGGATCGATCTACGACTACATCCGGGTCGCCACCTTCGCGATCGGCCCGGACGGGCGGATCAGCCAGTGGAGCGAGCGCGCCGCCGAGTTCTTCGGCGTCCCCGCCGGCGAAGCGGTCGGCGCCGACCCGATCGCCACCTTCGTCCCCCGCGAACTCTGGCAGCGCGGCCGCGCCCGGCTGGAACGCACCCTGGCCGGCGAGGAGTGGGTCGGCACCACCCCCTACCGGGAGGCGGGCGGCGGCGAGGGCCTCGCCGAGCTGTACCTGATGCCCGACAGCGCCCTGCCCACCGCCGGCGCCACCTGCCTCGCCGTCGACCTCGGCCGGCTGCGCCGGGTCGAGACCGACCTCGCCGCCTCCGAAGCCGTCTTCGGGCAGACCCCGACCGGCTTCGTGCTGTTCGACGACCGGCTGCGCCTCCAGCGGGTCAACGACGCCTTCGCCTCCGGCATGGGCCTCGCCCCCGCCGACCTCGAAGGCCTCACCGCGCACGACCTCTTCCCGGCCGGCGAGGCCGACCGGCTCACCGCCGCCCTGCGCAAGGTCCTCGCCACCGGCGAGCCCGTCTTCGACCTGCGCTTCCACACGCCCGTCCCCACCCGCGAGGGCAACCGGCTCTGGGCCGTGTCGCTGTACCGCCTCAACGGCAGCGCCGGGCAGCCGATGGGCATCGCCGGGCAGGTCTCCGACGTCACCAGCCGGCACGTCGCCGAACGCGAGGCGGACGGCGTGCGCCGCAACCTCGCCCTGCTCAACGAGGCCAGCGCCCACATCGGCTCCACCCTCGACCTGGAGACCACCGCCAAGGAACTGCTCGACGTCGTCGTCCCGCCGTTCTGCGACCTCGCCACCGTCGACCTGTACACCGCGCTGCTCTCCGGCGAGACCGTCCCCAGCGCCGGGCGGCTCGGCGACAGCGTGCTCACCGACGGCAGCGGCGAACTGCGCCGGGTCGCCGTCTCCAGCGTCATCGGCGGCGCCTCCTCGGTGCTCGGCTCCGTCACCGGCCTGCCGATCGCCGAAGCCGGCGGCACCCTCTGCTACCCGCGCCGCTCCCCGCACGCCCGGGCGCTGCGCACCGGCCGCAGCGTCGTCCCCGAGCCCGGGCCCGACCCGCTGCTGCGCTCCACCCTGATCGTCCCGCTGGTCGCCCGCGACCAGGTGCTCGGCCTCGTCCAGCTCTCCCGGGCGATCGGCAGCGAGCCCTTCGACGCCCGCGACGTCGCGATCGCCGAGGAACTCGTCGCCCGCGCCGCCGTCTGCATCGACAACGCCCGGCTCTACCGCCGCGAGCACGAGCGCGCCCTCATCCTCCAGCGCAGCCTGCTGCCCCCCGGCAAGCCGGCCGCCAGCGGCCTGGAGATCGCCTGCCGCTACCTGCCCAGCAACAACAACACCGAGGTCGGCGGCGACTGGTTCGACGTCATCCCGCTGCCCGGCAACCGCACCGCCCTCGTCATCGGCGACGTGATGGGCCGCGGCCTGCGCGCCGCCGTCGCCATGGGCCAACTGCGCACCGCCGTCCGCACCCTGGCCATGCTCGACCTCGACCCGGCCGAAGTGCTCGGCGCGCTCGACGAGATCGCCCGCGGCCTCGGCGACGACTCCGTCCCGGCCGGCCCGCACAGCCCGTACGGGCGGCTCACCTCGTCGGCCGACGAGGAGGCCCGCGAGGTCTACCTCGCCACCTGCGTCTACGCCGTCTACGACGCCGTCACCCGGCGCTGCGTGTTCGCCAACGCCGGCCACCTGCCGCCCGTCCTGCTCAGCCCCGGCGAACCCGCCCGGATGCTCGACGTGCCGCCCGGCCTGCCGCTCGGCGTCGGCGGCGAGCCCTTCGAGGAGGTCGAACTGACCCTCCCGGACGGCGCGTTGCTCGGCCTCTACACGGATGGCCTGGTGGAGAGCCGCAAGCACCAGCTCGACGAGGGCCTGAAGGCCTTCCGGGTCGCGCTCTCCGACGAGGGCAAGGGCCTGGAGGAACTCTGCGACCACGTGCTCGGCGAGCTCAACCCGCACCACGGCGAGGACGACATCGCCCTGCTGATGGCCAAGGTGCACGCCTTCCCCGAGGACGCGGTCGGCAACTGGTTCCTGCCGCCCGAGCCCACCTCCGTTGCCAAGGCCCGTGAACTGGCCTGCAGTTGGCTGCTCGCCCGGGGTCTGGACGAACTGGTCGACACCACCGAACTGCTCGTCAGCGAACTCGTCACCAACGCGCTCAAGCACGGCCGGGGCGAGATCCGGCTGCGGCTGCTGCGCGAGCGCAGCATGGTCTGCGAGGTCTGGGACGACGGCTACGCGCAGCCCCGGCAGCGGCGCGCCCAGGAGACCGACGAGGGCGGCCGCGGCCTGCAGCTCGTCAGCCTGCTCGCCGAGCGCTGGGGCAGCCGGCGCACCCCCAAGGGCAAGATCGTCTGGTTCGAGCTGGCGCTGTAGGGCCTGCGAGGGGATGGGCCGTCCGGGTGAGCCGCCCGGCGGCCCGCCGTGTCGGCCCGGGCCCCGCCCGCCCGGCGGCGTTGCATGACCGCCATGCCCGTCCGCCCGCTCACCGCCGCAGCCGCCGCGCTGCTGCTCGCCGCCGCGCTCGGCGGCTGCACCGAGGGCCCCGCCCCGGCCCGCACCCCGGCCGCCGCCCCCGTCCCGGCCGACCCGACCGCCGGCACCGGGGACGTCCGGCCGCCCGACCGCGACGCCGTCCGGGACGGCGGCACGGTGCGCTGGGCCCTGGACGGCGTCCCCGCCACGCTGAACGTCTACCAGGGCGGCGCCACCGCCGACTCGGCGCTGCTCGCGCAGGCGCTGTACCCCGCGCTGTTCCGGCCCGACGAGCACGGCCGGCTCGCCCCCGACCCGGACTACCTGGCCGGCGCCGAGTCCACCCCGCCCGGGCAGCAGCCCCAGGTCGTCACCTACCGGCTCAACCCGCACGCCGTCTGGAGCGACGGCACCCCGCTGACCGCCGCCGACTTCAGCGCCCAGCGGGCCGCCCTCTCCGGGCTCGACCCCGCCTACCGCGGGCGCCCGGCCGCCGGGTACGACGCCATCGACTCGATCGCCCAGGGCGCCGACCCGCACGAGGTCAAGGTCACCTTCCGGCGGCCGTACGGCGAGTGGCGCGCGCTGTTCGGGCCGCTCTACCCGGCTGCCGAGACCGCCACCCCGGGCGCCTTCGCCCGGGCGCTCACCGGCACCGGACACCTCGGCGCCGGGCCGTACACCGTCGCCCGGTACGACGCCGAGCGGGTCGAAGTGGTGCGCAACCCGCTGTGGTGGGGGGACCGGCCGAAGGCCGACCGGATCGACTTCCTCGCCGTCCCGCCCGAGCGGCGGCTCGACGCGCTCGACCAGGACCGGCTCGACGTCGCCCCGCTCACCGCCGCCGTGGACCGGGCCGAGCCCCAGGCGGCGGCACCGGCCCTCGAACGGGCCGCGTCGCTGCCCGGCCTCACCCTCCACCGGGCCGCAGCCGCCTCGCTCACCCAGCTCACCGTCAACGCCGCCCGCGGCCCGCTCACGGACCCGGCGCTGCGCCGCGCGCTCACCCGGGCCGTCGACCGGCGGCGGATCGCCGAGGCCGCCCTCGCCCCGCTCGGTCTGCCCGGCGCCCCGCTCGGCAGCCACCTGCTCGCCCAGGACCAGGAGGGCTACCGGGACGACAGCGCCGCGGCCGGGCGCGCGGACGCCGCCGACCTGCTGGAGCGGGCCGGCTGGAAGCGCCCGAACGGCGGCACCCGGACCAAGGACGGCAAGGAGCTGTCGCTGACGCTGCTGCTCCCGGCCGGCTCGGCCACCGCCGCCCGTACCGCCGAGGCGCTGCGGGCGAACCTCGCCGAGGCCGGCATCGCGGTCAGGCCGGTGGCCGTGCCCGCCGAGACCTTCGCCGCGGACCACCTGGCCGCCGGCGACTACGACCTCGCCCTGTTCTCCTGGCCCGCCGGCCCCAGCCCGGCAGCCGAGCAGCGGGCCGCCTACGCCAAGCCCCGGCCCAACCCGGACGGCGCCCTCGACCCCGGCGGCAACTACGCCCGCAGCGGCACCGAGGAGATCGACCGCCTCTTCGACCGGGCCGCCGCCGAGCTCGACCCGGCCGCCCGGCTCGACCTCCTCCAGGAGGCCGACGTCCGGATCTGGCAGCTCGGCCACTCCGTGCCGCTCTACCAGCGCCCCGACCTGGTCGGCACCCGGACCGGCCTCGCCGGAGCCGGCGCCTTCGGCTTCACCCGGCCGCGCTTCCAGGACGTGGGCTGGACCGGGTAGGGCGCCGTGAGCGCGGCGACCGGCTGTGATCTTGATCCCGCCCGACCTGGTCGTTTCTGCCCACCTGGGCGCTTCCCCGTACGATAGGGGGAAGCCGCGCATGTCCAGATGCCCGGCGGGTGGACCGGTAGTAGCAGGCGGAACGGGCGGCGGCGATCGACAGGGATCGCAAGTGCGCGTCACGCAGCCGGGCGCCGCAACCCACGATTCCGGGAGAATCAGCAAGGCATGCCCACGCGCAACGACATCCGTAACGTCGCCATCGTCGCCCACGTCGACCACGGCAAGACCACGCTGGTCGACGCCATGCTCAAGCAGGCCGGCGCCTTCGCCGCCCACCAGCAGCTCGACGACCGCATGATGGACTCGAACGACCTGGAGCGCGAGAAGGGCATCACCATTCTCGCGAAGAACACCGCGGTCAAGTACCACCCCAAGGACGGCGGCGCGCCGATCACCATCAACATCATCGACACCCCGGGCCACGCCGACTTCGGTGGCGAGGTCGAGCGCGGTCTGTCGATGGTGGACGCGGTCGTCCTGCTGGTCGACGCCTCCGAGGGCCCGCTGCCGCAGACCCGCTTCGTGCTGCGCAAGGCGCTCTCCCAGCGCCTGCCCGTCATCCTGTGCATCAACAAGACGGACCGCCCGGACTCCCGGATCGACGAGGTCATCAACGAGACCTACGACCTGTTCCTGGACCTGGACGCGGACGAGGAGCAGATCGAGTTCCCGATCGTCTACGCCTGCGCCCGTGACGGCGTCGCCTCGCTGACCAAGCCGGAGAACGGCACCGTTCCCGCGGACAGCACCAACCTGGAGCCGTTCTTCTCCACCCTGCTGGAGCACGTCCCGGCCCCCAGCTACGACGAGGACGCCCCGCTGCAGGCGCACGTCACCAACCTGGACGCCGACAACTTCCTCGGCCGCATCGCGCTGCTGCGCGTCGAGCAGGGCGAGCTGCGCAAGGGCCAGACCGTGGCCTGGATCAAGCGCGACGGCACGATCCAGAACGTCCGCATCTCCGAGCTGCTGATGACCGAGGCGCTCACCCGCAAGCCGGCCGAGGTGGCGGGCCCCGGTGACATCTGCGCCGTCGCCGGCATCTCCGACATCATGATCGGCGAGACCCTGGCCGACACCGAGAACCCGATCGCGCTGCCGCTGATCACGGTGGACGAGCCGGCCATCTCGATGACCATCGGCACCAACACCTCGCCGCTGGTCGGCCGCGGCGGCTCCGGCAAGGGCGCGGACGCCAAGTCCGGCGTCAAGGTGGACCGCAAGGTCACCGCCCGCCAGGTGAAGGACCGCCTGGACCGCGAGCTGATCGGTAACGTCTCGCTGCGCGTGCTGGACACCGAGCGCCCGGACGCCTGGGAGGTGCAGGGCCGCGGTGAGCTGGCGCTGGCCATCCTGATCGAGACCATGCGCCGCGAGGGCTTCGAGCTGACCGTCGGCAAGCCGCAGGTGGTCACCAAGGAGGTCAACGGCAAGACCCACGAGCCGGTCGAGCGCCTGACCGTGGACGTGCCCGAGGAGCACATGGGTGCCGTCACCCAGCTCATGGGCGTCCGCAAGGGCCGGATGGACAACATGTCCAACCACGGCTCGGGCTGGGTCCGGATGGAGTTCGTCGTGCCGTCCCGCGGCCTGATCGGCTTCCGCACCGAGTTCCTGACCAACACCCGCGGCACCGGCATCGCGCACTCGATCCACGAGGGCCACGAGCCGTGGTTCGGCCAGCTGACCACCCGCAACAACGGCTCGCTGGTCGCCGACCGCGCCGGTGTGGTCACCGCCTTCGCGATGACCAACCTGCAGGAGCGCGGCGTGCTCTTCTGCGAGCCGGGCACCGAGGTGTACGAGGGCATGATCGTCGGTGAGAACTCGCGCTCCGACGACATGGACGTGAACATCACCAAGGAGAAGAAGCTCACCAACATGCGGTCCTCGACCGCCGACGTGGCCGAGTCGATCGTCCCGCCGCGCAAGCTCTCGCTGGAGCAGTCGCTGGAGTTCTGCCGCGAGGACGAGTGCATCGAGGTGACCCCGGAGACGGTTCGCATCCGTAAGGTCGTTCTCGACCAGAAGGACCGCGGACGCACCGCCTCGCGCGCCAAGAAGGCGTGATCCGGTCATAGCCGCGGCCTTTGGCCGGAATGTTCGCCCCCCTTTCCAGATGGAGAGGGGGGCGAACTTTTTCAACTACTCCAAGTTGTCGGGGCCGCTATTCACGGAATAGCGCTCATCACACCCGGGTGTCCGCTGAGCGGACGTGACAGTTCGTCATCCGTGACGACTGTCCGTTTGGTGCCTGTCTGGCTATGTCTCATATGTCCGGTTTTCGAAACTTACCGACTGTTCATGTGACCTAATTGAGATCGTCACTGGTCACTTTCGTGTCCGTGCGTGACGGATAGTGGAGCCAGTCAGGCTCGGGTCAAGGGTTAACGCGCAGGGGTGCGCGCCGAAACCACGAGCGCGGACGGCACAGCGGGCCCGGTATGAACCGTCCGCAGTGCTCTCCTCGTTGCAACGTCGAATTCAGGAGGCACACCGATGCGCGGTGCGAGCCAGGCCAAGTGGGTTGTCGCAGCTGTTGCTGTCGCCCTCGCCGCGACTGCTTGTGGTAGCGGTGGCAGCAGTGACAACTCCGCGGGTAGCAACGACAGCTCCGCGGTCGACCCCAACGGCGTCTTCAGCTACCAGAGCGGCGAGCCGCAGCGTCCGCTGCAGCCGGCCAACGCCATGGAGAACCAGGGCGGCCGCATCGTCAAGCAGCTCTTCATGGGCCTCGTCGACTACGACCCGGCGACCGGCGCGCTGCGCAACCAGGTGGCCGACAAGATCGAGACCACCGACGCCAAGCACTACACCGTCACCCTGAAGTCCGGCTGGACCTTCCACGACGGCACCCCGGTCACCTCCAAGTCCTTCGTCGACTCCTGGAACTGGTCGGCCAACCCGGCCAACAACCAGATCAACTCGGACTGGTTCTCCGACATCGCCGGCTACGACGCCGTGCACCCGGAGAAGGGCGACCCGACCGCCAAGGAGATGTCCGGTCTGAAGGTCGTCGACGAGACGCACTTCACCATCGACCTGACCAGCCCGGTCTCGTACTTCACGTACAAGCTCGGCTACTCCTCCTTCTACCCGCTGCCCGAGGGCTTCTTCAAGGACCCGGCCGGCTACGGCGAGAAGCCGGTCGGCAACGGCCCCTACAAGTTCAAGTCGTGGGAGCACAACAAGGCCATCACCCTTGAGGCCTACGACAAGTACCAGGGCACGAACAAGGCCAAGAACGGCGGAATCATCTTCCGCAACTACACGGCCGGCGAGGCCGCGTACAAGGACCTGATGTCCGACACCCTCGACGTGCTGGACCAGGTCGACCCGACCGACCTGCCGAAGTACAAGGACGACCTGGGCAAGCGCGCGGTCGACCAGCCGCAGGGCGCCATCCAGAACATCTCGTTCGCCCTGTACAACCAGGAGTGGAACGCCCCGGGCAAGGAGAAGGTCCGTCAGGGCCTCTCGATGGCGATCGACCGCGAGACCATCACCAAGACGGTCCTCAACGGCAACCGCCAGCCCGCCGACGCGTTCGTGGCCCCGGGCGTCATGGGCTACAAGGCCGGCACCTGCGGCGACGCCTGCAAGTTCGACCCGGCGAAGGCCAAGCAGCTGATCCAGGACGGCGGCGGCGTCCCCGGCAACAAGATCACCATCCTGTACAACTCCGACGGTGGTCACAAGGAGTGGGTCGACGCGGTCTGCAACTCGATCCGCCAGAACACCGGCGTCGAGTGCCTGGGCGACCCGAAGCCCGACTTCAAGACCTCGCGCGACCTGGTCACCAAGAAGCAGGTCCCGAGCATGATGCGTACCGGCTGGGTGCAGGACTACCCGCTGAACGCCAACTTCCTGCGTGACGTCTACGGCACCGGTGCCGCGGCCAACGACGCCGGCTACTCGAGCCCCGAGTTCGACAAGCTCACCAAGGAGGCCGACGCGGCCACCTCGGTCGAGAAGACCGCCGAGCTCTACCAGCAGGCCGAGGCCGTCCTGGCCAAGGACATGCCGGCCATCCCGCTCTGGTACTACAAGACCTCTTCGGGCTACTCGAAGAACGTCCAGAACGTGAAGTTCGACTCCTTCGGCAACCCGGTCTACACCGACGTCGAGGTCAAGAAGAAGTAATCGGTCGGCACCGCCTGACCCGGTGACAACGGCCGGTGCCCGTCCATCCCCACAAGGGCGAGAGGACTGGCACCGGCCGTTGGCACGCCGACTTATCTCTCCGGGTTGACGGGCCCGGCAGAGCCAACATGGAGGCACGATGGGGCGCTTTGTCGCGAGGCGACTGCTCCAGATGATCCCGGTGTTCATCGGAACGACCGCGCTCATCTTCTTTATGGTGCACGTGCTGCCGGGTGACCCGGTGGCCGCGATGTGGGGCGACAAGGCGCCGGACCCGGTCCAGCTCGCCGCCCTGAAGCACCAGATGCGTTTCGACGAGCCGCTGATCCAGCAGTACCTCGATTACATGGGGGGCCTGGTCACCGGTGACTTCGGAAAGACGCTGGGCAACCAGCGGCCGGTGCTCGACGTGATCACCGAGGCCCTGCCGGTCACCATCCGGCTGGCCCTGCTGGCCTTCGCCATCGAGATCGTGCTCGGTGTCGGCATCGGCCTGGTCTCCGGTCTGCGCCGCGGGAAGCTCTTCGACAAGGGCACCCTGGTCATGACCCTGCTGCTGATCTCGATCCCGGTCCCCGTGCTCGGCTTCGTGTTCCAGACGGTCTTCGGGCAGAACCTCGGCTGGGTCACCCCGACCGTCCAGGACAGCAACGACATCTCCCAGCTGGTGCTGCCGGCCGTCGTGCTCGGCTCGCTGTCGCTGGCGTACGTCGCACGCCTCACCCGTACCTCCATAGCCGAGAACATCAAGGCGGACTACGTCCGCACCGCGGTGGCCAAGGGCCTGCCGCGGCGCAAGGTGATCGGCACCCACCTGCTCCGCAACTCGCTGATCCCGGTGGTCACCTTCCTCGGCACCGACCTCGGCGCCCTGATGGGCGGCGCGATCGTGACCGAGGGCATCTTCAACGTCAAGGGTGTCGGCAACGCGCTCTTCATGGCGATCAACCACAAGGAGGGGCCGACGGTCTCCGGCTTCGTCGCCTTCCTGGTGCTTGTGTACCTGGCCGCCGGCTTGATCGTCGACCTGCTTTACGCGGTCCTGGACCCGAGGATTCGTTATGCCTGACCTGACCGAGAAGAAGGACGCGGGGCAGATCCCCTCCCCGCGCGAAGGGGCCGCCGCGGCGGCCGTGGCCAAGCCGGAGAAGGCCCGCAGCCTCGGCTCCGACGCCTGGCACGACCTGCGCCGCCGGCCGATCTTCGTGATCTCCGCGCTGCTGATCCTGCTGCTGGTCGTCATCGCGATCGCCCCGGGCCTGTTCACCTCGGTGGACCCGCGCGCCGGTGACCTGCGCGCCCACTACCTGGGCAAGCCGGACTACACCAACTTCTTCCAGGCGGACTGGTTCGGCTACGACATCCAGGGCCGCTCGATCTACGCCCGCGTGATCTACGGCGCCCGCGCCTCGGTCGTCGTCGGCATCTGCGTCACCGTCGGCGTGACCATCGTCGGCGGTCTGACCGGCATGATCGCCGGCTACTTCGGCGGCTGGGTCGACACGATCATCTCCCGCCTCACCGACGTCTTCTTCGGCATCCCGCTGCTGCTCGGCTCGCTGGTGATCCTCAACGCCTTCACCTCGCGCACCGTGTGGAGCGTGGTGTTCGCGCTGGTCGCCCTCGGCTGGACCCAGATGACCCGCGTCATGCGCGGCTCGGTCATCACCATCAAGCAGGCCGACTTCGTGACGGCCGCCAAGGCGCTCGGCGCCGGCACCGGCCGGATCATGTTCCGGCACATCCTGCCGAACGCGATCGCCCCGGTGATCGTCGTCGCCACCATCGCGCTCGGCGGCTACATCGCCCTCGAGGCGACCCTGAGCTGGCTCGGCATCGGTCTCCAGGACCCGACCATCTCCTGGGGCATCGACATCAGCTCGGCCCAGAAGTCCATCCGTACGGCCCCGTTCGCCCTGTTCTTCCCCGCCGGAATGCTGAGCCTGACGGTGCTGGCGTTCATCATGCTCGGCGACGCGGTGCGCGACGCCCTCGACCCGAAGCTCCGCTGAGAGAAGAGGTGACGACCCGATGACCACCGTGATCGAGAACAACAACCAGAAGAGCGACCGGCTCGAAGTCGGCACTCCCCTCCTGGAGGTCAAGGACCTCCACGTGGAGTTCCACACCCGGGACGGCATCGCCAAGGCCGTGAACGGCGTCAACTACTCCGTCGCGGCCGGCGAGACCCTCGCCGTCCTCGGCGAGTCCGGCTCCGGCAAGTCCGTGACGGCCCAGACCATCATGGGCATCCTGGACATGCCGCCCGGCAAGGTGACCAAGGGCGAGATCCTGTTCCGCGGCCGGGACATGCTCAAGATGAGCAACGAGGAGCGGCGCCAGATCCGCGGCCAGAAGATCGCGATGATCTTCCAGGACGCGCTCTCCGCGCTCAACCCGGTGCTCAGCGTCGGCTACCAGCTCGGCGAGATGTTCCGGGTGCACCAGGGCGCCTCCAAGAAGGAGGCGAAGGCCAAGGCCGTCGAGCTGATGGAGCGGGTCCGCATCCCCGCCGCCAAGCAGCGCGTGAACGACTACCCGCACCAGTTCTCCGGCGGCATGCGCCAGCGCATCATGATCGCCATGGCGCTGGCCCTGGAACCGGACCTGATCATCGCCGACGAG
>NZ_JZKH01000139.1 GCF_000961885.1 Streptomyces rubellomurinus
CTCCACCATGACCGGCGGCACCTCGCTGCGCCTGGACGCCGTCGACCCGGACGGCACCCCCGTCGTCTCCGCACGCTCCCTCATCGTCCGCCCGGTCCAACAGGCGGCCATCGACGGCACCCAGCGCGGGGACGCGCGGCAGTCGCTGTACGCGGTGGAGTGGACGCCGGTCGAGGTCGGCGGCGCGGCCGCCGGGGCTGCGACCGTTGGGGCTGCGGCCGTCGTCCGGATCGGCGCGGGCCGGGCCCACCCGGACCTGGCCGCGCTGGAGCAGGCACTCGCCGAGGGCGCCGAGGCGCCGCAGGCCGTCGTCGCCACGCTCTCCGCTCCCGGCGGCCCCGCCCCCGTTGCTGCCCGCGCGGCCGTCGCGGAGGCGCTGGCTCTGGTGCAGGGACGGCTGGCGAGTGAGCGGCTGGGCGAGGCCCGGCTGGTCGTGCTGACGCGCGGCGCGGTGTCGGTGGCCGGTGAGGCGGCGGACGTCGCCCAGGCGGCGGTGTGGGGTCTGCTGCGCAGTGCGCAGTCCGAGCACCCGGGTCGGTTCGTGCTGGTCGACGCGGACGGCTCCGATGCCGAAGTCTCCGACTGGGGAGCGGTGTTGGCTGCCGACGAGCCGCAGCTGGCGCTGCGCGGCGGCAAGCTGTTCGCGCCGCGGCTGGCGAAGGCGCCGGCCGGTGGGCCGGCGGTCCGGTTCGACGCGGACGGGACCGTCCTGGTCACCGGCGGTACGGGCGGCCTGGGCGCGGTCGTCGCCCGGCACCTGGTGGCGGCGCACGGCGTGCGCGACCTGCTGCTGCTCAGCCGCAGCGGCGCGGCGGCCGAGGGGGCCGCCGCGCTGGTGACGGAGCTGGCGGAGCTGGGCGCCGTCGCGGAGGTCGTCGCGTGCGACGTCGCGGACCGTGAGCAACTGGCCGCTGTGCTAGGCGGGTTGGCGAAGCCGCTGACGGCCGTGGTGCACGCGGCCGGCGTCGTCGACGACGGCGTGGTCGAGGCGTTGACGGCCGAGCAGGTCGAGCGCGTCCTGCGGCCGAAGCTCGAAGCCGCCTGGCACCTGCACGAGTTGACGGCGGGCTCCGACCTCAAGGCCTTCGTGCTGTTCTCCTCGGTGGCCGCCCTGATCGGCAGCCCCGGCCAGGGCAACTACGCGGCCGCGAACGCGGCGCTGGACGCGCTCGCCGCGTCCCGCCGGGCCGCCGGCCTGCCCGCGACCTCGCTCGCCTGGGGCCTGTGGGGCGAAGTCGGCGGCATGGGCGCCCAGTTGGACGCGGCCGACCTGGCCCGCCTGGAGCGCACCGGCGTCGGCGCGCTGTCCCAGGAGCGCGGGCTCGACCTGTTCGACCTGGCGCTCGGCTCCGAGGCCGCCCTGCTGGCGCCCGTCCGGCTGGACCCGGCCGCTCTGCGGTCCCAGGCCCGAGCGGGCCTGCTGCCCGCGCTGCTGCGCGGCCTGGCGCCCGTCCCGGCCCGCCGTGCCGCGAGCGGCGGTTCGCTGGCCCAGCGCCTCGCCGGTGTCGAGCGGTCCGAGCGCGAGCGGATCGTGCTGGACGCGGTGCGGGAGCAGGTCGCGGCCGTCCTCGGCCACGCCTCGGCGGCCGCCGTCGACACCGAACGTGCCTTCAAGGACCTCGGGTTCGACTCGTTGAGCGCCGTCGAGCTGCGCAACCGGCTCACCCAGGCCACCGGCGTCCGGCTGCCCGCCACGCTGATTTTCGACCACCCCACCCCGGCGGCCGTCGCCCGGCTGATCCTCGGCGAGGTCGGCGGGCTGGCGGAGGCGCCGAAGCGCGCCGCCCGGCCCAGGCGGGCGGCGGCCGACGAGCCGCTGGCGATCGTCGGCATGAGCTGCCGCTACCCGGGAGGGGTGACCTCGCCCGAGGAGCTGTGGCAGCTGGTCGCCGCCGGCCGCGACGCGGTCGCCGGGCTGCCCACCGACCGCGGCTGGGACCGCGACATCTTCGACCCCGACCCGGACCGGCCGGGGAAGATCACCATGCGTGGCGGCGCCTTCCTGGAGCGGATCGGCGAGTTCGACGCCGACTTCTTCGGCATCTCGCCGCGCGAGGCGCTGGCCATGGACCCGCAGCAGCGCCTGCTGCTGGAGACCTCCTGGGAGGCCATCGAGCAGGCGGGCATCGACCCGACCTCGCTGCGCGGCAGCGACACCGGCGTGTTCGCCGGCGTCGTGACCACCGACTACGGCGGCATGTCCTCCGGCGAGCTGGAGGGCTACCGCCTCACCGGGACCACGACCAGCGTGGTGTCCGGCCGGATCGCCTACACGCTCGGCCTGGAGGGCCCGGCGGTGTCCGTCGACACCGCCTGCTCCTCCTCGGCGGTTGCCCTGCACATGGCCGGTCAGGCGCTGCGGGGCGGCGAGTGCTCGCTGGCGCTCGTCGGCGGCGTCACGCTGCTCGCCGGCCCCTACCTGCTCACCGAGTTCAGCCGCCAGCGGGCGGTCTCGCCGGACGGGCGCTGCCGGGCGTACGCGTCGGCGGCGGACGGCACCGGCTTCTCCGAGGGCGTCGGCCTGCTGGTGCTGGAGCGGCTGTCGGACGCCCGCCGCAACGGGCGGAAGATCCTGGGCCTGATCCGGGGCACGGCCGTCAACCAGGACGGCGCGAGCAACGGCCTCACCGCGCCGAACGGCCCGTCGCAGGAGCGGGTGATCCGGGCGGCGCTGGCCAGCGCCGGGCTCTCGGCCGCCGACGTGGACGCGGTCGAGGGCCACGGGACGGGCACCAAGCTGGGTGACCCGATCGAGGCGCACGCGCTGCTGGCGACGTACGGCCGGGAGCGGGCCGGCGAGCCGCTGTGGCTGGGCTCGATCAAGTCGAACATCGGTCACACCTCGGCCGCGGCCGGTGTCGCGGGCGTCATCAAGATGGTGATGGCGATGCGCAACGGCGTGCTGCCGCAGACCCTGCACGTCGACGCGCCGTCCCCGCACATCGACTGGGAGGCGGGCGAGGTCGAGCTGCTGACCGAGGCCCGCGCGTGGTCGGCCGTCGAGGGGCGTCCGCGTCGGGCGGGCGTGTCCTCGTTCGGCGTCAGCGGGACGAACGCGCACATCATCGTCGAGGAGGCGCCGGCCGAGGTGCCGGGCGCGCTCCCGGTGCCGGTGACGACCCCGGTGCCGGTGGTGCTCTCGGCCCGCACCGACGTGGCGCTGCGGGCGCAGGCCGAGCGGCTGCGGTCGCACCTGCTGGCGCGGCCCGAGCTGCTGGTCGCCGATGTCGCGCTCTCCTCGGTCACGTCGCGGGCGCTGCTGGAGCGGCGCGCGGTCGTGGTCGCTGCGAGGCGGGACGAGCTGATCGAGCGGCTGGCCGCGGTCGCGGCGGGTACGGGTGCGGTCGGTGGGAAGTCGGCGTTCCTGTTCACCGGGCAGGGCTCGCAGCGGGCCGGGATGGGCCTGGAACTCGCCGGCGCCTTCCCGGAGTTCGAGCGGGCGCTGACCGAGGTCTGCGCCGAGCTGGACCCGAGGCTCGGCCGCTCGCTGCGGGAACTGCTGGCGGCGGACGGTACGGAGCTGGACGCCACCGAGTTCACCCAGGCGGCGCTGTTCGCGGTCGAGGTGGCCCTGTTCCGCCTGGCGGAGTCGCTGGGGCTGCGGGCGGACTACCTGGTCGGGCACTCGGTGGGCGAGATCGCCGCCGCGCACGTCGCGGGTGTGCTGTCGCTGGCGGATGCGGCCGAACTCGTGGTGGCGCGTGGCCGGTTGATGGGCGCGCTGCCCGCCGGTGGTGCGATGGTGGCGGTGCGTGCCGGTGAGGCCGAGGTGGCCGAGTCGCTGGTCGGCTTCGAGGGCCGGCTGGAGATCGCGGCGATCAACGCGCCCACCGCGATCGTCGTCTCGGGTGACGCGGACGCGGTCGAGGAGTGGCTGCCGAGGGTCGAGGGCCGCAAGACGACGCGGCTGCGGGTCTCCCACGCGTTCCACTCGCCGCGCATGGAGCCGATGCTGGACGAATTCCGTTCGGTGGCGGCCGGGTTGACGTACGCCGAGCCGCGAATCCCGGTGGTCTCCAACGTCACCGGCGCGCTGGTGGAGGCCTTCGACGCCGAGTACTGGGTCCGGCACGTGCGCCAGGCGGTGCGCTTCGCCGATGGCGTGACCACCCTGTGGGGCCTGGGAGTTCGCCGCTTCCTGGAGCTCGGCCCCGACGCGGTGCTCACCGCGATGGCCCGCCAGTGCGTCGAGGAGGACGCCGAGGCGGTGTTCGTCCCGGCGCTGCGCGCCAAGCAGGGCGAGCGCGAGACCTTCGCCGCCTTCGTGGGCCAGGCCCACACCGCCGGTGCGAAGGTCGACTGGGCGGCCGTGTTCGCCGGCACCGGCGCGCAGCGCGTCGACCTGCCGACGTACGCCTTCCAGCGCGAGAACTACTGGCTCTCGCCGAAGGCCGCCACCGGCGACGTCGCGACGGCCGGGCTGGACCGGATGCGGCACCCGATCCTGGCGGCGGCCGTGCAGGTCGGCGACCGCGACGAGTGGGTGTTCACCGGCCGGATGTCGCAGGAGAGCCAGCCGTGGACCCGCGACCACCAGGTGTTCGGGATCGTCCTGGTGCCCGGGACGGCGATGGTCGAGATGGCGCTGACCATCGGCCGCCGTCTGGGCTGCGAGGTCGTGGACGAGATGGTCATCGCCGCGCCGCTGGTGCTGGAGGACGACCTCACCCGGCAGATCCGGATCACCGTCGGTCCGGCCGGCGAGGACGGCCGGCGCGAGTTCGCGCTGTTCTCCCGGGTCGAGGCGGGCGAGGACGAGGCCACCGAGCTGACCTGCCACGCCCGCGGCTGGATCTCCGCGAACGCGGAGCCGCTGCCGCAGCTGCCCGTCCCGTGGCCGCCGGCCGACGCCGAGCCGCTGGCGGTGTCCGAGCTGTACTCGATGCTCAACAAGAACGCCCACCTGACCGACGCGGGCTTCGACTACGGCCCGGCCTTCCGCGCCGTGCGGACCGCCTGGCGCCGGGACGGCGAGGTCTTCGCCGAGCTGGCGCTGCCCGAGGAGGCCGGTTCGCCGGACGGTTTCGCCATCCACCCGGCGATGTTCGACTCCTCGCTGCACGGCGGGCTCGGCATGCTCGACATGGGCGAGGGCAACCCGAGCGGCCTGCCGTTCTCCTGGTCCGGCGTGCAGCTGGAGCGCTTCGGCCTCACCCGGATCCGGGTGCGGATCTCGCTGCCGGACCCGACCTCGCTGCAGCTCGACATCGCGAGCGAGGACGGCATGCCGCTGGCCTGCCTGCGGCGCCTGGACGTCCGCCCGGTGGAGCAGGCGCACCTGGAGGCGGCCCGGCGGGACGGCGAGCGCCACCTGTACGGGCTGGACTGGGTGCCGGTGCCGGCGGGCTCCGGGGCGTCGGACCTGCGGGTCGCGGCGGTCGGCGCGGGCGAGGCCCACCCGGACCTGGCCGCGCTGGGCCGGGCACTGGCCGAGGGCGGCGAGGTGCCGCAGCTGGTGGTGGCCGCGGTGGACGCCCAGGGGGTCGGCTCGGCCGACGCGGCCGGCGAGGCCGTGACCCGGGCGCTGGCGATGGTGCGCTCCTGGCTGGCGGACGACTGGTCGGGCGAGGCCCGGCTGGCGCTGGTCACCCGGGGCGCGGTGTCGGTGGACGGCGGGGCGGCGGACGTCGCCCAGGCGGCGGTGTGGGGTCTGCTGCGCAGTGCGCAGTCGGAGCACCCGGGCCGGTTCCTGCTGGTCGACGCGGACGGCTCCGATGCCGAGGCGGCCGACTGGGGTGCGGTGTTGGCGGCGGACGAGCCGCAGCTTGCGCTGCGTGGCGGCAAGCTGTTCGCGCCGCGCCTGGTGAAGGCTGCGGCCGGTGAGCCGCAGGCGGTGGAGTTCGATGCCGAGGGCACGGTGCTGGTCACCGGTGGTACGGGTGGTCTGGGTGCGGTGTTCGCGCGGCACCTGGCGAGCGCCTATGGTGTGCGGCACCTGGTGTTGGTGAGCCGGCGTGGTCCGGCGGCCGAGGGTGCGGCCGAACTGGTGGCGGAGTTGGTGGAGTTGGGCGCGTCGGCGCGGGTCGTCGCGTGCGACGTCGCGGACCGCGAGCAACTGGCGGCGGTGCTGGGCGGGTTGGAGCGTCCACTGACGGGCGTGGTGCACGCGGCCGGTGTGCTGGACGACGGTGTGATCGGGTCGCTGTCGGCCGAACAGGTCGAGCGCGTCCTGCGGCCGAAGGTCGAAGCGGCCTGGCACCTGCACGAGTTGACGGCCGGCTCCGACCTGAAGGCGTTCGTGCTGTTCTCCTCGGTGGCCGCCCTGATCGGCAGCCCGGGGCAGGGCAACTACGCGGCGGCGAACGCGGCGCTGGACGCGCTGGCCGCGTCCCGCCGTGCGGCGGGTCTGCCGGCGCTCTCGCTGGCCTGGGGTCTGTGGTCCGAAGCCGCCGGGATGGCGGCCCAGTTGGGCGGGGCGGAGCTGGCCCGGCTGGAGCGGATGGGCGCGAAGCCGTTGACGGCCGAGCTCGGCCTGAGCCTGTTCGACCGGGCGCTGGCCTCGGACGCGGCCCTGCTGGCGCCCGTCCAGCTGGACAGCGGGATCCTGCGGGCCCAGGCCCGGGACGGCGTGATCCCGGCCGTGCTGCGCGGGCTGGCGCCCGCCCCCGCCCGGCGGGTGGACACCTCGACGGTGTCGCTGCGCGACCGGCTGGCGGGCGTCGCCGTCGCGGACCGGCCGGCCGTCGTCCTCGACCTGGTGTGCACCCACGTGGCGGCCGTCCTCGGCCACACCTCGGCCGCGGCCATCGAACCCGAGCGGGCCTTCCAGGAGATGGGCTTCGACTCGCTCGGCGCCGTCGACCTGCGCAACCGGCTCACCCAGTCCACGGGCCTGCGGCTGCCCGCGACGCTGGTGTTCGACCACCCGACGCCCGCGGAGATCGCGCGACTCCTGCTCGCCGAGTTCGGCGGCGGCGACGAGCCGGCCGAGGCGCCCATCGACAAGGAACTGACGAAGCTGGAAGACATGCTCACCGCGATCGCCGACACCGATCGGCGCCACGTGGCCGAGCGACTGCGCCGCCTGCTGTCCGTCGTCGCCGACGACGACGGGCAGGCGGAGAGCACGGCCGAGCGGATCGAAGCGGCCAGCAATCTGGATGAGGTCTTCCAAATGATCGACGCCGAGTTCGGCGAAGCGTGACAGGGGGCGCTGACATGGCAGAGAACACCGAGCAGCAGGAGAAGATCGCCCGCTATCTCAAGAAGATGGCGAGCGACCTCAACCAGGCCCGTGCGCGCCTGCGCGAGTACGAGTCGCGCGACGGCGAGCCGCTGGCGATCGTCGGCATGAGCTGCCGCTACCCGGGCGGGGTGACCTCGCCCGAGGAGCTGTGGCAGCTGGTCGCCGAGGGGCGGGACGGCATCGGCCCGTTCCCGACCGACCGCGGCTGGGACCTGGAGAAGCTGTACGACCCGGACCCCGACACGCTCGGCACCGTCTACGCCCGCGAGGGCGGATTCATCGACGGCGCCGCCGAGTTCGACGCCGAGTTCTTCGGCATCTCGCCGCGCGAGGCGACCGCGATGGACCCGCAGCAGCGCCTGCTGCTGGAGTCGGCGTGGGAGGCGCTGGAGGACGCGGGCATCGACCCGCACACCCTGCGCGGCAGCTCCACCGGTGTCTTCTGCGGCGTCGGCCCGTCCGACTACGCGGCCATGCCGGCCGGCGCCCTGCCCGAGATCGAGGGCTTCCGGCTGACCGGCTCCACGACCAGCGTGGTGTCCGGCCGGATGGCGTACGCGCTCGGCCTGGAGGGCCCGGCCGTGTCCGTCGACACCGCCTGCTCCGCCTCCGCCGTCGCCCTGCACCTCGCGGTGAACGCGCTGCGGGCGGGGGAGTGCTCGCTGGCGCTCGCGGGTGGCGTGACCGTGCTCGCCGGGCCGTTCCTGCACATGGAGTTCAGCCGCCAGCGCGGCCTCGCCCCGGACGGGCGCTGCAAGGCGTACTCGTCCTCGGCGGACGGCACCGGCTTCTCGGACGGCCTCGGCCTGGTGGTGCTGGAGCGGCTGAGCGACGCGCGGCGCAACGGGCGTCGCATCCTCGGCCTGATCCGGGGCAGCGCCGTCAACCAGGACGGCGCGAGCAACGGTCTGACGGCCCCGAACGGCCCGTCGCAGGAGCGGGTGATCCGGGCGGCGCTCGCCAACGCCGGGCTGTCGACGGGCGACGTGGACGCCGTCGAGGGCCACGGCACCGGCACGGTGCTCGGCGACCCGATCGAGGCGCACGCGCTGCTGGCGACGTACGGGCGCGAGCGCGAGGGCGAGCCGCTGTGGCTCGGCTCCATCAAGTCCAACATCGGCCACACCTCGACCGCCGCCGGTGTCGCGGGCGTCATCAAGATGGTCATGGCGATGCGCAACGGCGTGCTGCCGCGCACCCTGCACGTCGACGAGCCGTCCGCGCACGTGGACTGGGACTCGGGCCGGGTCGAGCTGCTGACCGAGGCGCGGGACTGGCCGGCCGGTGAGCGGCCGCGCCGGGCCGCCGTGTCCTCCTTCGGCGTCAGCGGCACCAACGCGCACATCATCCTGGAGGAGGCCCCGGCGGCCGCTGCCGAGGACGAGGCCCTCCCGGTCCGTCCGGCGGGCGCGGTGCCGGTGGTGCTGTCGGCACGCACCGACGTGGCGCTGCGGGCGCAGGCGGAGCGGCTTCGGGCGTTCGTGGCCGCCGATCCGGACGCGTCCGTCGCGGACCTCGGATACTCCTCGGTTGTCTCGCGGGCGCTGCTGGAGCGGCGTGCGGTCGTGGTGGCCTCGGGGCGGGACGAGCTGGCGGAGCGGCTGGCCGGGGTGTCGGCGGGGACGGGTGCGGTCGGCGGCAAGTCGGCGTTCCTGTTCACCGGGCAGGGCTCGCAGCGGGCCGGGATGGGCCTGGAGCTGGCCGGGGTGTTCCCGGTGTTCGAGCGGGCGCTGAGCGAGGTCTGCGCCGAGCTGGATGCCCGACTGGGCCGCTCGGTGCGGGAGTTGATCGCGGCCGGTGGCGAGGAGCTGAACGCGACCGAGTTCACGCAGGCGGCGCTGTTCGCGGTCGAGGTGGCGCTGTTCCGCCTGGCGGAGTCGCTGGGGCTGCGGGCGGACTACCTGGTCGGTCACTCGGTGGGCGAGATCGCCGCCGCGCATGTCGCGGGTGTGCTGTCGCTGGCGGATGCCGCCGAACTCGTGGTGGCGCGTGGCCGGTTGATGGGCGCGCTGCCCGCCGGTGGTGCGATGGTGGCGGTGCAGGCCACCGAGGCCGAGGTCGCCGAGTCGCTGGCCGGCTTCGAGGGCCGGCTGGAGATCGCGGCGATCAACGCGCCGACCGCGATCGTCGTCTCGGGTGACGCGGACGCCGCCGAGGAGTGGCTGCCCAGGGTCGAGGGCCGCAAGACGACGCGGCTGCGGGTCTCGCACGCGTTCCACTCGCCGCGCATGGAGCCCATGCTGGACGAATTCCGCGCGGTCGCGCAGAAGTTGACCTATGCGAAGCCGCGGATCCCGGTGGTCTCCAACGTCACCGGCGCCCTGGTCGAGGCCTTCGACGCCGAGTACTGGGTCCGCCACGTGCGCCAGGCCGTCCGCTTCGCCGACGGCGTGACCACCCTGTGGGGCCTGGGAGTTCGCCGCTTCCTGGAGCTCGGCCCCGACGCCGTGCTCACCGCCATGGCCCGCCAGTGCGTCGACGAGAACGCCGACGCCGCGTTCACCGCCGCCCTGCGCGCCAAGCAGGACGACCGCGAGACCTTCGCGGGCTTCCTCGGCCAGGCGTACGCGGCAGGTGTCGCCGTGGACTGGGCCGCCTACTACGCGGGCACCGGCGCCCGGCGCGTCGACCTGCCCACCTACGCCTTCCAGCGCGAACGCTTCTGGCTGATGCCGTCCGCGCTGGGCGGCGACGTCACGGCCGCCGGGCTCATCGCCGTCGAGCACCCCGTGCTGGCCGGCCGCGCGCTCATCGGCGACCGCGACGAGTGGCTGTTCACCGGCCGCATCTCGACCCAGGCCCAGCCGTGGACGCGGGACCACGTCGTGATGGGCACCGTCGTCGTGCCCGGCGTGGCGCTGGTCGAAATGAGCCTGGCCGCCGGCCGCGAGGTCGGCTGCCCGGTGCTCGACGAGCTCGTCATCGAGGCGCCGCTGGCCCTGGACGAGACCGCCGCGCGCCGCCTGCAGATCACCGTGGGCCAGGCCGACGCGGACGGCCGCCGCGAGTTCGTCCTCTTCTCGCACCCCGAGGGCCAGGACGCCGACGCGTCGAGCGAGGTGACCTGCCACGGCCGGGGCTGGCTGGCGGCGAACGAGTCGTCGGCGCCCGGGTGGGACGTCGAGTGGCCGCCGCCGGGCGCCGAGGCGCTGTCCCCGGAGGCGCTCTACACCCGCATGACCGACATCGGCTACGACTACGGCCCGCTGTTCCAGGGCGTCGTCGAGGCGTGGCAGGACGAGGACGCCGTCTACGTCGAACTGGCCCTGCCGGACGACGCCGACACCCGGACGGCCTTCGGCATCCACCCCGGGCTCTTCGACTCGGCGGTGCAGAGCTCGCTCTTCGGCGAGAAGCCCGACGACACCCTCGTCATGCCGTTCTCCTGGAACGGCGTCCGGCTCCACCGCAGCGGCGTCTCGCACGCCCGCGCCCGGCTCACCCCGGCCGGTGAGGCCGCGTTCCGCATCGAGATCGTCGACGAGCACGACGAGCCGGTGCTCAGCATGGACCAGCTCGTGTTCCGTCCGGTCGACCGGGCGCAGCTGACGCGGGCCGGCGCGACGCAGAGCCCGCTGTACCGGCTCGGCTGGGCGCCGGTGGCGTCCGCCGCCGGTGAGGCCGTCCGGGTGGCGGTGCTGGGCGACACGGGCGACGCAGGCCTCGCGGGCCTCGCGGGCGAGCGGTTCGCGGACCTGGCGGCGCTGGGCAAGGCGCTGGCCGAGGGCGGCGAGGTTCCCCGGCTGGTGGTGGCCTCGGTCGCCGGCCCGGCGGACGGCAGCCGGGCCGAGGCGGCCCGCGAGGCCGTGGCCGAGGCGCTGGCCCTGGTGCAGCAGTGGCTGACGGACGACTGGTCGGGCGAGGCCCGGCTGGCGCTGGTCACCCGGGGCGCGGTGGCGGTGGACGGCGGGGCGGCGGACGTCGCCCAGGCGGCGGTGTGGGGTCTGCTGCGCAGTGCGCAGTCGGAGCACCCGGGCCGGTTCCTGCTGGTGGACCTGGACGGCTCCGAGCCGGACTGGGCCGCGTTGCTCGACACCGACGAGCCGCAGCTGGCGGTGCGGGACGGCAAGCTGTTCGCGCCGCGCCTGGTGAAGGCTGCGGTCGGTGAGTCGGCGGCGGTGGAGTTCGATGCCGAGGGCACGGTGCTGGTCACCGGTGGTACGGGTGGTCTGGGTGCGGTCTTCGCGCGGCACATGGCGAGCGCCTATGGCGTGCGGCACCTGGTGTTGGTGAGCCGGCGTGGTCCGGCGGCCGAGGGTGCGGCCGAACTGGTGGCGGAGTTGGCGGAGTTGGGCGCGTCGGCGCGGGTCGTCGCGTGCGACGTCGCGGACCGTGCGCAACTGGCGGCGGTGCTAGGCGGGTTGGAGCGTCCGCTGACGGGCGTGGTGCACGCGGCCGGTGTGCTGGACGACGGTGTGATCGGGTCGCTGTCGGCCGAGCAGGTCGAGCGGGTGCTGCGGCCGAAGGTCGAAGCGGCCTGGCACCTGCACGAGTTGACCGCGGGCTCCGATCTCAAGGCGTTCGTGCTGTTCTCCTCGGTGGCCGCCCTGATCGGCAGCCCGGGGCAGGGCAACTACGCGGCGGCGAACGCGGCCCTGGACGCGCTGGCCGCGTCCCGCCGGGCCGCCGGCCTGCCCGCGACCTCGCTGGCCTGGGGCCTGTGGTCCGAAGCCGCCGGGATGGCGGCCCAGTTGGGCGGGGCGGAGCTGGCCCGGCTGGAGCGGATGGGCGCGAAGCCGCTGACGGCCGAGCTCGGCCTGAGCCTGTTCGACCGCGCCCTGACCTCGGACGAGGCCCTGCTCGCGCCCGTCCAGCTCGACCTGGCCGTGCTGCGCGCCCAGGCCCGAGCGGGCCTGCTGCCGCCGCTGCTGCGCGGGCTCGCGCCCGCTCCGGCCCGGCGCGCGGAGACCGGCGGGTCGCTGGCCCGCCGTCTCGCGGGCGTGCCGGAGGCGGACCGCGAGCGGGTGGCGCTGGACCTGGTGCTGGCGCAGGTCGCGGGCGTGCTCGGGCACGCCTCGGCCACCGCGATCGACCCGGAGCGCGCCTTCCAGGAGATCGGCTTCGACTCGCTGAGCGCGGTCGAGCTGCGCAACCGGCTCACCCAGTCCACGGGCGTGCGCCTGCCGGCCACCCTGGTGTTCGACCACCCGTCCCCGGCGGCGGTGGCGCGCCTGCTGGTCGCGCAGATCGCGGTGGAGCCCGTGAGCGGCCGGACCAAGGCCGCCCGGGCGCGGCGCGTCGACTCCGCCGAGCCGCTGGCGATCGTCGGCATGAGCTGCCGGTTTCCGGGCGGGGTGTCCTCGCCGGACGAGCTGTGGCAGCTGGTCGCCGAGGGCCGGGACGCGATGGGCCCGTTCCCGTCCGACCGCGGCTGGGACCTGGCCAACCTGTACGACCCGGACCCCGACCACGCGGGCACCGCGTACACCCGGGCCGGCGGATTCGTCCACGGCATCGGGGAGTTCGACGCCGAGTTCTTCGGCATCAGCCCGCGCGAGGCGACGGCCACCGACCCGCAGCAGCGCCTGCTGCTCGAAGCCTCCTGGGAGGCGTTCGAGCACGCCGGTATCGACCCGACCTCGCTGCGCGGCAGCAACACCGGCGTCTTCTGCGGCACCGTCCCCTCGGGCTACCACTCCACGATGGCACCGGAGTTGGAGGGCTACCACCTCACCGGGACCACGACCAGCGTGGTGTCCGGCCGGATCGCCTACACGCTCGGCCTGGAGGGCCCGGCGGTGTCCGTCGACACCGCGTGCTCCTCCTCGTCGGTCGCCCTGCACTTCGCCTCGCAGTCCCTGCACGCGGGCGAGTGCGAGCTGGCCCTGGTCGGCGGTATCTCGCTGATGGCCACGCCGGACCTGCTCGTCGGGTTCAGCCGCCAGCGCGGCCTCTCCGAGGACGGGCGCTGCAAGGCGTACGCGTCCTCCGCGGACGGCACCGGCTTCTCGGACGGCATGGGCCTGCTCGTGCTGGAGCGTCTGTCGGACGCGCAGCGCAACGGCCGCCGGATCCTGGGCCTGGTCCGGGGCAGCGCCGTCAACCAGGACGGCGCGAGCAACGGCCTCACGGCCCCGAACGGCCCGTCGCAGGAGCGGGTGATCCGGGCCGCGCTCGCCAACGCGGGGCTGTCGGCGGACGACGTGGACGCCGTCGAGGGCCACGGCACCGGCACCAAGCTGGGCGACCCGATCGAGGCCCAGGCGCTGCTGGCCACCTACGGCCGGGACCGCGCCGGGGAGCCGCTGTGGCTGGGGTCCATCAAGTCGAACATCGGTCACACCTCGGCGGCGGCCGGTGTCGCGGGCGTCATCAAGATGGTGATGGCGATGCGCAACGGCGTGCTGCCGCAGACCCTGCACGTCGACGAGCCCTCGCCGCACGTGGAGTGGGACGCGGGCCGGGTGGAGCTGCTGACCGAGGCGCGGGAGTGGCCGGTCGTGGACGGGCGGCCGCGTCGTGCGGCGGTGTCCTCGTTCGGCGTCAGCGGGACGAACACGCACGTGATCCTGGAGGAGGCGCCGGCGGCGGAGCCGTCCGAGCAGGTCGAGGCCCAGCCGGTCCCGGCGGCAGCGGTCGCGGTGCCGGTGTCGGGTCGCAGTGCGGCGGCGGTGCGGGCGCAGGCGGAGCGGCTGCGGGCGCACCTGGTGGCGCGGCCGGAGCTGTCGCTCGCCGATGTGGGGTTCTCGGCGGCGACGACGCGGGCGCAGTTGGAGCACCGGGGTGTGGTGGCGGCCGCTGATCGTGAGCAGTTG
>NZ_JZKH01000140.1 GCF_000961885.1 Streptomyces rubellomurinus
CCCGCAGACGGCATGGATCAACGACCCCAGCAAGCGCAGGGAACCCGCACCACAAACCTCATAGCGTCACGACCGTCTCACTGGACTTGAAATCTTCCGAGGCCCGACCGAAGGTGAAGCGTGCGCGCCAGTTCGGCAAGTACGGGTGTGACCGCGGTTTGATGATGCTGGACGCTCTGGACGATGGGCGTGGATGGCAGTGCATCCAGAAGCGGCATCTGGATAGGCGGTCGCCTCGCCACGGGCCCAGCCCACGGCGCTATGTAGCGGCGCGTAGAGCTGGCATGTACGCTGCGCTAGCTGTCGCGGGCAGGCAAGCCCGGTGCCCGGCCGCCTTCCGTGAGGGAATCACGACCGGATCCACCTTGTGCGCCTCCAGGGCTCGGCGCCTGTCTCCGTGGGGGGAGACCGAGCCGGAACCCGACTGCGACAGCAGGGTCCGGTCGCCGCCTCCGTGGGGGAGGCCGCGACCGGACCCATATCGGCTACCTGACTGAGTATTCGCGAGCCCCGGGCGGACACCTCTCCAAACCGTCAATCCGATAACCCTTTCGGTAGCCACGTCTCCGCGGCCGACTTGCTCCCGGTCGCTGATGACCCCGCCGCCCCATCGACAAGTGAACGGATGGCGTCCGAGCGTCCACCGACGGTCAGAACGCCGACCGCCAGTCGACGCTCTCACCGCAGCCGGGCCACGGCGGATTTTTCGCGGCCTGGAACGTCCAGCGGAACGACCTGCGCCCCGAGCTGAAGGCGTGTCACGCCTTCCCAAATACGGGCGACACTTTCCTGCTCCCCTCGCCTGACCGCTCCGGCCGCTCCCTACAGGACCTGCGAGTTGCTTCGCCCGGCCGCCTGGAAGCTGTGCCCGCTTCCCAGCTACGGGCAAGAGGCGTGTGGGGTCCGCAGGTTGTATGGATTCATGGAGTTCCTGTTACGTGGGAGGGGTCTCCGCCCAGGGCGCGGTAAAGCTGCGTCCAGCGCAGATCTGTCGTTGTCGCGGGCTTGCCGTCGCAGTACGCCTTGGTGCCGTTGGCCGTGTAGAAGCGCATCATCGTCAGGACCGAGGTCGGGTCGGACTTCTCCCCACCCGTGTAGCGGGTCCCCGGTTCCTGCTGCTGGTGCTGCAGGCAACTGGGCGAGGGCGTCGCCGGGTGGGCGTCGAAGCTGCCGTTCTCGTTGCCGCCGCACCCGGTGGTGAGGGAGCAGAGCGTCAGGGCGACGACGAGCGCGGGAAGCGCTCGGCAGCGTCCGGTGGTGGGCACGAGAGGGACCTCCTGCTGCTAGGGACCGGTGGCTTTACAGGGTGGACGGCAGGCTTCGCACAACCAGCCCGATGCCGACGGTGACGACGAGCAGGGCGGTCAGCAGCGCGGTGTACGGGGTGATCCGGCTGACCGTGCGAAGGAACGGCCGGTCGGCGGCACTGGCCAGGGAGTCGCTGAGTCGGACGAACAGCAGCCCTGCGGCTGTGAGAGTGCCGGCCATGCCCACTCCGTATGCGACTACCAGGCCTGCGCCGAAGAGTGTGCGGCCCAGTGCCACCGCGCCCAGGAGGACCACCAGGGCGGAGGGGCTGGGCACCAGGCCCCCGGCGATTCCCAGTCCGATCAGGCCGCGCCTGCCGAGCGGCCGGTCGGGTTCGCCGTGGTGGTGATGGCGGGCGAAAAGACCGTGGCGGTGATGGTGGTCGTGAGAATGTCCGTGGTCGTGGGGGTGCGGGTGGTCGTGGTGGCCTGCGCCGTCCGCGTGGTCGTGGCTCTGGTGTTCAGTCTGGGCGGCCGGTGCCCCGGCGAGAACCGGAACGGGGGAGTCGGTGCGCTGGGCCGGGGTGGTGGGCGCGTGGTCATGGCGGTGACTGCGAGCGCGGGCGCGGCGGAACGCGTCGAGCAGTAGCCCCGCACCGACCAGGATGACCAGGGCGCCGCTGGTGACGCCGAGCCAGCCGAGGACGAGGTCGCCGGCCAGTGAGGAGAATGCGGTCAGGCATAGCCCGAGGACGAGAACCCCCGCGGTGTGGGTGACTGTGACGGTCGCGCCGACCGTGAGGGCGTCGCGGGTGCTTCCGCGTCGCCCGGCAAGGTACGCCGCCATGATGGTCTTGCCGTGTCCGGGCAGCAGC
The DNA here is from genome assembly GCF_000961885.1 of Streptomyces rubellomurinus. GTDB lineage: Bacteria > Actinomycetota > Actinomycetes > Streptomycetales > Streptomycetaceae > Kitasatospora > Kitasatospora rubellomurina. The sequence continues at coordinate 2,123 of NZ_JZKH01000140.1, forward strand.
GCGTGGCCCGCGCCCAACACGATGGACAGGAGTACGGCGAGGAGGCCGACCGGCAGGGTCAGGTTGCGTGTCGCGCCCAGCCCGGCCAGCCTCGCGTCCAGCCGAGCGAGCCAGGCGGTGGGCCCGCTGCCCCGCGTGCCGCCGGAGGTGCCTGCAAGCGCCGAGCCGCTTCCGCTGCCGGGCACGGCGGTGAACTCGGCGTGCACGACACCGCTCGGGTTGTCCAGCAGCTCCCGCGGGTAGTCCCGCAGCTGATGGGAGATCGACTGCTCGGGGACGCTGCTGTCCCGCAGGTGGACGCCGTCGCCCGTGGCCGTGATCTCGTTCCACCCCACCCGCGTCGCATCGCTCCCGGTGGACACCCGCAGCCGCGCCCCGGCCGCGCCGAGGTCCAGCGGCGCCTGGAGGAAGCACTCCAGGCGGCTGGTCTCCAGGCCGGCTGAGCCGGGCGCGTACTGGAACCGCGCCGTACTGACCGTCCAACGCAGAGCGCGGCTGTCCGCTGTCACGGTGAGCCGCTCGGCGCTCTGCTGGCACTGCTGAGCGGCCCATGCGGCGCGCTCGGAGTCGTCAGCTGTGCCGTTGCCGTCGCGGTCCACCTGGGGCTTCTGCTGCAGGGTGGGGATCTCGGCGGTGTCGGTGACCGAGAGGGCCTCGACGCGGTCGGGGTGCACCGTCAGGCCGGTGTAGTGGTTGACGGAGAAGTTGCCGAGCGGGTGAGCTCCGGCCGGCGGCGTGATGACCGCGGTCAGCCATACGGTGCCAGCCAGCAGGACACCAGCTCGGGCAACGGAACGGGTGATTGCCACGTACTGCCTCCGGCGGATGGGCCAGGAGCCGCTCCGGTGGGGAACCTGGCAGGTGCGGAGCCGAGGGCCATGCACCGGCATCGGCCCTGACACCTTCGCCGGAGAACGCCGACGGCTCTGGCCACGACACGGCCGGCCCGCAACAGTCACCCGAACGGCCCGCATCACCTCCCCGGCCAGGCCGGCACGAGGCCTCCACGTGCAGACAGTTGAGCGGGATGGGAATGTCCGTTCCCGAACTGCCGCTGTGGTTCGTCCCCCCACTCCTTGAAGCACGCCGGGGCGCGCGATCAGCGCACCGCATCCCCCGTATGCCTCAGCGCGCCCCATGACAGCCCTGCGCAGTTGCCAGCATCATGCAATTACTAGCAGGAGGCTTCCCGGTGTGCCGTCCACGCCCCAGGTGAGGAAGAAACGCCCATGACCACCACAGCACCCGCCCGCCTCCTCGGCGGCAACATCAGATCGGCGTGGCGGCGCACAGCCGCCACGATGACCCGTCAGGAATGGTCCCGCCTGGCAGCGATGGCGGCCTTCATCACCGCGCTGCACGTCGCCGGCTGGTTCACGCTGGTAATGATCGTGGCGCCGGGGCACTACAGCGTCGGCACGAAGAGCTTCGGCGTCGGGATCGGCGTGACCGCGTACACCCTGGGCATGCGGCACGCCTTCGACGCCGACCACATCGCCGCCATCGACAACACCACCCGCAAACTCATGCAGGAGGGCAAGCGGCCCCTGTCCGTGGGGTTCTGGTTCTCCCTCGGCCACTCCAGCATCGTCTTCGCCCTGGCGTTCCTGCTCTCGCTCGGAGTCAAAGCCCTCGCCGGCCCCGTGCAGGACGGCGGATCGAAGCTGCACCAGGTCACCACCCTGATCGGAACCGCCGTGTCCGGCACCTTCCTCTACCTGATCGCGGCCATCAACCTGGTCGTCCTGGCCGGGATCTGGCGCGTCTTCCGGCGGATGCGTTCCGGGAACTTCGACGAAGCTGCGCTCGAAGAGCAACTCGACAAGCGCGGCCTGATGAACCGCCTGCTCGGCCGGGCCACCCGGTCGATCGGCAAGCCGTGGCACATGTATCCGCTGGGGCTGCTGTTCGGCCTCGGCTTCGACACCGCCACCGAGATCGCCCTGCTCGTCCTGGCCGGATCGGGAGCTGCCTCCGGCCTGCCCTGGTACGCGATCCTGTGCATGCCCGTCCTGTTCGCAGCCGGCATGTGCCTGCTCGACACGATCGACGGGTCGTTCATGAACTTCGCCTACGGCTGGGCGTTCTCCAAGCCGGTCCGCAAGATCTACTACAACCTCACCATCACCGGCCTGTCGGTCGCCGTCGCCCTGATCATCGGCACCGTCGAACTGCTCGGCCTGCTCGCCGGACAGCTCAACCTCCACGGCGGCCTCTGGGACCCGATCGCCACCCTGGACCTCAACGTCGTCGGATTCGTCATCGTCGGCCTGTTCTTCGCCACCTGGATCATCGCCCTGACCGTCTGGAAGCTCGGACGGATCGAGGAGAAATGGACCACCAACCTGCGCACGGACCAGTCGAGGCGGTGACGGCAGTGCCCTCGAGCGAGGGCTGACACACGCAGGCCCGACAAGGTCGGCGAGGCCAGGGAAGTGCGGAGTCACGGGACCTGGCTGAAGTTCGTCCGTCCGGGCGCAGCCGCTCAACCACGCGGGTGACTTGGCCAGTCCAGACCGCGCGCGTTCACGAAGTCGTGACGGGATCCGGTTCACAGTGCCCAGTGCGGCTGTTCAGCCGGACCCGCCGCCGAGGGCGCACTCAGCCCGGGCGGACACCGACCCGTCACGGAAGCGAGAACCCGACCGTATGAACGTCACACGCCGATCTGCCCGATCGCGCTCGACCGCCCGCACCGCGGCGATCCTGACCACCATGAGCCTGGCCCTGGCCAGCACCGCCCTGCTCGGCACGGGCGCCGGCGTCAGCGCCGCCTCCAGCCACCGCGAGGCGCCGCTGATCGCCGCCGACCCGCAGGTCGACAACACCGACGTCTACGCGTTCACCAGCCCCGACAAGCAGGACACCGTCACCCTGGTCGCCAACTGGCTGCCGTTCCAGGAACCCAACGGCGGACCGAACTTCTACCCCTGGGCCGACGGAGCGCACTACGACATCAACATCGACTCCCAGGGCACCGGCCACCCCGACATCACCTACCGCTGGACCTTCCACACCGAAGACCAGCGCGGCACCAACACCTTCCTCTACAACAACGGCGTCGTGAACAACCTCACCGACCCGACCCTGCTCTTCCACCAGTACTACACGCTGCAGGAGCTGCGCCCCGGCTGCGAGCCCAAGACCCTGGTCGAGCACGGCACCGCCGCCCCCTCGGACACCGGCATGGCCTCCATGCCGAACTACGGGCAGCTGCGCGACCAGGCCACCGTCCAGCTCCCCGACGGTGGGCAGACCGTGGCGACGCAGGCAGCCGACCCGTTCTTCCTGGACCTGCGGGTCTTCGATCTCCTCTACGGCGGCAACCTCTCCGAGGTCGGCCAGAACACGCTGGCCGGATACAACGTCAACACGCTCTCCATCCAGGTCCCCAAGAGCGATCTCGCTTTCAAGGGCGACGCGACCCGCAACCCCGTTGTCGGGGTGTGGAGCAGCACCGAGAAGCAGACCATGAAGCTGAGCCCCGGCGAGGAGCACCCGGTCGGCAAGTTCGTCCAGGTGTCCCGGCTGGGCAACCCGCTGGTCAACGAGGTCGTGGTGCCGGCCGGGCTGAAGGACGCCTTCAACGCGCTGCCGCCCTCCGAGGACCACAACCAGCCCGCTGTCGTCGCCAAGGTCCTCGACCCCGAGGTCCCGCACCTGGTCCAGAGCATCTACGGCATCCCCGCGCCGGCGACCCCGCGCACCGATCTGCAGGAGATCTTCCTGACCGGTATCGCCAAGGCCACGAACGGCCCGCTGGCGGTGGACCTCAACTCGCAGCTGATGAACCAGGACATCGACCCCAACAAGTTCGTGCCGGCCGAGGAGCTTCGGCTGAACATGTCGACCCCGGTCACCGCCAACCCGGACCGGCTCGGTGTCCTCAACGGCGACTTCCAGGGCTACCCCAACGGGCGCCGCCTGACCGACGACGTCGTGGACATCGAGCTCCAGGCGCTGGAGGGCGCCACCCCGGGCCACCTGATCCCGGCACTTGCCGCCGGCGACAAGGTCGACGCCGCCGACAAGCCGTTCGGCACCTCGTTCCCGTACGTGGCGCTACCCTACGCCAAGGCCGTCAACCAGGCCCACTAGCGGCCGGGGGGTGGGTACGCGGGCGGCTCCTCGCGAACCCACCCCCACCTGACGAGTAATGACCCTTCGGCTGACCGGGACCGGGACATGCGACGACTTCCGCTCGTGCTCACCACCACCCTGATGTGCGGTGCTATGGCCGCCGTCGGCCTGTGGCAGGAACGCCCCGCCGATCCGCCGTCCTCGTCGGACAACGCCCGGCGCGACAACAAGCCTCTCGCCACCGGCTCGCTGCCACAAGCGATCGCCGCCGACCAGCAGCGACTGCGCGCGGCCCCGCAGGACGCCCCGGCCTGGGCGCGCCTGGGCGCCGAGTATGTCGAGCAGGCCCGGCTCACCGCCGACCCCACCTACTACCCGAAAGCCGACGAGGCACTGCACCGCTCACTCACCCTTGTGCCAAAGGACAACGTCGAGGCGCTCACCGGACTGGGCGCGCTGGCCAACGCCCGCCACCAGTTCGCCCAGGCCCGCGACCTCGCCGTCCAGACCATCGCGATCGCGCCCCTGCACTGGCAGGCCTACGCCGTCCTCGCCGACGCCCGCACCCAGCTCGGCGACGACACCGGCGCCACCGACGCAGTCCAGGCCCTGCTGGACCGCCAGCCCGGCACCGCCTCCTTCACGCGCGCCGCCTACGACCTCGAACAGCACGGCCGCACCGACGACGCCAAGCAAGCACTCCAGCAAGCTCTGGCTGGCGCCTTCGACCCCGCCGACAAGGCGTTCTGCCAGTACCAGATCGCCGAACTCGACCGCAACGCCGGCCACCCCGACCAGGCACTGGCCGGCTATCGGCAGGCTCTGACCGACGACGCCGACTACACCCCGGCCTTGGCCGGAAAGGCCCGGGTCGAAGCCGCCCTCGGCGACAACGATGGCGCCGTACGCGACTACGACAGCGCCATCGCCAAGGTCCCGCTGCCGCAGTACCTGCTGGAGCTGGGCGAACTCCACCAGTCCCTCGGGCACGCCGACCAGGCCCAGGCGCAGTACCGACTGCTGGATGCCGAACAGCGCCTCGCCGCGGCCAACGGCGTCGTCGACGACCTGACCATGGGCCAGTACCAGGCCGACCACGGCGACCCCGGCGAGGCAGTACGCCTCCTGAGGTCCGAATGGGGCCGGCGCCACAACGTCCTGGTCGCCGACGCCCTCGCCTGGGCCCTGCACCGCCAAGGCGCCGAAACCGAGGCTCTCGAACTCGCCCACCAGGCCCAGCACACCGGCTGGCATAACGCCCTGTTCGCCTACCACCGCGGCGAGATTGAACACACCCTCGGCCGGGACACCGCCGCCCGAGAGGACCTCACCGAAGCACTCCACGAGGACCCCTACTTCAACCCGCTGCAAGCCCCACGCGCCCACGCTGACCTGACAGCCCTCACCGGCGCACCCTGACCGGCGAACTTGTCCCCGCGCGGCCAGCACGGTCAACACTGACCCGGAAGCGATATGCGCCAAGGCATTTGGGGTTTGCCCCTCTGCAGAGGTGCCGCGAACGGTGGAAGCCGGTGACCAGCACCACAGGCGACTGAACCAGCAGGTTGAGGGCGAGCAGAGCGAAGCCGGCGCCGATCAGCCGCAGCGCGCGGCGCCGGCGGGGCTCACCCGTGCCGGAGAGCTCCCAGATCACCACGGTGGACGCGCCGATCTCGATCAGCGAGTCCACGCCGAACCCGGCCAGAGCCACCGAGCGGGCCGAGATCGCCGCCACGGCCAGCACCACGATGCCGACCACGTTCCACCCGAGCGTGGCGTATTCCAGGGCGAAGCCCCGACGGATGAGGGCGGTGCGCGAGATCTCGGTCATGGCAGTCACCGGATGATTCTCGCAAGCCGCCAACCGAAGCCGACGGTCACCTCCGCGCCGCTTCACCACGTGGAGATCCATCTCGGCACCAGCCGCCGTAGCGGTTCGGGCCCAAGGCCGGAGCCGGACGACGGGCTGCGGTGTAGAACTGCCGAAGGGCCGGGCCGAGAGGGCAAGCCGGACGGCACGCTCAGGGAGTGCCGAGTGCGGCTTCCTCACGGTCGAGGTCGTGCTGCAGGCTCCTTCGGGTGGCGTCGCTGATCCGGTGCTCGTCGTAGAGGCGACGAAGCTCGTTGCCCTGCACGGTGATCACCTCGTGGCGCAGCTCACGGTGGGTGGCGTCCACCGTGCTGCCGTCCGGGCCGTCGGCGCTGTGGTCGAGGCGGGCGCTCAGTCCTCGCCGGACCCGGTCGATGACGGCCTCGGGCATGGCCTCCAGGGTGGCGAGTTCCTCGATGTGGGCGAGTGCGGCGTGGTTGAGGGTGTCGCGGGCCTCGGCCTCTTCGCGGGCGGTGTGCTCGGGTTCCAGGGCCAGGCCGGAGCGGTTGACCACGGCTGCCAGGCTCAGGCCCTGGACGACCAGGGTGAACACCACCACCGCCGTGGTCAGCACCAGCACCAGCGGGCGTCCGGCCAGCGCGGTGCCGTTGCTCGCGACGAGCGGGATCGACAGGGCCGCGGCCAGCGGCATCACACCGCGGGTGCCGGCCCAGGTCACCACCCCGGCCACCCGCCAGGACATCCGGCCCCGGGAGGGCTTGACCGCCCGGGTCAGCGGCAGTGTCGACAGCACGCGCACGGCGATCAGCACGGCCGCCAGCGCGAGGGCCTGCACCGGCCACCAGCCGCTGCCCGCGGGCAGGCCGCGCACCAGCGCGGGCAGCTCCAGACCAACGATGCTGAACACCACGCTCTCCAGGATGAACACCACTACCGCGTACACGGCGTGCAGCTGCAGACGGATGTGGGCGTCGGTGAGGCGGTGGCCGGTGCGGCCGAGCAGGACGCCGGCGACCACGACCGAGGTGATGCCGGAGGTGTGCGCGGCCTCCGCCACCACGTACGCCGCGTACGGGGTGACCAGGGCGATCACGGTCTCCAGCACCGGGTCCGTGGTGCGGCGGCGGATCAGCCACACCAGGCCCGCGACCGCCGCGCCAATCAGGCTTCCGCCGCCGCCGAGCAGCAGGAACTCCCCGCCGGCCGCGGGCAGGCTCACCGTCGCCCCGGTGGCCACGGCGATGCCGACGGCGACCTTGAACAGCACCAGCGAGGTGGCGTCGTTGAACAGGCTCTCTGCCTGCACCAGGACCTGGACCCGCCCCGGCAGCGCGAGCCGGCGGCCGAGCGCCGTGACCGCCACCGGGTCGGTGGAGGCGAGCACGGCGCCCAGCACGAATGCCATCGCGGGCGGCAGCCCGGTCACCGCGACCGCCGCGAAGCCGACCGCCGCCGCGGAGGCGAAGACCAGGCCGAAGGCGAGGATCGTGACCGGCTTCCAGACTGTGCGCAGGTCGCGCAAGGAAAGTTCCTCGGCGGAGGCGTACAGCAGCGGGGGCAGCACGACCAGCGCGATGGCCTGCGGCGGGATGTGCAGCGCGGGCACGCCGGGTATCAGCGCCACCCCGAGGCCGGCCAGGACCAGCAGAGAAGAGGCGGGCACGCGCCAGCGGCGGGCGAAGGTGGCCACGGCAGTGGCCAGAACCACCAGGAAGAGGACGATCCCCACGGCGCGCATCTGCGAAAGACCCCATCACGACGAACGGGGTCGCTGCCGCCGATCGCTGCAGTCGTTCCCCGAGCCGACCAGGCTTCCCGGCACACCGTAGGTAATCTCATCGAGAATTTAGCAGGACGGTCCCAGCCGAGGGATACGCCGCTGGCGCCCTCGAAGCCATGGCGCACGCCCTGCCTCTGCGCATCCTCCCGCGTGGCCGCCAGATCGGGGGCGGAGTTCTCGTCGGCCAGGAAGTCGATGTGCACGTCGGAGATGACCTTCGTGTGTCGCCCGAGGACGAGGGGAGTCGATCCGCATCGACGCTCGCACCTTGCGTAGTGATCACGCTCGACTGGCGTGTCTGTCGAGGGTTTTGTGGTCCAGCAGACGGATGGTGCGGTAGCCGAGTTCGAGGGTGCCTTCGCGTTCGAGGTCGCGCAGGACCTTGTTGAGGCTGGAGCGTTGGACTCCGAGCATCGCGGCGAGGACCCGTTGCGGGAGGCGGACGGTGCTGGTGGCGGGGTCGGCCTCGGTGAGCAGGAGGCGGGCGGTCTGCTGGGTGAGGGTGGCGCCGAGCAGGTCCATGATGCGGGTCTGGGAGCTGGTGGTGCGGGCCGCGACTGAGGTCAGCCAGCGGCGGGCGATGGCGGGGTGGGCGCCGAGCAGGGCGTCGAAGGCGGCGGCCGGGATGAAGTAGGTGTCGAGGTCGCCGACGGCGCGGGCGGTGTAGGGGGGTGGCATGTCGAGCAGGAGCTGGATGTCGCCGTCGACGTCGCCGGGGTGGAGGAGGGCGACGGCGACGCGGCGCGGGCCGGTGCCGACGGTGAGTTCGGCGGTGCCGTTGCGGATGATCCACACCCCGGCGGAGGCGGTGCACGCGTGGAAGAGGACAGTTCCGGCCTTCAGGGTCTGCGGCTGGACGTAGCGGGACAGTGCGGTGAGGTCGTCGGGGTGGAGGGGGGCACTGTCGCCTCGGCCGACGCAGCGGGCCATCCAGGCTGCTGCCCGCAGGGCCATCGGGTCGGGCGCGCGCAGGCCGAGGAGTTCTGGCATGGCGGCCACTGTAGGCGGCACGGCGGGCGGGATGGGTGAGGACTGTCGGCGAGCCGACAGTCCTCACCGGTCAGTGGAGGTCGGCGAGGGCGGTCTCGACGGCGCGGTGGAAGGTCGGGTAGGCGTAGATCATGTGCCGCAAGCGTTCGGTCGGCACCTCGGCCTGGATCGCAACCGCGAGTCCGTACAGCACCTCGCCGCCCGCCGGTCCGGCGGTGGTGGCGCCGACGAGAACACCGCGGCCGGCGTCCTCGACGAGCTTGACGAAGCCTTCGTTGCCGGCCTTGTGAATCCAGCCACGGGCAGAGGACGGCAGCTCGGAGCTGCCGGTGCGGACGCGCAGTCCGGCGTCGCGGGCCTGTTGTTCGGTCAGGCCGGCGGCGCCGATCTCGGGGTCGGTGAAGGTGACCCGGGGCAGGGCGCGGTAGTCGGCGTCAGGTCCGGGCTCGCCGAGGATGTCGCGCACCGCGATCTCGGCCTCGTACATGGCGACGTGAGTGAAGGCGCCGTGGCCGGTGACGTCGCCGATCGCCCACAGACCGTCGCCGGCGCGCATCCGTCCGTCGGTGGTGATGGCGCGGGCGGTGGGGTCGAGGCCGACGGTGTCCAGGCCGAGGCCGGTCAGGTCGGCGCGGCGGCCGGTGGCGACCAGGAGCCGTTCGGCGGAGAGGAGTTCGCCGCCGTCGAGGTGCAGGGTGAAAGTCACCCCGTCGTGTTCGGCGCGCACCGCACGGGCGCATGTGCGGATGCCGATGCCCTCACGTTCGAGGATCTCGCCGACGAGGTGGCCGGCTTCCGGTTCCTCGATGGGCAGGAGGCGGTCGAGGGCTTCGACGACGGTGACGGTGGTGCCGAAGCGGGCGAAGACCTGGGCGAGTTCGAGTCCGATCGCGCCGCCGCCGAGCATGAGCAGGGAGCCGGGCGGTTCCTTGGCGGCGATGGCGTCACGGTTGGTCCAGTACGGCACGTCGGCCAACCCGGGGATGGGCGGGGCGGTGGGGCGGGTGCCGGTGGCGATGACGATGCCGCGTCGGGCGGTGAGTTCGTGGTCGTCGACCGTGACGCGGCCGGGGCCGGTGAGGCGGGCCCGGCCGCGGATGAACCGGCCGCCCTTGCCGGTGAGTCGGTCGACGGCGACCTGGTCGTTCCAGTCGTCGGTGGCCTCGTCGCGGATACGCGCGGCGACCGGCGCCCAGTCAGGGGTGACCTGGGAGGTTCCGGCGATGCCGGGTACGCGGCGGGCCTCGGCGAGGAGGTTTCCGGCGCGGATCATCATCTTGCTGGGGACGCAGCCCCAGTACGGGCATTCGCCGCCGACGAGCTCGGCCTCGATGCCGACCACGTCGAGGCCGGCCTCGGCGAGGCGTCCGGCGGCGTGCTCGCCACCCGGGCCGAGGCCGATCACGATCACGTCCGCCCGCTGCTGCTCGGTCATCGCCGGTTCCTCCTCGGGTGGCTCTGTCACGCTCCCCACGCTAGGCCGTGTCTCATAATTGATCTTGTGGTGGGTCGAGGAGAGATAACGGATGCTGCGTGGGCTCGTATAGAGCCGTTGTTGCCGCAGCGGGACGGGGCCGGGCGTCCTTGGCGGGACCATCGCCAGGTGGTGAACGGGGTGCTGTGGCGGCTGCGTACGGGTGCCCCGTGGCGTGATCTGCCCGAACGGTACGGTCCGTGGCAGACCGTCTACCGGCGCTTCGCCCAGTGGGAGAAGGACGGCACCTGGACCGCGCTCCTGCGCGAGGTCCAGGTCCGCAACGACGCGGTGGGGACCGTGGAGTGGACGGTCTCGATCGACTCCACCGTCGCCAGGGCTCACCAGCACGCCGCCGGCGCCCGCAAAAAGGGGGCCAGTCCGAGGACGAACCGGATGATCCGGCAGCAGTTGCGCGCCGCGAGGCGCTCGGCCGGTCCCGCGGCGGGCTGACCACCAAGATCCACCTGGCGGTCGACGGTCGGGGCCTGCCGCTGTCGATCGTACTGAGCACGGGCAACACGGCCGACTGCACGATGCTGCCCGACGTCCTCGACGCGATCCGTGTTCCACGCGTCGGGACCGGGCGACCGAGGACCAGGCCCGACCGGGTCGTGGCCGACAAGGCGTACTCCTCCCGGAAGATCCGCCGGCTGCTACGGCGCCGGCGGATCAAGGCGACCATCCCCGAACGCCGGGACCAGATCGCCGGCCGCGCCCGCCGCGCAAGCCGCGGCGGGCGCCCACCTGTCTTCGACAAGGCCGCCTACAAGGGGCGGAACGTCGTTGAGCGCTGCTTCGCCAAGCTGAAGCAATTCCGGGCAGTGGCAACCAGGTTCGACAAACTGGCCAAGCGCTACCGAGCCGGCGTCATCCTCGCATCACTGATCTTGTGGCTGCGGGCGGAGGAGCAATGACCCCGCCAAGATCAATTACGAGACACGGCCTAGATCAAACAAGAGGGTGAGCACATGACCAAGCCGGAGATCTCCACTCGGGGCTGGTACAAGAGCAGCTACAGCGCCCAAGCGACTGAGTGCGTAGAAACGGGGCGCGTCGTCAGCAGCGGCATGGCCGTGCGGGACTCAAAGGACCCCAACGGGCCGGCCTTGCTCTTCCCCGCTGCCGCATGGTCCTCGTTTGTCACCTCCATCAAGACTGGGGAGTTCCCCAACACCTGAACACCCTCGCGCGAGAAGTCGACCCAGCCGACTTCTCGCGCAAATCGCAAAGGAACTTGAGTGATGATCATCGACCAGAGCAGTCCGGAGCTGAGCCGTGCCACCTGGCGAAAGAGCAGGTTCAGCGCCAACCAGGGCAACTGCATCGAGGTCGCGGACGGGTTGACGAATGTCGTCCCGGTCCGCGACTCCAAGGACCCGAACGGACCGGCGCTCGTCTTCCCCGCCGACGCGTGGACAACCTTCATCACCTCCATCAAGACTGGGGAGTTCCCCAACACCTGAACACCCTCGCGCGAGAAGTCGGCCCAGCCGACTTCTCGCGCTCACTTGTCAGCGCCCAGCTGCTTCCACTCCTTGGGCAACTTGC
>NZ_JZKH01000015.1 GCF_000961885.1 Streptomyces rubellomurinus
CGAACAGCGCCGGCTGGACCACGTCCACCCGCTCGAACGACGGCGCACCCGCCTTGCCGCGCAGCACGTCCTCCAAGTTCCAGTCCACGAACTCGGCCAGCGCCTCGCCGCACGCGGCGATCTCCGCCGCGAACACCGGCGAGGAGTCCAGCAGTTCGACGGCCATGCCGACCCACTGCGCCCCCTGGCCCGGGAACACGAACACCGGCTTGACGGCCGGGCCGCCGACCTGGCCCTCCAGCACGTTCGCGGCCGGCTCCGCCGAGCTGAGGTCGCTGAGCCCGGTGAGCAGGGCGCCCCGGTCGGCGGCCACGACGACCGCGCGGTGGTCGAGTTGGGCGCGCATGGTGGCGCGGGTGAAGCCGATGTCGAGGTGGTCGAGCTCGGGGCGGGCGATCATGTGGGCCCGCAGCCGGTCGGCCTGCTCGCGCAGCGCGGCCTCGCTGCGCGCCGAGAGCGGGACGAGCACCGGCGTCCGCACGCCGCCCGCCGGCACCGCACCGCAGTCGGCGCCGCCGTCGACAGAGGCCTCGGCCGGCTCCACGGCCGGGGCCTCTTCCAGGATCACGTGCGCATTGGTGCCGCTGACCCCGAACGAGGACACCCCGGCGCGGCGCGGCCGCCCCTCGACGACGGGCCAGTCCCGGGCCTCGGTCAGCAGGGCGACCTCGCCCGACGCCCAGTCGACGTGCGGGGACGGCGCGTCCACGTGCAGGGTGGGCGGCAGCGTCTCGTTGCGCAGCGCCATCACCATCTTGATCACGCCCGCGACCCCGGCGGCGGCCTGGGTGTGGCCGAAGTTCGACTTGATCGAGCCGAGCCACAGCGGCCCGTTCTCGCGGTTCTGGCCGTAGGTGGCGAGCAGCGCCTCGGCCTCGATCGGGTCGCCGAGCGGCGTTCCCGTCCCGTGGCCCTCGACGGCGTCGACGTCGGCGGTGGTCAGCCCGGCGCTGGCCAGCGCCTGCCGGATCACCCGCTCCTGCGACGGGCCGTTCGGCGCGGTGAGGCCGTTGCTGGCGCCGTCCTGGTTGACGGCGCTGCCGCGCACCAGGCCGAGGATCCGGCGTCCGTTGCGGCGCGCGTCGGACAGCCGCTCCAGCACGAGCAGGCCCATGCCCTCGGCCCAGCCGACGCCGTCGGCGGCGGCCGCGTACGCCTTGCAGCGCCCGTCCGGGGAGAGGGCGCGCTGGCGGCTGAACTCCACGAAGGCGCTGGGCCGGGCGAGGGTGGTGGCGCCGCCGACCACGGCGAGCGAGCACTCGCGGTTGCGCAGGGCCTTGCCGGCCAGGTCGATCGCGACGAGGGAGGAGGAGCAGACGGTGTCGACGGTGACGGCGGGGCCCTCGAAGCCGAAGGTGTAGCTGATCCGGCCGGAGGCGACGCTGGGCGAGGAGGCGATGGAGAGGTAGCCCTCGATCTCCGGGCGGCGGTCGCTCTGGCCGGCGACGAACTGGTAGTCGGAGAACATGAGGCCGCAGAAGACGCCGGTGTCGCTGCCCTTGAGGGTCAGCGGGTCGATGCCCGCGTCCTCGAAGGCCTCCCAGGCGCCCTCCAGGAGCAGGCGCTGCTGCGGGTCCATGGCCAGGGCCTCGCGCGGCGAGATGCCGAAGAAGTCGGCGTCGAAGTCGGCCATGCCGGGGAGGAAGCCGCCGTGCCGGGTGTAGGCGGTGCCGGGGTGGTCCGGGTCCGGGTCGTAGAGGTTGTCCAGGTCCCAGCCGCGGTCGCCGGGGAACTCGGAGATTCCCATCCGGCCCTCGGAGACCAGCGACCACAGGTCCTCGGGCGAGGCCACGCCGCCGGGGAAGCGGCAGCTCATGCCGACGATCGCCAGGGGCTCGGCCGCGCGGTCGAGCAGCTGTTGGTTCTGCCGCCGCAGGCGCTCGGTCTCCTTCAGCGACTTGCGCAGGGCTCCGACGACGTCGGGCTTCTCGAGGGCCATGCTGTTTCCCCCACCTTCGGACTCATGCCGTCGACCTTGTGGTCGATTGGTAGATCCGACGGTGGGCTGTCCAGATACAGCCAATCTCGAAGATTTTCCGACGCCAGGTGTAGCCGTCCCGAACTCCGGGCAGTCTGACTGTTTGTCATGTCCCCAGAGAAGGGGAATCCTCCCCTCCGCTACGGCGCCGCGGACCCGGCCGTCCGGATCCGCGGACGCGAAGGGCCCGCGTCCCCCCTCCGACCGGACGGGGGCACGGGCCCTCTCGACGCTTCAGCTCGCCCCTGCGCCTCGCGCCTACGCCTTCGTGGAGAGCGCGTCCTCCACCGACCGGCGGACGGCGGCGGTCAGCCCGTCCCCGTTCCCCTCCGTGAAGAAGAAGTGGCCGCCCCGGTGGACGTCCAGGCTGAACTCCCCGGTGGTGGCCCGGCGCCAGCCGGCCGCCTCCTCCTCGGACACCTTGGGGTCGACGTCACCGATGTGGACGTGGATCGGCACCGCGACCCGCGCCTGCGGCGAGCTGCAGTACTTCTCGGCGATCCGGTAGTCCGCCTGCATCGGCGGCAGCACGATGTCGATGATCTCCTCGTCCTGCAGCAGCTCGCTCCCCATGCCGCCGAGCTCGACCATCTCCCGGAGGAAGTCGTCCCGGCTCTTGAGGTGGGTCTGCTCGTCCTTGCGCAGCGTCGGCGCGACCCGGCCGCAGGCGAACAGCGACAGCGGAGCCCGGCCCGCGGCCTCCAGCCGCTGGGCGACCTCGAAGCCCACCAGCGCGCCCATGCTGTTGCCGAGCAGGACGACCGGCAGGTCCGTCCAGCCGTCCAGCTGCTCGGCGATGTCGGCGGCCAGCTCCGCGATGCTGTCCCGGAACGGCTCGCGCCGCCGGTCCTGCCGCCCCGGGTACTGCACCCCGTAGACGTCGAACTCGCCGAAACCGCGCGCGAACTGGAAGTAGGAGTTCGCCGATCCGCCGGCGTGCGGAAAGCAGACCAGTGCGGCCTTCGGCTCGTCCGCCGAACTCAGCTTGCGAATCCAGAGGTTGAAAGCGTCTGCGTCGACCATTTCTCGTTCTCCCCGCTCAATTGCGTCTCGTGCTCATCCTGCCGCACCGCCTGACACGACGTCATCGGCCGTTTCCCGCGCGACGGCCGGCGCCTCGGGCGCCGCCGCCTTCTCCGGGAACTTGACGAACAGTACGCAGGCGAGCGCCCCCACCGCCAGGAAGGCGCTGGGCAGCAGGCTGGTCTCGCTCAGGGCCTTGGCGTACGGCTCGTGGAGGAAGTCCGGCACCGCGCTGGGGCTGCCCTCGAAGCTCTTCGCGTGGCCGCCGGCGCCCGGCAGGTGCGCCGCGATCCGGTCGACCAGGAGGGAGCCGACCACGGCGCTGCCGAGCACGGAGCCCATCTGCCGCATGGTGTTGTAGATGCCGGAGCCCGCACCGGCCTGGTGCACGGGCAGGTTGCGGGTGGCGGTGGCGGCGAGCGGGCCCCAGCACATGGCGTTGGCGATGCCGGTCACGCCGGCCACGGTGGAGAACACCCACAGCGGCGAGTCGGGCGTCATCAGCACGGCGAACACCGCGATCGCGACGGTGAAGACGGTGAAGCCCATGGTGGTGAAGATGCGCGGGTGGAGCTTGTCGGACATCTTGCCGACGAACGGCGCGGCGACGCCCGTCATGATCGCGAGCGGCGCGAAGACCAGCGCCGACTCCGCCGCGGTGAGCCCCCGCACGCCCTGCAGGTAGAAGTAGGCGGGCACGGTCCACGCGGTCACCGCGGCACCCATGCAGGCGATGCCGATGTTGGCGAGCGAGAAGTTGCGGTCACGGAACAGGGAGAGCAGCAGCAGCGGCTGGTTCCGGGTGCGCGCCTGCGTGAAGACGAACAGCGCGAGCACGGCCAGGCCGCCGCCGATCATCAGCCAGATGCCGGCGTCCCAGTCCTTGTTGTTGCCCTCCTGCAGGCCGTAGACGAGCAGGAACATGCCGGCGCAGGACAGCAGGATGCCGACCGGGTCGAACTTGTGGTCCTCGGTCGGCAGCGTCGGCACCAGCTTCCAGGCCAGCGCGAAGGCCACGATGCCGATCGGCACGTTGACCAGGAAGATCCACTCCCAGCCGACCGAGTCGACCAGCAGACCGCCGACGACCGGGCCGAGCAGCAGGAAGATGCCGGAGGACCCGCCCCACACGCCCATCGCGGCGCCGCGCTTGTCCGCCGGGAAGATCTTGGTGATCACGGCCATCGTCTGAGGTGTCATCAGCGCGGCGCCGAGACCCTGCACGGCGCGCGCGGCGATCAGCATGCCGATGCTGCCCGACACGCCGCACCACAGGGAGGAGAGCGTGAAGACCGCCAGGCCGATCAGGTACACGTTCTTGGCGCCGAAGCGGTCGCCGAGGCGCCCGGTGAACAGCAGCGGCGCCGCATAGGTGAGCAGGTAGGCACTGGTCACCCAGATGACCTGCGAGACGCTCGTGTCGAAGGATTCCGTGATCGCGGGGTTGGCGACCGCGACCACGCTCATGTCCAGGATGATCAGGGAGAACCCGGCGATCAGCGCGCCCAGCGCCGGCCAGGGGTTTCGTTCAACGATCACGGTTGCCTTCCCAACGGTACGGTTGCGACCTTCCGGGACCACCATGCCCGCCCCAACGAGCCGGTTGCGCCCCTTTTGCCGCAACCCAGATCCCACGAGACATCGTCTGGGTACACATGCAGCGACTTTCTGTCATGGATGTGGCGGATCTCACATCACCCCCGGTCAAGTGGGGAGCGGCCCGGCCGGCCGCCCGGCGGGCGGTTCGCCCCGCGCGCCCCCCGATGGTTCTTGACCGACCCTTTGACAAAGACATCTCAATTATCCGCACACCCCGGGACTCCGCACCGCGCCGACCAGCAAAGCTCTTTCGGCGAGCCGGAGTTACTCGCCGGTTCAGTTCGGCGAGGGCAAGCCGGTGCGCAAAGAATTCGCGGCAAAGCCGCCGACGATCCCCCTGACAAGCCGTCTCGCCCGACCAAACGAGAAAGCACGTCAACTAACCGTCGACCCACCGCGCCAGCCCCTCGGGAAATACGGAACATCACCGATCCGGAATACCCTCAGGCCCAGGTCACGGGCCTGTTCCCGGCCCGTACGACCGTCCGGTCCAGACCAACTCACGACCTGCCACATCCCGTTGATCAGAGGACCTTTGACGAGCACACCAAGTGTTCGACATACTCGACGAAGACTGGGGGGTCCACGGTTCAACCGGCGTCCTCGGGGTTCAGGGACGCGACAGGGCCCAAGGGCCCTACCCGGGGCTGACGGAAACGGCAATTGTCGGTGCTCGGCGATAAGGTCGGAATCGACGATGAGGGGGAATACGAAAAAGCCGTCGCGGATCCGTGAGGGGATCCGTTAATTCCACGTGACGGTCAGGGATGCTGCACCGCTTGACCCGGGCGCGGTGAGTGCGTTCGGCGGGACATCAGCGTCAGCCGCTGGGTCGACACCACACATGGACCAGCGGTGACGAGAAGCAGACAAACGGGGGATGTATGCGTACACCTACCCTGAACGAACTAGTTGACGATTGCATAGCCGGAAACCAGGACAGCTGGAGCCGGATCGTCGAGCGCTACACGCCGCTGATCTGGGCGATCGCCCGGGGGCACCGGCTCAGCACGGCCGACTGCGAGGACGTCAGCCAGACCACCTGGATGCGCGTCATCCAGCACCTGGGAAAGCTGCGCGATCCCGAGAAGCTGTCCCAGTGGATCGCGGTGTCGGCCCGTCGGGAGAGCCTGAAGCACATCGAGAAGTCCGGCCGCACCTCGCCGGTCGGCGACTCCCCGGTGTTCGACCAGTCCGAGCCCAGCGAGAACCACCCGGAGGAGATCGCGCTCGCCAAGGAGCGCGACAACGAGGTGCTGCTCGCGTACTGCGCGCTCTCGCCCAAGTGCCAGGCCCTGCTCGGGCTGCTGGTGACCGACCCGCCCATGTCCTACGACGAGATCAGCGCGACGCTGGGCATGCCGCGCGGCTCCCTCGGCCCGATCCGGTCGCGCTGCCTGGCCCACCTGGCCAAGCTCCTCCAGCGTGAGACCGAACGGTCCGAGCGGGCCAAGGAGTTGGCGGACACGATCACCCGCTCCGGGATGCGGACCTACGCCCTGGAGCTGCAGCGCTGACCGCGCGCGAAGGCGCCTCCCCCACCGGGAGCGGCACGGCCCCTCAGGCCTCGACCGCTCCGGTGGCCGGAGGCGCCTTCGGCGTCTCCACGGCGTCCCACTCGAGCGCGTCACCGTCGAACCCGTCCGCCGCGTCGCACGTGTCGTCCGCGCCGGCGGTCCCGACCCGGCCCTGCGCGAACATCGACGCGAACAGCGCCTTCGCGGCGTCGGCCACGCCGGCCGGGGGCGGCCCCACCGCGTCCGCGAGCCTGGCGAGGAGCGCCTCGTCGCCCGGTTCCGTCGACATCGCGTCGTCCGACTCGCTCACGCTCACCCCTCACGCTCCGTAACTAGTTCATTGCTCAACCATGAATGGCCAGAATATACCTGCAGGTGAAGGGATTCAACGCCCGCGGAACCGGGTACACCGCCCCAGCAGCCCGAACGGTTCGAGCCACCGCGGGAGCGCCCACCGGCCACCGGCCGGTCAGCCCACGATCGAGAAGAAGATCGTGTCCTGGCTGTACCAGTCGAGGTGCTCCGTCGCGTACTCCCAGTGCTCGGACTCGGACTCGAACATCTTGATCAGCTCCATCACGTCGTACCGCAGCCCCCGGTCCAGCCGGTCCAGCACGGCCCGGTACGCCGCGGCCGCCGGCCCGGCCTGGGCCAAGGGGAACATGCCGATGTGCGGACCGTCCACGGGGTGGGGGATCCGGAACGGGATCTCCGGCGGTGGCCCCGAGAACAGGTGGTCGTGGAACAGCAGCTCCTCGCTCACCCCCAGCTTGCGCAGCTCCTCGTCCAGACCGCTGAAGAAGGTCCCCGGCCGGGAGTAGACCCCGAGCTCGCTGGGGTCGGAGGCGTTGCGGTCGATGATGAGCTGCAGGGCGGCGTAGTACGCGCCGGCCGCGTACGACCCCTCCGAGTCCGCGTGGCCGGCCAGCAGGTGGTCGAGCGCCTCGGGGATCGACAGGCCCCAGTCGAGCTCCTGGTGGTCGAGGTCGGCCTGGCGCTGCCGCGCCTTCTCGTGCGCCCGGTCGAGGCGCCGCCGCTGGTCCGGCGTCAGCCGCCCGGCCGCGCCGAGGAAGGCCACGACGTCGGCCCGGTCCGCCGTGCTGTAGGTGATGATGCGACTCATGGCCGCCATGCTGCCAGCCCCGGCCGACACCCCGGCCGGGGAGGTGCACGCCCGGTCCGACGGAGGGTCGCCATCGGATCGTGGGCGTCCGATCCGCCGCTGTTCATGCCGTGGACACCTCACTTTGACGTTACTCGCCAGTACAAGCATCCTGCACGGTGGACAGTGTCCACTCGGCGGGGACGGCCCCCGCCGGTTCTCATTGAGGGAGCGTCATGGCACGGCTCACGATCGGGCGCTGGGGACGGCGCCTGATAACCGGGGTGGCGGTGATGACGGCCGCGGCCTCGCTGGCGCCGGCCTCCGCCTCGGCCCACGACAACGACGGCCACCGGTCCAAGACCCCCAGGATCGGCCACGTGTGGACGATCATCCTGGAGAACAAGTCCTACGAGGCGACCTTCACCGGGCTCAACCAGAACAGCTACCTGTGGAACACGCTCCCCCAGTACGGCGAGGTGCTGCGCCAGTACTACGGGACGGGCCACTACAGCCTGGACAACTACATCAGCCTCGTCTCCGGCCAGGCCCCGGCCCCGGACAACCAGGCCGACTGCCCGCAGTACACCGACGTCAGCCCGGGCACCCCGGCCGCCGACGGCCAGACCAACGCCACCAAGGGCTGCGTCTACCCGAACTCCGTCTACACCCTCTTCAACCAGCTGGACGACAAGAACCTCAGCTGGAAGGCGTACATGCAGGACATGGGCAGGACGCCCGGCCGCGAGGACGTCCACCGCTGCGGCATTCCCGGCGACCCGTCCGGCAAGGGCGTCCCGCAGCCCGGCGGCTCCACCGCCCAGGACCAGTACGTCGCCAAGCACAACCCCACGGCCTGGTTCCACGCGCTGATCGACGACCCGCAGGAGTGCGCCAACGTCGTCCCGCTGGACGGCCTCCCCGCCGAGGGCGACCACCCGGCCATGAGCAGCCTGGCCGACGACCTCAAGAGCGAGGACACCACCCCGGCGTTCTCCTGGATCACGCCCAACAACTGCTCCGACGCGCACGACGCGACCTGCAAGGGCGACAACGGCTCCGGCGACCCGAACAACCACCAGGGCGGCCTGTACGCCTCGGACCTGTTCCTGCAGCGGGTCGTCCCGCAGATCATGGCCTCACCCGCGTTCCAGCACGACGGCCTGATCCAGGTCGTCTTCGACGAGGCCTTCCCGCCCTACAAGATGTACGGCAACTCGGTCGCCGACTACACCGGCAACCAGGACCCGAAGCTCAACACCCCCACCGACACCGCCCAGTCGGTCGTCGCGTGCTGCAACGAGCTGCCCGGCCCGAACACCACCCAGCCCGGCTTCCAGGCCTTCGGCCAGGACACCACCCCGGGCGGCGGCATCACCGGCGCGGTCCTCATCTCCCGCTACATCAAGCCGGGTTCGGTCAGCGACCAGCCGTACAACCACTACTCCTGGCTGCGCAGCATGGAGGACCTGTACGGCATCGACCACGGCGGCACGGACGGCCACGGCCACCTCGGCTACGCGGCCGCGGACGGCCTGCGCCCGTTCGGCGGGGACGTCTACAACAACCCCGGCGGCAAGGCCCTCCCGCCGGCGCCGTTCGCCAGCACCGTCTACCCGGCCACGGCCCGGGCCGACGAGCCCCAGAACCCGGTCGTCAACCCGGCCCCGGCCAAGAAGTGACCGACCGGACCTCGTGAAGGACCCACTGCACCGATGAACGCCGCACGCACCGCGGCGCCCCGCCGGGCCGGCCTCCGCCGGCCCGGCTCCGGGCGCGCCCGCTCCGCCCTGCGCCCGGCGGCGCTCGCCTGCGCCGCCCTGGCCCTCGTCCTGACCGGCTGCACCGGGGAGTCCTCCCCCGAGCACAAGAACGCCGCCGACACCATCAAGGACCTCGGCGCCGTCCCGATCCCCACCCCGCCCCCGGCCCGCCCGACGCCCGTCGCCGACGAGCAGCACCTGCAGCTGGTCGCCATGGGCGACACCGTCCAGGCCAAGCTGCCCGAGGGCGGCGCGGTGGTCAGCGCCTCCGGCCCCACCCAGGGCGACACGGCCGAGCCGGACGCCTCCGGGAAGGTCCCGGAGCGCACCACCGGCACCATCACCGTCACCGTCCGGCAGGCCACCGCCCCGGTCACCATCAGCGCCGCGGACTTCTCCTCCCGCGACGACCAGGGCGCCGACATCCCGCTGACCGCCACCGGCCCGGCCACCGTCACCGCCGCCCCCGGCGGCACCGCGACCCTCACCCTCACCGGCACCTACCAGGCCGGCGCCGCCCAGCTCACCTGGCGCCACGACGGCAAGCCCGTCACCGTCTGGGATTTCACCATCGAACTCGACTGACCGGCCCCGGTCTCGACGTATTCGACCAGCTGCATCATCCCGAGGTCCTCGTGCTGGAGCTGGTGGCAGTGGGCGACGGTGCGGCCGGTGAAGTCCTCGTACTTCACCAGGAAGGTCACGCTGTCCCCCGGCGACCCGCCGGCCAGGCCGATGGTGTCCTGCCAGACCGGCGGGTCGAGCCGGACGCCGTTGCGGTGGGTGACGAGCACGTGGTTGGTGTGCAGGTGGAAGGGGTGGTTGAACTCCGGCCGGTCCTCGTCCGTGCGCACCGTCCACCGTTCGACGGTGCCGAGCGCCAGGGTGTGGTTGACGTGGTCGGGGTCGAACAGGCCGTAGGCGGGGTCGCGGGTGAGGTCCCCGCCCGGGTCGGCGGCGGGGGTCGGGTGGCTGCCGAGCATCCGGTAGGCGTTCGGGAACGGCTGGCCGAAGACGCCCGGGTCGACGTGGAAGACCACCTCGCGGTCCGCGCCCGGGTCGGTGAGGTCGTTCTCGTCGAGGTACGGCTTGCCCTGCGGCAGCGCCGCCGGCAGGTCCATCGGCGGGTCGACCGGGTCGCCCGCCACCTCGACGGTCATCAGCGGGCCGTCGACGCCGTCCGCCCGCAGCTCGTACGTCCCCGGCTCGCCGCCGCGCACCAGCACGTCGGCCCGGTTGCCCATCGCCAGGCCCAGGGTGTCCCGGGCGACGGGCGCGGCGAAGGTCACCCCGTCCTGGGCGATCTGGTACAGCTCCAACGGCCCCGGTTCCCCGTGCACCTGCAGCGAGAGCGCGGTGAACGCCGTCGCCGCGACCAGCCGCCACCGCTGCACCTCGCCGGGGCGCAGCGCGAGGACGGGGTTCAGGGCGCCGTTGACGGTGAGGACGGCCGGGACGGCGGCCAGTGACCCGCCGGTGGTGAAGTCGGGGACGGTGCCGTCCTTGAGCCGGAGTTCGTTGACGCAGACGACGAGGTCGGCGGCCGCCCGGATCTCGGGCACCTCGTCGACGTCGCCCTCGACGACGAGGACCCCGGCCATGCCGCCGACGAGCTGCGTGGCGGTGGCCCCGTGCAGGTGCGGGTGGTACCAGTAGGTGCCGGCGGGGTGCCCGGCCGGGATCTCGACGGTCGTCAGGTACTGCGGCTCGGGCGCGCCCTCGTCGGCCTCCTCGGCCGTGCGCGGCACGAACACCCGCTGCACGTTGTCGGCGTCGCCGGAGGGCGGGACGTGCATCCCGTGGGTGTGCAGGTTGAAGCTGTTGGCGTCGTGCGGCCGGTTGTGACCGCCGTCGTGCGGCGGGTTCGGCGGCAGTCCGTTGACCTGGGTGAGCCGCAGCACGTCCCCGCCGCGCACCCGCAGGGTCGGCCCGGGGATGCCCGCGTTGTACGTCCGGGTGGTGACCGTCCCGTACCCGGGGACGGCGACGTCCGCGAAGCGCACGTCGAGCACCGCCTCGGCGCCGAGCACCGCCGGCTGCGGGAAGTCGGCTCCCGCCGCGACCGTCGCGACCGCCCGTCCGGCCCCCGCGCGGCCAGTCACCCCGGCCGCGGCCGCCACGAGGGCCGCTCTGAGCACCGTCCGCCGACTGATTCCGTCATTTCGTCCCATAAGCGGACAATCTAGATCCCTGCCCCCGGCCGTCCGGGAAGCCGCGCCGCGGCCTCCCCCGGCCGACGGTGCGTCAGATCTGAGCTTTCCGTGCCCCTTTCACACCCGCTCTGAGCTGGCCTTTTGTGTTCGGTGAGCGAACAGTTATCGAAGCCTTGTTCCGATACTCGGGCGTAGAAGTTAGGTTGCACCGCAATGCGCGGGTCTGTCCCCCACCCTCCGGCGTGCGAGCCGAGGGTCACTCCGCGACGGAAAGGCACAGGACACCCTGAGATGAGTGCGGACACCACCAAGCAGGCGGCGCCCCCCACCCCCGGCTCCCAGCCGCCGGCCCCGATCGGGCACGGCGGCGACGGCCACCTGAAGGCCGGCCTCAAGAACCGCCACCTGTCGATGATCGCCATCGGCGGCGTGATCGGCGCCGGCCTCTTCGTCGGCTCCGGCGCGGGCATCGCCTCCACCGGCCCGGGCATCCTGCTCTCCTACGCGCTGGCCGGCGTGCTGGTCGTGCTGGTGATGCGGATGCTCGGCGAGATGGCGGCCGCCGACCCGCAGAGCGGATCGTTCTCGGCCTACGCGGACCGCGCGCTCGGCCGCTGGGCCGGGTTCACCATCGGCTGGCTGTACTGGTTCTTCTGGGTCGTGGTCCTCGCCGTCGAGGCGACGGCCGGCGCCAAGATCCTCAACCAGTGGGTGCCGGGCGTGCCGCAGTGGGCCTGGGCGCTGATCGTGATGGCGGCGCTCACCGCCACCAACCTGTTCTCGGTCGCCTCCTACGGCGAGTTCGAGTTCTGGTTCGCCGGCATCAAGGTGGTGGCGATCGCCGCGTTCCTGGTGATCGGCGGCCTCGCCGTCTTCGGCGCCCTGCCGGACACCGACGCGGTCGGCCTCAGCAACCTCACCGGCCACGGCGGCTTCCTGCCGAACGGCGTCGGCGCGGTCTTCACCGGCATGCTCACCGTCGTGTTCGCCTTCATGGGCAGCGAGATCGTCACCCTCGCCGCGGGCGAGTCGGAGGACCCGGAGAAGGCGGTCAGCAAGGCCACCAACAGCGTCATCTGGCGCATCGGCGTCTTCTACCTGGGCTCGATCCTGCTCGTGGTCACCCTGCTGCCCTGGGACTCCGCCGAGGTCAAGGCCAGCCCGTACGTCGCCGTCCTCAACCACGTCGGCATCCCGCACGCCGGCCAGGTGATGGACGTGATCGTGCTGACCGCCGTGCTGTCCTGCCTCAACTCCGGCATGTACACCGCCTCCCGGATGGCGTTCTCGCTCGGCCAGCGCGGCGACGCCCCGAAGGCCTTCGCGACGGTGAACTCCCGCGGCGTCCCGCAGGTCGCCATCCTGTCCTCGGTGGTCTTCGGCTTCGTCGCCGTCTTCTTCAACTACACCTCCCCGGACACCGTCTTCTCCTTCCTGCTCAACTCCTCCGGCGCCGTCGCCCTGTTCGTCTGGCTGGTGATCTGCTTCTCCCAGCTGCGCATGCGCAAGATCATCGAGCGCGAGACGCCCGAGCGGCTGACCGTCCGGATGTGGCTGTACCCGTACCTGACCTGGGTCGCCATCGGCATGATCGGCTTCGTCATCGCCTACATGTTCACGGACGAGGACGGCCGCAAGCAGATGTACCTCTCGCTGGTCGCCGCCGCCATCGTCCTCGGCGCCGCCGTCCTCGTCGGCCGCCGCCGCCGGGCCGCCGCCGAAGCGGCCCTGCCGAAGGCCTGACCCCTCGCCCCACCCCGCTGGAACGCCGGGCCCGGCAGCCACCCCCACGGCTGCCGGGCCCGGCCCGTTCCACCGCCCCGGCCGGGCTCGGCGGGGCGGGAAACGAACAGACCGGGGCAGATTCGGACCGAACCGGGCGGGGTGGGACGATACCTGCCATGTCCAGCACGTCTCCCCCGGTCACGTCGCCCCCGGTCGGGGGCACCGCCGCCGCCCCGCCCGACCCGCTCCGCCGCCTGCTGCTCGACCTGGGCGACGCCCTGCTCGGCGGCGGCCTGCCCGTCCACGACGTCGAGGAGGAGCTCCGCGCGCTCGGGCAGGCCCTGGGCGCTCCGGAGGTGCGGGTCGCCGCCCTGACCAACGGGCTGTTCGTCGCCCTGGACGCCGACGAGGCCACCCGGTTCCAGCCGGTAGGCGCCGCGCTAAGGTTCGAGCAGACCGCCGACGTCCTGCACCTGGTGCACCGGCTGCGCACGGGCGAGCTCGACGGCCCCCGGGCGCTCGCCGAGCTGGACGCGATCCGGCGGGCGCCGGCCCGCTGGCCCGCCTGGGTGGCCGACCTCGGGGCGCTGCCGGTCGGCGTGGGCGTCTGCCTGTTCCTGCAGCCGGCGGCCGCGAACGTGCTCGCCGCCGGGGCCGGCTCGCTGATCGTCGTGGGGCTGACCGTGCTCGCACGGCGCCTGCCGTACCTGCGGCCGCTGCTGCCCGTCACGGCGGGCTTCCTGGTCGCACTGCTCGTGCTCTCCCTCGCGCGGGCCTCGCTGCTGGACGGGCCGCTGCGGACGATCGTCGCCACGCTGGCGATCCTGCTGCCCGGCGGGCTGCTGGTCACCGGGCTGTCGGAGATCGCGGCCGGCGCGGCCAGCGCCGGGACGGCCCGGCTGGTGTCCGGCGCGGTGCAGCTCGCGCTGTTCCTCGCCGGGGTGGCCGCCGCCGCGACGGCGATCGGCATGCCGGCCAGCGCCCTGGCCAACGTCCGGGTCGCCGAGCCGAGTTGGTGGGTGATCGGACTCGGGCTGGCGATCGCGGTGGCCGGCGTCGTGATCAACGTCAACACCCCGCCCCCGGCCATCCCGTGGATCGCCGCGGTGATCGCGGTCAGCGTCACCGTCCAGGTGGTGGTCGGCTCGGTGCACGGCGCGGCGATCGGCGGCCTGGCCGGCGCGGTCTCCGCGGCGGTCGCCGCCACCCTGGTGCACTGGCTGCCCGGCGGCCCGCTCTGGCAGGTGCTCTACCTCCCGGCGTTCTGGATCGTCGTCCCCGGCTCCTTCGGCCTGCTGAACACCGCGCAGATCGAGGTCGGCAACGGCGCGCAGTCCGTCCTGGCGGCGGTGTCGGCGGTGTTCGGGGTGTCGATCGGCACCCTGATCGGCTCGGTGGTCAGCCGCATCCCCCGCCCCTCCCTCGCCGTGCTCCGGCCGCGCACCTGAGCTACGCCTGCCGCAGCGCCTCGCCGAGGCGGGCGGCCGCCTCGACGACGGCCTGGGACAGGTGCGCGCCCGGGTGCCGGCTGAGCCGTTCGATCGGGCCGGAGACGGAGACGGCGGCCACCACGCGGTTGGAGGGGCCGCGCACCGGCGCGGACACCGAGGCGACCCCGGGCTCGCGCTCGCCGAGGGACTGCGCCCAGCCGCGCCGCCGGACGCCGCTCAGCGCGGTGGCGGTGAACCGGGCGCCCTGCAGGCCGCGGTGCAGGCGCTCGGGCTCCTCCCAGGCCAGCAGGACCTGGGCGGCCGAGCCGGCCTTCATCGGTAGCGTGACGCCGACCGGGACGGTGTCCCGCAGACCGGACAGCCGCTCGGCGGCGGCCACGCAGATCCGCACCTCGCCCTGCCGCCGGTACAGCTGGGCGCTCTCGCCGGTGACGTCGCGCAGCTGGGTCAGCACCGGCCCGGCGGCCGCCAGCAGGCGGTCCTCGCCGGCGGCCGCCGAGAGCTCCGTGAGCCGCGGGCCGAGGATGAACCGGCCCTGCAGGTCCCGGCCGACCAGCCGGTGGCGCTCCAGCGCGACGGCGAGCCGGTGCACGGTGGGCCGGGCCAGGCCGGTGGCGCCGACCAACCCGGCCAGCGTGGCGGGCCCGGCCTCCAGGGTGGTGAGGATCGAGGTGACCTTGTCGAGCACGCCAACGCCGCTCGTGTTCTCCATGGACGGGTACTCCAGTCTCAGAACCCGTGAGCGACCGGGTGGGTGCTGCTCACGGGGGCTCCGCGCGGGGAGCGTGGGGGTGGTCAGCGAGGACGGGCCGGAGAAGTCGGCCGGTCGCCTGCGCCGGGCACGAGACGGGTACGCGGAAGCGCCGGGGCGGGAAGCGCCCGGGCGAAGGACAGCACAGGAAGCACCGTGTCTCCTCATCTTTCCCGCGCCACGTTGGCGACAGGCCGGAGTTGGCACTGATCCCGGACGCCGCGGCGCGCACGTCGCGCGCCGAGTCGAACGGGGAGTTGCCGGGGCTTCGTCGGGCCGGTCCCTCCACCCCTCTGGATGATTCGCGGAGAACCCTACAAGACACCCCCGGCCCGCCACCAAACCTCCCCTTCCCCCACCCCCTGGAGAACGGCGGCCGGAGAACGGCGGTGCACCGGCCGCCGCAGCGGCCGGTGCACCCGGTCCCCGTGTACCGACCGGCGGTCAGTGCAGCACGTCGAGCGCGTTGTCCGCGTCGTTGACGAAGTAGACGGCGTCCCGGTCGAGGTCCAGCGCGAGACCGAACAGCGCCCCCGAACCGGGCGGGCTGCCCTCGTTGTTGATCTGCTTGACGGCCACCTGCTCCCCGGCCGGCGTGGTCTCGACGATGTTGCCGTCCCCGCCGTTGACCGTCAGGACGTCACCCCGGGGCGTGATCGCCATCCCCAGCGGGCCGTTGAGGCTGCCGCCCGTGGTGACGAGCTGCCCGGTGCCGGCGCTGTCCGTCCGGAAGATCGCGTTCGGAATGGCGGTGATCCGGCTCAGCACGGTGTCGGCGACGAAGAGCGAGCCGTCGTGGCCGAGGCCGACGCCGGTCGGGCCGACCACCAGCGCCGCCGGGTCCGTCCGCTCCGGGAAGCCGGAGCCGATCACGGTGGTGGCCACCCGCTGCGGCGGCTCGTCGCCCGCGTCGCACAGGGTGATCCGCAGGACGGTGCCCTGGTCGACCTGCTGGCCGTTGCCCGCGACCGTCCCGTTGAGCACGTTGGTCACGAACAGCTCGCTGCGCTTGCCGATGCTGATCGCGGTCATGTCCCAGGGCCCGTTGATGCCGTCCCCGACGAGGGTCTCGCGCACCGTGCCGTGCTTGTCGAGCACCAGCAGGCAGCCGGCCTGGGCGGTGGCGGACGTGCCGTCCGTGGTGGGCAGGCTGCCGACCACGACCCAGCCGCCGGGCAGCACGGTCAGCGCCGTGGTGAGGCCGACCCCGCCGGGGCAGGGGCCGGGCAGGTTGTTCGGGTCGATCGTGGCGAAGGTCGTCCGGGTGCCGCCCGGGGTGATCTGCACCAGCGTGGTGCCGGTGCCCTGCGCGTTGGCCGAGTTGTTGAAGTTGCTGATCAGGACGTTGCCCCGGTGCAGGTCACCGACGCTCTCCCGGATGGTGAACGTGCCGTACGGGTTCACGTCGCCGTTCCCGGGGACGGTGGACGCGACGGGTGACACGGTGTGCAACCGGTCGAGGAACGCCGACGGGTCGGCGGCGGCCCCGGCGGGGGTCGCACCGGCGGCCAGGCCGACGGTCAGCACCGCCGTCGCCAGCGCGCTCGAACAGGCCCGAAGTCTCATGTGTACTGCCTTCTGGAGGGCGGGCCGGACGGCCGGAGCCCGGCGTCCGACCCGCGCGAGTACTCGGATCGCCCCCCGGGCCTGTCGGACAAGCCCCGGCCGCCACGCTAGGCACCCGCCGCCGCGGCCCGCCCGGCGACGTGCGCCGAATGCCGGGCACCCGGGTGACGACCCACCCTCCCTCAGGCCCCGCCCGCCGTCAGGCCCTGCCTCCGTCAGGCCACGCCCTCCCTCGGACCACGCCTCCGTCAGGCCGGTGCCGCCGTGCGGCGGTCCACCACCCGGGCCGTCTTCCAGCTCACCGGACCCGCCCCGCCGGCGCTCTCGGCCATCGGCCCGTGAACGACCGCCACCGGCACGCCGAGGGCGGCCGACGCCTCCTCCACGGTGCGGTCGACCGCGGCCCGGGGCGGCTCGAAGCCGGGCGGCAGCACGAGGGTGATCCCGTCCGTGTCGGCCCCGGCGGGCCGGTCGATGACGATCCGGTAGTCGGTGTGGCCGCGCAGGTGGCGCAGCAGCAGGTCCTCGACCTCGTACGTGGTCACGGCGGTGCCGTTGACCAGCACCGGGTCGCCCGCCCGGCCGAGCACGTCGAGCCGGTCCGCCGGGATCGCCGCGCCCGGCGCCGCCGGGTGGACGCGCACCAGGTCGCCGGTCCGGTAGCGCAGCAGCGGCTTGGCGCCCTGGTAGAGGTGGGTGACCACGAGCTCGCCGCACCGCACCCCGGCCGCGTCGGCCTCGGCCGGCCGCAGCGTGACCGGGTCCAGGACCTCGTAGTGGTTGATCAGCGGGGTGAGGTACAGGCCGCCGTCACCGGCGCCGGCGCCCAGGACGGACGCCTCCTGCGACCCGTACAGCACGTTGTGGGCCTCGGCGCCCCAGAGGTGGCCGATGTTGTCCAGCAGCGCGGGCGGCGCGACCTCGCCGGTGAGCATCAGGACCTTCACCGGGAAGTCGCGGCGCGGGTCCGTGCCCGCTTCGAGGGCGGCGGCCGCCAGCGAGAGCGCCATGCTCGGCGTGCAGATCAGCCCGGTGATCCCCAGCTTGCGCATCACCCGCAGCGCGCGGTCGAAGCCGACCAGCGGGGAGAGCGGCCACAGCTTCGTCACCGCGATGCCCAGGTTGCGGCACACCTCGCCGAAGGTGTCGCCGTTGGCGTGCAGGTCGTTCGGGCCGCTGATCCCGACGACCTGGTCCGCGCCGAACCGGCGCAGAATCGTTTCGCTGTGGAAGGTCAGCGCCATGTTGGTGTGCAGGCTGTCGACGTTGCCGCGCGGCGCGGGCGTGGAGGCGCCGGTGGTCCCGGTCGTCTCGTAGTACACCCAGGCCTCGGACAGCGGCCGGGAGAGCACGTCGAGCTGGTGCGTGCGCAGGTCGTCCTTGGTGGTGAAGGGGATCCGGGCCAGCGTCTCCGGGTTCAGCGACGTGATGGCGTCCGGATCGATCCCGCCCAGGCGGGCGCGGTACATCGGCGACCGCTCGCGGACGTAGGCGACGGTCCGGCGGAAGCCCTCCAGCTGATGGCGGCCCAGCCGCTCCTCGCTCCAGCCGCCGGAGACGAACTCGGCGTACCGCGCGTGCAGGGCCGTGGCGAGCTCGGCGAGTTCGGGATGGAAAACGGTGTACACGGGGTGGTTCCCTCTCTGGTCGACGGCCCGTCGGGCGCGTCGTGCGGTCCGGTCAGCGGAGCATCTGCGCCCGGCACCGGTCGAGGCGGAAGCCGGCCACGGCCTCGGCGGGCGAGAGCTCCTCGATCCGCCGCAACTCGTCCGAGGACAGCGACAAGTGGACGGCGCGGGCGTTCTCCTCGACGTGCTCCGGCCGCTCGGCCCCGGGGATCGGCACCACGTCGGCGCCGCGGGCCTGGACCCAGGCGAGGGCCAACTGGTTGACGGTGGCGCCGCATTCGCGGGCGAGGTCGCGCAGCGCCGCGACCAGCAGCAGGTTGCGGTCGAAGTTCTGCTCGGCGAACCGCGGGTTGCGCCGCCGGTCGTCGTCGGCGGCGAGGTCGTCGAGCGTCCGGAAGCCGTCCGAGAGGATGCCCCGGGCCAGCGGCGAGAACGCGACGATGCCGATCCCCAGCTCCCGGCAGGTCGGCGCCACCTCGGCCTCCAACTCCCGGCTCCACAGGCTCCATTCGCTCTGCACGGCGGACACCGGGTGCACCGCGTGCGCCCGCCGGATCTCCTCCGGGCTCGCCTCGGACAGCCCGACGTGGCGGACCTTGCCCTCCGCGACCAGCCCGGCGAGGGCCAGCATCGTCTCCTCCAGCGGCGTGGCCGGATCGATCCGGTGCACGTAGTAGAGGTCGATGTGGTCGACGCCGAGGCGGCGCAGGGACTGCTCGCAGCTGCGCCGGACGTAGTCCGCCCGCCCGTTCACGGAGCGCTCGTTCGGGTCGTCGGTGCGGACGATGCCGAACTTGGTCGACAGCACGACCCGGTCGCGCCGGCCCCGGACGGCCCGCCCGACCAACTCCTCGTTGCGGCCCCGGCCGTAGATGTCGGCGGTGTCCAGCATGGTCACGCCGAGGTCCAGCGCGCGGTGGACGGTGCGCAGCGCCCGGCGCTCGTCGACCGGCCCGCGGAACTCGCTCAGGCCCATGCAGCCCAGCCCCTGGGCCGGCGCGGCCAGCGTGCCGAGCGCCCGGGCGGGTAACACCCGCCGCTCGGCCTCGGCACCGCCGACGGCTGCGCCCGGGCCCCCCGCACCGAGCACGAGCCGCGCGTCCGGCGACGCGGGTCTCAGTGGCGTTCCGACTTCCGATCGAGACATGCGGATCCCCTCCCACTCCGGGCCCGATCTGGGCTCACGCAAGTGAAACGGTGATTTCTCGAACGCGCGTTCAGGACTCGCCGAGCCGTGCAGGGACCTGCCACCGACGCGTCCGCGACAGCGGCCACCACGGCTCCCGCGACAACCACAGGCCACATCCGTATCCGGGCCGAACCCCCCTCCACCACCCGGCGTCACCGACGGCGCACCGTCCGGCGCCGGCACCACTCAGCCGGTCACGGGTCGATGCCAACAGGACACGCCGGCACGGAAGTTGCGCCACCGGGCGAAGCCGACGCGGGAGCAGCGCGCCTCAGCCCTGCGCCCCCGGACGCAGGAGGCCGCGGGCCCGGGCCGCCAGGCCGTCCGCACCGCAGCGTCCGGCCAGCTCCAGGCCCCGGGTGAGCGCGGTGCGGGCGGCCGGGGCGGCGGCGCCCAGCGCCTCGCCCAGGTCGACCAGGGCGATCGCGTGCTCGTAGCGGGCCGGCGAGCGCTCCAGGTGCCGGACGGCCTCCGTCAGCAGCTCCGCCGCGCGCGGCGGCTCGTGCACCGCGGCGCACAACCGCAGGGCGCTGCCGACCGCCGAGGCCGTCCCGGCCTCGCGGGCCCGGCGCACGGCCTCCTCGGCGAGCTCGCGGGCCCGGTCCGGCCGGTCGGGGGCCACCGCGCGCGCCAGGTGCCCGAGCCACGGCGCCCACACCGTGTTGCGCCACCCGCGCGCGTCCAGGGCCGCGCCGGCGGCGGTCAGCACCTCCGCCGCGCCCGGCGCGTCGCCCCGGGCCAGCAGCAGGCGGCCGTACAGGGTGGGGGCGTCGGGCAGCACCATCACGGACGGGTACGGCGGGCCGTAGGCGTGCTCGCGCGCGAGCTCCAGGGCCTCGTCCAGCCGGCCGCGCGCGGCCAGGGTCTCGGCCAGTGCCCCGACCGCGTCCCAGTGCAGCGGGGTGCCCGGGCCTATCCGGGCGGCGCTGCGCAGGGCGCGGCGCAGGTGGTCCTCGGCCTCGGCGAGCACGCCGCAGCGAAAGCGCAGCATGCCGGTCAGCAGGTGGGCGAAGCCGAGGTGGCCGCCGCTCCAGCCGGCGACCTCGTACGCCCGCACCGCCTCGGTGAACAGCTCCTCGGCCCGGTCGACGCGGTCGGCGTACAGGTAGCTGAGGCCCAGGATCCCGGGCAGTTCGAAGCCCCAGGTGGTGTTGGTCCAGCCGAGGCTGCGGGGCAGCCGGCCGCCCGGGAGGGCGGACTCGGCCAGCGCGAGCGCCCGCGCGCGGTCGGCGCCGCGCAGCGTGAGGTCCCAGCAGCGCAGCACGGCCACCGCGTGGGCCAGGCCGTCGCGTTCGAACACGGCCTCGCCCCGGGGCGCCGGGCCCGTGCCGGGGTCGGCCGCGTCGACGTCGGTGAAGGCCAGGCCGACGGTGTCCAGCATCCGGTGGAACCGCGCGAGCCGGCGGGACAGGCCGGGGCCGTCCTCGTCCTCGGAGCGGAACGAGGAGAACATGAAGTGGGCGACCTCCAGGCGCAGTCGGCCCGGGCCCTGCGGGGTGCGCGCCGCCTCCTCGGCGCACAGCGCGGCGGCCTCGCCGAGCCGGTTGCTGTGGGCGAGGGCCTGGGCCAGCCGGAAGGTCGCGTCCACCCGCAGTCCCGGGTCCAGCCCGTACGGGTCGGCGAGCGCCAGCCGCAGCTGGTTGACCGTGGTCGCCGGGTCGGTGAGCAGGGCCGAGCAGCCGAGCTCGTAGAGCACCGAGGCCCGGTCCTGGTCGGCGGGCGGCTCGCTGATGGCCCGGCGCAGGCAGCGCTGCGCGGCCCCGGGCGCGCCGATGGCCAGGTGCTCGCGGGCCGCCCGGCGCAGCTTGTCGACGATGCTGCCGTCCTCCTCGGGCAGGATCTCCAGCAGGTGCCGGGAGGCCGCCAGCAGGCCGAGGCCGGCGTTCTCGATCTCGACGGCGGCGACTCCGTGCATCCCGGTGCGGGTGGCGGGCGGCATCGAGCGGTAGACCGAGGCGGCGACCAGCGGGTGGACGAACTCCAGCCGACCCGCCGACGTGCCGGTCAGCACCCGGTGCCGGCGCAGCTCCTGGACGGACTGGGCGGCGGTCTCCGGCCCCTGGGCGCAGATGGCGGCGGCGAGGTCCGGACGGATGTCGGTGTCCAGGACCGATGCCGCCCAGGCGAAGCGCAGCGCGGTCGGGCCGAGCCGGTCCAGCCAGTGCCGCAGCGTCATTCCCCGTGCGGTGGCGGCGAGTTCGCGCAGCAGCCCGGTGCTCTCCTCGACCGGGTCGAGTCGCTGGTCGGCCACTTCGCGCAGCAGGGCGGCGGTCTCGTACGGGTTCCCGCCGGTGACCGCCCAGACGTGGCGGCAGAAGGCATCCTCGGCCTGCGCGCCCAGGGCCGCGCGGACCAGGTGCGTGACGGAGGCGGGCTGGAGCGGGCGCAGTTCGTGGCGGCGGTCGGCCCGTTCGGTGAGGCCGCGCTGCAGCGCCAGGGCGTCGTCGGGGAACTCGTCGCGGCAGGCGAGCACCAGCAGGGCGGGCAGCTCCCGGGCGCGGACCGCGAAGCCGGCCAGCCAGCCGAGCGACTCCGGGTCGGCCCAGTGCAGGTCGTCGACGAGCACGGCCAGCGGCGAACGCAGCTGCACGAGGCGGGTGAGGACGAAGTCCAGCCCGTCGCGCACCCCTTGCGGATCGAGCTGCCCGCCGGGCGGCCGCAGTCCCGCGGCCGGGCCGACGATGTCCTCCCACGGCCCGAAGACCTCCGCCCGCTCGTCGGCGGACAGGGCCGACAGCACCGGCCGCACCAACTGGCGCACCACGTGGAACGGTTCGTGGCACTGCCGCTGCCCGCCCCGGGCGAACAGTACGGTGCAGCCCGCGCGTTTCGCCGTCCGCCGCACCTCGGTCAGCATCGCGGTCTTGCCCAGCCCGGCCGCGCCGGTGTACAGCAGCAGCTCCCCCACCCCGGTGCCGGCGGGCCGGGTGAGCGCCTCGATCGCCTGCACCGCCGACCGGACCTCGGCCTCGCGCTCGTGCAGTTCCCCGTCCCGCCCGGCCCCGCCGCCTCCTCCGGCCTTCCCCTCGGCCACCGCAGCCTCCAATTCGCCCTGCCCGGTTCGTCGTTGCCGAGGCTACTGCCGATCGGGGCGACTCCGGTACGAGCTTGACAGCGGCCGGGCCGACCGGACGCCGCAGGGGCGGAGGGCGGTGCCGGTTCAGGCGGTGCCGAGGGGGTTGAGGAGGGTGAAGCGCCAGTCGCCTTCGGCGTCCCGGGCCCTGGGCGCGGAGCGGGCGCCGGCCCCGCCCGGGCCCGCCGGGACCGAGGCCGGGCTGACCACGGCGCTGCTGCGCCAGCTCCTCGGCTCCTCGCCCACACCGAGCTACCCGTGTCCGCGATCGGGCGCGCGCTCGGCTTCACCGAGGCCACCAACTTCGGCAAGTTCTTCACCCGCGAGACCGGTCGCACCCCGGGCGACTTCCGCCGCGCCCAGCGCTGAGCGCCCGGGTCCGCGGCAGGTCCAGGATCTCGGCACTCGTCCGTCAGCGGGCGCCCGGCGGGCGTCCCGCAGCGGTCGCCCGGTCGCGGATCAGGTGAAGGGGCCGTCCGTGACGAAGCGCTGGAGCTGGTGGGCGAAGGCGCGGGCCTCGGCGGGCGGCCAGGAGGCCAGGGAGGCCTCGATGTGCGCGGCGAGGCGGCGGCGGGTGGCGTCGACGGTCCGCTGCCCCGCCTCGGTCAGGGCGAGCAGGGTGGCGCGCCGGTCGTGGGGGTCGGGTTCGCGGCGCAGGAGGCCGGCGTCCTCCAGACGGGTGGCGCGGCGGGTGACCCCGGAGCGGTCCAGGCCGATCTCGCCGGCGAGGTCGGCGGCGCTGCGCGGGCCGGTGCGGGCCAGTCCGCTGAGGACGGGGTAGGTGATCTCGTCCACGGCCTCGCCCAGGCCCTCGGTCAGGCGCCGGTACAGCCGGGTCCGGGTGTCGCGTCGGAGCAGCGCTGCCAGCGCGTCGGCGATCTCGTGTCCTACGTCGTTCGGCATGCCCCCAGATTAGCGTGCGCGGCGCACGCAGCCTGTAGTACTCTTCAAATGCGTGCTCGACGCACGCAAATCTCGTCCGGGAACCCCTGTTCCCGGCCCTTCCGTGAGGACTGCCATGACCGCCACCGCCTTCCGCACCGACGTCGCCTCCGCCATGACCGACCTGCTCTTCACCCCGGAACTGGCCCTGTCCGAGGCCGTGGACCGGCACTTCGCGCCGGACTACCGCCAGCGCACCGACGGCAGCTGGGCCGACCGGAGCGAGTTCACGGCGCACATCGCCCACCTGCGCGGCATCGTCGCGGGCGGCCGGATCCAGGTGCTGGAGGAACTCGTGCAGGGCGACCTGTACGCCGACCGGCACATCATCGACGTCGACAAGACCGACGGCTCCACCGTCCGCGTGGAGGTCTACCTCTTCGGCGAGTTCGCCCCCGACGGCCGGTTCCGGCGCATCGAGGAGACCACCCTGCTGCTCCAGGGCGCCGACAGCGACCGCACCATCGGCAGCGCCCGCTGACCGTCCGGTCTCCCTGAGCGGCGCCCGCCCGCGCCCCGCCGCCGTCCGTCCCAGCAATGCCCATGTGAATGAGAGGAAGTGCTTGTCATGCTCGACGTGCTCGTCGCCGGGGCCGGCCCGGTGGGGCTCTGGCTCGCCGCGGAGTTGCGCCTGCACGGGGTGGAGGTGGCCGTCGTGGAACGCCGGGCGGCACCGGACGGACGGTCGCGCGCGGTCGGCATGCAGGCCGGCACGCTGGACACCTTCGCCACCCGCGGACTCGCGGAGCGGTTCATCGAACGCGGCACCCCGGTGCCCACCGGCCACTTCGGGGCGGCGACCACCCGGCTGGACTTCGCCACGCTCGGGGCGGCGCACCCGTTCATGCTGGCGCTCGGCCAGTCCGTCACCGAGCAGCTCCTGGAGCAGCACGCGGTCGCCGTGGGCGCCGAGGTGCTGCGCGGGCAGGAGGTCGTCTCGCTCACCCAGGGCCCGGACGCCGTCGAGGCGGTGGTCCGGGCCGGCGGCACCCACCGGACCGTACGGGCCCGCTGGGTGGTGGGCTGCGACGGCACCCGCAGCGCGGTGCGCCAGGCGGCCGGCATCGGCTTCCCCGGTCAGGGCACCACACTGACCGGGTGGCTCGCCGACGTCGAACTCGACGATCCGCCCACCGGGCCGCTCGCCGCCACCGGACCGGCCGGTTCGTTCCTCGTGGCCCCGATCGGCGACGGCGTCCACCGGCTGGCGGGCCTCTCCACGGCCACCATGCACCACGGCACCGGCGAACCGCTGACCCTGGACGAGGTGCGCGAGCAGGCCCGCGCACTCCTCGGACGGGACCTCGGCATCCGCGACCCCCACTGGCTGTCGCGCTACGGCAACGCCACCCGCCAGGCCGCGCGGTACCGGGCCGGACGGGTCCTGGTCGCCGGCGACGCGGCACACATGTTCTTCCCGGCCGGCGGGCAGGGCATGAACCTCGGCATCCAGGACGCCACCAACCTGGGCTGGAAGCTGGCCGCCACCCTCCAGGGCCGGGCGCCCGACGGGCTGCTCGACAGCTACGACACCGAGCGCCGCCCGGCCGCCCGCGCCGTCATCGACAACACCCGCGCGCAACTCGCCCTGTTCGCCGCGGCGAGCCCGGAACAGCTCGCGCTGCGCGACGTCTGGTCCGAGGCGCTGGCCGAACCGGAGACCAACCGCCGGTGGGCCCGCCGCATCGCCGGCTTCGACGACCCGCTCCCCGCCGACCCCGCACCCGGCTCGCACCCGCTGACCGGCACCCGGCTCGCCGGCCTCGCCCTCGACACACCCGGCGCACCCACCGCCCACCCGCTGATGCACCACGGCCGGCCGCTGCTGCTGGACCTCGCCGGGACGCGGACGCCGTGCCCCGCGGACGGCCTGGAACAGCGGACGGCCACCGTCAACACCACGGCGGCCGCGCCGATCTGGCGGGACGTCACCGCCGTCCTCATCCGCCCGGACGCCCGGATCGCCTGGGCCACCACCGACCCCGACCCGCGACGCCGGGCCGCGGACTGCCTCACCGCGCTGCGCACCCTGCACCGCTGAGCGCGCCGCCGCCCTCCGGGCGCAGCAGCCAGTTCGGGTCGGGTTCCTCCTGGACCTGGTGGCGGATGCCCACCAGCCTGCCCCCGCCGGGCAGTTCGCGCAGGGCGGCGATGCGGTCGGCGACGTCGGGAGCCGTCAGGTCGGTCCAGCCGACGACCCCGGCGAACAGCTCGCAGTCGCTGCACCGGATCGTCCAGGACGAGACCCCCGCCGCTCGGACCGCAGCCGTCCGCTCGTCCGGCACCGCGCGGTGGGCGGCCTCGTACTCCTCGATCCGCTCCGCGCGGACCCGGGTGTGCAGCGCGATCCTCATGACTGCGGCTCCGGGTGGGTGGCGTCGACGACGATGACGTCGAGGGTGCGGGGGCCGTGCACGCCCTCGACCCGGTCGAGTTCGATGTCGCTGGTGGCGGACGGGCCCGAGACGAAGGTCAGCGGCCGGGTCGGGTCGAGGCGCGCGAGGGCGTCGGGGACGTCCTCGACGATCTGCTCGGCCCGGACGACGCACAGGTGGTAGTCGGGGACGAGGGTCAGCGCGCGGCGCCCCTGACCGGGGCCGGTGTCCAGCACGATGGTCCCGGTGACGGCGATGCCCACGGCGGCGAGGGTGACCGCGCCGTCCAGCGCGTCGAGACCGGCGGTGTCCAGGGGTTCGTGCTGCCACTCCCAGTCGCCCGGCGGAAGCAGCTCGACGGGGAACTCCCCCGGCAGGGCCAGGCGGCGCACGCCGCGGGCGGTCAGCGCGGCGCCGATGGCCGCGGGCAGGCCGGCCCGGTCGGTGCGGGCGACGGTGGCGCGGTAGTCGGCGACCCGCTCGGCGAA
This sequence comes from Streptomyces rubellomurinus, assembly GCF_000961885.1. Classification (GTDB taxonomy): domain Bacteria; phylum Actinomycetota; class Actinomycetes; order Streptomycetales; family Streptomycetaceae; genus Kitasatospora; species Kitasatospora rubellomurina. The sequence continues at coordinate 26,324 of NZ_JZKH01000015.1, forward strand.
GAGCGCCACCCGGTCCTGCCCGGGCTCCAGGTGCGACCGCCGGTACGACCGGGGAATCGGGACGTCCTCGGGCGTCTCGGTGCCCGGGACGTCGACGAGCGCCGCGCGGATGCGGCCGAGGATCGCCTCGCGGCTGGTCATCGGTCCTCCCCTTCGTTTTCCCCGAACTGCTTGCTCTCGGGTGCCGTGTTCGCGCGCTCCTTGCCCGCGCGCTCCTTGCCCTCAGGCCCCCTGTTCGCGCGCCACCAGCTGCGGAAGGACTGCGCGGGCGGCGCCGGGGTGTCGCGGGTGTCGGACCAGCCGTGCAGCGGTCCGGGCAGCCACCCGATGCGTCCGCCCCGGGCGATCGCCCGGCCCCCGAGCGAGGCCGCCTTCTGCGCGGCGGCGAGCAGCCGGGGCGAGTCGAGAACGGCCGCGGCGGCCTTCATCACCACCCCCTCGGCGGTGGGCAGGCGCTTGCCGGACCGCCCGGCCTCGACGACCTCGGCCCGCAGGTGCGTGAGGACTTCGGGGATGTCGATCTTCACCGGGCAGGCGTCGTAGCAGGCCCCGCAGAGGGTGGAGGCGAACGGCAGCGAGGCCGCGTTCTCGACCCCGACGAGCTGCGGGGTGAGGACGGCGCCGATCGGGCCGGGGTAGACCGAGCCGTACGCGTGGCCGCCGGTGCGCTCGAAGACCGGGCAGACGTTGAGGCAGGCCGAACAGCGGATGCAGGCGAGGGCCTGGCGTCCGACGGTGTCGGCCAGGGTGTCGGTGCGGCCGTTGTCGAGCAGCACCAGGTGGAAGTCCCGCGGCCCGTCGCCTTCCGTCCGGCCCGTCCAGGTCGAGGTGTACGGGTTCATCCGCTCACCGGTGGCGGAGCGCGGCAGCAGTTGGAGGAACACCTCCAGGTCGGTCCAGGTGGGGACGACCTTCTCGATGCCCATGACCGTGATCAGGGTCTCGGGCAGCGTCACGCACATCCGGCCGTTGCCCTCCGACTCGACCACCACCACCGTCCCGGTCTCCGCGACGGCGAAGTTGGCGCCGGACACGGCCACCTTGGCGCGCAGGAACTTCTCCCGGAGGTGGCGGCGGGCCGCCTCGGCCAGTTCGGCCGGGTCGTCGCCGAGGCCGTCCGGCGCCGGCTGCCCCCACTGCGCCATCGTCGCGGCGAACAGGTCGCGGATCTCGCGGCGGTTCCGGTGGATCGCGGGGACGAGAATGTGGGAGGGGCGGTCGTCGCCCAACTGCACGATCAGCTCGGCGAGATCGGTCTCGTACGCGGTGATCCCGGCCCCGGCGAGGTGTTCGTTGAGGCCGATCTCCTGGGTCGCCATGGACTTGACCTTCACCACCTCCCGCTCGCCGGTGGCCCGGACCAGCTCGGTGACGATCCGGTTGGCCTCGGCGGCGTCCGACGCCCAGTGCACGGTGCCGCCCGCCGCCGTGACGGACCGCTCCACCTGCACGAGGTAGCGGTCGAGATGGCGCGCGGTGCGCTTCTTGATCGCGGCGGCGGCGTCGCGCAGCGCCTCCCAGTCGTCCAGCTCCGAGGCGACGGCGAGGCGCTTGTCGCGGATGGTGCCGGTGGCCCGCTTCAGGTTGGCCCGCAGCTGGGTGTCCTTCAGCGCCCGGCGGGCGGCGTCGGGGAAGGCCGGGGAACCGAGCCAGACGACGCCCCTGTTCTCGTTCATCGGGCCCCTCCTTCGACGGCGGCGAGGATCTCGGCCAGGTGCACGCCCCGCACCGGGCTGCCCTGACGGGAGAGTCCGCCGCCGATGTGCATCAGGCAGGAGTTGTCGGCGGCGCACAGCACCTCGGCGCCGCTGTCCAGGACCGCTCGCGCCTTGTCGGCGAGCATGGCGCCGGAGGTCTCGGCGTTCTTGAGGGCGAAGGTCCCGCCGAAGCCGCAGCAGGAGTCGGCGGCCGGGAGGTCGACGAGCTCGATGCCCTCGACGGCGCGCAGCAGTCGGTGCGGCCGGTCGCCCAGGCGCAGCCCGCGCAGGGAGTGGCAGGTGGGGTGGTAGGCGACCTTGTGGGGGAAGCGGGCACCGACGTCCGTCACCCCGAGGACGTCGGTGAGGAACTCGGTGAACTCGTGGACCCGGGGCGCCACTTCTGCGGTCCGGCGCTGGAGCGCCGGGCTGCCGTACTGCGCGGCGAGGACGGGGTGGCCGTCGCGGATCATGCCGACGCAGGACGGCGACGGCGTCACCACGGCGTCGTACTCGGCGAAGGTCCTGGCGAAGCGCTCGACCAGCGGCACGGCCTCGGGGCGGTAGCCGGTGTTGAAGTGCATCTGCCCGCAGCAGGTCTGCTCCTGCGGGAACTCGACGGTGTGGCCGAGGCGCTCCAGGACGGTGACCACGGCCCGGCCGGTGCCGGGGAACATGGTGTCGTTGAAGCAGGTGATGAACAGGGCGATCCGCATCTAGCCGGCCTCTCCGGGGGTCGGGACGTCGACGGGCAACAGCGCGCGCTCCTTCAGCTCCGCCCACAGCCCGTCCGGGATCGGGTGGTCGAACATCGCGGCGGCGTCCCGCACCTCGGTGGCGCTGCGGGTGCCGACCAGGACGGACGCGACCGCCGGGTGGCCGAACGGGAAGCGCAGCGCGGCAGCCCGCAGCGGCACGCCGTGCCGCTCGCAGACGGCCTTCAACCGGAGGGCCCGGTCGACGAGTTCGGCCGGGGCGGCGGTGCGGTCGAAGGTGGCGGACGGCGACCCGGGCGCCGCGCTCGGAGAGCAGGAGCGCGGTGGCCAGGCCGATGCCCGAGGCGCCGCCGGTGACCAGCGCGGTCAGGCCGTGGAGGTCGGTGGTCATCCGTGCTCCTTCGTCGTGGCGGCGGCCAGGTCCGCGGCCCAGAACGCGCCGTCCGGGTAACGATAGGTGTCGATGGCCGCCCGGTGCATGGCGGCGGAGAACCCGGGCTCGGTCGGCGCCAGGTAGTGGCCGTCACCGATCCGCACCGGGTCCACGAAGTGCTGGCGCAGGTGGTCGACGTACTCGATGACGCGGTCCTCGGTGGTCCCGGAGAGCGCGACGTAGTCGAACATCGACAGGTGCTGGACCAGCTCGCAAGGAATCTGCGCGCCCCGACCCTACGGTTCCTCACCTGTCCTCACGTGAGCGCCCCGAACGGCCGGGCCCTGGTCACGCACCCGACCCGGGTACGGGCCAGGGTTCGGCACTGGCTCGACGGGCCCGTGGTCCCGGGATCGTGGTCCACGGACGCCGACCGGCGTCCGGGGCGGCGAAGGGGCGTACGAGCGTGGACGTGCGGGCCGCGGTCGTCGCCGCAGCACGCGGCAACCCGCTGGCTCTGATGGCGCTGATGGCGCTGATGGAACTGATGCAGCTGCCGCGCGGTGAGAGCGGAACCAGGAAGGGACAGGGGACATGACCGGGTCGCAGCGATCGGGCGTCACCACGGCGATGGTGGGCCGCGAGAGCGAGCAGGCGGAGCTCGTGGCGTTCGTGCGGTCCGCCACGGGCCGGGCGCTCGTCCTGCGGGGCGAGACGGGGGTCGGCAAGAGTGCGTTGCTGAGCCACGCCGCCGCGCTGGCGGAGCAGGAGGGCCACACCGTCGTCCGGGTCGCCGGTGTCGAGGCGGAGTCCGAGCTGCCCTATTCCGGGCTGCACCAGCTCCTCCATCCGCTGCTCGCCGAGGTCGCGCGGCTGGAGGACGGGCCCCGGGCGGTGTTCGACGCCGTGTTCGGCGGAGTGCGGAGCGATTCGCCCTCGGTCATGGCGCTCGGCATCGCCGTTCTCAGCCTGCTGTCGCTCTCGGCCGCGCAGCGGCCGCTGCTGCTGGTCCTCGACGACGGGCAGTGGCTGGACGACGCCAGTGCCGAGGTGTGCGGCTTCGTGGGCCGGCGCCTGGCCGGCGGCCCGGCGAAGCTGCTGGTGGCGGTCCGCACCGACCTGACCTCGCCGTTCGACACCGCCGCGCTGCCCGAACTGCCGGTCGCCGCGCTCGCCGCCGAGGAGGCGGCCCGTCTGCTGGACGACCGGTACCCGGAGCTGAGCCGGCGGGTCCGCCGGGTCGTGCTGGAGCAGGCCCGGGGCAACCCGCTGGCCCTGGTCGAGCTGCCCGCCCACCTCGCCGGCCGCTCCGGCGACCTCCCGGTCGAGGACCTGATCGGCCGGCACGGCGTGCCGTTGCCCCGGCGGCTGCAACGGCTCTTCGGCACCCGCATCGCCGCCCTCGACGAGCGGGTGCGGGCCGAGCTGCTGAGGGGCGCGCTCGACGGCGCCGGGTCCCCGAGCGGCACCGACGCCGTCCCCGGTGCCCGTTACGGCATGCGTGACGCCGACGCGGCGGTGGCCGCGAAACTGCTGGACGTCGACGTGGTCACCGGCGACTACGTCTTCCGCCACCCGCTCGTGCGGCCCGCCGTCGTGCAGATGGCCACGCCCCACCAGCGCCGCGCCGCGCACCTGGCACTGGCACAGGTCCATCGGGAGAACCTCGAACGCCGGGCGACCCACCTGGCGGCGGCGACGCTCGATCCGGACGACGGCGTCGCCGACGTCCTGGAGACGGCGGCCGGGTCGGCGACCCGGCGCGGCGGCGCGCTGGCGGCCGTGGCCTGGCTGACCCGGGCCGCCGAGCTCAGCGCGAACCACGCCGACCGCTCCCGGCGGCTGGCCGACGCGGCCTTCGTCGCCGCTCACGCCGCCCGCCCCGGCCCGGCGCACCGGCTGGTCCGAGCGGACCTCGCGTCCGGCTCGACGGAGTCGCCGGCCTCGGTGCTGGCGGCCGCCTACCGGGCGCTCTACGAGGACGGGGACGTCCGCTCCACCCACCGCCAGGTCTCGGCCGCGATCGAGAAGCTCCGGGACGGCGGGACGGCCACCGCGTCGACCGATGGCAGGACCGAGCCCGCCGAGGTCCTCACCCGGCTGGTGATCCTCCTCCTGGCGGTCAGTCAGTTCAGCGGGGAGCGTGCGGTGTGGGAGAGCACGCACGGACTCCTCGCCTCCCTGGGCGACCTCGTCACCGGGCACGCGCGCCTCTACAGCGCCACGTGGAGCGATGTGACCAGGCACGGAGCGGGCCGGGCCGAGCAGGTGCGAGGGGCCGCCGCGACCCTGTCGGAGCTGGAACCCTGGGACGTCTCCCGGCTGGGCGCGGCCGCGTACCACCTCGACGTCCTGAGCGACTACCGCCCCCACCTGCAGCGCGTGGTGGACCGCGAGCTGGAGACCGGGGCCGTGGCCACCGGCATGGTCATGCTGCACCAGATCATGCTCGACCAGATGGCGGTCGGCGAGTGGGCCCTGGCCGAGGACACCGGGCAGCGCGGCCTGAGCCTCGCGGTCGAGCACGGCCACCACCTGTTCGCCGCCCAGAGCCGCGCGTACCTGGCCCAGTTGGCGGCGCTGCGCGGCCAGGTCGGGCGGGCGCGGGACCTGCAGGCCGAGGTGGACGCCTGGGCCCGCCCGCGCGGGCTGGGGTTCCTCACCCAGCTCGCCGACGCCGCCGGCGCGACCGCCGCGCTGAGCTCCGGCGACTACGAGAGCGCGTACCTCCACGCCATCGGCATCACCCGGCCGGGCACCTTCCGGCCGTACGCCCACCAGGCCTCGCGCACCCTGCTCGACCTCGTCGAGGCCGCCCGGCACACCGGACGCGTCGCGCAGGCCCGGGCGCACGCCCTCGCCGCCCGCGACGCCGGTCTGCCGGACGTGTCGCCCCGCCTGGGCCTGATCACCTACGGCGCGCTGGCGATGACGGCCGAGGACGAGCGGGAGGCCGCCGAGATGGTCACCCGGGCCGAATCCCACCCGGACGCCGCCCGCTTCCCGTTCGAACTGGCCCGGATCCGGCTGGCGCACGGCATCCGGACGCGCCACGTCCAGGGCCCGGCGGCGGCACGGCAGTTCCTGGTCCCGGCGGCCGAGGCGTTCGAGCGGCTGGGCGCGGCCGGCTGGACCGAGCGGGCCCGGGCCGAACTGCGCGCCACCGGGGCCCCGGCCCGCGCCTCGACGCTGAACCTGGCCTCGCTGACCTGGCAGGAACGCCGCATCGCCGACCTGGCCGCCGGCGGCCTGACGAACAAGGAGATCGGCGAGCGGATGCACCTGTCCCCGCGTACCGTCAGCTCGCACCTGTACCGCGTCTTCCCCAAGCTGGGCATCACGGCCCGAGCGGCGCTGCGCGACGCGCTGAGCCGTGGCGACGCGCCGAGCCGGACCGACGCGCCGAGCCGTGGCGACGCGCCGAGCCGGCCGCCCGCCGAATTCCCGATGAGGACCGGCGGGCTGCCGAAGATGCGCACGACCTCCTCGTAGTGGGCCGTGAGCGCGGCGAGCCCGTCCCGTGCGTCTCGACGTCATATGACCGATGCGCCGGGCCGCCTGCCGAAGAACAGTGGAGGCACCAGCGGGCCTCCGGGAAGGATCGGACATGATCAACAGGCGTACCTTCACCCAAGCGGTCGGTCTCGGCGTGGGCGCCACGGCCGCGTCGCTCGGCGCGGCATCGATCGCGCCCGCCGCCTTCGCGGCCGGTTCCGACCGGCCCGACCGACCTGAACGACCCGACCGGCCCGACCGGCCCGGCCGCCCGGCCCCGGTCATCCCGGCCATCGCCCCGGGCACCCACACCGCGTTCACCGACCTGAAGCGGGTCCAGGCCGGCGTGCTCGACATCGGCTACGCCGAGGCCGGGCCCCGGCACGGGCCCGTGGTCATCTGCCTGCACGGCTGGCCCTACGACATCCACAGCTACGTCGACGTGGCGCCGCTGCTGGCGGACGCCGGCTACCGGGTGATCGTGCCGTACCTGCGGGGCCACGGCAGCACGACCTTCCTGTCCCCGACGACCGTCCGCACCGGGCAGCAGGCCGCGATCGCCCTCGACATCATCGCCCTGATGGACGCCCTGAAGATCCACAAGGCGGTGCTGGCCGGCTTCGACTGGGGCTCGCGGGCCGCCGGCACCATCGCGGCGCTGTGGCCGGAGCGGGTCAAGGCCCTGGTGGCGGTGAGCGGTTACCTCATCGTCAACATCCCTTCGCAGCAGAACCCGCTGCCGCCGAAGGCCGAGCGCACCTGGTGGTACCAGTACTACTTCGCCACCGACCGCGGCCGCATCGCCATGGAGACCCGGCAGAACCGGCACGACCTGTGCCGGCTGGTGTGGGACGAGGTCTCCCCCACCTGGAAGTTCGACGACGCCACCTTCGAGCGCACCGCCGCGGCGTTCGAGAACCCCGACTACGCCTCCGTCGTGATCCACAACTACCGCTGGCGCCTGGGCCTGGCCGACGGCGAGCGCCGCTACGACCGCTACGAGCAGCTGCTCGCCGCCCGGCCGGCCGTCACCGTGCCGACCATCGCCCTGGACCCCGCCCTCGACCCGTTCCTGCCCACGACCGACGGCACCGGGTACCGGAAGTTCTTCACCGGCCGGTACGAACACCGCGTGCTCACCGGCACCGGCCACAACGCGCCGCAGGAGGCGCCGACCGCGTTCGCCCAGGCCGTCGTGGACGCCGACCACCTGTGACCCACCCGGACGGGGGTGTCCCAAACTCGCCTCGTCCACCCCGCCGATGACAGCACATCCGCCAGCTGACACCCACTGGAGCGTTTCCATGTTCAGCCTCAAGAACGGCCGCCTGCGCCGCCTCCTCGCCGGTGCCGCCGGCGCCGCCGCCGTCGTCGGCGCGTTCGCCGTCGTCGGCCCCGCGAACGCCGCGACCCAGGACTCGGCCGCCGACCGGGCCCCCAAGCCGACCATCGTCCTGGAGCACGGTGCGTTCGCCGACGGCTCCAGCTGGGACGGCGTCATCGCCAAGCTGCGCCGCGACGGCTACCCGGTGGTGGCCGCCGCCAACCCGCTGCGCGGCCCGGCCTCCGACGCCGCCTCGCTGCGCAGCCTCGTCGACCACCTCAAGGGCCCGGTCGTCCTGGTCGGCCACTCCTACGGCGGCTCGGTCATCAGCGAGGCCGCCGTCGGCGAGCCGCGGGTCAAGGCCCTGGTCTACGTCGCCGCGTTCCTGCCCGCGCCCGGCGAGTCGGCGCTGCAGCTGACCAACCGGTTCCCCGGGTCCACCCTGCCCGGCACGCTGGACCAGGTGCCGTTCACCACCGCAGACGGCAGCGCCGGCACCGACCTGTACATCCAGCAGGACAAGTTCCGGGCCCAGTTCGCCGCCGACGTCCCGGCCGACCGGGCCGCGCTGGCGGCCGCCTCGCAGCGGCCCGTCGCCCAGGCCGCGCTGACCGAAAAGGCCACCACCGCCGCCTGGCAGACCGTCCCCAGCTGGGACATCGTGACGACCGAGGACCTCAACATCCCGGCCGCCGCCCAGCGGTTCATGGCCGAGCGCGCCCACGCCCGCACCACCGAGGTGGCCGCCTCCCACTCCGTCGCGGTCTCCCACCCCGACCTGGTGGCCGGCGTCGTCGAGAAGGCCGCCCGCGCCACCCGCTGACGACACCTCACCAACCGGCCCCCCGCCGTCACCCCCCGCCCTCCCGGGCCGTCCTCCCCGATCCGGTCCGATCCGATGCGGTCCGGACCGGGGCGGGGCGGGGCCGGGCGGGGCGGCACGGCTCAGCCCGGTGCGGCCATCAGGGAGATGACATAGGCATCCAGCCGCTCCTCCACGGCTCGTGTCGTCAGCTCGGTCCGCCCTGCCTCCCGCCACGGCTGCGCCACCCACTGCACTTCCTCCGAGAACGCCAGTGGCTCCCGCACCTGCCAGTACAGCCGCTCGTCCGCGGCCGCGGCCAGCATCCCGCCGGCCTCCTGGTACGCCTCGGTGAAGCGCAGGCCCCACACCGGGCCGTACAGCAGCGCGAGATTGGTGGAGCAGTGCGCCACGTCGAGGTCCGCCGGCCCCCAGGAGGCCGCCGCCCAGTCGACGACGCCGGTGATCCGGGCACCGGCGGCACCAGTAACAGCAGCGGCACCGGCAGCACCGGCCGGATCCTCGGACGGCAGGTCGAACAGCACATTGCCGGGCTGGAAGTCCCGGTGCAGGAACCGCCCTTCGTAGCGCGGCGCCGGCCTGCGGATCACCTCGATCGCGGCGGCCCAGACCGCGGCATCGGCACCCTCGGGGACCACGACCGTGTCGGCGGTCGTCAGCGCCACGTACTCCCGGGGCCGGACGGCCGGCCGCACCGCGTGGATCGCCACGAGTTGACGGGCCAGCAGGGACAGACGCGTCTCCAGTCCCTCCTCGTCGAGGACCGGCCGGCCCGGCAGGTGGGTCATGAGGAGCGAGGGGTGCTCGCAATGCGCCGCTACCGGATCGACGGCGACGAGTCCGGGAGCCGGCACACCGGTGCCGGTGAGCGTGGTCAGGGCGTCGGCCTCCCGGTGCAGGAGGTCCTCGGCCGGCCCCTGCCGGGTCGGGTCGACGAAGGAGCGCAGCACCAGGTGCCGGATGCCTCCGTCCCGCCTGCCGATGGTCAGCCTCCGCATGTCGGCGGTGGCACCGCCGTGCAGCACCTCGGCTCCGAGGATCCGCTCGCCGGCCTCCAGGTGCCGGCACACCCAGGCCAGCGTCAACGGTCTTACGTTCACCGGCTCGTGATGATGGGTCACCCCGCCATCTCATCACCCGGACGGCGACATCCGCGAACCCTTTCGGGCCCGGGGCTACGGCCCGGACAGAACGCCGTCGATCTCTCGACGGGAGGAGATCCCCAGCTTGGCGAAGACCTTGCGCAGGTGCCACTCGACCGTGCGCGGGCTGAGGAACAGGTGCGCGCCGATCTCCGCGTTCGGGTGCCCGGCGGCCGCGAGGCGGGCGATCTGCGCCTCCTGCGGGGTCAGCACCGGCGCGCAGACCTTCCGCTTGCGCACCGTCTCACCGGTGGCGAGCAGCTCCCGCCGGGCCCGCTCGGCGAAACCCTCCATGCCCATGCGCGTGGCGGCCTCGTACGCCGCCCGCAGCTCGGTACGGGCCTGGGCGCGCCGGTTCCGGCGGCGCAGCCACTCCCCGTACAGCAGTCGGGCCCGGGTCTCGAACACGCCGAGCCCGCCGCGGCCGTAGTGGTCGACGGCCTCGCGGTAACGGTCCTCGGCCAGCTCGGGTGCTCCGGTCAGGGCCTCGGCGACCGCGTGCGCGCCCAGGGCCCAGGGCGTGCCGGCCCGGCTCCAGTCGGCGAGCCGCTCGCACGCCCCGGCCGCCACGGCCGGCTCGCCGGCCCGGGTCGCGGCCTCGACCAGCTCGCTGCACGTCCAGAAGTGCACCACGAGGTCCTGGTGCACGCCGCCGCGCAGCGCCGCCTCCATGGCGAGCGGATAGTTGCCCAGGCCGTTGTGGAGCACGGCCCGCTCGCAGGCGGCCACCCGGAGGAGCCGGCCCAGGCCGCGCTGCCGGCCGTCCCGTTCCATCGCCTCCAGCAGTTCCAGGGCCGGTCGCTCCCGTCCCCGGTACGCGGCGATCATGGCCGCCGAGGCCGTGCGCGTCACCGCGCCGGTGGCCTGCTCGATGGCTGCGGCCTCGGCCAGCAGGCCCTCGGCTTCGTCGAGACGCCCCGCGTGGCCGAGCGCGCCCGCCAGGTAGGGCAGGGCCGTCGAGAGGACCGACAGCGTGCCCGTCGTCCGGGCGAAGCGGACCGTCCGCTCGCTGACGTCCAGCCAGGCCTGCAGGTCGCCCAGCTCCGCGGCGGCGTTCGTGGCCGCCCACAGGACGGACGGCTCCTCCTCGTCGGTGAGGGAGCGCAGCGCCTGCGCCAGCAGCGGGAAGGCGGCGGCCTGCCCGTCCGTGGTCCGGGCGACCAGGGCACGGAGGAAGACTCCGGCCGGCTCGTCACCGGGTGCCAGGCCACGCGCGACCTCGGCCGCGCGCCGTATTCCGCCCTCGTCGTGCGGCCAGGCCCAGATGGCCGCGTCGAACGCCGCGAGGCAGGTCTCCCGCGCGACGGCCGGGTCGAGGTCCCGGAACCGGTGCGCCGCGTCGAGCAGCGGCTGCACCGCGCCCTTCCCCGAGTCGGTCATGGACGACGCCTTGGCCCGCAGCCGGCCGGCATGGGCCTGCTGCAGCCGGTCCAGCGGCCCCAACTCGGCGGCGGCGAGCAGGTCGGGGACCCGGGCCGGCAGGCCCGCGGCGACGTTGGCCGCCGCGGCCGCCAGCGCGCGCCGCGCCCGCTCCCCCGGGTCGGGCGTGAGCGCCGCGGCACGTTCCAGGAAGGAGGCGGCGGCCGCCCGGCCCCCGCGCGCCAGGGCCCGGTCGGCGGAGCCCTCCAGCACGGCGGCGACCTGCTCGTCCGGCCCGACCGCGGCGTGCGCCCGGTGCCAGGCCCGCCGGTCGGGGTCGCGCCCGGCGTCGGTGACCTCGGCCAGCGCCGCGTGCGCCGCGCGCAGCGCAGCGGCATCCGCGCCGCGCCACACCGCCGAACGCACCAGCGGGTGCCGGAACCGCACCGAGGCGCCCAGGGTGATCAGGTCCGCGGCCTCCGCCGGCGCCGCGGCCTCCGGCCCGATGCCCAGCAGGCCCAGCGCACGCCACAACAGCGGCCCGTCGCCGACCGGTTCGACCGCCGCGACCAGCAGCAGGGCGCGGGTGTCGTCCGGAAGGGCGTCGACGCGCCGGCGGAAGCCGTCCTCGAGCCGGGTCGCCAGCGGGCCGGCGCCGGGGCCGCCGAAACCGAACGCCAGCTCCGCCCGTGACAGGCCCCGGGGCAACTCCAGCAGGGCGAGCGGATTCCCGCCGGTCTCGGCGACGATCCGGTCCCGCACCCGGGCGTCCACCGGCCCCGGCAGCACACCGTCCAGCAGCGCCCGGGCGTCGGCATCGGCCAGCCCGCGCAGCGGGAGGTCCGGCAGGCCGGAGAAGCCCTCGTCCCTCCCGCCGTCGGTGATCCGCTCGGCGAACACCAACGCCACCGATTCGGCGTCCAGTCGGCGCCCGACGAACGCCAGGATCCGCTGGGACATCAGGTCCAACCACTGCGCGTCGTCGACCAGGCACAGCAACGGCGACCGGGCCGCCGCCTCGGCGAAGAGGCCGAGCACCGCCATCCCGACCAGCAGCATCTCGGGCGGGTTCCCCGCACTCAGGCCGAACGCGACACCCAACGCGTCCCGCTGCACCTCCGGCAGCCGGTCGAGGTGCGACAACAGCGGGGCGCACAACCGCTGCAGGGCCGAATAGGCGAACTCGGCCTCGTCCTCGACCCCGGCCGCACGCACGACCTGCCACGACGCCCCCGGCCCGGCCTGCCCGGCCAGCCCGGCCAGATGGTCGAGCAGCACCGACTTGCCGACCCCCGCCTCCCCCCGCAGCACCACCACCCGGCTGCGCCCGCCACCCACCTCCCGCAGCAGACGCTCCAGCACCCCCACCTCCCGGGCACGCCCGAGCAGTTGGTGTCCCACGCGCCGCGCCATGCCACCTCCGGAAAGCAGCCCCTCCCGCAGGAACCGCACCCATCCTACGAAGCCCGGCACCGGCCGAGGCCTGGTTCCAGCGCTTGTGGTCGTCCTCATCCAGCCCGAGCCAGGGCCTCAACTCCTGTCGATGCGCCGAACCGAGCTGTCACCGAGGGCACGGGCGCGGGCGAACCGCCACGCGGGGCCGGGGTGATCGCGGGCGGCGAGCAGAAGCCCACCGGCAGCGTCGCCCCTGCCGGCCAGGGCACCCCCGTCGACGCCGACACCTGCCACCCGCACAACCAGCCGGCCGAACAACAGAAAGAGCCGGCACTCGGTTTCCCAAGTACCGGCTCTCACAACCGACATCACTGTCGGGACGACAGGATTTGAACCTGCGACCCCTTGACCCCCAGCAGGAAGGGTTTCCCTATTCCTACCTGAAATGCGCTCTCGCACACGTCGCGCGCGTGCAGATGAGCATGTTTCGCGCACCTCGTGCGCCAGCGCGCATGACGTGTGGTCCCCAGCTGGTCCCCAGGTCAGAGGCTTGACGGAGGGTCCGGGTGGCGTTCATGTCTCCAGGGTAGCTCCGCTCCGAGCGAGGATCCAGCGATTTCTGAGGATCGCCGAGGATCGCCGAGAAACTCATCAGACAGTGGCCATGAACTGCCGGTAGAAATCAGTCCGATCCGGGCCGAACGCCAGCCATAAACTAGCCACCGAAAATCCCGGACTCACCCATTCCCTGCGGGCTCGAAGAATTCTCGGCGTTGGCCGTGGCGTATTCCGGGGACCGGTCCGAGACTCGGCTCCCTCGCACCGCACCTGCTCCGGGTTGTACGAGCCCCACAACCCACGGCCGACCGACAGACGCCTTCTCCCGACCTGTGACCACTCCTCCGAGCAGCAACCCCGTGCGGGCAGAATCGGCGCGATCAAGCTGCCCTACCCACCGCACATGCTCCGCGATCACCCTCGCGGCGTGTCGCCAGCGCGTGTCCCGACCAGTCGATCTTGCCCGTGCACCACGCCCCGCCCCGCACGCTCTGCCGCCACACCCACCACTCCCGCAACTCTGGACACGCCATCATCACCAGGTTCGAGGAGGACTCCATGGCGCAGCATCCCAAGCGGGGCAGGGTGTACCGCAGGTGCGGATGCAAGGACGGCACCAGCGGGAAGCAGTTGGGTTCGTGGTGCCCGCAGCTGGCCGCCGACACCACGCATGGTCGGTGGACGTACGCGGTGGACCTGGCGCCGGAGGACGGCAAGCGCCGGACTCGGCGGCGGGGCGGGTTCGCGAGCCGGGCGGAGGCGGCTCGGGAGATGGCGCGGGTGCTGGATGCCGAGTACCGAGGCGTGTACGAGGACCGCACGCTGCGGGCCGGGCTGTTCCTGTACGAGTGGCTGGAGTCGAAGCGGCCGGCGCTGGCTCCGAACACCTGGGCGGGCTACCGGGCGTGCATCGAGCGTGACCTGGTGCCCGCGTTCGGCGGCATGCTGCTGCTCGATCTGCGGCCCAAGCACATCGACGCCTGGGTAGGCGCGCAGCTCGCCGCCGGCCGCAGACGCACCACCGTTCACCACGCGGTGGCCATGTTGCGCAACGCCCTGAACCACGCGGTGCGCACCTGGCGGCTGCGCTACAACCCGGCCAAGCACTCCGTACCCGCCAAGCCCCGCGCCGCGGTGCGCACATGCTGGACCCCGGACCAGGCCGCGGCGTTCCTGCGGCACAACGCGGAGCACTACGCCGACCGGCTCACCGACCTGTTCGAGGTCATGCTCGGCACCGGCATGCGCCGCGGTGAGATCCTCGCCCTGCACTGGTCCGACGTGCACCTCATGGACAGTCAGCTCTACGTCCGCTGGACCCTCACCGCCGTGAACAACGGGAAGATCCACCTCGGTGAGCCCAAGACCGAGGCCAGCCGCGCCTGGATCAGGCTCCCCCAGGGTCATGGCCGCCCTCCACCGCCAGGCCGCCCTCCAGATGGCCGCCCACCCGCAGGGCAAGCTGGAGGGGCTCGTCTTCGCCCGTCCGGACGGCGAGCCCCTGCGCCCGCAGTGGGTCCTCGACCAGCTCCGCAAGCGCAGCGCCGAACTCGACCTGCCGAAGATCGGCCTTCACGACATCCGGCACACCGCGGCCAGCATCATGATCGCCGCCGGCATCCCCCTCGCCGTCGTCTCCAAGACCCTGCGCCACTCCAACCTCGCCATCACCGTCGACCTCTACGGCCACCTCCTCAAAGAATCCGCCGACGACGCCGTCAAGGCGCTCGCCGCCGCTCTCGACCAAGCGGACGCCCACCAGCGGAACGGCAGTCGCCAAGATGGTCCTACCGTTCGCTTGGCCGCATAGGTGTAGCGGGCGGTCGGCCGCGCGCGCAGCCGGGGCCGGGAGCTCGAGCGCGCTCTCACACAGTCCCCGGTTCTGCTCGTCGTCGACAGTGTGGAGGCGGACGGACCTACTACCGGAACGGGACCGGGCCGCGACTCGCTCACGGTCGCCCTCAGCTGATGAGCATGACCTCTGCCCGGTGGACCGCCTCGATGTCCGACCGCTCTTCCCGGTCTGCATTCGCCGAGGCGAAGCGCTTGTTCGGGTGGTTGGCCACGCCCTCGTCCTCGAACCGCTTGTCCGCCATGACACCTGGGGCCAGAACTTCGCCAGCGCGCGAGTCACTCAAGCCCGTGCCGATCCGTGACCAGTCGGTTCGGCTGCAGTTCCCGGTGGTCTGCCGTTACGGCGCCTCTTCTTGATCGGTTGATCAGCCCATCGAACGGGTCTGCCTGGGTGGTGATCAGCTCGCGGGCTTCAGGACGGGGTTGAGGGTGAGGCGACTGTCGGTGGGGTGGTGGCCTTCGGGGCTGAAGGGCGGGACGGCAGCGGGCAGGCAGTCGGCGATGAGCAGGCAGTCGTGGTGGCGGTCCTCGGCGGTGGCGGCGACGAGGGGTTCGCCGTCGGGGCCCAGATGCCGGAGTTGCCCTGGTACTGCCAGGAGCCTGCGGGGACCTGTTCCCAGCCGCGGCGGTTGGCGTAGGCGATGAACAGGCGCCAGATGCTGGTCATGGCGAGGATGATGTGGCGGGTGGCGTCCTGGTAGGGGACCTGGCTCATGGCGCCGTCGGCCAGACGGAAGTGTCCGTCGGCGGCGGTGGGCCCCAGGACGACCTGCGCGCCGCGCTCGGCCAGGTACTGGTACAGCGACGGGAACTCGCACTCGTAGCAGTTGAGTACCCCCACGCCGATGCCATTCATGGTGACCACGGGTGGCAGGTCCTGTCCGAAGGAGTAGTTGCGGCGCTCGGCGGCGCCATACAGGTGGGTTTTGCGGTAGTTCGCCGCCACCAGTCCGTCGGCCGCGATCACACTGATCGAGTCGTAGAAGTCCCTTCCGTCGCGTTCGGGGTAGGGCAGGACGACGGCGAGGCCGTTCTCTTTGGCGGCCAGCCTGGCGCGTTCGACCGAGGGGCCCTCGCGGTGCTCGGCCAGCTCGCGGCACTGCCCGGGGTCGATGGCGTAGCCGGTGGTGTACTTCTCCGGGAACACCACCGCCTGGCAGCCGTAGTCTGCCGCCAGCGCGGTCACCTCGACCAGGAGCTTCAGGTTCTGCTCCACTGCCTGTCGGCTGCCAACCGGGCCCTGGCCCTGGTACAGGGCCGCCACCCGCAGCCCTTCGCCGAAAGCGGGCGCCGTGCGCGAAGCAGAGCGGAAGACGACGCGGACGGGCTGGGTCATCAGCACAAGATCCCTTGGTAGAGGACGGTCCACGTGACCGCCACTCCAGGAAGAACGATTCACCGCACCGCCGGACGCCAAGATCCTCGTCGGCACGAGCCGTCGGCGATCGACCCTCGCACCCGATCGCAGGCCTCGGCGCGGGCCGTCCACGGGGAAATCGTGGGTGACCGCTGTCAAGTGGGCGGCCCGAGCAGCTCTATATGGTGCAGGGACGGTACGGGCGAGAGGTCAGGCCACGACCGCAGCGGCTTGGTTCTCCGGGGCGGCCAGGGCCACCATGAAGCGCTCGGCGTCAAGGGCGGCCTGGCTACGCGCCCTTGGTGAACACGGCCTCATCACCCCACTGCGCTCCGACGGCGGCCACCGCCGCTTCTCCCGCTACCAACTACGCATCGCGATGCGCGCCCGCGACCTCGTCGACCAGGGCACCCCCATCGACGCAGCCTGCCGCATCATCATCCTCGAAGACCAACTCGAAGAAGCCCTGCGCATCAACGAACAGCTCCGCGCGGGACACTCGGACCGACAGTCGCCGGCAGTCAGCATCTGACCCGCGAGCCGCCGCTCTCTCTTCCTGCCCCCGCCGGCTCCCCCGGGGTGTGCGTGCGGGGCCGGACGGGGGGGGTAGGCGCACTCTGCAGCTGTTGCTGCTTCGAGAGAGGTAGTGATGCGGCAGATGGCGTGCGAGAACGAGACCCGGCCCCTGGAGGTCCGTCGGGAACTGTCGATGAGGGTGTTCGTCGACGGTCAGCCGCTCGCGTGGGCCCGCCGCACCGCCCGGGACTTCCTGGCCCGGGCCCGTGACGCCCACAGGGTCGCGGTCTCAGATCGGGTGATGGACACCGTTCAGCTGGTCGTCTCTGAGCTGGCGACCAACGCCCGCACGTACGCGCCGGGGCCGTGCCTGCTGGAGCTAACGATCACCGACAGCGCCGTGGAGGTCAGCGTGTGGGACAGCGAGCCCACCCTCCCCATGGCACACGCCCCCGACCCGGCCCGCATCGGCCGCCACGGCCTGGAGAGCGTGGCGGCCGTCAGCCTGCGCTTCGAGATCCGCCGCGAGATCGTTGGCAAGCGCGTCACAGCCGCCGTCGCCCTCGCGGACGCCCCGGCGGGGAACCCGGAAGGCCCGGTGACATGACCAGCAGGCCCGGCCGGCATCTGCATCCGGGCGGCCGCTTTCAGGGACCACACTGTCGCCCCGAACCACCGCGGATGCGCCATGTCCGGGACCAGCCCACCACCAGGCCCCACAGCCCCCACCTGAACTGCGGTCTTGCCCGGCTCGACTCCCGCCTCGGATACCGTGTCCCTGCACGGGGTGCCATAACGGATGTGGCGCCCCCTACGGAGGTAACCAGCGTATGAGTTCCAAGCGCAGCCAGAATCCAGCCCTGCCCGTCCTCGACGATGCATACCGACTCGCGTCGGTCAAGGACACCGAAGAGTCCACCCGCGACTTGGCCGCACGGCTGGCCACAACCGAGCTGCGCCGCGTCTCCCACCCCGGCCGGGTCACCTGGGACCCCATCGATCAGGCCGATCCAGTACCGGCCCCGCCGACTGTGGTCGACGGTGACGGGGACCTGTGGCTGCGGGACCGGAGCACCGGCACCTGGACCATGCCCGAATTCGACCCGAAGACGTTCCCGGCCCGCTGCGGCGAGGTTCTGACATGGAACGAGCTCGCCTGTGAGTACGGCCCGCTGACCGCACTGGCCAACGACCGCCACATCGGCGGCGGCGGCGGCCGCCGCCGCTGACCGCGTAGCCCTCTGAGCAGACCGCGCCCCTGCAAGGCACCGACCCGGCCCCGACAGTAGCCCTTCTCCCCGACCAGGCGCGGATCGGGCAACACGGTCCGGCGGTTGTCCTGGCCGTGTTCCCACTTCGAGGTGCTGCGTGCGCCGGCGGGCGAGCGAACCGCCGCCACGGGATGCCTGACCTGACTGGTGATGCCCTGGGAGCAAGCCCGCAGCAGCGGCCGAGGCGGAGCACACCTGCTCCCTGGTGGGGCCGCTGAGATGCACTGATCTTCACGGCGCTGAGCGGTCGCGGTCGGCGACGGGCATGCCTACGGTTGAACGCAGGACGCGCCGATGCGTCCGGCTCCGGGTTGCGCCAAGCGCCGAAGGTGCGGTCGTCCAACAGGGTCATCGAAGATGGGCCGGGTGGATCCGGACGACGGATCCGGGTGGAACGGACGTGTCGGACCACAGTCCCCGAGTCGATACCGAGATGGACCGGATCGTCGGAGGTCTACGGGACATGGTCCACACGCAGCGCCGTTTCCAGGACCTGCTGGACGCGGTGATGGCGGTGGGCCGGGACCTGGACCTGCCGGTCGTGCTCCGCCGGGTGATCACCACCGCGATGGGCCTGGTCGACGCCCGCTACGGCGCACTCGGCGTACTGAGCGACGACGGCGAACACCTGGAGGAGTTCATCCCCGTCGGGCTGAGCCAGCAGCAGGTCACAGCTCTGGCCGGGGTCGCGCTCCCGCAGGGGCGCGGACTCCTGGGACATCTCATCAAGCACCCCGAACCGCTGCGTGTCGCGGACATCGGCGGCCACCCGGACGCGGTCGGCTTCCCACCGGGCCACCCGCCGATGCGGACACTGCTCGGGGTGGCAGTCACCGGACGCGGGCGGGTCTACGGCAACCTCTACCTGTGCGAGCGGCGCGACGGGCAGCCCTTCGACGACAACGACCAGGACATCCTCGTAGCGCTCGCCGGCGCGGCCGGCCTCGCCATCGAGAACGCCCGCCTCTACCGACAGGTCCGCGCCAACGCCGAGTACTTCCAGCGCCTCCTCCTTCCCGGCCTGCCCGATGTGACGCCCTTCTCCGTCGCCGCGATCTACCGCCCCGCCGCCACCCCGGACCACGTCGGCGGAGACTGGTACGACGCCCTGATGCTCCCGACGGCGCCTGCGCCCTGGTCATCGGCGACGTCGCCGGACACGACCTGAAGTCCGCCGCCACCATGGCCCAGACCCGCAACATGCTGCGCGCCCTCCTCTACGACCGCTGCACCCCGCCCAGCGCCGTCCTGGCGCAGCTCGACCGCACCCTCCAGGCGATCACCGGCAACCCGATCACCACCACCTGCCTCGCCCGCATCGAACCCGCCGAGGACGGCTGGACAGTCCACTGGAGCAACGCCGGACACCCGCCACCGCTCCTGATCAGCCCGACGGCACCACCGGCTACCTGCACGCCGACCCCGGCCTGCCCCTCGGTGTCGACCCCGACGTGCCCCGCCCCGACCACAAGCGCCCACTGCCCGGCAACGCCACCCTCGTGCTCTTCACCGACGGCCTGGTCGAGCACCCCCACCGCCCCCTGGACGCCGGCCTCACCGCCCTCGCCCAGGTCGCCGCCGCCCACGCCGCTCTGCCCCTCGCAGACCTGTGCCGCACCCTGGCCGACGCCCACCTCGGCGACGGCCACGACGACATCGCCGTCCTCGCCCTGCGCACCCCGCCCGCCGGACCGACCCACGGGACGCCGACGACGCACTCCCAGGCCCGATAAGAGGACCGGCTCCGTTCACGTGTTTCTCGTGAACGGAGCCAGAAGACTCACCCCGCCCGCGCGTCGGCCCGTTGCCCGGTATCGCCGATGGTCCCTGGCCACCTGATCCGGGCCGCCTTCACACGTGGAAGCGATCTCGGCCGCTGCGCGGGAGTGCGGCGGACCGGCTCCGCCTATCGGGTCTCCGGCGGACGGTCACCGTGCTGCCCGGTGGTGTCGATGGCATCGCGCAGGGCTGGCAGGTCCGCGATGGCGGCCTGCTCGGCGAAGCGGGCCAGCAGCCGGCGGAGGACCCGCTCGTCCCGGTCGCGGACGGCTTCGGCGATGGCCGCCACAAGCGACGCCTGTGTATGCGGGTCGGGGGTGCGCACCTGCCGCGCTTCCAGCGCTCGCCTCCTGCTCACTCGTCCTCCTGGCCGCCTTAAGCGGCGTCCTCCGTCCTGGCGCGGCTGCGGCGGCCGACCGCCCCGCCCTGTGCGGGGCGAAGAATACCTCCCCGACCGGCATCCAAAAATCTATGCTCGCTGGAGTAGACATTGCCACCCGCCGTGGTTAGTGTTTCTCTCATAGACGAGGTCAAGCGGTACCCGCCAGACATGAACTGGCGGGCAGCAGGTAGAAGTTCGCAGGTAGGAACGGTTGCAGGGCCCTGAAGCCAGGGATGGTCCATCAAGGCGACAGGGTCGGCGGCCGGGCCTGGCGGCCCGCAGGCATCAGGGGTCGCCACCGAGCGGTACCGCAGTTCAGCAGAACGCAGGACACGCCGGGCAGGTGGGCGTGAAGAAGGCGGCGCGGTAGCGGAGTCCCGGAGCCACAGCAGGTGCAGGACGGCGACGGGGCTGGCGACCGGGCCAGGTGGCCCGCAGGCATCAGGGGCCGCCGCCCAGTGGTACCGATTTCGGCAAGTGCCTGACCAGCAGGTGAAGTCGAGTCAGGCAGTACCGGCAGTCGCAGTACGCGGTATCCCAGTGAAGGCGCCAGGCTGCCGGCGCGCGTGCTGGGAGTCCGGCAGTGGGGTTCCAGGCCGAGTGGTTGAGCAGGATGGGCTACGGGGCTGGCTGCCGGAACCGGCGGACCGCAAGGACCGCCACAGCAGTACCGGGTAGTTGGCACCACCACGCAGTTCGCAGTACCAGCAGTTCCGAGCAGTTCGCAGTACCTGGAAGTTGGAAGTGCCCGCAGTTCGCAGTAATCCGGTCAGTACAAAGGATGAACGGAGGGGACAGAGCGCCATCAGGATCGCCCGGCCCGTGAAGCATCACCCGGGCGGATTCCGAAGACCCCCAAAGCAAGGACGGTGGTTTCCGGTCACGCATACGCGATCCCCGCACGCCCCCACCCCCGGGGCGAGGCGGACACAAGGAACCCGGCCACAGGGCCGGCAGATGGTGTAAAACCCTTCGGGGCCCCGGGCGCAACGGCCCGGGGCCCCTCAGCGCGTCCACCGACACAACAAGAAGAGGTGCAGTGACCACGGCAACCATCCGACCGCATACCCCCGACTCCCTCGACGACGACGACTACCCCGCCTACACCATGGGCCGCGCCGCCGAGATGACCGGCACCACCCCCGGCTTCCTGCGCTCCCTCGGCGACCAAGGCCTCATCACACCGTTGCGCTCGGAGGGCGGACACCGCCGCTACTCCCGCTACCAGCTGCGGATCGCGATGCGCGCCCGCGACCTCGTCGACCAGGGCACCGCCATCGACGCCGCCTGCCGCATCATCATCCTCGAAGACCAACTCGAGGAAGCGCTGCGCATCAACGAGCAACTGCGCGCCTCCCAGCACGGCCAGGAACCCGCCGCCGACACCTGACCCGCCCGCCAGGGCAACGAGACCGGCCCGCGGTGGGCGACAACCGCGCACCGCCGGCCGCCCCGCAGGCGAGTCCCCCGTTCCGGTGCATGGCCGACCGGCACCTGCCCCACCGGTCGCGGCCCGACGGGACGGTCCTAGAAGCTGAGCAGGCCGATGGCGTGGCCGTCATGATCCACCACCGGCCACACGGCAAGGCCGCGGGCGCGCATGGCGGCGGCCGCCGCGTCTGCGGGCATCTCGGCGGTGGCGAACGGGGCACGGTCAAGGACGACGTCGCGCACCGGGGTCCGCTCGGTGTACCAGGAGCGGGCCTGGAACGGCGCGAGGTGCAGGCGCGTCAGCAGCCCCGCGCAGCGGCCGTCGTCGTCACGGACCAGGAGGTGGTCGGCGCCGGAGCTCTGCAGGATGTCCATCGCCATGTCGACCATGACGTCGTCGCTGACCTGCAGCTCGGGGCATTTCATGAGGTCGCCGACCGTGGCGGCGATCTCGGTACGTTCGAGGGTGATCGTCATGGGCAGACTCCTTCGCGTATCCACCGCCGGGACCGGCGGTAGGCAGGGCGCTGACGGTGGGACGGCCGGCGGGTGCGCCGGAGCAGGCCGAGAATGTTCGTCGCTTGGCGAGTGGTGGGGCCAGGGACTGCGGCGCCAGTCCCTGGCCCCACGGCACGTCCTAAGCGGCAAGGGCGACGCGGCGCGGTGCCCGGCGGCGGCCGGAGGAGCCCTTGTTCTCGCGGCCCGCGGCGGTTGCGCGGGTGTCGACTCCCGCGTGGGCGGGGCGGCCGCGCCGGCCGCGACTCGTGGACGCGCTGCGGCGGGAGCGTTCGACGACGGGAGCGGCGATCACGGTGGGGATGCCCGTGGGCACCCGGGCGCCGGTGATGCGGGCCAGGTCGTCGTCGCCGGCGCTGACGCGGGTGGTGACGGGGGTGATGGCGGCCGTGGTCATCATGCGGGCCATCTCGCGGCGCTGGTTGGGCAGGACCAGGGTGACGACCGTACCGGACTCGCCGGCGCGGGCGGTACGCCCGCCGCGGTGGAGGTAGTCCTTGTGGTCGCTCGGCGGGTCGAGGTTGACGACCAGGTCGAGGCCGTCGACGTGGATGCCCCGGGCGGCGACGTTGGTCGCGATCAGCGCGGTGACCTGGCCGGTGCGGAACTGTTCCAGGGTGCGGGTGCGCTGCGGCTGGGACTTGCCGCCGTGCAGGGCGGCGGCCTTCACCCCGCAGGCGAGCAGGTCGAGGACCAGGCGGTCGGCGCCGTGCTTGGTGTCGATGAACATGATCACGCCACCCTCGCGGGAGGCGATGTGCGCGATCGTGGCGGCCTTGTCGTAGTTCTGCACGTGCAGCACGTGGTGCTCCATCGTGCTGACCGCGCCTGCGGACGGGTCCACCGAGTGGGTGACCGGATCCTTCAGGAAGCGGCGGACCAGCCTGTCGACGTTGCGGTCCAGGGTGGCGGAGAACAGCATCGTCTGGCCGCCCTCGGCGACCTGGTCGAGGAGCTCGGTGACCTGCGGCAAAAAGCCCATGTCGGCCATCTGATCCGCCTCGTCGAGGACTGTGACGCCGACGCCGTCCAGCTGGCAGTCACCGCGCTGGATCAGGTCCTTGAGGCGACCGGGGGTGGCGACCACGACCTCGGCCCCCTGGTTCAGGGCGTGGGCCTGGCGTCCGATCGACATCCCGCCGACCACGGCCGCCATGCGCAGGCGCACAGCGTGGGCGAACGGGGTGAGGGCGTCGGTGACCTGCTGCGCGAGCTCGCGGGTGGGCACCAGCACGAGGGCCAGCGGACGGCGCGGCTCCGCGCGCCGGCCGGCGATACGGGCCAGCACGGCGAGGCCGAACGCGATGGTCTTGCCGGAGCCGGTGCGGCCCCGGCCGAGGACGTCACGACCGGCCAGCGAGTTCGGCAGCGTGGCGGCCTGGATCGGGAACGGCGCGGTGACGCCCTGCCGGGTCAGCACCGACAGCAGCGCCTTCGGCATGTCCAGCTCGTCGAACGCTTCGACGGCCGGCAGCGCCGGGGTGGTGCTCACCGGCATCGCGAACTCGCCCTGCAGGGAGTGTCCCTGACGCGAGTTCCGGCCGCCGGTGGGCCGGTCGCCGTAGAAGGAGCTGCCGCCGGAGCGGGATCCGTGGGAACTGCCGGAGCGGGCGGAGGCCGAGGATCGGGAGTTGGTGTTCTGGTACGGGGAGCGACTGGAGCGCTTCATGGAAAACCTTCCTGGGGCGGCACGTCACGAGGCGGCTCCGCAGCGCCGGGCGCCGGCAGGAGATCGCGAGGAACGGGCCGAAAGTATGGAGAGGGCCGGGCGTGGACGGTGAAACCGTGCGGCACGTCACCTCAGGACCGCGCTCACCGCCAAGGGCGGGAGCGGAGGATCCTCGAACCGTGGGTGTCACGGCAGGGCGCCGATCCGGACGCGGCGCGGGGCGTCTCGCGTGGGGATGGCCGCCGGTGGCGGAGCCAGGGGGCCGGAAACGGCCGGGGATGTGCGTCGTGGCGCAATGCCGAGGGGCCCGCACCGGGCATCATGTACGCGGTGCGGGCCCCTCGCTGCTAGGCGGGTGCCGTGGCAGAAACTACAGCGGACGAATGTTCTCGGCCTGCGGGCCCTTCTGGCCCTGCGTGACGTCGAACTCGACCTTCTGGCCCTCGAGCAGCTCACGGAAGCCGTTGGCCTGGATGTTCGAGTAGTGGGCGAACACGTCAGCGCCGCCACCCTCCTGCTCGATGAAGCCGAAGCCCTTTTCCGCGTTGAACCACTTCACAGTGCCATTAGCCATAAAAAAATTCTCCTTCAAGGGGCTGTCCGAAGCGTGCACAGTGCGCGCTCCGAGTCGCCGCGATGAGCACCCACCCGGGGAAGAGCCGGGAAACAAAAATGCGCCTGCGAAACATCAGCAGGCGCACACAAAGTTCATGGGAACCACTACTGCAACTAGCATGACTGTAGCAGGTCCGAGCCCGCCGCGGGCGGATATTCCGACCCCAGTTCTGCGGCGCTTCGCGCCGGGCGCCGCCGACCACGAGGCCGCAGGACCGTCAACACGACTGATTGGCAGCGCAGTCGGGCACCAGCTATCAGCACCTTCGGAGCCCGCCGCCCGGCTCCCCGGCGGGCGGGTCGTGCAGGCCCCGAGCCGCCCGCCGGGCCCGCACCGCGACCACCGGCGCCAGCTGTGCCACCGGTGACCATTGCGAGCGGCGTGCGCGAAATTCTTGCCGCGGCCGAAAAAATCGAGCCTGCCGGAAAAATCCCACTCCGCGATTTTCGGCGCATACTGTAGGGGATGACGAAACCTGTAGCAGTTCGCCGCGTCCTACCCACCAGTCCCTTCAAGACCCGGATCGAAGCGCCGCGCAAGCACTTCGCCGTCGGCGACCGCGTCACCCACGACACCTACGGCCTCGGACGCGCCATCGGAGTGGAAGGCGGCGGCGACATCGCGGTACTCGTCGACTTCGGATCGCGACGCGAGCGCATCACCCCGCCCTATGCCGCGATGTTCAAACTCTGAGCCCGGGACGCGCGCGGCTCCCGGCCGGGAACACCGCAGCGCACAGGGTGCGCCCCGGACAGCACACGCCGGCACGGCACCCAGGAGACACACACCCCGGCCGGACCGAACGGCACCCATCGGTCCGAGCCGGAGTCTCACCCGCAATGGCCGGAAAGGCACGCGACGAGTCGCCGTTGGCGGCCGAGGGCGGGCCGGGTTGGCGATAAAATCCGCGCGTGGATGACAAACACCTGTTTGAGTCCGTCTGCGCGGTGCTCTCCGCCCGAGGGTTCGAGCCAGCATCTCCCTGGTGAGACCCGCCGCTGGCGCGGCATCACCCGGACCGGCAAGGCCCGTACGGTCACAGCACGGATACTCTGGCCGGGAATGCTCGCCGGGTTGGCGGCGAGCATTCCCGGCCAGAGTAACGGGCGGTAGACATCCGGCCCTTCGGCCCGCCGCCCCGCGCCACTCACGCGGGTGCCGTGCGCCCACAACGCTGGACCCCACCCGACCCTGACTATAGAGATGACGGCTCGGTCAGGTCCGCCTCCGCAGCGATCTTGGCGCCCAGTGACAGCTGCACCGGACCTTGGTGGATACCGAAAGGGAGGGGCTGGTAGAAGTCGGAGGCATGGTAGGCACGTGGATGCGTTGCCCGGTTGGCCAGGGGCGGATCTCGGTCCTTGGAGCGTTGAGGACGTATCGGTCGTGGAACGCCCTGGCGGCCGCGAGCGCGCGCTCGATGCCGTAGACGGCCTTGTCGAAGCGCCAGCGGACGCTCACGGCCGCAGGGGTGCGCTGCCGGAAGACAGGCGGGTAGACGGCTACCAGCTCGTCCCGGCAGAACGTGAACTGCGGTCGTAGGAGCTCACGCAGCAGAGCTGGGTCCGCGCGCTGGGCTGTTTCGAGCAGCGCCGCGACGTCCACCAGGACACTCTCGCCGCCCGTGTCGGCCGGCTGGGCGCAGTGAAGGAGCAGCAGAGCCGGCGGGACCACGCCGGGGCCGTCGATGAACGCGCCGTCGGTATGGCATCCGACGTCCTTGAGCCCTACGGCCTGGTACTCATCGACAAGGTCGCGCCACGCAGCCGAGAGCTCGTTCACCGCCTGGTCGCCGGTGCCTGTCACCGTTCCGATGACACCGAACTCGTCGCCTCGCGGGTGCAGTTGCCTACGCCCCAGCGCGTTGCCCGGGACCGTCAAAGGGTCCTGGTCCGGCGAGAACGTGTCGACTTTCGCCACCCACGTCCCGCCTTGCCGCTTCTGACAACGCCTCCTCTCCCCGCTCCCACCAGTGCACGGGATTGGTGGCGTGCTGCTGGAGACAAGCCGACTGGGCATGGGCCAGTCGATTCACCATGGCGGCAGTATTCCAGCCCGCTGACCCACGATGGGGACGATGCCGTCAACACGCCGCGACGGCGACGTAGCCGAAGGTCGTGCCGATGCCGGAGAGAGTCTTGCGGAGGATGCGGGTGAGGGCGTCGGTGGCCTGGGCGGTGTGGATGTCGCTGAGGTGCCGGCGCTGGCGGTTGAGGTCGGCGTCGAGGCGGCGGAGGGAGTGCCGTAGGTGTTCGTCCAGGTCGGTGATCTTCTCGATCTGGAAGCCGCTGGCTTCAAGGTGGGTGCGCAGAGCGGTCAGCGGTGTGAGGGAGGAGTGGTCGTGCCGTTCGGGGTCGGGAGCGCGCAGGATCATGTCGCTGATCAGCAGAGGGCTGCCGGGGGTGAGGACACGTCTGAGTTCGGCAAGGGCTCGGCGGGTGTCGGGGATGTGGAGCAGGGACTCGATGGCCCAGGCGCCGTCGAAGGACCGGTCGGGGAAGGGCAGGTCGGTGGCGTCGGCGTACTGGAATCGGGCGAGGTGGCTGAGGCCGGCGGTTTCGGTGCGGGAGGTGGCGAGTTGGACCTGGGTGGTGCTGATGGTGATGCCGGTGACATGGGCTCCGGTGGTGCGGGCCAGGCGCCTGGCTGGGCGGCCTGTGCCGCAGCCGACGTCCAGGAATCGGTGGCCGGGATGGAGCGGCAGTTCGCTGAGGAGGAGGTCGGTGAGGCGGTCGCCGGCCGCGGCGACCGCGGCGGTGTCGTCCTCGGCGGGTTGGTCTGCCGTGGCGTCGGGCCACAGGCCGATGTGGAGATTGCCGCCCCACAGGTGTTCCAGGAGTGGGGTGATGATGTCGTAGTAGGTGCCGATGTGTGCTGTCCGGTTCATGGCTGGGTGTCCCGGGCGTCCGTGGCGTGTGGCGTGGGTGGGGTGTCGAGGGTGACCTGCAGGCTGGTCGGGGTGGTCATGGTGGGTCCGTTCTTCACCGTTCTCAGGCCCGGGACGGCCGCGATAAGGCGCAGGCCCGGGGCGCGGGTGAGGCGGGCGAGGGCCAGGGGGAGTTCGAATTCGGCGAGTTCGGCGCCGGGGCAGCGGCGGGTGCCGGTGCCGAAGGGGAGGTAGTGGGTGCCGGGGGGTTTGTGGTTCAGGAAGCGTTCGGGGTCGAAGCGCTCGGGGTCGGGGTAGAGGTCGGGGCGGCGGTGCACGAGGTGGATGGCGGGGACGAGTTCGGTGCCGGCCGGGAAGCTGTAGCCGTTCCAGTCGAGGTCGGCGGGCGTGACGCGGGCGAGGCCGGCCGGGACGACGGAGCCGTGGCGCAGGGTCTCGGCGCAGACGGCGTTGAGATACGGAAGCTTCACGGTGTTGGCCGGTGTAAGGGCGGTGCCGAGCCGGGCGAGTTCGGTGTGCAGGCGGTGGCGTACGTCGTGGTGGAGTTCCAGTTGATACAGAGCCCAGGCCAGGGCGCTGGCGGTTGTGTCGTGGCCGGCGATGAGCAAGCTCATGATGTGTCCGCGAATCTGCTCGTCGGCGGGGGCCGCTTGGCTGGTGGCGAGGTGGAAGACCAGGTCGTTGCGGTGGGCGGCGGGCGCTTCGCGTGCGGCGGCGGCCTCTTGGGTGACGAAGTCCTGGACCTGCTGGACCAGGCTCCCGATCTGCCGTAGGAGGCCCTCGGGGTCGCTCCCGGAGGTGGCCGCCGGTTCGTACATCAGGTCCATGATCTCGGTGAGCAGGTGGACGCAGTGTTCGTGGCGGTGCGGTGCCAGTTCCCCGAAGGCGGCACGGACGATCAGCCGCAGTGTGATGTCGCGGGTGACGTCGATCAGGGGCTTTCGGCGTCCTCGCAGGTGGTCCAGTACGGTGATGATGATGGCGTCCAGGGCGGGGCCGAGGGCGCGCAAAGGTTCGCCGTGCAGGGGCGGGGCCAGCAGGAGCCGGATGGTGCGGTGGGCCTCGCCGGTGAGGTAGGGCAGGGCCTGGGTGCCGATGACGGGGCGGAAGTAGAGGGTGCCGCGGGCGTGCCAGGTGGTGCGGTCGCTGATGAACAGCTGCCGGATGGCGGTGGGGTCGCCGACGTAGACGCGGGGCGCGGTGTCCTCGGTATGGAGGGTGAAGACCGGTCCGTAGGTGCGGGCGTACGCCTCCCAGGAGGCGAGCAGGTGCTCCGTTTCCATGGCGCGCAGCTGGGGAGCGGTGAGACGGGGACCGTCGGGCAGGTGCGGGCAGGAGCCGTCGGCCGCGGGGGCGCGGTCGGTCACAAGGGCCTCCCTTCGGCATTGCGGGCGAACCCTTCGGCCGGACATCCGCCCGGTGGCAGGCTGCCCAGGTCGGTGTAACGCGGGCTGGTGCGGTGATAGGAGTGGTTGCCCCGCACGACATCGAGGTAGGCGTCGGCGCAGCGCAGGGCGTCCGCGGCGCTCGCTCGGGGCAGCCCCGCCAGGTCGAGCTGGCGCGGCAGGTCGCGGCGCGCGGCGGTGATGAGGTCGGCGCCGTCGGCGATCATCCGGTCGACGTGGGCCGCCGCTTCCCGCGGTGTCCAACCGCGGTGGTGTTCGAGAATGGTGACGGCGTTGTGGAGGTAGCCGCTGGCTCGCTCGCGGTCGGCGGAGACCCGGTCGTTGCACAGGGCGGTGGTGTCGCAGACCGCGCTATACAGGGTGCGGAAGGCCGGCAGGCGGTGGACGGCGTCAGGCAGGTCCACGGCGCAGGCGACCTCGCACAGGTCGAGGTACCAGGGCACGCCGAACATCTCGCGGCGGCGCTCGTGGTACTCCGCCGGCTCGGGCAGGCGGTGGACGGCCCGGTCGACGGTCTCGCCGTAGAAGCCCCACAGCCAGTTGGCCAGGTGGGCGCAGAACCGCGCGGTCCAGGCCGGTGAGCGGATCGGCGCCAGCTGCCCCCACAAGGCGGCGGCCGCGTCGGCCATGGCGCGGTGCCCGCCGCGTCCGACCGGTTCCCTGCGGGCCGGGCTGTGTGGGGCGGCGGGAGTGAAGGGAGCGAGCAGCGCGGTGACGGCGCTCAGGCAGGCGCCGGGGTCGTCTCGTGCGGGACCTGCGTCGAACTCCTCGTCGATCAGCAGCGACCAGCCGGTGAAGCGGGTGATGAGGACGAGGACGTCCAGGGGCGCGGACGGGTAGTACAGGCCGATGCAGTACGCGACTCGGGAGCGGCGGACGTTGGCGCGCGCCTCGGGGGATCGGCACAGGCCGAACTCGTCGAGCCAGTGCCACATGTCCTGCTCGGCCTTCTCGGCACCGGGGTTGAGGCGGATCGCGGCCGGGAACAGGGGGGCAGGGCTGCCGTTGCCGGTCATATGTCGGGCTCCCCGTGAGGTGTTGGCCGAGTGCCGACGGGAAGCCCGCCGGCAGCACGGTCGGCGTCTCGCTCTGCGCGGGCAATGCCGGTCAACGAGCGCAGGTACGCCGCTTGCAGTACCACCTGCGCTACGCCGAGGCACAGGTTGAGCTGTCGGTGGCCGCCCCCAGGTGGCGCTGCGACGGCGCCGACGCTGAGCGCCGTCAAGGCGATCAGCAGGCACGCCGCGCCCGGTACCGACTGGCCTATCGCCGAACCCCGGCGGCGCAGCTGCGCCAGGCACAGCACAGGCGTCGCCGTCTGCAGGATCATCCCCGTCGTCACGCCGTACTGGTCGCCCAGGGCACGTCCGGCGAGCTGGAAGGCCGTCGCCGTGACGACGAGTGCGATCAGCACGGACAGCATGAGGCGCCGGCGCGGGACCCCGGGGTAGTCGGCGGGCCCGTAGCGCCAGAAGAGCCAGAACAGGTAGATCTCGAAGGCGACCAGGAACGGCTCGAAGGCATAGGTCAGGCTCCACGCCGTCGTGACGCCGAAAAGCATGAAGCCGTCCCAGGCGAAGATGCCGCACAGCACCAGCGGCGGCAGCGGGGAACGACGGTCCCGGTGGCCCTGCACGACCGACAGGGCGATCCACAGCAGACCGAAGACGAACCCGATGAGTCCTGAGATGACGAAGGCAGGCTGCACCGCCCCTCCTCACCGCCGCGCATCACACTTGACACCCGACGCGATCAGCTGAACGGGACCGTCAGGTCCGGCGTGTCTCCGCAGCACGTGGGATGTTCTGTCCTTCCGGGCCCCGCGTCAACCCCGCCGTGCACCGCGTTCCACCGGACATGGGGGCGCGCTGGCGCGCGACGCCGGCGTGCGTAGCGTTGGTGCGGCGCGTGTGACCGGGCGCGCCCCCGGCTGCCGTTGCCCACCGCCACCGGACAGGCATCTACTTGTCAGCACCCCACCGCTCCCTGCCTGATGCACGGGCCGCCTGTCGACGCGGCCCTCGATGCCGTACCCCGGCCAGGCCGAGCGACGACCGGAGCCCCCGATGACGCGCGACCCCCAGCCCCCGCCCGCCGTGATCCACGTGATCGACGGCCCGCGCCCCAACTCCTACCGCCCCAAGGTCGAGTACACCTACGACGATCCCGTCTGGATGTGGCAGAAGGCCCTCGGCTCGGACACCCTCCTCTTCCAGTTCGGCCTCTTCGACGCGGACGAACTCACCGAAGGCCCCACCCCGGGCCCGGTCGGACCGGCCGAACTTCGCCACTTCGAGCGCCAGTTGACCATCGCCGGCCTCACCCGGCCCGACTGCCCGCCGGTACGCCGCATCCTCGACCTCGGATGCGGCTGGGGCTACCTCTCCTGCCACCTGGCCCAGCGGTTCCCCGAGGCGCACCACATCGACGCCGTCAACATCAGCCGGCGGCAACTGGAGCACTGCGCCCACCGGCTCACCCAGGAGCCCCAGGCCGCAGACCGCGTCAGGCTGTTCCTGTGCGACGGCCAGGACGTCGACCTGCTGCCCGAACCAGAGGTCCCCTACGACCTGGTGATCGTGCGCGGGGTGTACACGCATTTTCTCAACGACGTCTTCGAGGCATCGGTGCGCGCCGTGTCGACGCGCATGCGCCCTGGCGCTCTGCTGGTCATATCGGACACCCTCTACAAGGGCGACCTGGCACAGTACACATCGACCATCCCCGATCGGGTCGACCGGCTGGCCTGCGGAAACCGCAAGTCCCCGGCGTACTTCGTCCGCGTCCTGGAGGAACACGGCCTGCTCCTGGAGGACATGCGGATCATGCCGTCCAACGCGGAGATCATCCACTGGTTCCAGAAGGTCGGACTCAACATCGAACAGCACTTCCCGGACGGGGCGACCGGTCCGATAGAGGAACTGCGGGAGATGGCGGTGAGCTTCTCCGCCTCCCTCGCCCAGGACAAGGCATCCGTCTACAGCATCATCACCCGCCGCACCGATCCCGCCGCGTCCTCCTCTCCGCGGGTCGGCGTCTCATGACCGAGCCGGCCACCCCGCGCGCAGCGGCAGCCGCCTCGCTGCTGGCACGTACCCGGGCCGCCGTCGAACCGGTGCTGCGGGACGCCGTCGCTAGCCTCCCCGGCCGTATGAGGCTCGTCGCCGGCTACCAGCTGGCCTGGTGGGACGAGCACGGCATCCCGATCGACGCCTCGCCTGGGAAGGCCCTGCGGCCTACGCTTGTGCTGGCCGCAGCCCGTGCGACGGGCGGCGACGACACCATGGCGCTGCCCGCCGCGGCCGCCGTCGAACTCGTGCACAACTTCACGCTGCTGCACGACGACGTCATGGACCGCGACGAGCTGCGACGACACCGGCCCACCGCATGGCGCGTCTTCGGAGTCAACGACGCTCTGCTGGCCGGGGACGCTTTGCATGCCCTGGCGTTTCGGATACTGGCCGACGCGGCGGCCTCGGTACGCCTGGCGGCATGCGTGATCGAGCTGTGCGAGGGCCAGCACGCCGACTGCGCCTACGAGATCGACAGCACGGTGA
This sequence comes from Streptomyces rubellomurinus, assembly GCF_000961885.1. Taxonomy (GTDB): domain Bacteria; phylum Actinomycetota; class Actinomycetes; order Streptomycetales; family Streptomycetaceae; genus Kitasatospora; species Kitasatospora rubellomurina. The sequence goes on from NZ_JZKH01000015.1 coordinate 58,447, forward strand.
CGCTGGCCGACTGCGTCACGATGGCCGAGGCCAAGACCGGTGCGCTGCTGGGCTGTTCCGCCGCGCTCGGCGCCCACGCGGCCGCTGCCCCGCAGCACCGGGTGGTCCAGCTGGACGCCTTCGGCCGCAGGCTGGGGCTCGCCTTCCAGATCACCGACGACCTGCTGGGCATCTGGGGCGACCCGGAGCGCACCGGAAAGCCGGCAGGCGCCGACCTCGCCGTACGCAAGAAGTCCCTGCCCGTGGTCGCCGCCCTCCGATCCGGCACCCCGGCCGGGGAGCACCTGCGCACCGCCTACGCCGCCGACAGCGGGGCCACTCCCGCAGAACTGGCCACGCTGGTCGAGGCCGCCGGAGGCCGCAGCTGGGCCCGCACACAGACGGCCCGCCACCGCGAGGAGGCCCTCGCCCTCCTGCACCACGCCGTCCCCGACTCGAAAGAAGCAGCCGACCTCCTCATGCTGGCATACCAGTTGACGGAGCACAGCCGCGAAAGCTGAGATCATCCGCCGCCCCGGGCTGGGGAGCGCCCCGCGAAGAACCTCACCTTCTCCGAACCGCGCGACCCCGGCAGGCCCCTGCTCGGCCTGCATGCCTTCGAGCACGTCGAGCTGCCCCGCCTGCTGATGACCACCAGCCGTCCCGACGGCCACGCCTCCCCCGTCCAGGTCGCCGCCGCCGACCGCCTCCTCCAGCAGGCCCCCTTCGGACCGGCCGGACTCTTCTCCGACATCGACCCCACCGCCGCCGCCGTCGCCGCAGCGCACTGGCTCGCCGCAGCGGCCGAAGTCACCGCCGACACCTCCGGACACAACCCCGTCCAGGTCGTCCAGGAAGCCGACAACATCGAAGCCCTCCCCCACGAAACCCCCACCCTCGTCCTCGGTCTCATCGACGACGGAGCCACCCCACACGAAGCCGTCACCGGACTCGTCCGCCACGCCATGCACGTCGCCGACGGCCTGCTGCCCGACCCCGGTGCCTTCCGCGAGCAGCTCGACGACGTCGAGCAGACCCTCGCCCGCAGCAGCGACGACGGCCTCGATCTCGAAGACGTCCTGCTGCGCCTGACACCGCTGGACCCCAAGCGCCCCGCCCGCGACCTCCTCGAAGACCTCCTCACCGGCATCCACGCCTGCTGGCTCCTCCACAGCGAATACGACGACTACGCCGGCGAGGACGACACCGACGACGCGCAGGACTGGGACGACGCACAGGCGGAGCAGCACGACAACCGCAGCCGCGAACGCTTCGCCCAACTCGTCCGCGACACCGCCGCCACCCACCACGACCGCCTCCTCTGAGTCGGCCCCGACGATCGAACGGACCTGCGGGTCTCCCTTTGCCGCTGGTCAAGGGAGACCCGCAGGTCACAGGCATTCTGCGAGCTTGGTGGTCGCACGGTGGTCGCCCCGCGGAGGCAGACTGGAAGAGCAAGAACGACCCCGCGCGCGATCCTTCGAGGCGATCACCATGCGCTGCTCACCGAACCCCGGCAACGACCGAGGCCGCGTCTACCGGCGCTGCGGCTGCCGCGACGACCACCGCCGCCAGCTCGGCACCGCCTGTCCCCGCCTCGCGGTCGACCCCCGCCACGGCACCTGGGCCTTCGCCGTCGACACCCCGCCCGTCGACGGCCACCGTCACACCGTCCGCCGCGCTGGCTTCCCCGACGAACTCGACGCCCGCACCGCACTGCGCCGCTTCAACGAGGGCCTGGCCCTGTGCGTCATCACCGACCCACGGCAACGCACCGCCGAGTACCTGCGGGACTGGCTGGACGAGAAGGAACTGCACCTCAAGCCCACCACGATGGCCCGCTACCGCGCCTACGTCGAACAGGACCTCATCCCCGCCCTTCGGCCAGATCACACCCGCCGGCGGCTACGTCTTCCACCGCCACGGCCGCCCCCTGCACCCCAAGCACGTCCTCGACCGCTTCCACCTGCTCTGCGACAACGCCGGCGTCCCCCGCATCGCCCTGCACGACCTGCGCCACCTCACCGCCAGCTTCGCCACCGCGGCCGGTGTCCCGATGCCCGTCGTCTCCAAAACCCTGCGCCACCGCACCCTGTCCACCAGCGCGAACATCTACACCGACCTGACCTTCCCCACCGCCCGCGCAGCCGTCGACGCCGTCGCCTGGATCCTCGACAACGCCGACCGCGCAGCCCTCGGCCGACCCACCTGTCGCGCCCAGCGCCCCTGGCACCAGAACCCCCGCCCGCACCGGCAACTGCCCGCACACCAACCGCAGCGAACAGATGAACCATCAGCGACCTGGCCGATGTGGCGCGGCGATCACCATGCGACCACCACCTGACCGAACAACAGAAAGAGCCGGCACTCGGTTTCCCAAGTACCGGCTCTCACAACCGACTTCACAGTCGGGACGACAGGATTTGAACCTGCGACCCCTTGACCCCCAGGGGTTCAACTATTGTCGGCAGCCGAGACCTTGAGGTCTCGGCTTCTTTGTTGCTCAACCATCCTGAGGCACACGTGAGTTGGCGGCTTTCGACGAGAGCGGTGCGGCGAGCAGCTGACAGTTCGCCAATGTTTACTTTGTGCACGAGCGTCCGTTTTGGTCCATCGGCGTTCATGAGCGCTCATCGCGTGTGGTCCCAAAATGGTCCCCAAGCCGACCGCCCCGCCCCAGCTACTGCCGGTGACCGAGATCTGTCGGACCTTCAGCAAGCACCACCTTGCGATCCCGACAGCCGCTGCTTCGACGGCGCCTGCCGGCTCGCGGAGCCGGCTCCCGCGGGCGGATCATGGTCGCTTACCCACCGGTTGCGGATCGTGATCTTCCGGGCGGTGTGTCGTCTTGAGCGTGTCGTCTCCAGATGGTTCTGACGTGCTTCGCGCACCGCCCCGCACGCTCTGCCGCCACACCCGACACGGCAGCCACTCTTATCCCAGAGTCACCACCCAGTCCAAGAGAAGGGGAAGCTCATGGGACAGCGTGCGCAGCGTGGTCGGGTGTACCGGCGGTGTGGTTGTTCGGACGGGCACGGGAGGCAGTTGGGTCCGTGGTGTGTGCGGTTGTTGGAGGAGGCGGGTCACGGGTCGTGGACGTACTGCGTCGACGTGGCCCCGGAGGACGGGAAGCGAAAGACCCGTCGGCGCGGTGGGTTCGCCACCCGCGCCGAGGCGGCCCGGGAGATGAAGGCGGTGCTGGACGGTGAGCTGCGCGGGGTGTACGAGGACCGTCGCGTCACGGTGGCGAGCTTCCTGCGGCAGTGGCTGGCCGTGAAGAAGGAGGAGCTCGCGCCGAACACCTACGCCGGCTACGAGGCGTGCGTGGAGCGAGACCTCATCCCCGCCTTCGGCCACTACCGGCTCCCCGACCTGCGCCCGAAGCACATCGAGCGCTGGATCGCCGCCCAGCGCAAGGCCAAGCGTGGCAAGGTCACCGTCTACCGGATCGTCTCCACCCTGCGTAACGCCCTCAACCACGCGGTGCGCGCTTGGGGGCTGCGTTACAACCCCGCCAAGCACTCCGTCCCAGCTCGGCCCCGCGCCGCCGAGCGCACCTGCTGGACCCCCGACGAGGCCGCCACCTTCCTGCCCCACAACGCCGAGCAGTATGCGGATCAGCTGACCGACCTGTTCGAGGTCATGCTCGGCACCGGCATGCGCCGCGGCGAGATCCTCGCCCTGCACTGGTCCGATATCCACCTCATGGACCGCAAGCTCTTCGTCCGCTGGACCCTCGCTGCCATCGACAACGGGAAGATCCACCTCGGGGAGCCCAAGACCGAAGCCAGTAGGGCCTGGATCAGCCTCTCCCCCAGAGTCATGGCCGCCCTCCATCGCCAGGCCGCGATCCAGATGGCCGCCCACCCCGACGGCCGGCTGGAGGGGCTGGTCTTCGCCCGCCCGGGTGGAACACCGTTGCGGCCCCAGTGGGTCCTCGACCAGCTCCGCAAGCGCACCGACGAACTCGGGCTAACCCGCATCGGCCTGCACGACCTGCGCCACACCGCCGCCAGCATCATGATTGCCGAGAACATCCCCATCGCCGTGGTCTCCAAGACCCTGCGCCACTCCACCATCGCCGTCACCATCAACCTCTACGGCCACCTCCTCAAAGACTCCGCCGACGAAGCAGTCCTCGCCCTGGCGAAAGCCCTCGACCGCGCCCAATCAGGCCAGCTCCGAGAACTCCCCCACGGCGGCCACGACCTGCCGCTCGCCGCGTAGCAGCCGCGGACGGGGCCCCGGCCGGTGCGATGTAACAGCATCGGACCGGCGCCCCGGTGTGGGCAGTCTTCAGACCGCAGGGTCGGCTGGCCTCCCGCTCCGCCAGCACAAGGGCCGCGGTCTACCAGTCCAGAAACAGCTGTACGGGGACTCCGGAGGCGGTGTTGACTCGTGCGGCCAGATCGGTCGGGATCGGCACGTCGAGCCGTACCGCGGTCGGTGTGTAAAGGTCGGTCTCGATTTCGGGTGTCGTGAGGGACACGAGCAGGGCATACGAGACCGGTCGGCCGACCCGGTCGGATCTGTTGTTGTACTTCCACCAGCCGCCGGCCGGGTAGACGGCCAGGGCTCCGCAGTCGGCGAGCTCGGCGGCGGTGCCGCTCCAGATGTCGGCGTGGGGGGGGGAGCCTCGGTTGCGGTTGTCGGAGCCGACGAGCCGTGCTTTGTCGCCCTCGAACTTGCCGACCGTGGTCATGCCGTCGTTCGCGGCCTGCGCGTCCTTCGCGACGCGCCCTTCGAAGTCCGTGAGGTTCTCCAGGGGCCCCTTGATCGCGAACCGCAGCTTGTGGGAGGCGTAGGCGTGCTGGCCCATGACACCGCGTCGGCCGGGGTTGGGTTCGACGAAGTAGGAGAGGGTGACGCGCAGCTCGACCGGGGTGGCGCCGAGGTCGAGGAGCTGCTCGCGTGGCCAGGGCAGTTCGTGGAGCTTGAGCTCTCCCAGGTGCACGCGGCCCTTGTCGCGGCGGAACGGGATGAGGGAGCCCTGGATCATCAGCTCCCGCGAAGCGCCCATACCACGTCAACGGCCCGAAGAGCCTGAGGCTACGGGTTGATGATCTGCAAGCCCTAACTTCGTGGCATTGGTCGAGTATCTGGCGGTGGCAGTAGCCCTCCGGTCGCCCGCCCCGGCCGCTCATCCACGCCGGCACCGGCAGCAGGTCCCGCACCGCCGCCCACTCGGCGTCGGTCATGTCGCTGTCGTAGCGCCGAACACGCTCGCCGTGGTCGCCCGCGTTGCCGTATCGGTGTGCGAAGCAGTCACACCTTGGGGGGACGGAGTTGCCGTCGACTGCGGCGACGGCGTACAAAAGCGGCAACAGGGCTTCCTCGCAGCTTTTCGGTCTCGACAACCTCCAAGCTGCACAGGGGCCCTGTCTTCATGCGGCGACAACGCCGAGATCACCCGAATCGGGAACCCGCGAACACTCGTGCTGGTCCCAAGCCCCGTCACGGGTTTGCGGATCGCTTCTGAGGGCTTGCCGGAGTGATGGTCATGATGCTGTGGGGGCGGCGCCACACGACTTCGTCCAGGTCGGCGACGCGCTCCAGATTCGCACCCGGATGGGCGGGCTGAGCGCCGAGCCACTGTCCGCTTCAGGCGCGCGGCGAGTGCGGCACCGACTTGCGCAACGGACTGTCCGAGGACGGCGGCCTGGATGAGGTGGAGGAGTCCTTCACCTGCCGCCGCTTCTACTCGGCGATCTGCGCGTCCTGTTCCGCCGTCCGCGCCCCCACATGCTTGATCGTGGCTGCCTACTCGGCGATCACATGCATGAGGTCGTCGTACGCCGGTTTCTGGCGCTTGACGACTCCCACGCGCGGACCAGCGACCAATCTGCCACCCAGTTCACAAACGATCGCAAGTAGTCAAAAAGGGCTCACCTTATGATGTACGTGATCGAACCAGGCCATCTTCGGGCTGATACTAACGCGATACCGGGCTGAGGGTGCCCCGATACCACCTACATCCATGATCGAAGGCACCACCAACTACACCGCACGTGACACTGAAAGCTCCGCGAGCACGCCCAAGGGGGACGGGAAGTGGTTCGGTGATATACGAGCATGCCTATGAAGTGATCACGGGCGATGTTTTTCTGTCGCTTGACGGTCTACTTTCCGAAGGGAATGCGTACCTGAAGCTGGAGGGCTTGAATCCGGCCGGATCCATAAAACTGAAGACCGCTCTAGGCCTGATCGCCAACCTGGAATCTGGCGGCTATCTGAAACCCGGATCCCGCCTCATAGAGTCGTCCTCGGGAAATCTTGGCGTCTCTCTGAGCATGATATGCGCAGCCAAAGGATACAGATTCACTTGCGTGACCGACCCCCTGGCCTCTGAAGATAACATCGTTCTCATGCGAGCGGCTGGCGCCCATGTCATCCAGGTTGATGAGCGCGATGAGAGCGGCGGATACCTGGGCACCCGAATCCGGTGCATCGAGGAGCACCTCAAAGCGGATCCGGAGCTCATCTGGACAAATCAGTACGCGAACACCGCAGGACCGAGAGTGCACGCAGACCGCACGGCACAGGAGATCTTGCGTGAATTCGATTCGGTCGACTATCTGTTTGTCGGCACTGGGACGACCGGGACGCTCATGGGGTGCCTTGACCGATTCCGGAAGCAGTCACCACACACTCGAGTCATCGCGGTCGATGCCTACGGTTCGGTCACCTTCGGTTTTCCGCCAGCTCGGCGGCACCTCCCCGGCCTGGGCACCAGCCGACGTCCAGGACTGCGTGACCTCGACGAAAACCAGCCAGACGAGGTGATCCGGCTGAAAGAGGCGGACGCTATCCGAGCCTGCCGCCACCTTGCCATCCACCGGGGAGTCTTCGTCGGCGCGTCCACCGGTGCAGTGGTCGCGGCGATGCTTCAACGTGAGCGGGACTTCCCGCCCGGTGCGACGCTGGTCGCTGTCTCTCCTGATATGGGGGACAGGTACGCCCGAACCGTCTATGACGAAGACTGGGTTCTGCAAAATTACGGGGCAGACGTCGATACTGGGGTAATCCTGCCCGACGCAGAAACGATCCGCGACGGAAATGGTTGACATGCCGTCATTCCATATCATCGACGGCCACGCTGTCGAGTCGGTTATATCAAGCTCACGAAGCCGAGTGGTGGACTGGGTCAAGGAGGCCTACCTCTTGCACGCAGACGGGGCTTCGGTGAACCCGGACAGCTACTTTCTCAATTTTCCGAAAAAACCCGGCACTCGCATCATCGCTCTCCCTGCGTTCCTTGGCGGAGACTACGAGGCAGCAGGAATAAAATGGGTGAGCAGCTTCCCGTCTAACATCGAGCGAAACATGCCCAGGGCCTCCGCCACCCTTATCCTGAACGACTATGAAACCGGCTACCCTTTCGCCTTCCTGGAGGCCTCGCGCATCAGTGCAGCACGCACCGCAGCCTCAGCAGTACTCGGCGCCGAAGAACTGACAGGAAGCCGGAGCGCTGGAACTATCACCGTGATAGGAGCGGGGGTAATAGCCCGCACCGTAGTGGAATTCTTCGAGTCTCGCGAGTGGTCCGTGGATCAATTCCTCATACACGATCAAAAAGCACATTACATGAGGTCGCTCGCACACTACATAAACTCCTCGACCCCGTACCGCGCAGATACGAGGATTTCGGTGGAGTCCGCGATATCCGGCTCCGACGTGGTGGTCCTGACGACCACCGCCACGACCCCGTACATCACGCAGCCCGGTGCCTTTTCGAGCGGGCAGGTTATTCTCAACATCTCGCTGCGCGACATCGGCCCCGAGATCGTGGCCGCCTCTCACAACATCCTGGATGACGTCGATCACTGCCTCAAAGCAAACACCTCCCCGCACCTGACCGAGCAGCTTCTTGGGCACCGCGACTTCATCGACGGCTCCCTGTCGGAGCTCATGACACGCAAGGTCCAAGTGAGTGAGGACAAGCCCAAGATCTTCTCACCCTTCGGCCTTGGTGTGCTGGACCTGGCAGTCGGACTGAACGTCTACCAGGCTGCCCTCGATCGAGCTCTGGCGACCGAGATACCCAACTTCTTCGGGGACCTGACGAGGTGGCCGTAACCAGTAGGAGGAAGGATGGAGGGCTGGGCATGACGAGCAATGTCTTCCTGCACCGGATGATCGAGAAACAGGCGAAGCGAAACCCGAACAGCATCGCCATATGCGCGGCCGGCGAAGAGCTCTCCTATAGGCGCCTCAACGCTCGGGCGAACCAGCTGGCACGGGAGATGATGGCTCGTGGTGTTGGGCCTGAACGGAAGGTGGCAATCGCCCTGCCACGCTCCGTGGACTACGTGGTGACGATACTCGCCGTACTCAAGGCCGGCGGCGCGTATGTACCGGTGGATCCCGAGCATCCGGCCGAGCGTCTGCGGTTCATGCTGAAGGATGCTGCACCCACGCTCGTCGTCAGCACCACCTCGGTGGCCCCCAGTCTGCCGTCGTCGGACGTCGCATACCTGCTACTCGACGATCTGCGTACGGCGGAGAACCTCGCCGGGTTCGCCCTGGTTGACGTCGCTGACGAGGAACGGCACTCAACGCTGTCCCTTCAGAATGCTGCGTACGTCATGTATACCTCCGGCTCCACCGGCCGCCCGAAGGGCGTCATGATCGAGCACTCCGCGCTGGCCTGCTATGCGGCACGCGCACGCGATGAGTACGGCGACGACGCAGAACAGTCGCTCGTGCTCTCGCCAATGACCTTCGATCTGACCCTCACAGCACTGTGCGCGTCTCTACTCAGCGGTGGCTGTGTACACCTCATGGACACGCAGGACCCTGCCTCACCCACTCGGCGACCGACCTTCCTGAAAGTGACGCCAAGTCAGTTCATCTATCTGACAAGCCTGTCCAAGGAGACAGCCCCCTCCCGTAAGCTCATTCTCGCTGGGGAGCCGCTGACGGGCAGTGCCATCGACGCATGGCGCGCCGATCACCCGGACGTCACCGTCATCAATGCCTACGGTCCGACTGAGGTCACGGTCAACTGCCTGGAATACGTGCTGCCTCCGGGAACGGCCACCCCCAAGGGTCGGGTCCCGATAGGAACCGCGTTCCGCTACTTCCAGGTCCATGTCCTCGACTCTTCGCTGTCCCCCGTCGCGCCGGGCGGGGACGGAGAGCTCTACGTCGCCGGCGAGGCACTCGCTCGCGGCTATTTGGGCCGGTCCAGGCTCACCGCGGAGCGATTCGTTGCGAACCCCTTCGGCTCGGCCGGAACACGCATGTACCGTACGGGCGACTATGTGCGGATCACCCCGGACGGCCTGCTCGAGCACTTAGGGCGAGTAGACGACCAAGTCAAGGTACGGGGCTTCCGGGTGGAGCTTGGCGAGATCGAAGCAGCACTGGCCCGGCACCCCGGCGTCGCCCAGGCAGCCGTGGTGCTCAGGGAGGACACGGTCGGCAACCCCCGGCTCGTCGCCTATGCGGTGACCCGGCCGGGCCATGACCTGCAGCCGGGTGACCTTCGAGTGTTCCTCGCGGCCGACCTGCCAGAATACATGGTCCCGTCGACCTGCTTGCTGCTCCCCGACATGCCACTGACAACGAACGGAAAGATCAACCGTAGCGCGCTCCCTGCGCCTGGCCCCCTCGCTCCGGGTGCGAGGCGTTCCCCTCACGACGGCCGGGAAGAGCTGCTGTGCAATCTGGTCGCCCAGGTCCTGGGAACCGAGCGAGTGAGTATCGACGACGACTTCTTCGAACTCGGCGGCAACTCCTTGCTGGTGGTGCGGCTGATCAGTCGCATCCGCGTCGCGCTGAAGGTGGAACTCAGTCCGCGGGCGCTCTTCTCGGCACGGACAGTCGCGGGGCTGGCCCGGGTCATCGATGCAGCCGACGGAGCACGCCCACCACTGGAGAGACGAGCACGTCCTGCCGTCCTGCCGCTGTCCTTCGCCCAGCAGCGGCTCTGGTTCGCGAACACCGTCGAGAACCTCCGGCTCTCCTACAACATCCCATTCGTTCTCCGGCTGACGGGGGAACTCGACGTGTCGGCGCTGAGGGCAGCGCTGGAAGACGTGGTCGGGCGCCACGAAAGCCTGCGCACCGTGTTTTCCGAGGTGGATGGGGCACCCTGCCAGATCGTGCTCGACCCGGCGCAGTCAATTGGCGAACTGACGGTGAAGGCTGTCGCCCCCGGTCGACTGGAGGAGGAAATCAGCGCGGTCATGGAGCACTGCTTCGATCTGGGAGCGGAGCCACCTGTCGCCGTCAGGCTCTTCGGAGTCGAGCCGAACCACCATGTGCTGGTGCTCGTCCTGCACCACATAGCCACCGACGAGTGGTCCCGTGAGCCCCTGTTCAGGGATCTGAGCTCGGCCTATACGGCCCGGTGTTTGGGGCAACCGCCGATGTGGTCCGACTTGCCGGCGCAATACGCCGACTACACGCTGTGGCAACGTGACCTGCTGGGATCATCCGCCGATCCGTCCAGCATGGTGTCACGTCAGCTGGAGTACTGGGAAGAGAACTTGACCGGCGTCCCAACAGAGCTGGCTCTCCCCGTGGACCGCCCTCGTCCCTTGGTGCCGAGCCGCAATGGAGGTGTCGTACATCTTCGGGTGGGCACCGAGGTCCATCGGAAGATGGTGCGGCTCGCCCAGTCCTCCGGAACCACAGTGTTCATGGTGCTGCATTCGACCCTGGCGGCACTGCTTCACCGACTGGGCGCCGGAACGGATATCCCGATCGGTACTGCGGTTGCCGGGCGCGCGGACGAGGCCCTCGACGATCTTATCGGCTTCTTCGTGAACACGCTCGTGCTTCGCACGGATGTCTCTCAGGACCCCACATTCCGCGAGCTGCTGGCCCGCGTGCGCGAAGTGGATCTCGAGGCGTACGCGAACCAGGACGTGCCATTCGAACAGTTGGTTGAGCGCATGCGTCCAGAGCGCTCCCTCTCCCGGCACCCGCTCTTCCAGGTCATGCTCATCCTGCAGAACCTCGACGGAAGCGAACTGAGACTGCCTGGCCTGTCCGTCATTGAGACACCGCCGAACCCTGCGCGCGGCGCGTTCGACCTCACCTTCGAGTTCACCGAGCACCTGGGACCCGGCGGTGAAGCAGCTGGTCTAAGCGCCGTCGTCGAGCACAGCCGCGATCTGTTCGACGATGCTACCGTCGAGGGATTCGCCCAGTACTTCCTGCGGATTCTCGATCACGCCGTGGAGGCTCCGGACGAGCGCGTCTCGGGACTCGACCTGCTTTCACCAGACGAGCGGCGCATGATGCTGAGCCGGTGGAACGACACTGCGATCCCCGTACCGTCGTCCACGATGCCGGAGCTCTTCGAGCGAAGCGTCGCGAAACACGCCGATGCAGTGGCCCTAGTGTCCCAGAATACGGCGTTGACCTACGCGGAGGTCAACGCCCGTGCCAATCGTCTGGCCAGGGTCCTGCTTGAACATGGTGTGCGCCCGGAGGACAAGGTCGCACTGGTGCTCCCCCCTTCGGTGGAGCTCGTGACGTCGGCTCTCGCGGTGCTGAAGGCGGGTGCCGCGTATGTTCCCATGGACCTCAGCTATCCAGCCGACCGGCTGACCTTCATGCTTGCGGACGCGGGCCCCAAGTGCGCGATCACGTTGGCTGACTTGATGGGGACAGTGCCCGCTGAGCTGCCCGTCCTCGTGCTCGACACGCCGCACTTCATGGCAACGACGGGGTCCAAGTCCAGCGCAAACGTCACGGATTCCGAGCGCGGTTCGCCCCTGCTGGTCTCCCACCCCGCCTACGTGATCTACACATCGGGTTCCACCGGCCGGCCCAAGGGTGTTGTGATTGAGCACGGTGCGCTGACTAACTATCTGCTGTGGAGTCTGTCTGCTTATCCGTCTCTCGCCGGACAAGCCCTGTTGCATACGTCTCCGGCGTTCGACCTTGCGGTGACATCACTTTACGGGCCGCTGTGCGCGGGCGGACGCATTGTCATTGCGTCCTTGGACGAGGAGGTTGAGGCGGCTGGTGAGGTGACCTTCCTCAAGGGCACGCCCAGCCATATCCCGCTGTTGCGCGGGTTACCGCAGTATCTCGCCCGGGGCGGTGAGTTGGTCGTCGGCGGTGAACAGCTCACCGGTGAGATGATTACCCCGTGGCTGGCAGACCATTCCAGGACGGAAGTGGTCAATGAGTACGGTCCGACGGAGGCCACTGTCGGGTGTCTCGAGTTCCGTATAGCGAGGGACGAGGGTGCCCCGGCCGGAGTCGTGCCGATTGGCCGGCCGCTGTGGAACACCCGGGTGTATGTGCTGAATGAGTATCTGCAGCCAGTGCCAGTGGGTGTTCCGGGTGAGATATATGTCGCGGGTGTCCAGCTGGCGCGGGGGTATCTGAAGCGTCCGGGTCTGACGGCGGAGCGGTTCGTGGCGTGCCCGTTCGGGGCTGCAGGTGAACGGATGTACCGCACGGGTGACCTCGGCCGTTGGCGTGCGGACGGCGAACTGGTGTTTCTGGGGCGCACCAACAACCAGGTGAAGATACGCGGCTTCCGTGTCGAACCGGGTGAAATCGAAGTGGTGCTGGCGGATCACCCGGATGTGCAGCACGTGACTGTGCGAGCGCACGAGTTCCAGCCGGGTGACAAGCGTCTTGTAGCCTACGTCGTGCCGGCGGCGGGACGGCGTGACGAAGCAGCACTGCGTGACCACGCCCGTGTCATTCTCCCCGACTACATGGTTCCGGCCATGGTGGTCTACCTGGATCAGCTGCCGCTGACCGCGAACGGAAAGGTGGACCACAAGGCGCTGCCGACTCCCGACTTCTCGCCGCGCTCTTCGGGACGGCCGCCGCGCACCGTCCTGGAAGGAGATCTCTGCCTCCTGTTCGCCGAGGTCCTCGGCGTGGAGCAGGTAACCATCGATGACAGCTTCTTCGAGCTTGGTGGGCATTCACTCCTGGCCATCAGGCTGATCAGCCGCATCCGATCGTCGTTCCAAGCGGAGATCGGCGTGCAGGCTCTGTTCGCCACCCCCACGGTTGCCGGTCTGAGTCAGATCTTGCACCAGGGGCGGCAGGCACGGCCAGCGTTGGAACCGCGATCGCGTCCCGAGGCGCTCCCGCTGTCCTTTGCGCAGCAGCGGCTGTGGTTTTTGAACAGGCTGGAGACACAGCGGGCGGCGTACAACACGCCCTTCGTCTGGCACCTATCGGGGTCGCTGGAAATCGAGGTCCTACAGCAGGCTTTGGAGGATGTCGTCGGCCGGCACGAGAGCCTGCGCACGGTGTTTCCCGAACGTGACGGCGAACCGCATCAGATCGTACTCCCCCCGCCGGCGAGCCTGCTGACGGTCACCACCGTCGCTGCGGGCGGTGCAGCAGCAACGGTGGCCGAGCTGAGCAGTCAGGAATTTGACCTGACCGTCGACATCCCCGTCCGGGCGCACCTGCTTTCCAGCAGCACAGCTACACACACGCTGGTTCTCGTCATCCATCACATCGCGGGCGACGGGTGGTCCCAGGGCCCGCTGTTCCGGGATCTGCGCACCGCCTACGAAGCCCGCCGATCCGGCCAGCCTCCGCAGTGGTCCAGCCTCCCGGTGCAGTACGCCGACTTCACCCTGTGGCAGCGCGAGCTGCTGGGCTCGGAGTCCGATCCGGAGAGTCTGCTTTCCCTTCAGCGAGCGTATTGGACGACGGCACTCGAAGGCATCCCCGAGGAGCTCAACCTCCCGCTGGACCGCCCACGTCCCGCCCTGGCGAGCTACACCGGCGGCGCGGTGCACTTCCGACTCACCGACGAACTCCACCGCAGCGTCCACGATCTGGCCCGCGCATCGGACACCACGGTGTTCATGGTGCTGCAGGCGGCGTTGGCCGCCCTGCTGCACCGGCTGGGCGCAGGCACGGACATCCCCCTGGGATCGGCCGTCGCGGGGCGCATGGACGATGCTCTCGACGACCTCGTCGGGTTCTTCATCAACACCGTCGTGTTGCGCACGGATGTGTCTGGCGACCCCAGCTTCCGGGAACTGCTGAGCCGTGTTCGATCGGTGGACCTGGAGGCATACGACCACCAGGAGCTGCCCTTCGAACGGCTGGTGGAAGAACTGAAGCCGTCACGCTCGCTCGCGCGGCATCCGCTGTTCCAGATCATGCTGATCCTGCACAACACCGATGACGCCCGACTGGAGCTACCGGAGCTGCAGGTCACCGAGGCCCCCGCCGACCGCGTGTATGCCAAGTTCGACCTGGCTTTCGAGTTCGCCGAGGCTTCTGGTGAGGACGGCAGACCGGCCGGCGTGTCCGGTCTGATCGAGTACAGCTGCGATCTCTTCGACCGGGCCACCGTTCAGCGTTTCGCGGACTACTTCGTGCGACTGCTCGGCCACGCCGTTGGCGAGCCGGACGCTGCCGTCTCAGGGCTCCGGCTGCTCACTGCCGAGGAACGACACGAGCAGCTCCACCGCTGGAACGACACCGCCGTTAAGGAGGAGACGGACGGCTCCTGTCTGCATCAATTGTTCGAGGAGCAGGCGCGGCGCACACCCGGGGCCACCGCCGTGACCGATGGCTCGCGTTCCCTGACGTATGCCGAGCTGGACGGCCTGGCCAACCGGCTTGCTCACCGGCTGCGCGACCACGGGGTGGGCCCCGATGTGCCGGTGGGCATGTGGGCGGACCGTTCGGTCGAACTTGTGGTGGGACTTCTCGCCGTACTCAAGGCCGGCGGCGCCTACCTCCCACTGGATCCCGATGTGCCCAGCGGACGTGCTGTCCAGATCCTTGCGGATGCGGCAGCGCCGGTGTGCCTGACCACGGCCGCCCACGGTGAGCGGCTTCCCGGGACGTGCCCGGCCACGCCGGTGCCCCTCGACATCAGTGCCGTTACGTCCTATCCACAGACGCCGCCCAGCGCTCCGGTTTTGCCAGGGCACGTGGTGTCCCTCTACTACACGTCCGGCTCCACCGGTAATCCCAAGGGGGTCGCCAGCACGCACGCTGGCTGGGTCAGCCGGATGCGATGGATGCAGCGGCAGCACCAGCTGAAGCCCGGCGAGTCCGTGCTGCACAAGACCGTGCTCAGCTTCGACGACTCCGCGGTGGAGATCTTCTGGCCGCTGATGGTCGGCGGCACTGTCGCCCTACTCGGCCCCGGACTTCACCGTGACCCGCACGCGATTGCGCGGGCGATCGTCGAGCACCAGGTCGCCGTTGTGCAGTTCGTCCCGAGCATCCTCGCCCTCTTCCTGGAGGACCTACCACCACACGCGGCTGACGCAATGGGAGCTCTGCGGCACGTGATATCCAGCGGGGAGGCACTTCCTCCCGACCTCGTCGCGCTGTTCTACGAACGGATGAGGAACGCAGGCTGCGCACTGCACAACCAGTGGGGGCTCACGGAGGTCTCCATCGACTCCACCATCCACACGTGCACTGCCGACGACGTCGGCCGACCTGAGATCCCCGTCGGGCTGCCGATCGACAACCATCAGGTCTACGTGCTGGACGACCGGCTGGAACCGGCACCCGTGGGCACACCGGGGGAGCTCTACCTCGCCGGCCGAGGCCTGGCACGGTGCTACTGGGCCGATCCGCGGAAGACCGCCGAGGCTTTTGTCGCCAGCCCCTTCTCTCCCGGAGAACGTCTCTACCGCACCGGCGACAAAGGTCTGCGCCGCCCAGACGGCACGCTCCTGTTCCTGGGGCGCACGGACCACCAGGTGAAGATCCGTGGCATTCGGATCGAGCCGAGAGAGATCGAGCAGACGCTCCGGCTGCACCCACTGGTGTCCCGTGCGGTGGTGGTGAAGTGGGCCCCTTCTCCGGACGATCAGCGTCTGGCTGCATACGTGGTGCCGACCGAGACCGATCAGCCACCGTCCGCCCGGGAACTGTGGGAGTTCGCCTCCGAACGGCTGCCGTCGGCCATGACCCCCAGCTCCTTCACCCTCCTCGACGACATTCCCATGACAGCCAGCGGCAAGGTCGATAGGAAAGCCCTGCCCGACCCGGGCGACAGTGGGCTGCCCGCAGACAGCACTCCACCGAGCAGCGAGGCCGAGCACCTGATCGCGGACATCTGGTCGGCAGTGCTCGGCATACCCCGGCGTCTCGGCGTGTTCGATGATTTCTTCGCCCTGGGCGGCCATTCCTTGCTCGCCATGCGCGTCATCTCACGTCTGCGCAGGGCCTTGGACTTCGAATTCCCGGTGGGCCTGCTCTTCGAACACCGCACCATCCGCGGTCTGGCAGAAGCCGTTGAGGACGCGCTGCTAGCGGACTTGGCCAGGTCCGGTGCCGCACAACCCGGCCAGGATGTCTCGCAGCCCGAACCGCGGCCGTACCGATCAAGCGACCCGAAGGGGGAACCAGCATGACCGCGGGCGCAGACAGGGTCTCCGACGAGCGGCGTGCCCGAATCGCCGAGCGCATCCGCGCCGCCCGGGTCCGGTCTCGCGACGGAGCCTCGGACACAGTGCCGCGCCGCCCCCTGGCCCAGGGCGAACCGGTCGCCTCGTCCGCCCAGGAGCGCCTGTGGCTGCTGGACCGCCTGCTGGACGACCGTTCCCTGTACGTCATCCCCGTGATCTTGCGGATTGACGGAATCTTCGACGCGGAGCTGTTCCAGCAAGCCGCGACCAAGGTGGTCGAGCGCCACCAGGTACTTCGTACCGTGTTCGTAGAGCGCGATGGGCTCCCGGTGCCCGTGGTGAGCGAGGTGACCGAGGTACCCCTTCGGATGACCGACGTCAGCAAGGTGTCGGCCGCCGAGCGTGAAGGGCAGGTCAAGGACGCCGTCAGCGCCTCCGTTCAGGAACCGTTCGATCTGAGCAGGGCCCCGATGATCCGCATCGATGTGATTCGGCAGTCCGCACAGGAACACCTCCTGGTGCTCGGCATCCACCACATCGCCGCGGACGGTTGGTCGCTGCCGCTGCTGTGGGCCGAGATCGCCCAGGTGTACGAGGCCCTCCGACTGGGCGAGCGGCCCGCCTTCGCCGAGACCACCCTGCAATACAGCGACTTCGCACACTGGCAGCGAGAGCAGCTGGTGGGCGACGGCATGGAACGTCAGATGGGTTACTGGCGCAAACAGCTGGAGAACCTGAGGCCCCTGCACCTCCCCACCGACCGTCGCCGTCCCCGTCACTGGTCCGGACGCGGCGACGCCGTCTCCTTCACCGTCCCCGCCGCCATCACCAGCGAACTGACCGAGATCGGTCACAGCCGGGGAGCCACCCTGTTCGTCACCCTACTCGCCGCCTTCCAGGCACTCCTGGCCCGTCACGCGGGACATGAAGACATCACCGTGGGCACTCCGGTCGTCGGGCGGACCCACGCTGAGCTGGAATCCTTGATCGGACTCCTGGCAAACACCCTGGTGCTGCGCACCGACGTGTCGGGAGACCCCACGTTCGAAGAGCTCGTCGAGCGAACACGTAAGACTGTGGTAGCCGCCTACTCCCACCAAGACGTGCCCTTCGAGAAGCTGGTGGAGGACCTGCGCCCGGAGCGCAGCCTCAGCCAGAACCCGCTCTTCCAGGTCATGTTCCAGCTAAACGTCGAACAACAGGACTACCAGCTCCCGAACGCCACGGTCACCTCGGTGGTACCCGACACCCACTCCTCCAAGTTCGACCTCACCTTCGCCCTGTCCGAGCAGGCAGACGCCCTGTCCGGGCAGGCGATCTTCGCCACCGACCTGTTCAACCGCGAAACGGTGGAGCACCTGGTCGAGCACTACCAGCGCCTGCTGCTCAGCGTCGCGTCCGGGCCGAGCCGCCGGCTGTCCGAGCTGGACATACTCGGCCCTCAGGAAGAGTACGCAGCACCGTCGCAGTGTGGTGAGCGGAAACAACTTCCGCCCGTGGAACAGTGCTTGCACCACCTCATCCTGGACCAGGCCGAAGCGACCCCGGATGCCCCGGCGGTCCGCTGCGGCAACCGGACGCTGTCCTACCGGGAACTGGCGGATCGCTCGGCACGGCTGGCCGCCTGGTTGCGGCGACGCGGTCTGCGCACCGGCCACATTGTCGGCGTGCACCTGGAGCGCTCCACCGACCTGGTGGTCACCCTGCTGGCCGTCATGCGAGCAGGGGGCGCCTACGTCCCCATCGATCCGTCGCTTCCCCGACAGCGAGTGAACTCCCTGCTGTCAAACTGCGCCATCCGCCAGCTCGTCAGTAGGGGCACCCTCCTGGGCGAGACCCCCGTGCCGGCCCATGTCGACGTTGTTGACCTCGACCGCGATGCCGCAGTCATCGCCGAGGCCGCATCCGACGCCCTGCCGACGGGCACGCCGGAACAGCTCGCCTACGTGATCTACACCTCGGGCTCCACGGGGCACCCCAAGGGGGTCATGGTGCCCCACCGCGGTGTCGTGAACTTCGCCCAGGACATGAAGGAACGGCTGAGCCTGGGCCCCCACGACGTCGTCGGCGCGCTCACCACCGTGTCTTTCGACATCTCCGTCCTGGAGCTGCTGGTCCCACTCACTGTGGGAAGCACAGTGCACGTTCTGGCCCGCGAGGTCGCTCAGGACGGGCAGCTGCTCACGGAGGTCGTCGAGTCGGCTGGGATCACCGTACTGCAAGCCACTCCCACGGGGTGGTCGGTCCTCATCGAGACCGGATGGACCGGCGGCGACGTGCGGGTCCTGTGCGGGGGAGAAACGCTGCCCGAGCCGCTGGCCGCCAGCCTCCGGCGCCGGGTGAGTGTGCTGTGGAACGTCTACGGACCGACCGAGACGAGCATCTGGTCGACCGCACAAGAGCTGACCGGTCACGGCGGTGCGTCCATGCCGGGGTCTACGGCCCCGGTCTCCATCGGCAGGCCCCTCAGCCGCACCAGTGTCTACGTCCTGGACAGCAGGATGCGGCCGGTCCCGGTCGGTACAACCGGCGAACTGTATCTCGCCGGTTCCGGCGTCGCCCACGGTTACCTGGGCCGGCCAGCGCTGACAGCCGAGCGCTTCGTTTCCGATCCTTTTGGTGAGCCCGGCACACGCATGTACCGCACCGGAGACCTCGTACGCCGGCTCATGGAAGACCGGCTCGAGTTCGTCGGACGCAACGACGAGCAGGTGAAGGTCGGTGGTCACCGGATCGAGCTCCAGGAGATCGAGAGCTGCCTGCGCACGCATCCCGACGTGGCCCAGGCAGCGGTGCGCACCCACGGCTCAGGCACCGGTCGGCGCCTGGTGGGCTATACGGTTCCGCGCAACGGGATCGACCCCGGCCAACAGGCGCTCCGCGACCACGCCTCCCAGAGCCTACCCGCCTACATGGTCCCCACCGGTTGGGTGTCGCTCGACCGCCTGCCGCTCACCCCGAGTGGCAAGATCGACCGATCCGCACTCACCCAGCAGCCCGCGCCGATGACTCCGAGCATCAACGGGAAACCCGGGACCGAGCGAGAAGAGCGCATCGCGGCGGTATGGGCGGCAGTGCTCGGGCTGGAACGGATCGACGTCAACGACAACTTCTTCACCCTCGGCGGGGACTCCCGGCGCGCCGCTCAGAGTGTGGCGCGCTTGCGCGCCGAGCTCGACCTGGAGATCACGGTGCGCTCGCTGTTCGAGGCTCCCACGGTCGCCGAGTTCGCGGCGGCGCTCGGGAACGCCGAACGCGCCGCAATCATCCCGCGTCGGCCGGGAGGAGCCCCAGCTCCCGCGTCGTACACTCAGCGCCGCATGTGGTTCCTCGAGCAGCTCCGGGCGGGCGGATGCGCGTACAACGTCGCTCCGGTGCTGAGACTCCACGGGTGGCTGGACGAAGGGGCACTGCGTGCGGCGCTGGAGGACGTCGTAGCCAGGCATGACATTCTGCGTACCCGCTTCGGGTACGCAGACGGCGCCCTCCAGCAGATCGTGGACGAGTCGCCCACTCCCTGGCTGGCCACCATGGACCTCACCAGCTCCACAGACCCGGTGACGGACTCGGCTTCCTGGGCAGCCGAGTTAGCCCGCCAACCTTTCGACCTCACCGAAGGACCACTCCTACGCGCACGGCTCCTGCGGCTTCGTCCTCAGGAGCACGTCCTGGCACTCGCGCTGCATCACAGCGTCGTCGACGGTTCGTCCCTGCCCGTCCTGTTCCGTGACCTCAGCGGGTTCTACCGTGCCAGGCTCGGGCACAGCGGCACCGAACCGCCCCGGCTCACCAGGCAGTTCGGCGACTTCGCCCACTGGGAACTGAACCACGAAGCACCAGTGGAGGACGACCTCGCCTTCTGGAAGGAACGGCTGCACAGCATCGCGCCGACCGAACTACCCACCGATCTCCCCCGGCCGGCGGAGTTCACGGGCCGGGGTCGGACCCTCGAGTTCGCCATCCCCCACGATGTTGCGGAACAGGTGCGGGAGGTGTCCAAGCGGCAGGGCACCACGGTCTACGTCACGCTCATGGCCGCCTTCATGACGGTGGTCTCCCGGCTCTCCGGGCGCCCGGACATCGTGCTCGGCTCCCCCATGGCAGGCCAGGGCCGCCTGTACCCCGAACTGGAGAACGTCATCGGCCCCTTCGTCGACACTGTGGTGCTGCGGGGCCGTGTCACGGACGGGCTGAGGTTCGTGGATCTGCTGAGCCAGGTACGGCATGAAGTCGTCGAGGCGGAGGCACACCACAGCGTGCCCTTCGACCGGCTCGTGGAGGAACTACGGCCCGAGCGGGAGCTGAGCCGACATCCGCTCTTCCAGATCATGTTCGCCCATGGCTCCGACGAGCTCGCGGACCTGCATCTGCCCGGCGTGCGGGTCGAACCCTTCCCCGTCCCGGAGGAGTCCGCAAAGTTCGACCTGAGCGTGGTGGTCGTAGAGTCGGCCCAGGGCATGACGGGGACAGTCACATATGCCACGGATCTTTACTGGCGTGAGTCGATGGCGCAACTCGTCCGTCTCTTCCTCGACTCCCTCACGGCAGCAGTCGCCGATCCTGAGTGCGACGTGGCGCGGCTGCCCGCGCCCGACGCGCACGACCTGGCGCGCCTGACCCCGACGCCCGCTACGGACGAGCGTCGTGCATACGACCTGGTCCGGGCCCAGGCGCGCAGGACCCCCGAGGCGACCGCCGTCACCTGTGGCTCCCGAAGCCTCAGCTACGCGCAGCTCGACGCCAGGGTCAACCGCCTGGCCAGGTGGCTGCTCGCCCACGGCGCAGGTCCACAACGCCCCGTGGCCATGCTCGCCAATCGTTCGGTGGACACAGTCGTGGCACTGCTGGCAGTCCTTGCGTCCGGAGCCCCGTGCGTACCGTTGGACAGCGGAGCACCCGTCGGCCGCAACGCCCTCGTGCTGCGCGAGAGCGCGGCGGAGATCCTGCTCACAGACGGCCGTCACGCCGCACTGCCCGATCTCCCCACATTTCGCAACACACTGCTGCTCGACGCGACGGGGGAAGAACTGCGGGACTACCCGGACGGCCCGGTGCGAACGACCCACCGGCCGGACGACGCTGCCTATATGACCTACACCTCTGGTTCCACCGGGACTCCGAAGGGCGTGGTAACAACCCACCGGGGAGTGGTCAACTATCTGGAATACCTGCGCACGTATCACGGGCTCGGGCCCGGCGACACGGTCATGCAGCTGGCGGCTCTGTCCTTCGACGCGTCCGTCCGGGACATCGTCGGTCCGCTGGTCTGCGGCTCCCACGTGGTGGTGTCCGAGGAGGCCGGCGTTCGGGATCCCCGCTCGATCCGAAAGGAGATGAGCCGCCGGGGCGTGAACGTGCTGCTGTCGGTCGTGCCTTCCTTGCTGACCGCGCTGAGTGCGGCGCAACCGGATGACGAGGCCGGGGACCTGGATGTACGCCTCGTGCTGACCAGTGGCGAGGCACTGACCTCAGGTCAGGTCCGCCGTGCTCGGACACTGGGCTCCGATGTCGTCGTCGTCAACCAGTACGGCCCGACCGAGTGCACCATGACGTCCACCTGGTATCGCATCGCAGCAGAGGAGCCGGTTGCCGGACCGTTGCCGATCGGCAGGCCGATCCGCGGGGCAGCTTGCCTGGTCCTCGACGCACAACTCCAGCCGCTGCCGACGGGAGCGGTCGGTGAGGTCTACCTGACGGGGGCAGGACTCGCGCGGGGATACCACGGATCCCCGGCGTTGACCGCCCAACGCTTCGTGGCCAACCCTCATGGACCTGCCGGCAGCCTAATGTTCCGCACCGGCGACCTGGCGAGATGGAACGCCCAGGGGCACTTGGTGTTCCACGGCAGAACCGACCGCCAGGTCAAGATTCGTGGCGTCCGAGTGGAGCCGAGCGAAGTGGAGGCCGCACTGTGCGCTGGGCCCGGCGTGAGGGATGCGGCGGTCGTCGCCAGAAGGGCCCCCGGCGACGAGACGGAACTGGTCGCCTATGTAGAGGCCGGCGGCACACCGGTGGATACCGGGGCATTGCGCAGCCGGCTCGGTGCGACGCTCCCTCCGCAACTGCAACCGTCGCAATACGTAGTGCTCGACGCGCTCCCCAGGACGCCGCACGGCAAAGTGGATCACGCTGCGCTGCCCGAACCGCGACGTGAACCGGTCGGCGAGCACGTGCTACCGCGGGACCGTCTGGAACTGCAACTGACGGGCATCTGGGAGGAGCTGTTGGACCGGAGTCCGATCGGCGTGCGGGAGGACTTCTTCCACATAGGTGGCCATTCCCTGAAAGCCGTAGAAATGATCCAGCGGGTCCACGCCCAGACAGGTATCGACGTCCCACTCAGCACGGTCTTCATCGCCAGAACCGTGGAACAATTGGCGGAGGAGCTGGCCAGAAGCGGGGCTCAGGCCGAACGCCTGCTCTTCAAGATGAACCGCAGCACTTCCTCCTCTCCGCCCCTGTTCCTGGTCCATCCCCAGTCCGGAGGAGTGTCTTCGTACGTCGCGCTGGTGCAGGAACTCGGCGAAGCCCGGCCTGTTTACGGCGTCGAAGCGGTGGGCTACAACAGCGACGCCGCCCCGCTCACCGGAATCCCCGAGATGGCTCGCCGCTACCTCGATGCAATCACCGAGGTCCGGCCGCACGGCCCCTATCTGCTGGCGGGCTGGTCCTTCGGCGGGAATGTGGCTCACGAGATGGCCGCGCAGCTCGAGGCGGCGGGCGAGCGGGTGTCCTTTCTCGGAGTCATCGACGCGCGGGCATTCGGCGAGGACAGCATCGATGGCTGGTACGCAGAGGCCGACGAGTTGGACAGGGTCGGCATTCTGCACGGCATTGACACCGACGCGCTGCGCGGTGAGGGGGGCGCGGAGGAGACGAAGGAGCGGCTGAGCCATCTGTTGCTGTCGGAGCACCGCGTCGCACGGCACGCCGACGCGCGCGCCATTCGGCGCATGGTGGACGTCTTCACCACCAACGGCAGGATCGCGGACGACTATCGGACCACACGCCGGGTTGAGACCGACATCTATCTGTTCCGCACTGCGGACCTGCACCCCACTCTGCCGAACCCCCAGGTGCGGACGCGGAGTTGGGCTAAACGCACCAAGAGTGCAGTGCACACGGTCACCGTGCCGGGCAACCACCACGACGTGATGGAAGCGCCGCACGTACAGATCCTGGCCCAGCTTCTTCTGGAGGTACTCGCATGACCGGCGCCATCGGAGTGGTGGGCGGGGTCGGCCCGCTTGCGGCTGCCCACTTCTATCAGAGGCTGTTGCAGCTGAGCGGGGCCGACCGGGACGAGGACTATCCCACCGTCATCCTCATCGCGGACCGGGTACCGAGCCGGATCGCCCACCTGGCCGGAAGGGGGCCTAGCCCGCTCCCCGTTCTCGTGGAGGTGGCCCGTCGGCTGGTTGCGGCCGGCGCGGAGAGCATCGCGATCCCGTCCGCGACGACCCACGCCTATCGGGAAGAGATCGCCGCAGCCGGGGGCGTGCCCGTCTTCAACCTGCTCGAGGAGACAGGGCGACGGTTACGCGAGCGGCAGTACCGCCACCCCCTCGTCCTGGCCACGGAATCGACAGTCAGGCTCGGCCTGTATGAGCCGCATCTGGAGGACGGTATCCGCGCACATTATCCGTCCGCCTCGGAGCAACACGAGGTGAACGGATTCATCGAGGCGGTCAAACGCGGAACTGATCTCGAGGTCTATCGACGAAAGTTCGCGCAGTGGATCAATGAGATCGCACCGCGTTCCGGTGCGGACTCAGTAGTGCTCGGCTGCACCGAGCTACCCGTGATCAATCCGAGCGGCACTTCACACCTGCCGACCGTGGACACCACGGACGTGCTGGCCGAGGCGGTATTGCGGGCACAGTGGCACCGTAAGGCAATGAAGCAGTGCCAGCATCACCTCCAATCCTAGTAAATAAATCTCTCTAAAGGTACGCATAGTTATTTCACGAGTCGACCGAGGACGCTCCAAGCCACCTAGGGCCACCGTCTTACGGGAAGGGAGTTCGATGAACGAAGAGCAGCGCGCCAAGGATGTGGACGCGCTCATGCAATGGTCCGACGACACCGGTATCAACCGATCCGCACTGGAGCGGATCTTCGACGGCCTGGAGGGCGCCGGTGACCGCGGTGCCCCGTTGCAGGGTCCGGCGTTCCTGTGTCCCGGCCTGGAGGCGCGGCCGTGGCACGACCCCGACCACTTTCCGTGGGTGAAGGTGTTAGAGCGGAACTACCCGGATATCCGGCGTGAACTGCTCGAACAGTCCGGCGCCATGTCAGCACACCCGGAATCCGGGACGCTGGCGGCGAGCGGTCAGTGGACGACGTACCGCTTCTTCAATCTGGGGCGGCGCTACGAGGAGAACCACGCCCAGTGCTCGGCCACGTCTCAGACTCTTCAGCAGGTGCCGGGCATCGCATCGGCCGGCATGGCGTACTTCTCCCGGATGGCGCCGGGCACCGACGTCAAGCCGCACTGCGGCTTCACAAATACGCGCATTCGCGCGCACCTCGGCCTGGTCATACCACCGAACTGCGCTATGCGGGTGGGCGCAGAAACCCGAAGCTGGGAGGAGGGCAAGGTCGTGGTCTTCGACGATTCCTTCGAGCATGCCGTACGCAACGACGCGGACAGCTGGCGCTCCGTACTCCTGCTCGACACCTGGCATCCGGAGCTGAGTCAGCATGAATGCCGTGCTCTCAGCTTCCTTATGACGCTGTGGAGGTCGTTCCTCTGATGAGCAGGGGACGGAGGGGGCTGTCGATGTACCTGCACTTCGGTGAGCCGGTCGCACCCGACGAACTACGCGGCTTCAGCACGGCGGTGTGCCGCCGCATGGGTGCGGAGGCCGACGTGGCCGCGGAGGTGGCGGAGCACCTCGTCGATGCCGACCTGGCCGGGCATCCGTCGCACGGTGTCATGCGCCTAACGCAGTACTTCGACGAGTGGGAGCGAGGCGACCTCGTGCCCCAGGCACGCCCTCGGCTCGTGCGGGACGGTCCGGGCGCCGCACTCTTCGACGCTGCCCGGGGTTTCGGCCACTTCTCCACCATGGTTGCCTGCCAGTGGGTGGCTGCACGAGCGGAGCGGCAGGGTGTGGCGATCGCCGCCGTCCGGCACTCGGGCCACACCGGACGACTCGGAACCTACGCCGAGTATCTGGCGGAACGCGGTCTGGTGGCTATCGTGCTGGTCGGAGCTGCCGGACACTCCGTGGGAGCCGCGGTGCTCCCCGGGACCTCGACCCGATTCCTGGCCGCCAACCCCTGGGCCATCGGAATACCGGCAGAACAGAGGGCGCCCGTCGTGGTCGATGTCTCCACCACGATGCTGGCCGAAGGAAAGATCACCGTCGCGAGGGAGAACGGACAGTCCCTTCCTCCAGGATGCATCGTCGACGCGGACGCCCAGGACGGTCGGGACCCGGAGGACTACTTCAACGGTGGCGGGCTGCTCCCGCTCGGCGGCCACACCGCAGGGCACAAGGGGTTCGGTCTGGGGTTGGCCGCGGCCCTGATCGGTTCCCTCGCCATGATCGGCGACCCTGAGCCCACTCTGGCCGGAAGTCAGCTACCTACTCGAGCCGACCCCCGGGGTCGTGCGGGGGGCGTCGCAGTCATCGCCATCAACCCCGAGGCTCTCGGCGATGGCGCCCTTTACGCCCGCCAAGTCGCCCAGACCGCCACCGCCGTGGGCCGCGCCGCGGGCAATGCGAGTCACATCCAGGTTCCCGGCACTCCGGAGGCCATCGCCAGGCAGAGGCAGACACACGGCATCCGACTTGCCGACGCCACACACAGCGCGCTGGAGGAGCTCGGCAGACGTCTGGGGATCGCCCCCGGCTACGACAGAACGCCGAGCCTGCGCAGATCTACCGAGATCTCATCAACAGAGGGGACGGACCATGACCACATGGGTTAAGGACAGTCGGCCGTATCTGGAGGGCTGGATCAACCGCACCAATGCCGACCGGTCACAACTGACCAGAATATTCAACGGCATGGACGAGGGAGAGAGTCGCACGCCTTCCACCGAGGCCGGTCCGCAACGCCCCGAGATCCTGTGCCCCGGGCTGGAGGCCTCCCCTTGGTGGGACAAGAACCGTTTCCCGTGGATCGCCGGCCTGGAGAAGGCATACCCGGACGTCAGGGGTGAGTTTCTCAAGGCCTGGGGAGCAGCCGGCCCGAATGCCAACGGGATCATGCGGCATCCCAACTCGCACAACCTCGCCCGGAGCGGACGATGGAGCGCTTACTACTTCCATCTCCTGGGCCAGGTCAACCAGAGAAACATGGACTCCTGTCCCCGCACCAGCGCGGTGCTGTCCGGAATTCCCGGGGCCGACTCCGCCGGGATGTCCTACTTCTCTGTCATGGACCCGGGTACGCATGTAGCACCCCATTGCGGTTTCATCAATGTCCGTGTCCGCTGCCACCTCGGCCTAGTCGTACCCGAGGACTGCGCCATGCGGGTCCATGAGGAGACCCGGGACTGGGCGGAAGGCGTGGCATTCACCTTCGACGACTCCTTCGACCACGAGGTGTGGAACAAGAGCGAGGGCATCAGGGCGGTCCTGCTCTTCGACGTATGGCACCCGGATCTCAACGACACAGAGAAGGCCGCGATGACCTACATGATGCAGGTCTGGAAAGAATTCCTTTACCGGGACGTGAAGTGACGGCACCCGTCCGTTCCGGCGCAGCCGAGACGAAGGCGACCAGTTCCTGGCTCGTCGCGAACGATGTACTGATCAAGACCACCGGCTTCCCTTTCGAATCGCTGGCTTCCCTACGCGCCCAGGACATCTCCGAGAGTGTGCGGGCACTGCTGGAGGTGTGTCGCGACGACCGCTTCCTCGAGGCGGTGATGATGTCCAGCCCGGACGCGTTCGAGCAACTCGACCGCTGGCTGGCCAAGAACCCCGATCCCACACGCTTCCGCTCCGACGACCGTCGTAAGGCTCTGCTGGCGGCCATGTACCTCCAACGATTCTGCGCCAAGAACGAAAGCACCAGCTTTTTCGGCCCCGTCTTCTGGGCCCGTCTCACTGACGACAGCACCGTCACCCTGGAACAGGGAGAGGCAGGAACTGAAGCGCGCCGCGCGGTGTTCTGGAGCCATTGGGCCGCACAGGTCATTGCCGATCGAATGGCCGCCGACGCGGACGTGATGCCCTTCCTGGTTCCGGTACGGCCCCCCAACCTCGTCGAGCGGGAAGGTCTCCTGCGCGGGGTGCACTTCGTCGATCATCCGATCCAGGTGAGCGACATACCGCCGCCGGCAGCGGGCTCGCCCCAGTCCGTGCTCTTCAAGCTGGTGGACGGCAACCGCACCGTGCAGGAGTGTTCCGACACACTCGGGATCACCGTGACAGAGGCCGCCGAGCTGCTCCGAGGCCTGGAGGCCCACGGGCTCGTCCGTCTCCGGTTGGACATCCCCGTCGGGATGCTGGAACCCATGCACCACGTGCGGACCTTCGTCGCCACCTTGCCCGGCGAGGCGCGCACGCGGTGGACGCGCATATGCGACGAACTCGACAGACTCCGTGAGCGGTTCCGGCGCGCGGAAGGACTGCGTGAACGCCAAGCCGCATTGGGCGCCACCCGCACGCGCTTCGAGGAGATCACCGGTGCCGCCTCAACCAGGGGAGCGGGCGGTCACTACACGGACCGGGCCATCGTGATCGAGGAGTGCCTGCACACATGGAAGCGCTTCGACATCGGTGGCCCCGTCCGGGACTACCTTGAGAACGAGCTGCCGATCGCTCTCAACCTCCTGTTCGAACTGCCTCTGGCCCGACGCCGGGCGCGCGCCGCCGAAGTCGACCGCTGGTTCCTGCATTGTTTCGGCTCCGACCGGTCCGTCCCCCTGGACGAGGTGCTGCTGGCGTGGTCACGGGACGGCCACGCCTTCGGCACACAGCTGCGGGCCCTGGATCGACGGGTTCTGGAGTCCGGACCGTGCGCCATCAGCGACGTACTCCATCAGAACTCGGACCGCAGGAGCGTAAACCTCGATCTGGCCTGGGGACGGGAGCGAGCCGGGACTGTCAACTTCGACACCTGGTGTGTGGCTGGCGCCGACGTTCTCTTGGGAGCGACGGACCAGGACGCCCTGAACCGGGGCGACTTCCTGTCGGTCATCGGCGAGGTGCACGGGCTGCACGACCAACTACTGCAAGGGCTGTGGACGGATCTACACCCGAACGCGGACGCGTTGACGAGAGAGATCGCCGACATCGTCTCAGAGCTGAGCGACACAACCATCTGCGATCCAGTGATGTGGCACTGGCGCAAGACGATCGCGCGGGCTCCAGCCCTACCGGAGGTCGAGTTCGCCGGCCGCAGCCCACGCCCCCTGGGGCGGTTCGCTCGTGCCCGCGACCTGTCCGTGCGGCATGCGGGCGACCGTCTGCATCTGTATGCAGAGCCGCTCGGCCGCATCTCGCTGACCAGACCGCCGCTGCGGTCGTGGGGCGACGAAGTCGAGACCCTATTCACCCTCTTCACCGGGGCCCGCAGCATCGGCCCCGATGACGGACTGCGTCGCGTACCGGAGCATGTGAACCACCTGCCGCGGCTCACGGTGGGACGCACGGTGGTGCACAGGGAGACCTGGTGGCTGCCACCTCCGCCGAAGGCCCGATGGCGGGCCATGACGGCCGAGAATCAGCGCCTGGGACGGTGGGCACAGGAAGAATTCGGTCTGCCTGACGAGGTGTACGTCAAGTTCAGCGCAGAGCCTAAACCCGTGTTCGTGGATTTTCGCATCCCGGTGCTCGTAGAGCTCTTCACCAGGTTCTGGCAACGCGCCACAGCACCGGCAAAGGTGGTCGAGATGCTGCCAGACTCGAAGAACCTCTGGGTTCGGGACGGGAGCGGCCGGCACACCTGCGAATTGCGCGTCGGTTGCTATCATTCAGAGAAATAGGAGCAGAAGCATGGATGTGACGAATCCGTTCGAGAATCCAGAAGCACAGTACGTGGTCCTAGTGAACGACGAGAATCAGCATTCCCTCTGGCCGTTTTCGATCTCGGTGCCGGATGGCTGGACCATTGCCCACGGCGAGAGCAGCCGCGAGGACTGCCTCCAGTTCATTGAGACGAATTGGACGGACATGCGCCCAAGGAGTCTTGTCGAGGCAATGGACAGCGGAGAGGGATCAGCTGCTTAACGGAGGAGATCGGCGGCGAGCTGAGCCGAACCTGCGCCCACACCGCGAAAACGTTCGACGCGCCCGCAGTGGACAGCGTGGCCGCTAATTCCGCGCGGCACACTGCGGGTGGCAGGGGTGATGCGCCCTCGAAGGGGTCCGCGTCTCACGATCCGAGCCGATTCGCAGGAGGCTGCGTCTCGAGTCTCGAGCACACATCACCCCTGCCACTGGACCTGACGGGTCGTTACCACTAGCCGCCAGACACCGTTCCGCACGCACTCATCAGCCACCTTCCGTGACATCCGCGACGACGGAAGCGAAAGAAAGTCAGGTATGGACAGCGATCAGGTGGCGTTACTCCTCTTCGACCTCGCGTTCATCCTCGTCCTCGCCCAGGGGCTCGGGTACCTGGCGACGAAGGTGCAGCAGCCGCCCGTCGTGGGAGAGATCCTCGCGGGGGTCCTCCTCGGGCCGACTCTGCTCGACGGGGCGGTCTCCGACAAGCTCTTCACCGACACGATCCGACCCGTGCTCAGCGGCATGGCCAACGTCGGCGTGGCGCTCTTCATGTTCGGCGTGGGCCTGGAGGTCGAACGCCACGCACTGCGCGGCAGGGGGCGCATGACGGCCGCCGCGACCATCGGCTCAACGATGGTCCCGTTCGTCCTTGGCACCGGTCTCGCGTACTCCCTGCTGCGCACCCACGACACCGAGAACAAGGCTGCGTTCATCGTCTTCATCGGCTTGTCCATGTCCGTGACGGCCTTCCCCGTCCTCGCCCGGATCCTCACCGACCGAGGGCTGACCAAGACCACACTCGGTGGTATCGCACTGGCCACGGCCGCTGTCGTCGACGTGGTGGCCTGGACGGCGCTCGCCGGGGTGCAGGCCACAGTCGGCAGCGACGGCGAATACTGGCGTATCGCCCTGATGGTGCCGTTCGTCCTTCTGATGCTGCTCCTCGTTCGCCCTGTGCTGCGCCGCTGGATCCTGCGCCACAGAGACGGCGACGGCGGCGGGCCCACCTCCCCGCACGTCTACGCCCCCGTGCTCATCGGTGCCCTGGTGTGCGGGGCCACCACTGAGATGATGGGCATGCACTACATTTTCGGCGCCTTCATTTTCGGTCTGATGATGCCGAGGAAAGGTGCGACAAGACTGCGTTCCGACGTGATGGACCACACCGGGCGCGTGACCTCCGTCCTGCTACCGGTCTACTTCGTCGTGGCCGGCCTCAAGGTAGACCTCGGCGGGTTCGGCTGGACCGAGATCGTGCAACTCGGCGCGATCCTGCTCGTCGCCGTCGCCGGCAAGTTCGGCGGCACCTATCTGGGCGCTCGGACTACCGGGCTCCCCGCGCGTCCTGCGACAGCGCTCGCCACGCTCATGAACACCCGTGGCCTCACTGAACTCGTCATCCTGGGCGTCGGCCTCCAGACGGGGCTGCTCGACGGCTCCCTGTACTCCCTCATGGTCGTCATGGCCCTGGTGACCACCGGGATGACGGGACCGATGCTGTCGCGGATCTACAAGGAGCCCGTCGTCGTCCCGCACGCCGTCGCCGAAGAACGGGATCCGCGGGGCGATCCGACACCGGCTGGCAGTCGAGGGGCCAAGCCCGTCTTTACGAAACCAGGTGATCGACTGCTGACACTCGCCCACAACGATCAACGGCTAAGAAATCTTGGAATGACCAGTAGGCCCGCCAGTCCGCAGTCCCACGAGCGAGGACCGAGGAAGAAGTGAGGAGACGAACCTTGATCGACTTAAACTCGAGGACATCGAGGGTCCAGTCGCCGCACGGCAGCAGGCGGCGTTCGACCGACCTGCCGGCGGTCGACCCGATACAGACCGAATTCCTGCGCAATGCGCCTATGATGCCGCTGGTGGTCACACCCCCGGTCGACGGGGCCGACCTGCCCGGCTGGCTGCGGGAGGATCGCGATCTCGTCGACTCCTACCTGCACCCCCACGGCGCCTTGCTGCTGCGTGGTTTCCACGAACGATCGGTCGCGGAGTTCGAGGCCGCGGCGTCCGCGATCTGCCCCACCCTGTCCCGCGAGAAGGGCGACCTGTCGAGGGAGGGCGACTCCGACAAGATCTACCAGTCCACGCTTTACCCGAAGGACAGGTCGATCTCGTTCCACAACGAGAGCTCTCACCTAGGCAGCTGGCCCATGCGGCAGTTCTTCTCCTGTCTGGTGCCCGCGCGGGCCGTGATCGGCTCGCTGCCGGGCACGGGCCTGCGGCTCCGGGGTAACCCACTCGACGGGGTCCCCTCTCAGCAGGGCCGGCAGGGCTCGCCGTGGCCACCGAGCAGCTTGCGCAACACATCGTGCACCCGCCGAGCCCGAGAGGTAACAACTCCACCCGTGAGAGCTGCCGAAGGGATGGTCCTTTGATGAGCCCGGTGCAGCGCCCGCCTGGGCGACCTGGCCTGGGGCTGGCCAGCCCTCACGAACTAGCCACACACGCAGGGAAAAGCGTCGCGGAGCAGGGGGGAAACGCGGTGGACGCCGCGGTGGCCGCCGCGATCACTCTGTCGGTCGTCCTCCCTCATCAGTGTGGCATCGGCGGTGACTTGATGGCACTCGTGGCTGTGCCCGACGGGCGGGTCCTGGCGGTCAACGCCACCGGAGCGGCGCCTGCGGGGGTCACCCCCGCCGATTTGGCAACCGTAGGGGCAATGCCAACCAGAGGGCCAGACACGGTGACGGTACCGGGAGCTGCCGCTGGCTGGGCCACCCTGTCCCGGCTCGCGGGGCGTCTCCCCTTCCCGCGACTGTTCGACTTCGCGGTCGCGTGTGCCACAGAGGGGGTTCCCGTGTCGCCAGATTTGGCTCGTGTGCTCTCACACGAACAGGAACTCCTCGCGCGGGACCCCGGCATGCGGGCGGTGTTCTATCCCGGCGGGGTGCCGCCAGTGGTCAACTCCGTTCTGGCGCAGCCGGCGCTCGCGAGAACGCTTGAGGCCGTCGCGGAAACACATACCTCTGCCCTGTATGGCG
This sequence comes from Streptomyces rubellomurinus, assembly GCF_000961885.1. Classification (GTDB taxonomy): domain Bacteria; phylum Actinomycetota; class Actinomycetes; order Streptomycetales; family Streptomycetaceae; genus Kitasatospora; species Kitasatospora rubellomurina. The sequence goes on from NZ_JZKH01000015.1 coordinate 90,937, forward strand.
GTAATGTCGGAAAGGCCCTCGTTACCTTCCTACGCGGGCATGGCTCTGCGTTGAGCACCGGGGATCTGGCCCGGCACGAGACAGAGATCACGGTGCCGATCGGGAGGGTCTTCGGCGGGGAGGAGTACCTCACCGCCCCCCCGAATTCCCAGGGGGTGCATTTGTTGCAGATCCTTGGTGCACTCGACGCCCTCCCCTCGAACCTCGACCCCCTCGGCTCCGCCGCGAGGGTGTATGCCCGCGTGTTCCAGGCGGCTGCGGATGACCGTGCTGCCTACCTTGCAGATCCCCGGGCCGCCCCCGTCGACATCGAGTACCTACTGAGCGACGAGCGCATCGCGGAACTGTCATGCGACGCTCCGCAACTTACGCGGCATATCGCTTCGGCTCCCCCCTCGACAGGGGACACTGCGGCAGTCGTCTCGGCGGACGACGAAGGATATGCCGTCTCTCTGATCCAGAGCCTCTTCCAGAGCTTCGGTTCCGGGCTGCTCGATCCAGGGACGGGCATTGTTGCGCACAATCGCGGCTCCGCCTTTTCCCTCGATCCGGCATCACCCAATTACCTGCGAGGGGGGAAACGCCCGGCGCATACACTCCTGCCAGTCATCACCCGCAGAGACGGTGAGATCACGGGGGCACACGGAACCATGGGTGGGCCCGCGCAGCCCCAGATTCACGCACAGTTCGCCGCGCACCTCAAAGCCGGGATGGACGCGGCCGACGTCCTTCACCGCCCACGGTGGTCCGTCACGGGACGGGCGCCAGGAGACCTGACCGGGACGGTCGTCGCCGAGCACGAGGTTCCCGCGGACGCAGTAGACGCCCTTGGCAGTGCAGGCTTTCCAGTTGTACGGCGCAACGACGACGCGGTGGGGCACGGCCAGATCGTGCGGCGTCGACCCGACGGCCTTTTCGCAGCTGCAGACCCGCGATCCGGCGGGACTGCGGTGACCTTACTCTCGCGCGCTGGGCGGGAGTCGCGTGACGACCAGGCTCCGGATCGCAGGGTCTCCAGTGGAGATACCAATCGGATGGAATCGACCAAATCGCGTGTAACTTCCTCTACCGAAGAAAGATGAAGCCGACAAGTCGGTTTATCGAGGTACGCCCATCAGGACCAAGCCCGTCTTGCCGCTCCTACGGCAAATGATCTTCACTGCGATAACATTGCCGCCACTTCGGGCTGTCGACCCCCGCCGATGCAGAGCCTGCGGCTCTAAACACAGATTTCGGAAATTACGCCGGCGGACGAAATACCTGCGGGGACTAGTACTCCGCACTCTTCGATTCGCCCCTACTGCCCTGGGGCGGCATCCACTTATCTTCGGCAGACAACTGTCACTCTCCCCTCGCCGATCGCAGCGGCGGTCGTGGAAATCCTATCGATCTGTATTCTTATCAAGGAGCCCGCATCGTGCGATACGAAATGCTGGGGACCCTTCGGGTCGTCGACAATGAATCGTGCAGGACGGCCGCTGGCAAGAAGTTCGAGACGGTTCTCGCCACGCTTCTCATCCGTTCGCCCGAGATCGTCACCTCTGAGCAGCTCACGATGGAGATTTGGGGAGCCCGCCCGCCCGGCCGCGCGTCGGCCGGTCTCCACGTGTACATCTCCCGACTGCGGAAGTTCCTCGTGTCGCAGGATCAGCCCGTGAGCCCGGTAGGCACCAAACCGTCCGGGTACACCTTGCGGGTTGGGGACGACGAGGTGGACTTCGCCGAGTTTCTGCAACTCGTCGAACAGGGTCGCAGGTACGTGCGGGAAGGCAGGTTCACTGCCGCCACGTCATGTCTCGACAAGGCGCTCAGCCTGTGGCGCGGCCCGGTTCTCGGTGGCCACGGCAGAGGGCCGATCACCAGCGGGTTCATCACCAGGATGGACGAGACGCGCCTGGAAGGGCTGGAGCTGATGACCAATGCCCAGCTGGGGCTGGGCCTGCACCGGGAACTCGTCGGCAGGCTCTACTCGCTCACCTCCGAGCACCCATTGTGCGAGGCATTCCATCGCCAGCTAATGATCGCGCTGTACCGCTCGGAGCGCCAGGCGGACGCGCTGAAGGCGTATCACGTAGCGCGCACCACACTCAGGGAGGAACTGGGCGTGGAACCGGGCCGGGCGCTCAGAGAACTACAGCAGGCCATCCTGCAGGATGATCACCGCCTCAGCCCCTCTGCCGCCCTTACGGCCTGAGGGCCCACGCCGCCCCGCACCAAGGCAACCCACTGCCAGGCTCGCCGGCCCGGTACGAACCGTACTCGGGCACGGCTGTCGGTAAGCTTCACCCAGCCGGGTCGTCGTCCGCGCGGGCATGGGCTCGACTGTTGTGCAGGTAGCGGGCGGGTCCGCTTGCATCTCCGACGAAGCTCAGCGTGCGGTAGGGCCCATGCCCCTTACCCTCGGCTACGAAAGTGTCCTCCCGGAGCCAGGCATACCGCTCCGGCCGGCCGGCTCCCTGGGGCCGCCCGGCCTCCCGCGGGCTCGTGGCGCGGATGTCGAGACCGTGGCCCTCGGGTGCCGGGGAGACCCTGAAGGTACCGTGCGGCCCCCGATAGGTCCCGGCATAGCGCTGTGCCTTCGTGGCCGGCAACCGCGTAAGGGGTTCCGGCGGTACCGGGGTTCGGGGCATCCGTACGCCGCACACCTCCTCGACCAGCCTGGGCACGGTATCCTCATACATTGCGCGATCCCGGCCGCCATTGACCGCTAGCACCACTGACAGGCCGCGGTCGGGCAGGTTTCGCACGAAGAGGGACTGCCCGCTGTACTCCCCGTCATGGCCGAACGCGCGGGCGCTGCCGCAGTCCCACAAGGCCCAGCCGAGACTCCAATGGTCCGCCATCGTGGACCCCGGCACCGCTACCTCGGGGCGGGTCATGGCCGCCCGCGATTCTGCGCTGAGGAAGCGAGAGGCGGCGTCACCGGGGTCGGGCCGCAGATAAGCCTCGCAGAAGGCCAGCACAGCCAGGCAAGACATCCGGAGTTTAGCTCCGGTCGGTGAGCACGAACGCTGCGGCTGCTGGACCGGGATCACGACATGGGTCTCGTCCGCCACCACGGTGTGTCCGACACTGTTGCGGAAGAACATCGCCTCATCACTCGTCACAGCAACGCCGTCGAGCTTCAGCGGCAGCGTGACGTGGTCCCGCACCTGTTGTTCCCACGTCGCGCCGTCCACAGTCGCGAGCACGTGACCGAGCAGATTGAAACCCGCGTTGCAGTACGAGAAGAGCTCCCCTGGGGGGTGGAGCTGAGAGACTTGGGAGAGTGAGTCCACGTAGCGGCCAAGCGCGTCGTCACCCGGGCCGAAATCGGACATGCTCTCGCCGTTGAACCCCCCGCGGTGGCTCAACAGGTGGCGGATCGTCAGGTGCTCCGAAGCTTCCCGATCTGCGAGGGTGAAGCCCGGAAGGTACCGACGCACCGGTTGGTCCAGGGAGAGCGCGCCCTTCTCCACCAACCGCAGGGTGAGGGCGCTGGTCCACACCTTCGCCAGGGACCCGACGCCCACCAGGGTGTCTGGCGTCATCTCCAAGTGGGTGCGCTGGTTGGCGAGGCCGAACGCGGCAGTCCTGCGGTGCCCGTCGTGCGACACGGCGATCACCGCGCCGGGTACGCCATGTCGCGCTGCCGTTGTCCGCAGCAGGTCCGCAAGATCCGTGTCCCCGTGTGTCTTTGCTGCCTGCGGTGTGGGGTGCTCCGGCGTCACGGTCATGGTGGGTCGTCCCTCCTGTGCGCTGGTACGGCGATCCGACTGCTGAGTCACGGCGGGTCGGTTAGTGCACGACGAGTGCGGCGATCTTGCGCACATTGCGAAAGTTCGCGCCGCTGATCTGTGTCATGGGGATGTCGGTGGACAACTCCCTGCGAATGAACGCAAGCAGCACTACGATACGCATCGAGTCGATAACGCCCCATTCCAGGAGCGGCGTACCCTCGTCCAGTTCGCGGTCGGGATCTCCGGAAAGGAACGTCTCACGGATGAACTCAATGAGTTTGTCCTTGACGACCTGCTCCGAAAGGTGTGCGGCGGTCATCGCAGTTTCTCCTTCGTAGCGCTGTCCGCCCTGGCCGCAAGGGCCGTGCGGTCGATCTTCCCGTTACTAGTGCGAGGGAGTGCGGGAACGTGGTGGACGACGTCCGGGATCATGTAGCGGGGCAGCCGTTCTGCGACGTGCCGCTTGAGGGACAGCACTCCCGGGGCCGCCCCACCTCTGGTGGCCACGAAGACGTCGAGGTGACGCAAGAGCCCTGCTCCTGCCACGACGGCGGCGACCTCCAAAACCTCCGGGTGCTGGGCGATGGTGGCCTCCACCTCGCCCAGCTCCACCCGGTGGCCACGCAGCTTCACCAGACCGTCCTGCCGGCCGAGGTAGTCGAAAGAGCCGTCCGGAAGCACGCGCACGAGGTCTCCTGTGCGATACGGGCCGGTGAGAGGGGGGCGACCCCAATAGCCCGGCATGACAGTCGGCCCCGTGACAAGGAGTTCGCCCTCCTCCCCAACTCCGGCTGTCTGTCCGTTGTCGGTCACAGCCCAGACAGTGTTGCCGGAGCTGGCCTTCCCGATCGGCGGGGGCCGGTCCATTTCGAGCGTGGCGGTAGTCACCTCATGAAAGGTGCACACATTCGTCTCGGTCGGTCCGTACAGGTTCAGTAGGCGCGCCCCGGTCCACGCGGCCAGTTCACGCACCGTGGGGATGGGACAGGGCTCGCCGGCGAACAGCACCGCGCGCAGGCAGGGCGGAGCATGGTCGTCCAGCAGGCCGCCCTCGCGGATCATCAGCGACAGGGCGGAGGGCACCGAGTACCAGATACTGATCCCGCGTTCGCGCAGGAAGCGGGTTAGGTGCTCCGGGGCGTAGCTGAGTTCCGTGGGCACCAGATGCACCGAAGCTCCGGCGGCGAAGGCGCCATAGAGGTCAAGGACCGAGAGGTCGAATCCGAAAGGTGCGTGGTTGGCGAACCGGTCCTCCGGCAGCGCTGCCAGCTCCGTGACCCACCAGTCCACGAACGCCCGGGCGTTGCCGTGGGTGACTCGCACCCCTTTGGGGCGCCCCGTTGATCCTGACGTGTAGAGGATATAGGCGGGGTCCTCCGCCGCGCTCGGGTGGTCGAAGGGGCCCGCCGGGGCAGCGAAGTCGCCCCCGAGCACGAGGCGTTGGGGACACCCGCGCGCGGCGGGGGCCAGGCGAGGTGCGTTCTCGGGGTCGGTGCACACGGCCGCCGGCAAGCAGTCGCGCACGATCGCGGCCACCCGGGCCGGGGGGATGCTGCCGTCGACGGGTACATAGACGGCGCCGAGACGGAGGACGGCCTGCATCGCCGCAACACACTCCGCGGACTTGCTCGCCCACACCACGACCCGGTCTCCGACGCTGACGTGCTGGGCGGCCAGGTGTCCGGCGAGCGCGTCGGCGCGCTGGCTCAGCTCGCGGTAGGTCACCGTGGCGTCCGGGCCGCTGACCGCGACCCGCTCGGGATGGCGGGCCGCCGCTTCCAGTACCAATTGGTGCAGGCTCACAACCCGGCCTCCCGGGCGATCAGCTCGCTCTGGATCTCGGTTGTCCCGGAGAAGAGGGTTGCCGGGATGCTGTCGCGCAGCTGCGCCTCGATGCCGCCGCCGCACAAGTAACCCGCTCCGCCGAAGATCTGTACGGCGTCCAGGGAGTTGGCTACCGCTGCTTCGGATACGGCCGTCTTGGACAGGGCGATGGAGGTCTCATCGTGCCGTTCGTGGTCCAGGAGCCAACAGGCGCGGTAGAGCAGCAGTCTGGCGCCCTCCAGTCGCAAGCGCATGCGCGCGACGCGGTGCGAGACCGCCTGGTACTTGCCGATCTCCCTGCCGAACTGGCGCCGGACGCCAGCATGTTCCGTGCACTGCTGCAACTGCCTTGCCAGTAGACCAAGATAGAGCGCGGGCAGGCAGGAGCGCTCCCATCTCATGGAGTGCTGGAACACGGCGCTGCCCTGCCCCTCCTCGCCCAAGCGGTATCGCTCCGGGACCGCGCACGCATCGAACCGCACCTCACCCGCTGGGCATCCCCACAGCCCCATCTTGGGGAGCGGGTCGCCCACCGCGACCCCGGGCAGCTCGCAGGGCACGGCGAAGGCGCTGATCCCGAGAAAGCCCGCCCGCCTGTCGGTCGTGGCGTAGCTGACGAGGACGTCGGCCAGCGGGGCGTTGCTGGCGAAGGTCTTCACGCCGTCCAGAACGTACGCCTCGCCGTCCACCGTCGCCGTCGTGTCCAGCCGGCCCACGTCCGACCCGGCAGCAGCCTCGGTCATGGCGTTCGCCGCGATCAGCGTGCCGTCGGCCATGCCCAGCAGGAGCTGGTCTCGGGTCTCCGGGGTGGCGAAGGCCGCAACCGGCACGCCGCAGGCCAGCAGGTGCGCCGCAACTCCGAAGGCCAGCCCGGTGTCCGGACAATGCTCGCCGAACGCTTCCAGGCACAGTGCCGTGTCCAGCGCCCCCAAACCGCCGCCGCCGTGGCTGACCGGCAGGCACAGGCCGGTCAACCCCAGTTCAGCCGCCTTGGCCCAGTCGGCGCGGTCGAAGTGGTCATCGGGCCCGGCCCGAAGCCGCCCGGGGGAAAGGGTCCGCACGCCCTCAGCGATCGCCTCCCGGCGCATTCTCTGGGCGGCGGTGAGGTCGAAGTCCATGGGCGTCACCGCTCCTTCCGGCTTGTTGTGGTGTCGGCGGAGGGCCCGCCTACGGGTTCCCGCTGCTGGTGCGTCGCGGTTGCGCCTGGTGGCGCATCGGCGCGCTCGGGTGGCCGGGTCGGTCACCTGAACTCCCGAGGCTGCGTGCGCGGGGTTCAGAACGACGGAGGGTTCATGGCGCGGATGGTGCCCAGATAGGGGTGCCACAGGTGGTCTGGGTTGGACTCCACCTCCTGCACCATCTCGCGCATCGCGGTCAGCGCCTTTGGCTCGTCCTCGTCGTAGAAGTCGCCCTGGAGCATCTTGAGGACGTCGAGCCGGTAGCGGGGGTCCTGCACGAACGCCGTGAAGAGCACGTTCAGCCGGTAGTAGATGGAGATGAACTCGTACCAGTTGCGGGCCGCCCGCCGCAGCTTCGTCTCGAACGCGGCGAACCGGGGGCGGGAGAAGTCCCCTGCCTTGTTGGCGGCGATGATGTCCTTGGCCGCTAGGCGCGCGCTGTTTAGCGCGACGCTCACGCCGCTGGAGAAGATCGGATCCACGAAACGGGCGGCGTCCCCCACCATGACGAAGCGGTCACCGCAGATCTGCTTCATGGCGTAGCTGTAGTCGCCCTCGGTCTTGAACTCCCGCAGGCGCTTCGCCTCCTGGAGACCCTCCCTCAGGTCCGGGCGGCTGGAGACGAAGTCCCAGAAGAACTTCTCCCGGTCATCCTTGGCCGCCGCGAACCGTTCCTTTTGGGTGACCACGCCCACGCTGGTGATGGTGTCGTCAATCGGGATCTGCCAGACCCAGGAGTCCTCGATGGGCAGGAAGTGGACGTGGATGTAGTCCTCGGTCCCGGTGTTGACCGCCATCTTCGTGCGGTCGAGTCCCTCGAACCAGGTATGAATTGCGTACTGGTTGAAGACCGGGTCCGGGACCTTGAGCTTGAGCTGGCGGCCGAGGACCGTGTGCCGCCCGGAGGCATCGACGACCATTCGGGTGGTGAAGTCGACGCTGCGCGGGCCCAGTCGGCAGTGCAGCGTGACCAGTTTCGGATCGGAGTCAAAATCCGCCCTGAGGACGCGGGCCCCGGAGAAGACGTCGGCGCCCCGGCTCTCAGCGTGCTTGAGGAGAATGAGGTCGAACTTGGCCCGGTCAACATGGTAGGTGTAGTCCCGGTCGACCTCTGGCTGGTCGCGTTCCACGAACATGACCTCTGCGGCCCAACTGTGATCCAGGCCAGTGAAGCCATTCCTCGGGAGGTCACGGGTCTCGGCTGATGTCCAGGCCGCACCGTACTTCTTGGGAAACCCCGCGTTGTCGATGTCGTTCATGACGCCGATCTCGGTCAGCACCGGAGTAGTAGCGGGCACCAATGATTCGCCGACGTGTGGCCGCGGGAAGAGCTCACTCTCGAAGACCGCCACGCGTAGGCCGGCGGATGCCAGGTACGACGCGGCGGTCGAGCCCGCCGGTCCGCCACCGATGACCGCAACATCGAAGTCAGCTTCCACATGCTCCCCCTTGGGTGTTGCACAACCGGAGTTCTCGGACCAGAGGAAAGCCTGGCGCATGGCGCTAACACCGAGCTAAGCGGCGGCCAAGCCCGGAGGCGGGCGGGGTCCAGAGCGTGCCCGGCGTCGGTTCGACACGGCATGTGACGTCATGCCACCAAACCGATGTCGGTAGCGAACTTCCCAGAGACCGGTCCCCGCGGCCGCCGCTGCCGTGCGCACGGCAGCGGCGGCCGCGCCTCATGTCACGATGTCGGCCCGCGTATCGTCGCACCGGGACGGGGTCAATTCCGCTCGCCGGATGGCCGAGGACGTCAGCACGATGCCCGATCCCACCAGGCCGAGCGCGGAGCAAATGAGGAACACCGAGGGAGTACCGATCGCGGCTGCCGTGGTTCCGAACACGGGGATAGTGAAGGGCGCAACACCAAAACCCACCAAGGTCCCGAGAGACATGATCCGGCCCAGCATGGCCGGCTCGGTAGCGGTCTGCACGAACGCCAGGGCCAGGGCGCCGTTCAACCCCAACAGCCCTCCCGTGACAGCGCTGGCCACCACGGCCACGGGCAGCGTGCCCACCCAGGCAAAGCAGCCGATCCCCAGAGAACCCGCGATCATCGTGCCGCAGTACACCGCGCCCGGCCTGGGCAGGTTCGCCCACCAGGTGAGCAGCAGGCCACTCGCGCCCGCCCCCGCCCCGAAGCCCCCAATGATCCAGCCGGCGCCGGAGACTCCCCAGCGCCGGTCATCGGCCAGCAAGAGGAAGCCGACGTTGAGGGGACCTACGGTGGCGATCTCCACCAGTGCGATCGACACCAGCACCGCACCGACGAGACGCCGGGAGCGGGCGTAGGCGAAGCCTTCCATGAGGTCCCGCCACAGCTCGCCACGCGAATACCCGCCCTCCTCGTCGCCACCGCGGACAGGCAGGGTGCGGACGAACACCAACAGGAGGAGGGAGAGGGCCAGCAGCACCCCCACCGCGCCGAAGACCGCCGCGGATCCACCGAGACCCATCGCCAGACCGGCGAGGGGGGGACCCGTGACGGTGCCCAGCCGCAGGGTGACGCCGCGCATGCCCTGGAGGCGGACCAACTGGTCGGGGCCGGTGATCAGGGCGGGGAGCGCGCCCACCGACGGCATGAAGAACGCGTCTACGACCCCATACAGGATCGCGACGGCCAGCAACAGCCACAGCGTCGGCGAAGTGAGGACCAGCCCTGCCGCGAAGGTCAGGATCATTACGCAGCGGACGGTGTCGCTGACGATGACCACGAGCCGGGGCCCGAAGCGGTCTGCGCTCGCCCCGCCCACCAACATGAGCAGGACCCGTGGCGCCGCGCCGGCGGCCACCACCCATCCGACCTGGGCAGGGCCGGCGATTTCCTTGGCAGTCCAGCCGAGTGCCAGGAAGTACGCACTGTTGGCGACGCAGGAGAGGGCGTACGCGAGTAGCCAGCGAAGGACGTTGGGATCACGGTGGGCTGGTCCAGTGACGTTCCGCAATTTGGTATCTCCTAGGTGTCCCGGATCGGAGCTGGCCGTCGGTGACGTGCTGGGGCGCGCAATCGGGGTACCGAGTCACCCCACACCCGACAGCCAGTCAACTGACCTACCCAGCAATCAAGTTCGCCGCACGACGATACATCTAGCAAAACTCCTTTGCATAGGGTCTTTGCATCACCTCGTGCCAGTGCCTCAGCGTCCGCGCCAAGCGGCCCTCCGAGGGGCCGACCCCGGATCGAAGCCACCCCGGCAGCAGGTCGCCGTCCCAAGTCCCACGCTTGGCGCCGGGGCCGGTGTGCTTGTAATGTCGCCGCATGTCCCGTCATGACCATCGGGTCCAACGGCTCGACGCGCAGTCCCTGCTGGGCATCGCGCACCCGCTACGCATGCGACTGCTGAGCTCGCTGCGCGAACACGGTCCGGCGACTGCCTCCCAACTCGCAGGGCGGCTGGGGGAGTCAAGCGGGGCCACGAGCTACCATCTGCGCCAGCTCGCTGCGTTCGGTTTCGTCGAGGACGACCCCGATCGGGGCACGGGTCGCGAACGATGGTGGCGGTCCGCGTATGACAGCACCCTGGTGGATGACACCAGCGGGATGCTGGACCACGCGGACCCGCAGGTGCGCGGCGCATTCCACCTGTACCAGCAGGAGGTCGCCGCTTACCACGCCCTGGAACAGGCAAGCTTTCTCGGCTCGTTCCAAGAGTGGCCCGCGGCGTGGCGTGAGGCGTCCGAGCTCAGCGACTTCACGATGCACCTCACGGCACGGCAGGCACGAGAGCTGGTCGAACGGCTTCACTCAGTGATCACGGAGTACCGTACCGTCGCGAAAGAGACGGACGGGACTCAGCCCTTCCGCGTGCATCTGCATGCATTCCCGCATCCGCCAGCACCACCGGAGTAAGCAAGTCGATGGCGCAACGTGACTAGTAGATTGTCGCGGCTAAGTATTGTTCAGGTTGGTGGAGTTGGGGTCGGGCGGGCTCCCATGCCGCTTCCGTTCGACCGGGCAGGGGTGCGGTGTCCTCGCAGAAGAAGTATCCGGTTGCGTTGAGTGTCGAAGATCGTCAGGCGTTGGTGCGCGTGACGACGACGGGGGTCCGCAGCGCGTCGATGATCAGGCGGGCGCGGGTGCTGCTCGCGTTGGACACCGCGGGCGGCGAGGTCGCTCCGCGGGCGGTGATCGCGGACCGGCTCGGTGTCTCGTGCGAGTCGGTCCGCCTGATCTCCAAGCGGTACACGGAGACCGGCGGCGATGTCTGGGCCACGATCGGCCGGAAGGAACGCGCGTTCCCGCCGGTGCCCTCCGCGGTGACCGGCGAGGTCGAGGCGCGGCTGATCGCGCTGGCCTGCTCGACGCCGCCCAAGGGACACGCCCGCTGGTCGCTGCGCCTGCTGGAGAAGCACGTCGCGCTGGTCGAGGACATCCCGGATCTGGACCACTCCACGATCGGCCGGGTCTTAAAAAAACGAAACTGCGCCCTCACGTGAAGAAGTGCTGGACCATCCCGCCGGCCGCGAACGCGGCCTTCGCCGCGGCGATGGAGGACGTCCTGGCCGCCTACCGCCGACCCCTCGACCCGGCGCGCCCGGTGGTGTGCATGGACGAGAAGCCGTACCAGTTGCTCGGCCACGTCCGCGAACCGCTTCCCGCGCGGCCGGGCCGTGACCGGCGCGAGGACAACGAGTACGTCCGCTCGGGGACCTGCTCGATCTTCTGCTGGGTCGAGCCGCTGCGCGGATGGCGGCGCGTGGACGCCCAGCCCCGCCGGACCAGGGTCGACTGGGCGCACCAGGTCGAGCACCTGCTGACCGTGGACTACCCCGACGCCGCCACCGTCGTGCTGGTGATGGACAACCTCAACACCCACTCCACCGCCTCGCTCTACGAGGCGTTCGACCCGCAGAAGGCCTTCGCGCTGGCCCAGCGCCTGGAGATCCACCACACACCCAAGCACGGGTCCTGGCTCAACATCGCCGAGATCGAGCTCTCCGCGCTCACCCGCCAGTGCCTGGACCGCCGCATCGACGACCTCGACGTCCTCAACACCGAACTCGCCGCCTGGCAGCAGCACACCAACAGCAACCAGCGCCAAGTCGACTGGCACTTCACTACCGACGACGCACGCGTGAAACTACGCCACCTCTACCCAACCACACAGCAAAACTAAGCCGCGACAATCTACTAGTCCAGCTCGCCGTTGGCGCCGCGCCGACCCAGAACCACGCTTTCAATTTGACTCACACCCGAGCGGAGGACCAGTCCGTAGAGCATCGGTGCACCGTCTGCCAGGAAGCCCCGAAGACCGGCGGCAACTGCCGTCAGATGCAGTGGCGACGAGTTAGTCGTCGCGGGCACCGCAGTCATCGCACCGCCTGCAGCCCCGCCCTGAGCGCGTACCGGCGGGTCCGGCGGCCACGCCTGGGAAAGTCTCCCATCCATCCGGCACCAGCCGTTCAGCTATCCCCCTGCCCCGGACAGCAAACCGCAGCCAACCAAACGATTTCCGGGCGACCTCACCAGCACACCGACAGAGATCAATATTGAGCCAGAACTGATGGGTTGCCTGCTCATTGATCGGGTGTGATCAAGGGTGAGGTACCCGGCGTCCGCCGCCCGCTGCGTAGGGAGAATCTGCGGCCGCGCGTGGTCAGCGGGAAGTTGTTCCAGGCCCACGATTCGCCCCTCGCTGGCAGTCGTCACCCGTGCCGGTGCGGATGTCCAGTACCCCGCTCTCCTTCGATAGGTTCAAAGGACAGGCCTAACATGTTGGGGGGTAGTGCGATCGTTACTGCAACGCCAGGCTCATCCGCAAGGATTGCAGCATGAACACGCTGCAAGTCGGGTGCCGGCTCGATTCCTAGCGTATCGACGAGAATCCGTCGTGAGGTCTGGTAGGTCTCCAAGGCGTCAGCGCGACGTCCCGACTGATACAACGCCAGCATCAAATAGCCGCACAGCTTCTCACGGGTCGGATGGTCGACGAGTGCCATTTCCAACTCGCCGATGATTTCGCGGTGACGCCCCGTGACCAGCTGTAGCTCGAGGTATTCCTCGTAGGCGCACCAGCGCTGCTCGTTCAGCCAGGTCGCCCGCGCCTGCATGTACCTGCTGGTCAGGCCATACAGCGCAGGTCCCTGCCAGACCTGAAACGCCTCCAGGTATGCCGCTACCGCATCGTCGTGTCGCTTGCGCTTCCGAGCGCTGTGAGCGCTATCCCGCAGCGATTTGAAAGTCTCGAAGTCGAGGGAACGGTCCGCGATCTTCAGTGAGTAGCCAGTAGCGCGGGTCTCTATCAGGGCGTTGTGGCCAAGCCGAGCGAAAGCGCGCCGAAGCATGGAGATGCATGCCTGGACCTGTTTGCGCGCTGTCGACGGGGCGTCGTCCCAGATCGCCTCGATGAGGTAGTCGACGCTGACAACGTTGGGGGCATGAAGAAGGAGGGCCGCCAGGACGGCCTGCTGCCGGGGGGACTGGAACTCCAGTTCTTCTTCGCCGACAAGAGCTCCGACGGGACCGAGCACGCGGAAGCGTAAGTGCCCGGCCGTACGACTGTTGCCTGTCATAGGGTGCGTCCTCCGGCTGTGGGTGAGCTGGCGGGTTGCTCAGGTTGCCCGAGGAGGCGGGCAGCCCAGGTGCGGAGTACTCACGGGCAGAAGTACCGCGTGAGGGCCCAAGGCGTCACTGCCACCAAGGAGATGCGCATGTAGGTGCCGCTCGACGCGGCTGGCCCTCGAGAGGACCATAGGTCCCGAGGGTACGTGGTTGCAATATGTTGCCGATCGAGTGCAATATGTTGCCAAGCAAGACGGGAGGAGCTGTGACCCAGCACACAACGTCGAACAGCCCGGCGAGCCGCCCCCTCAAGGAGCAACTCCGCCTAGCCAAGACCGCCATTGCGACACGCCTGCGGTACGTCCGGCACGAACACCCCGAAGGACCGTTCACCCTGGGCGAGTTAGCTGAACGCGCCGGCGTCTCGAAGAGAACCCTGGTATCGGCCGAGTCTTCCGACGGGACGAATCTGACCGTAGAGACCCTCGTCAAGGTGGCACACAGCCTCGGCATTGAGCGATGGGCATACTTCCTCGATGAGCAGGTGTTCCGCGAGGTCAACACCGAGCTGGACATGATCAAAGAGCTGCGCGAACGGAATGTCCGAAGCGTAGCCCTGAGAACGGCACACCCAACGCACCTTCCCGTGGACCAGGTGGCCGCCCTACTCAGAGGAATCATCGAGTCGGCGGGGCAGGCCCACGAATCCTTGCGTGGCATAGCGTCGCCCTCTGAAGAGCATCAGCACCACCCGGACGAATCAGAGTGATTGTGATGCTATGGCGGCTCAAAGACGGCAGTAACAGGCTTTCCACAAGCCTACAAGCGCGGTGCGAGGAGCGAGTCCGCGCGCTGGAGATACCGGCGGCAGAGAAGTTGACGATTCCTCAATTATGCCGCCACATCGGCCGCTTGCAGAATCGATCGATCCTGCTGGTTCCACTCGAACTGCCTGTCGGCAGTCCTGATGGGCTGTGGATTTCCGCTGACGATCTGGACTACGTGGTCTTCGAGCAGCGTCTCGCCCCTGTGCACCAGCATCAGGTGATCCTCCACGAGATAGGCCACCTTGTCTGTGGCCATGAAGCGGCCCCAGTGATGACGCCGGATTCCTCCCGACTCCTCCTGCCGTCGCTCGACCCCGAGATGGTGCGCAGGGTTCTTGGCCGCCAGCACGAGCACTCAGAGGTCGAAGTCGAAGCCGAGCTCGTCGGTTCGCTGATTGGTCGCCAGATCGGCACCTGGACAGTTCGGCAGACCTGGAACGTGCCGCCGGAGGCACAAGGGCTTTCCTCGCGACTCGCTGCCCTGGAGTCCCCGAACCACCGAGGGATACATGAATAGCTTTCTATACCCAATCTGCGCCATTGTTGCGCTACTCGCGCTCATCTACAAAGTTCGCGTTCTGCGAACTGATCACTCCATAACGCAGATTGCCCTTATTGGAAACCTTTTTCTCTTGTGCATTACTTATGTTGTGTCCACTCCATTCATATGGGTGGCGATGAGTCGCACGGTGGGAATTGTCAACTTTTCAGGACTCTTCACGCAAAGCTGTGTAGTACTGATGTCGGCATGCCAGCAGATCGTCCTATTGCACCTTACCTACGAACGACGTGTTGCTTGGAGCAAAGCAGTTCCGCGCCTCACCTGCCTGGTCCTTAGTCTCGTCGCAATGGTGGCACTCTTCTCAGCAGCCACTGCCGAGCGGGAATCACCCAACGACTTCGCCCTGTCCAAAGCCCAATATTACCCCGCATACCTCATCGTCTATCTGCTGGCATACACCGCCAATCAAATCGATG
Source organism: Streptomyces rubellomurinus (assembly GCF_000961885.1). GTDB lineage: Bacteria > Actinomycetota > Actinomycetes > Streptomycetales > Streptomycetaceae > Kitasatospora > Kitasatospora rubellomurina. Next base: position 105,965 of record NZ_JZKH01000015.1, read on the forward strand.
TCGGCGTGCTGAGCTGGCGGTATACCGCAATTGCCTCGACGCCGTGGCTGCGTCGGGGCCTCTTCCTGATTGCAGCGACCCTGCCATTCGCCCTGATCTACAGTGGATGCCGCGTTGCCGACATCATCGCCGGACAGTTCAGCGTCAGCGGGGACGCCTGGGAACCGGTCGCCCAGATCGCAGTCACCATCGCGACCATCACGAAAATCGCGGGGTGGACACTGCCCGACTGGGGCCGCCACCTCACTGTCCTACACGACTGGCTCAGGGACCACCACACCGCGCGGGAGCTCTCCCGTGTACACCGCCAGCTCACAGCCCTGGTACCCGAGCCAGTCATACCACTGGACTCACGAGCCGATCTTCGCACCCGCCTCTACCGCACGGTAGTGGAGATCCGGGATGCCCAGTGGGCCCTGCGCACCTGGATGGACCCCTCCGTTACTCAAGCTGCGAGCCGACGAGCAAGAGGCGCCGGCCTGACTGACGACGACGTCGCCGCCATAGTCGAGGCGGCCCAGCTCAAGGCGGCAATTCGAGCAAAGACCGAGCGACGGCAACCGGCCAAATACGAGAGCGACCCGCAGGTCGCCCAGCCCGGTGACCTCGCTGCCGAACTGGTCTTCCAACGTAAGCTTGCGCGCGCGTTCAGCAAGTCCCCCATCGTCGCTGCAGCCCTCGAGGATACCGCCGGACAAAACATATCCAAGGACATGGAATGAATGCGCTAGGCCCCGCCGAAAACTTTCCGATGCCATTCGATGGAGAGTTTTTCAAAAACCCCTACCCAGTCTATGACAGGCTCCGCGCCGACTGTCCAGTTCAGCGTGTTACGACTCCGGATGGTTCGTCTATATGGCTGGTGACGAGCGAGAAGGACGTCCGTACAGGGCTAAGCGACCCACGGCTGTCAGTAAACAAAGCTCACGCTCGGCGCGGATACAAAGGATTCGCCCTGCCTCCGACGCTCGACGCCAATCTCCTCAACATTGACCCTGCTGACCATCTGCGCGTGCGCCGCCTAGTCTCCAAAGCCTTCACTCCTCGCCACGTCGAAGGCCTCCGCGTTCGGGTACATAACACCGCCGACCAACTCGCTGAGGGTCTGGCCGGAAAAGGGGTAGTTGACTTCATCGAGCACTTCGCCAAGCCGCTGCCATTGACCGTCATCGGTGATCTGCTGGGCGTCCCCGAGGACGGACGGCGCCCTTTCTCCAACTGGGTGGACTCAATGTTTGACCCCGAGCACCCAGGCCAGGTCACAGAGTCCGTCGATCATATTCATCATTTCCTCATCAACCTAATCGATGCCCGGCGCGCCACTCCGCGGGACGACCTGCTCTCGGCGATGATAACGGCTCGCGACGAGAGCGACAGGCTGAGCGAGGACGAACTTGCCTCCCTCGCTTTCCTAATCCTTTTCGCAGGCGTGGAGAGCACCCAGCATGTCATTAGCAACGGCCTCTTGGCGCTCCTCTGTCACCCAGAGCAGTTCGTCAAACTTCGAGAAGACGCCAAACTCATCGACAACGCGGTCGAAGAAATATTGCGATATTCCCACCCCAACCAAATGGCGGTCCGCCGGTTTCCCATCAGGGACATCACAATAAGCGGAGTCCACGTGCCCGCCGGCGATACAGTGATGCTTGGCCTTGCGTCAGCCAACCGCGACCCTGCCTGCTATCCAGAGCCAGATTCGTTTGATCTTCTCCGAGAGTTCAAGCAGCATCTAGCGTTCGGGCATGGAATGCATTACTGCCTCGGGGCGCCACTCGCTCGGATGGAGATCCGAGCGGCCCTCGAAACGCTACTGAGAAACTTCTCGCAAATCACCCTCGCCATTCCCGTAGATGAACTTGAATGGCGCGCTTCTTTCAGGTCTCACGCGCTGAAGAAGTTGCCAATAGAAATTTGCACCTAGTCTCAATACCAATGACTTGGGACCGGATCGAGCCGTTGATGCCGGCCGATCCGGTCCGTGGGCAGCGATGGGCCGACGACTGGCGAACGCTCGAGGCCATCGTATGAAAGTATCGCTCCTGCCTACCCTGGCGTGGCCTGCTCGCGGAGTTGGGACCCTTCCAACCTGCGCGCAAGCGGCTGTTGCGCTGGGCTGTCGACGATACTTGGCAGCGGATCTTTGCAGGCGTGCTGGCCTCGGCGGACGCCGACGACGACAACGGCTGGACCGCTTCGGTGCTATTCCACCGTGTGCCGAGCCCATCAGCATGCCGCCGGCGCCCGCAAAGGGAGACGGCGGCCAGAGTGAACCCGCCGACCATGCCATCGGACGCTCGCGCGGCGGCCTCAGCACCAAAGTACAACTGGCCGGTGACACCCGGGCCCGCCCGCTGGATCTCGTCGTGACGGCCGGGCAGGCCGGTGACACGCCAGCGTTCACGACCCGTCATGACCGCGATCCGTGGCCAACATCGGTGACCACGGTCTTGGACCGAGTGCTGTTGCGGAAGTTCCCGGACCCCGCCCTGGCGGGGCCATGCTTCTCATAGCCAAGGTGGTCCGTGATCGCGCCCTCCAGGACCCGCTTGGTCAGCTGCTGCAGCAGCCCGCCCTCGCCGCTCAACTTGACGCCGTCGGCACGCCACGGCCGCCGACCCTCCACGTCGTCCAGGAGGCCGACAACATCGAAGCCCTCCCCCACGAGACCCCCACCCTCGTCCTCGGCCTCATCGACGAAGGCGCCAGCCCAGACGAGCCCGTCACCGGCCTCGTGCGCCACGCCATGCACATCACCAACGGCCTCCTGCCCAACCCCGCAGCCTTCCGCGAACAGCTCGACGACCTGGAGGAGACCGTCGCCGAGTGCACCGGCGACGACGAGCCCGACCTCGCCGACGTCGCACTGAGGCTCACCCCCTTGGACCCCAAGCGGCCAGCCCGCGACCTCCTCGAAGACCTCCTCACCGGCATTCACGGCTGCTGGCTTCTCACGAAGAGCTCAACAACGAGGACGACCTCGACGGTGACGTGGAGGACTGGGACGACGAGCAGGCCGAGCAACACCAGCGGCGCAGCCGTGAGCGCTTCGCCCAGCTTGTCCGCGAAACCGCCGCACACCGCGACCGGCTCATCTGACCCGGCTCGTACGCGCCCTGCGGCTCCGGATCTGACCTAGTCGATCACCCTGCGGTGTCTTCGGACCCGCGGTGGCATTCGTGGGCTCGCTCCTGCTTCTGTTTACTCTCCGCGACGAGTAGCAGGAGCGGGCCGCCACGATGGGCCCGCCATGCCGGCAGCCGGAACCGCCCCACGGCCGGTGGCGGCCTCGATTGCCGGTCAGAAGACGGCTCGGCCGCGACCACCACGCGCTCACCAGTGCTGGAATTGTCGCTTGCCCTGCGACGATCCCTTGGCGCGGCGCAAGGGGCGGTCCGGAGCGAGACTATGGGAAACCCCTCCGCACGAGCCCTTGAGGCGATCACCATGCCGACCTCGACCCACGACCGTGGCCGCGTCTACCGGCGCTGCGGGTGCCGCGACGCCCAGCGCCGCCAGCTCGGCGCCCGCTGCCCCCACCTCGCCGCCGATCCCGGCCACGGCACCTGGACGTACGCCGTCGACGTCCCCTGGCCCGACCAGCGCCGCCACACCGTGCGCCGCGGCGGTTACCCCAACGAGTACGCCGCCCGCAACGACCTCAAGCGTTTCCTCGACGGCCACGCCTACGGCTACAACCCCGACCCCCGCCAGACCCTCGGCGACTACCTGCTCGCCTGGCTCGCCGCCCAGGAGCTACGGCTCAGGCCCACCACGCTCGCCCGCTACCGCGCCTACGTCCACCAGGACCTGATCCCCGCGCTCGGCCGCATCCTCCTCGACGACCTCGCCTACGAACACATCGACCACTACGCCCGCGCCCAGCTCAAAGCCGGCCGCGGCCGCGTCACCGTGCACCGCATCCTCGCCACCCTCTCCAGCGCCCTCGGCGCGGCCGTCGTCCGCCACCGCCTCGGCCACAACCCCGCCAAACCTGCGATCATCCCCCGACCGCCCACGCCGGAGCGCCGGATCTGGACCCCCGACGAAGCGGTCCGCTTCCTCGACTACACGAACGAGCACGACCCGCTGTTCGCCCACCTCGTCGAGCTGATCATCAACACCGGCATGCGCAAGGGCGAAGCCCTGGGCCTGCACTGGGATGACGTCCACCTCGACGAGGGCGTCCTGTTCGTCCGCTACACGCTCTCGTCGGTCGACAACCAGTACACCGTCCTGACCGCCCCCAAGACCCCCAGCAGCCTCACCTGGATCGCCATCAACGGCCGCGCCCGCCGAGCCCTCGAAGACCAGGCCGACCGCTACTTCCTCGGCCTCGCCATCCCCGCCCACGGTTACGTCTTCCAGCGCCACGGTCGCCCGCTCGACCCCCACTACGTGCTCAACCGCTTCCACAAACTGTGCGACCAGGCCGGCGTCCCCCGCATCGCCGTCCACGACCTGCGCCACCTCGCCACCACCCTCGCCCTCAACGGCGGCGTCCCGTTCGTGATCGTCTCCAAGACCCTGCGCCACCGCACCCTGTCAACCACCGCGAACATCTACAGCCACCTCACCCGCCAGGCAGCCCGCGAAGCCGTCGACGCCATCGCCCGCCTCCTCGACAGCGCCGAACTCACCCTCCACACCACCCAACGCGCAGAGAGGCCAAGGAACCTGATCAACCAGTTCCGTGACCACCTCACCGGCCGCCGACGCAGGAACCGCCGCGAACACGCAGCTCACACCCCCATCCCGCTGTGACCAGCGCGACCACCATGCGACCACCAGCTGACAAAACGCCAGAAGGCCGCCTCCACCAAGCGGTGGAAACGGCCTACGACCTGCGGCAATGCAAGTCGGGACGACAGGATTTGAACCTGCGACCCCTTGACCCCCAGTCAAGTGCGCTACCAAGCTGCGCCACGTCCCGTGGTCTCGGTGCCCGGCAGCGGGGCCTGGGGGGCTCTACTGTGGGCTTCTCGACCTTGTCTCCGGGCTGTCCCGGCGACATGGAAAACAATACAGCACGTCGGGGGGTGCTCGCTGCCAGGT